>JAIRKE010000052.1 GCA_031260295.1 Azonexus sp.
TGGATCGAGAAATGCCGGCGTTTGTGGAAAAACTGCGAGCGCAAACTCAACACCAGCTTGCAGTTCGTCCTCCTCGCCTTCCTGGCGCTTTTGCTCAGAAGATCGTGAACAGGTTCTTAGATGTCGAAAGCCTGGATTGATCCGGCAACCAGGCATTGGCACAACGGGATCTGTCAGACCAGGTCTGATTTTCACAAATGAATTCCGTTTTAACCCGATTCACCCTTCTTCTGCGTCTACCTCCATGCAAACAACGGCGGTACTGAAAGCTCTTTCCACACTGCCGTTTTTTCATCTCAACGATCTGGAGGATTTCATGAATACCCCACATTGCAGGCCTGGCAAGGCCGCAGATTTGTTGCGCTTTGCGTCTGTCGCCCACCGACCGTCACCGGGTTCATCTTGCTCGATCAAGGAGTTTTTCATGCTCTCCCTGCGCCAAGCGGTCCTCTGCCTGCTTATGCTTCTTTTCGCTTTTTCCGCCTTGGCGGAAACCGCCGTTTCCAAACGGCGGGTAGAAGTAGCCTTTGTCTTGGACACCACCGGATCCATGGCCAACCTTATCGATGGAGCCAAGAAAAAGATCTGGTCCATCGCCAATGCCATTGTCGATCAGTACCCGGATGCCGACATTCGCTTTGCCCTTGTGGGCTACAGGGATATCGGCGACGAATACGTCACCAGGGAATTTCCCTTGACCGCGGACATCCAGAGCATCTACGCCAAGTTGCTGGCCTTTAAGGCTGACGGCGGCGGCGATACCCCGGAGTCGGTCAACGAGGCCTTGGACGTGGCCGTGACCAAGCTGGGCTGGAGCGACAAAAGCCAGATCAAGGCCGACCGCATCCTGTTCCTGGTGGGCGACGCCCCGCCCCACATGGACTACAAGCAGGATCGCAAATATCCCGAAATCATCGCGGAGGCCGTGAAAAAAGGCATCATCGTCAACACCGTGCAAGCAGGCCACGATCTATCCACCCGTCGAATCTGGACGGAAATGGCTTCGCTGGGCAAGGGCGATTACCTGGACATTCCTCAGGATGGCGGTCGGGTCGCGGTGATTGTCACGCCGTATGATAATGAGATACTTATCATCCAGCGCAAGCTCAATCTGACGATCATCCCCTACGGTTCTCGGGTACGGCAGCGGGAAGTCGAAAGCAGGGCCGAGATGTCCGCGATGGCCCCCGCGCCGGTGGCGGCGGACATGGCATCGTTTGTAAGCAAGTCCCGGAAAGGCGAAGCCGTGATCACCGGTGGCGGAGACCTGGTGGCCGACGTGCAGGAAGGGCACAAAAAGCTTGCCGAAGTGCCGAAAAATGAACTGCCTGGAAACATGCAAAAAATGTCGGCAAACGAACAGGCGGCTTACCTGGATGTCAAGGCGGGTGAACGCAAGGAGTTTTCGCGCCAGTTGGAGGTACTGGTATCCAAGCGCGATGCTTTCATTCTTGAACAGGAAAAGGCCGCTTCTCCCGCTCCTTCGGCCAGATCCTTCGATACCGGCGTCAAAGAGGTCCTGAAAAAGCAAATGAAGTAGGCGTAGCAGGTTGGGCTGGGCGGCACGCGGACCTTCCTCATTCGTGCAACGGGTCGATCTGGCGAAGAGTCTGCAAACCAAAGCACCAAGCCGGGATTGAATCGGCGCGGTTGTCGGCATCCACCGGGCGGACGACGCGTCCGTCCGGTGGATGGAGGCTGCGATAAAATGCGGCGATGTCATCCCCCGTCGTTGCCGCCGCCCGTCTTGCCGTTGCCGATCCTGATGGCGACGAAGCCTTGCTCGCGCGTTACCGCGAAGGCGACGAAGAAGCCTTCGCGGAACTGTATCGCCGTCACCGCGGCGGGCTTTACCGTTTCATTCACGGCTTGTGTTCCAGCACGGCGCGGGCCGACGAGATTTTTCAGGAAACCTGGTTCGCGCTGATTCGGAGTGACGCCATGCCCGACGGTCGCGCCCGTTTCAAAACCTGGCTGTACCAGATCGCCCGCCATCGGCTGATCGACCAGTGGCGTCGGGATGAAGGCGCGACGGAGGCGTTTGACGAAGCCGAACACACGCTGCTCGACGAACACGGAAACAGCGCCGCCGAAACGCCAGAAACGCTGGTATTGCGCGCCGAGCAGTTGCAGCAGATCGTTTGCGCGCTGGAAACGCTGCCGCTGCCGCAGCGCGAGGTTTTCCTGCTGCGCGCCCACGCCGGCATGGAGCTGGCTGAAATCGCCGCGCTGACCGCTACCTCGCTCGAAGCGATCAAGAGCCGCTACCGCTACGCGCTGGCCAGACTACGGCAGCGTCTGGGCTCGCTATCGCCCGCCGAAGTGCCGGAGCCGGTGGAATTGAAGGTGCCCGCATGAAACCGCCTGCCCGCTCTCCTTTACCCGACGCCGGAAGCGGCATGGCCGACAGCGAGCAACCTTTGTTGCAAGCCGCTCGCGACCTGCCGCAAGCCGAACCCGGCCCGGCGCTGGATGCTGCCATTCTGGGGGCTGCCGCCCAACGCGCGGAGGAAGTTCGCCGGGCGCGCATTATTGCTACGGAAGTGCTGGCGGCAAATCCAAGCGCGGTACAAACTCGTCCGCTACTGGCGCGCTTTTCGTGCTGGCTTTTCGGTGACGGCGAGAGGCACGGGCATTTCCGGCAGGCGCTCGCCGCTAGCATCGTCGCCGGCATTGCGCTCGGGATCGTCTGGCAGGCCGAACGTGAAAACGTGCCGGCCGTATCCGATGTCGCCATGATGGAACCCGCCCCCTCCACCGCCGCTCCGGCCCTGGAGCCTGCGCCTGCCACGATCACGCAGGCAGAAGCGGTGGAAGAAATGCCTGCCAGAAAGGCAATGCCGCCCGCCAGGGAAAAACCCGCGGCAGTATCGGCAATGATGGATTCGACTGCCGTTGAAACCAAGGTGGACAAGGTTCAGCTCGCTGCCGCTTCGCCCCCATTGCCACCACCACCGGCGGAAGCGCGCGGGCAAGATCGTGCGGCGGAGCTGCCGCCCGCCGCCGCGCCCATGCCCGCGCCAGCTGCCCCTTCGGCGCCGCCGATGGAGGAAGTAGCTGAGTACCGGGCTGACCGCTCCAGAGCCGCTCCCATGGCCGCCAGGCAAGCCGCGCCAGCGCCTGTACAGGAAGCGGCGAAAGCGCAGGAAATGGACGCGGAAGGGGAGATCGACGCACAACTCAAGCGTATTCTCGAACTGCGCCGTGCCGGAAAAGAAGAGGAAGTCCAAGCCCTGTTGCGTCAATTGCGCGCGCGTTACCCCGACGGCAATATCGACGAACGCCTGCGCCAGCGGGAAAAAAAGGAAAACTATTCACCCGGCCATTAAAGATTGAACAGAGGATGCCATGCTGCGACTACGCGCAGCAAGACGCAACGGAGCGTGTTCAATACTTATGGCCGATTCAATAATGAGCCGTTTTTGTCGAGCCACTATGAACAATCTGCCGATTCCTGATCCGGAAGCGCTTGCCCACAGCCGGCGCTTGCAACAATGCCTGATTCAGGCAATCGACGATAGCGGCGGCTGGCTTTCCTTTGCCCGATTCATGGAACTGCTGTTGTACGTCCCCGGACTCGGCTACTATGCTGCCGGCGCGCGCAAATTCGGAGCGGCCGGCGATTTCGTCACGGCGCCGGAAATGACGCCGCTGTTCGCCCGGGCGCTGGCCCGCCAAGTCGCTACGGGGATGGCCGCGTCAAGTCCGGCGGTGCTCGAAGTCGGTGCCGGTTCCGGGCGCCTCGCCGCCGACCTGTTGCTTGCCCTGGAGGCCGAGCAGGCCCTGCCCGAGCATTACACCATCCTCGATCTATCGGCCGATCTGCGGCAACGGCAGCAGGAGACCATCGCCCGGACGGCGCCGCACCTGGCAGGGCGCGTCGTTTGGCTCGACCGCCTGCCGGAAACTTTCTCCGGTGTTGTGCTGGCCAACGAACTGCTTGACGCCCTGCCGGTGGACATTGTTGCCTGGCGTGAAGATGGTATTTTTTCCCGGGGCGTCGGCTTGGCGGCCGACGGCGGTTTCACGTGGAACGAAAGGCCGGCCGACGGCGCCCTGCTCGCCGCCGCCGAGGAAATCAGCGAACAATGTTGCCTGCCGCCGGGCTACGAAAGCGAAATTGGCCTGGCCAGCCGGGCGTGGACGGCGGAATGGGGGTATCGCCTGCAATGCGGTTTGCTGCTGCTAATCGACTATGGGTTTCCGCGCCACGAGTTCTACCACCCGCAGCGCGGCCGCGGCACCTTGATGTGCCACTATCGCCACTACGCCCACCCCGATCCTTTCTACCTGCCCGGTTTGCAGGATGTTACCGCCCACGTTGATTTCACGGCCATCGCCGCCGCTGCCGACGGTGCCGGTCTCGACGTACTCGGCTACGCGAGCCAGGGGCGTTTCCTGCTCGATTGCGGCATCCTCGACTGTCTCGGCGAAATTCCGGCGAACAGTGCCGATTACCTGCGTGCTGCCGGAGCGGTCAACAAGCTGTTGCTGCCGCACGAGATGGGCGAATTGTTCAAGGTGCTGGCCCTCGGCCGAGGGTTGAGCGAGCCGCTGTGCGGCTTTGTCGCTGGCGATCAGCGGCATCGCTTGTAAACGCCAAAGATTTTAAAAATTGCAATTTCCGGTTTGGCCGCTATACTGAAACAGTCACGGTTTCATTGCGGAGCGAAAGTAAGATGGACATTGGATCGATCGTCAGCCAGAGTTCTGCCCTGTCGCAAGCCCGTACGGGCGACGCGGTGGCTATCCTGGTGATGAAGAAGGCCATCGACGCTCAGGCCCAAACGGCTTTGCAATTGCTACAGGCTTTGCCGTCCGTCAGCAACAATCCTCCCAATCTGGGCAACAGCGTCGACGTCAGGGTTTGAGCGTCGCCAGCCAGTCGCGCACCGTGGCCGCCACCAGCGGCCATTCTTTTTCGTGGGTCACGGCGTGGCCCATGCCGCGGAAGATATGGCAGGGTAGGCCGTAGGTATGGGCCGTGCTTTGCACCAGGAAAGCCGGCACCAACACGTCGTGCTCGGCGCCGAGAATCAGCATCGGCGGACGGTGCATGGCGAGCAGGTTGGGCAGGTTGAACATCGACATATCCCACAGCGCCCGCTGCGACTCCGATTGCATCTTGCCCAGCCAGGTCTCCAGCGTGGCTTCGTCGACCTCGCCGGCGAACAGCGCCTCGCGCAGCGTGGTGGTATCGGTGTAATGGCCGGCCAGGATCTGGTTGAGTTCGGCGAATAACTGCGGTTTCTGCAACAACAGGTGAAATTGCGAGGCGATCAGGCCCTGCGGCGGCACCGAGCAGAGCAGCGCGGCGCCGGGAGCGTCGTGCCGTTCCAGGAATTTCTGCACCACGAAACCGCCCATCGAATGCCCGATCAGCACCGGTGTTTCGTCCAGCCAGGCGACGGCGGTGGTCACGTCATCGACGTAATCGGCTATCGAATGCCAGTCGATGCGCTCGCCGCCGTGGCTGCCGCCGTGGCCGCGCAGCGACAGCGCGTGACAGGCGTAGCCGGCGGCGGCGAAAAAGGGCATGAAGGTTTCGCTCCACATCCAGGCACCGGCGAAGGCACCGTGAATGAACAGCAGCGGCGGGCGGGACGAGTGCCGCCGGGGCGAGCAGGAAAGAAGCTCAAGTCCTTCGATGGTGTGGTGCTGGATCATGGCAGTCAGTCGGGGGTGAGGCGTGATTAAATGCGACTTTCCCCCCGCAAGGCAAGGTAAATCATGGCGAAGTGGATTCTGACGCTGGTTGTTGCCATCTTCCTACTCGGCATCCTAACGCCGCATCTTGCCCGCTTCATCCGCTTCGGCCACCTGCCCGGCGATCTGACTTGGCGCTTGCGCGGCCGTAGCTATGCTTTTCCCTTTGCTTCGATCCTGCTGTTGTCCTTGCTGTTGTGGCTGCTGACTCGCTTGTTGTAGCGGAGGCTGTGGCTAGCCGATGCCGAGCGCCTGGCTGACGGCCTTGACGCGGGCCGCGTGGATGTGTTGGGTGATTTGCTGCGGCGTATTGCAGGCGCGAGCGATTTCGCCCGCCTTGACGGTGTTGACCGCAGCCAGCGCCGTGCGCAGCCGCTCCGGACTGGCGTAGGGCCGGTCTTCCCAACCGCGGCGGCCAGTGTGGTCGCAAAGGCAGGCTTGCAGCAGTTGCTCGAAGCGTTGTGGTCGGCGCAGGGCGTCGCATTTCTCGAGCAGGCCGACGATGGTAGCGGCGCGCAGTTCGCCGGCGCGGTGGATGTTGCCGTGGTGGCGGGCCATCAGCAGCGCCAGTTCGCGGCAGTCGGCGGGTATGCGCAGGCGTGCCGCCAGTTGCTCGACTAGATGCACGCTGTGTTCCTCGTGGCCGATGTGGCGAGGCAGAATGTCGGCCGGCGTCAACGCCTTGCCGAGGTCGTGGGTCAGCGCCGCGAAGCGCACTGGCAACGCGTAGCCGCGCCGGGCCGACTGGGCGACGACCATCATGGTGTGGCTGCCGGTATCGATTTCCGGGTGATAGTCGGCCCGCTGCGGCACGCCGAACAGGGCCTCGACTTCCGGCAGCAGGCGGGCCAGGGCGCCGCATTCGCGCAGCACCTCGAACATCCGCGCCGGCTCGGTTTCCATCAGGCCCTTGGCTAGTTCCTGCCAAACGCGCTCGGCGACCAGATGATCGACCTCGCCGTCGGCCACCATGCTGCGCATCAGTTCCAAGGTTTCCGGGGCAACCGTGAAGTCGCCGAAACGGGCAGCGAAGCGGGCCAGGCGCAACAGGCGTACCGGATCTTCGGCGAAGGCTGGACCGACGTGGCGCAATACCCTGTCGGTCAGGTCGCGGCGGCCGTCGTAGGGGTCGATCAACTGGCCGGCCTCGTCCTTGGCCATGGCGTTGATGGTCAGGTCGCGGCGGGCGAGATCCTCGGTCAGTGTGACGTCGGGCGCGGCATGGAAGGTGAAGCCGTGGTAGCCGCGACCGCTCTTGCGCTCGGTGCGGGCCAACGCGTATTCCTCGCCGCTCTGCGGGTGAATGAACACCGGGAAGTCCTTGCCGACCGGCCGGAAGCCGCGCGCCAGCAGGTCTTCCGGTGTGGCACCGACGACCACGTGATCGCGGTCGGCGCTTGGCCGGCCAAGCAATTCGTCGCGGACGGCACCGCCGACGACATAGATTTGCATCGGCTGTCTGCGGGGTCAGCGTCCGGCGTGGTAGCGGAAGCCGTCGAGCTTGCCCTTCGGTGTTTGCCGCCCGATGTAGGTCGGGGCCACGGCTTCCAGCGCCGTTGGGTGCCAGGCGGCTGGCAACTGGCAGTCGCCGCCTTCGCAGACGCTGTCGACCTGTAGCGAACGCAGGTTGTCTGGCGACAGCTTCGGTTTCGGCGCCAGCCACATCAGGCCGGCTTGCAGGTAGGCCAAGCCTTCGGGCAGGGCGACGATGCGGGCTTTGCTGCCGCACAGCGTAGCGGTGTATTCGACCAGTTCGCGCAGCGTATAGACCTTGGGGCCGACCAGGTCGTAGGTCTGGCCGCAACTGGCGGTATTGCCGAGGCTATCGACGAAGGCATCGGCAACGTCGGCAACCCACACCGGTTGGAAGCGGGCGTGGCCGAAGCCAAGCGGAAAGACCGGCGAGGCCTTGAGAACCTTGGCGAACAGGCTGAGGAAGGAATCGCCGAGGCCGAAAACGACCGACGGCCGGAAGATGGTCACGTCGAGTTCGCCCTGGGCGGCACGGACCATAGCCTCGCCCTCGCTTTTTGAGGCGAGATATTCCGACGGTGCCTTGGGATCGGCCTTGAGCGCGCTCATGTGCAGCAGACGGCGGACGCCGGCGGCTTTGCAAGCGGCGATGATGGTTTTCGGTAGTTCGACGTGGGCTTCTGCGAAATCGTGGCTGAAGGGGAACTTGACGTCGCGGCTGTTCAGAATGCCGACCAGGTTGATCACCGCGTCGTGGCCGCGCATCAACTCGGTCAGCGTCTTTTCGCAGCGGATGTCGGCTTCCAGCATGTCCACGCCGGGTTGCATGATCAGAGCCTTGGTCCGTTCCCGGCGGCGGGTCGGAATGGTCACTTCGATGTCGCGTTGCGACAGACGATTCGTGATGTAGGTACCGATAAAACCGCTACCCCCCAGCAGCAAGACCTTTTTGATGTCCATCAGGAACCCCGGAAACGAGCTTTTACAAAGGCCCGATTCTACGGCAAATGGGTGCGGCCGGGCAGTCGTTGCCGGTTGGGGAAGCGCTGAACGAGCAGCAGGGATTTATTCGGTGCCTCCTTGGACGCCGCTTTCTCGCAGAGCCCGGGTGGCGGCCGCCTCGAACAGACTGCATTGGCCGAGCCGTATGGCTTCGCCGGCACTTAACTGCTGCGTGAGCAACTGCGGGTGGATGGCCAGCGCCAGGTCGAGATCCGGGTTGAGCAGCAGCGAACGTCCGCTGTACCGGCTTTGCCGGCAGACGCGCAAGGCGCAGCGCTGGCCGGCGACCGGCAGCTCCAGCCAATCGCTTGGTCGGCAAGGCGGCTGCGGTGCTTGGGCGAGGTCGGCGGCTAGGTCAAGGGTATGCAATACCAGCGTGCCGGCCTTCAGGATGTTAGTCGTCACCGGCGGCAGCGGTCGCTTGGCCGGCGCCGCTGGGGCGGCGGGTTGCGGCTCGACGGCAGTCCGGCGCAGGGCTTCGCGTTGTCGCGACAAACAGGCGTCGAGAACGCGCGTCCGATCATCTGGCGACATCTTCATGCGCTCCATGCCAGTATTGATCACCCGCAACACACTTGGCAGCTCCTGCGCCATGCGTTTGCGGTCGGCCGCTTCCGGCTTGGGCTGGAAACTCCACAGCAAGGTGTCGAGCGCTTGTACGTGCTGCTGCCAAGCGGGGCTGTCTGGCCCGTCGTGCAGCCAGATTCGCGCGAGCAGGTGGCGCCAGATGCGTTCGAGGAAACTGCGGATTTCCGCCGCTTCCCGCTCGACCCCCAAGCGGGCGAACAGGGCGTTGACTTCGTGGTCGGCCTGGTCGCGTCGGTCGAGTTGGGCGAACAGCGGCAGGTAGGCGGCAGCGGCATGGTCGATCGCGCTTTCGCGCTCGTCAATCGCTATCTGTAGTTCGCGCAGCGCCGCCGCATAGCTGGCGGTGCCGCCGGAGCGATCCTGGCGCAGCGACTTGACGATGGCGGTGAGGCGCTGGCACAGCGGGTGTTGCGCCGAGACGTCGAGCGGCAGGCCGAGCACAGCGCGGCCGAGAGCGTTGATGAAAAGACGGCAGGGATGTTCAACGTCGGTAAATAGACTGGCGTCCTTGATGGCGATGCGGACGATGCTGATTTCCAGCGAGGCAACCAGGATTTTCAGGACTTCCGGCAATTCCGGGGCAGCAGCAATGGCTTGGCAGATCATCGCCGCCGAGTCGATCGCCAGGCCTTCGGCTGAGGTCGGCGGGACGCGCAATTCGTGCGAATTGAGCGGCCGGCGCGGGGCTGCTGCCGGCGGGGCCGGCTGGTCGGCGAACAGGCCGGGCAGTAGCGTTTCGAGCGCCGGGGCGTTGCTGCTCAGGAAATCATCCTCGACGATAGTCGGCTGTTCGAAGGCTTCGAGACGGAACAGCAGGTTATCGACCGCCGCTTGGCTGAGCAGTGTTGAAGCGCCGTAGGAGCTGGCGGCAGCGATGTCAAGATTGCCGGACTGACGGGCGAGCAGGCCGGTGCGCAGGGTTTGCGGAGCGTTCTCGGCACTGCGGACAACCGGGTCGCGCTGAGCGCGCCGCCTTTCCGACGGCTCGATGACGCTGCTCGGCTGACTGGCGACGACGCCAGCTTGATCGAGGAAATTGTAAACTTCGCCGTAGACCCAGGGCAAACCTTCGCGCAACTGGTTCTCCAGGCAGTCGATCAGGTTCTGTTTTTGGTCCAGCGAACTGGCGTTGGCGGCCGCGAACATGGCGCGCAGTCCTTCGCTGATGCCGCGTGGGCCGACTGGATTATCCCCGCGCTGCATGTCCGGCCGGCCGAGCAAGCTCATGAAGCGTTGCTGGGTTTTCCACAACTCGCCGGTGGCGCCTTCCTCGAACAGGCGGCTGGTGACATGATCGAGGAGAATGCCCAGTTCCAGTTCATCGTCGGCGATCAGGGTGATGCGCGACGAGGTCAGGCCGCGCGCCTCCTCGCTGAAGCTGCCGCGCTGCGGGTTGTTGACCATCTCGTCGTAGTGCTTGCCGACGCCGTCGAGCAGCGCCAAGCAGGCCGCTTCCGAAAGCAGGCCGCCGGAACGCAGCAGCCAGCCCAGGCGCTCCAGGTAGTAGGCCCGGCAGTCACGGGTGATTTCGAAACGATCGGGAGCGGGCATGATGGGCAGCGCGGGCGTGGTCAGAACGGTCGAGTGTCGATCGAGATGGCGATTGCCTGCTGGCGGTCTCTCGCGTTCCGGGTAAAGGCAGCGGCCAGCCGGCCGACCATCAGTCTAACCCTCGTCGGCGGTGCTGGCAAAGGGGGTGGCGGCTCACGGCAGGTCGGCATCCTTCATCGGCTGGGCGCTGGCCGGCTGGACGGTACCGAGGCGGGCTTTCAGCGAATCGGGCTTGCCGTTGAACAAGGTCGAATAATAGACGGCGTTGCTCATCACTTTCTTCACGTAGTCGCGGGTTTCGCTGAACGGAATGGTCTCGGCGTAGATCGCCCCTTCCAGCGCTTGTTCGGCGGGGCGCCAGCGCTTGGCCCGGCCGGGGCCGGCGTTGTAGGCGGCGGAAGCGAGCACCGGGTGGTTGTCGAGATTCTCCATGACTAGGCGCATGTAGCTGGTACCCAGCAGCAGGTTGGTCTCGGTGTCGTTGACGCGTCCGTGGTGGTAGTCGCGCAGGCCGATTTTGTTCGCCACCCATTTGGCGGTGGCCGGCATCAGCTGCATCAAGCCGGAGGCACCGGCCGACGACTTGGCGTTGGTGACGAAACGGCTTTCCTGGCGCATCAGGCCGTATACCCAGGCATCGTCGAGCGTCTGGTTGCGGGCGGCGGCGCGGACCTGCTCGTCGTAGGGGGCGAGGAAGCGTAGCGTGTAATCGTGCTCGTCGCGGGTACGCTCGGCGGTGTTGATGGCGCGGTCCCAAATCTGGTTGTGCCGGGCCAGTTCGGCAGCAGCCAGCAATTGCCGGTCATTCATACCACGTAGCGACCAGTTCCACTCACGCACCCCCTCGATGCGCATGTTCAGGCGCAGGAAGGCGAGCGCCCGGCGCAAGCCGGGATTGTCCTTGGCCTCGCGCAATTCCTCGGCCGATGGGGCGCGGGCGCGCGGCGGCGGCGTCACACTGCGGCCGAGTTCCTCGTCGGCCAGATTACCGTAGAAATTGGCCTGACCGGTGATGCGGGCGAACAGCGCGTCGGCCTCGGCGGTCTGGCCGCCAGCCTTGTACGCCCGGCCGAGCCAGTAAATCCATTCGGGTCGCGCCGCCAGTTCGGCCGGCATTGCCTGGATGGTGTTGCGCACGTTACTCCAATCCAGTTTGCGCAGGGCGGCGCGCACTTTCCACTGGAATCCTTCATCGGACAGCGGGGCGGAACCGGCGCGGGCGTACCAGTCGAGCGCTTCCGGTAGGTGGCGGCGGGCGCCCTGCTGGGCGATCTGGCTCCAGGCCCATTCCCGTTCCGACGGGTGCAGCAGGGCCTGGCGCTTCTCCAGTTCGTTGGCGGCCAGGCGCGGATCACTGACGGCCAGGCGCTGGATGGCGATGGCGACCAACTCGCGCAAGGTCCGTTTGTCCTGCCAGCGAGCCGGCAGCTTGGCCAACTGAGCTTGCGGGCCGGCGATGGTCAACTCGTAGCGGCGGCCGTCCGGCATCTGGCTTTCCGGCAGATAGTTCAGCGTGGCCCGCGCCGGCCCCGTCCGTCCGGCCTCGAGCTGGCGGCGCATGCGATTCCAGACGTCGTCAACACCGACCCGCTGGGCGCGGACCAGCGCGTCGAGCAGCGGCTGGCAGGCGGCCGGGGGATCGAGCATCTCCCGCCACAGGTGCTCGACCTCGTCGAGCATGCTGCGGTCGCCGCGGGCCAGGCGGGCCTGCTGGTAGAGGCAAGTGACTTCGGGTTCCGGCGCCAACAGCTTCGGATATTCGCGCTCCACCTCGCTCCACTGGGAGCGCTTGCCGAGCCAGCGAATCCAGTCGGCGCGCAGGCGCTCGGCGACCGAACTGCCTTCCTGGCGGGCGAGGAAGGCGCGCAGCGCTTCACTGTCCCCATCGTCTATGCGCATGCGCAACTGGTAATTCTCGACGTAGGCGGCCAGCTCGTGATTGCCAATGCGGGCGGCGGCATTGTCCAGGCGGATGCGGTCGCCGTTGCGGAAAGCGTCGCGAGCGGTCAGGAAAATATCGTCGCGCCCCTCCTGGGCGACGCCGGGCAGGGACAGGAACAGGCTGGCAAGGCCGGCGAGGACGAGTGGTAACTTCATGTTAGATTTGATTGATGGTTGGGGTATTGAGCAAGACAAATGAGAATAGCACGGCCTGGAAACAGGCGTTGCGGCGCGATATGGCGGCCCGCCGGGCGGCGCTCGCTGCGGCCGAACATGCCGCCGCCTCGGCGCGCATCGTCGGCCACCTGTTGGCCGTCCTGGCGCCACCGCAAGTGGTCGCTTTCTGCTGGCCGATCAAGCATGAGCCGGATGTCCGGGCGATCGTCGCGCACTGGCGGCAGGCCGGGAGCCGTGCTGCCCTGCCGGTGGTGGTCGGCGCTGCGCAGCCGCTGGCCTTTCGCGAATGGTCCGACGCGACGCCGCTGCAGGCTGACCGCTACGGCATTCCGACACCGGCCGCCGGCGACTGGCTGATTCCCGACCTGATCCTGCTGCCGCTCAACGGCTTCGACGCGGCCGGCTACCGCTTGGGCTACGGCGGCGGCTATTTCGACCGCACCCTGGCCACGCTCAGGCCGCGGCCGCTGGCGGTCGGCGTCGGCTTCGAAATCAACCGCCTGCCGAGTATCCGTCCCGAGGCGCACGACCAGCGGCTCGACTGGATCGTCACCGAGGCCGGCGCGTTCAAGCCGGTCGTCTGAAGGCAAAGGCGGCGAGCGCGAAGCAGGCGCCGGCGAACGCCGCCAGCAGGGCCTGGCGCGGGTCGTGAAGGCCGGTGTGCAAGGTCAGTTGCAGCGTATAGGCATGATGCAGGGCGAGCAGCAGCGAGCCGACGGTCAGCGCCATCCAGGCCCACCGCCGGGCGGGCGGCTGGTCAGGGAGCAAACTGCATCCGATGCCCAGCCCGGCGACGAGAGCTTGGGTTCCGAGCGCCGCGCACAAGGCCCAGACGGTCAGCGTGTAACCGTTCATGCCACTTGGCAGGCCGTGGTGAAACGGCGCAAGGCTTCGTCCAAGGTGGCACGCGGGCAGCCGAAATTGAGGCGTAGCCAGCCAGGGGTACCGAAGTCAGTGCCATCCGACAGGCCCAGGCCGTGCGCCTCGAAGTGCTGGGCCGGAGCGGCCAGGCCGAGGCCGCGGACGTCGATCCAAGCGAGATAGGTGGCCTCCACCGGACTCATGCTGACCTTCGGGCAGGCGGCCACGGTCGCCGCCACGCGGTCGCGGTTGCCGGCCAAGTAGGCGATCAACTCGCGCCGCCAGGCTTCGCCGTCGCGATAGGCGGCCTCGCAGGCAGTCAGTCCGAGCACGTTGACGTGCGGCACGATGCCCTCCATGGCGTGGCGAAAGTGGCGGCGCAACGCGGCATCGGGAATTACCGCCAGGGCGCAGCCCAGTCCGGGAATATTGAAGGTCTTCGACGGCGCGAGCAGCGTGATGCTGCGTCGGGCGGCATCGGGCGACAGGCTGGCGAAGGGAATGTGCCGTTTGTCGTTGTCGAGGATCAGGCCGCAGTGGATTTCGTCGGAACAGACGATCAGGTCGCGCTCGGCGGCGAAGTCGGCCAATGCCCGCAACTCGTTTTCCTGCCAGCAGCGACCGACCGGATTGTGCGGATGGCAGAGCAGGAACAGCCGAGCGCCCTCGCCCGCCGCCGTTGCCAGGGCGGTCAGATCCCACTGCCAGCGGCCATCCCGACGAACCAAGTCGACTTGTCTCAGCGGCCGGCCGGAGAGGCGCGGTGCCGACAGGAAGGGCGGATAGACTGGCGTTGCCGTCAGCACCTCGCCCTCGACGGCGCGACAGGCGATGTTCAGGCCGCTGACCAGGCCGGGCAGCCAGACGATCCAGTTGGCATCGATGGCCCAGCCGTATTCACCGGCCAGATGCTCGACGACTGCGGCTTCAAGCGATGGCCAGGGCTCACCGTAACC
This sequence comes from Azonexus sp., assembly GCA_031260295.1. GTDB lineage: Bacteria > Pseudomonadota > Gammaproteobacteria > Burkholderiales > Rhodocyclaceae > Azonexus. The sequence continues at coordinate 14,256 of JAIRKE010000052.1, forward strand.
GAATACACCGGCGTTGACGCGGCGCCGCAGCGCCGCGAGCACCGCCGGCGGCGCTGCGAAATCCATGTCGGCGACCCACAGCGGTAGGATGTCGCGGCCGGCGTACTTGCCCCATTTGACCGAATCGGTGCCGCGTCGGTCGAGCGGTGTATCGAAAATGCTCATACGCCGAGATGTTGGTAGAGGGCGGTCGACAGGTAGCGTTCGCCGTAGGACGGGATCACGACGATGATCAGCTTGCCGGCATTCTCTGGCCGTCGTGCCAGCTCCAGCGCAGCCCAGGTGGCGGCGCCGGAGGAAATGCCGACCAGCAGCCCCTCCTCCGTCGCCATGCGGCGGGCGATGGCGAAGGCGTCGTCATTGGTGACGCGGATCACCTCGTCGTAGATCGCGGTATTCAGTATCTTCGGAACAAAACCGGCGCCGAGCCCCTGGATCAAGTGCGGGCCCTTGGCGCCGCCGGACAGCACCGGTGAGGTGTCGGGTTCGACGGCGATGATGCGCACGCCGGGTTTTCTCGCCTTGAGCACTTCGCCGACGCCGGTCACAGTGCCGCCGGTGCCAACGCCGGCAACGAAAATGTCCACTTGGCCGTCGGTGTCGCGCCAAACCTCCTCGGCCGTGGTGTTGCGGTGCACCTCGGGATTGGCCGGATTTTCAAACTGCTGCGGGATGAAATATTTCGCATCGCTTTCGGCCAGAGCCTGGGCTTTGGCGATGGCGCCGCCGATGCCTTCCGCTCCCGGCGTCAGGATCAGTTCGGCGCCGTAGGCCAGCAACAGCAGCTTGCGCTCGCGGCTCATGGTTTCCGGCATCACGAAAGCGGCCTTGATGCCGCGTGCGGCGCAGACCATCGCCAGGCCGATGCCGGTATTGCCCGAGGTCGGTTCCAGCACCACGGTATCGGGGCCGATCTTGCCGGCGGCGATGGCGGTGTCGAGCATCGATACCGCGATACGGTCCTTGACGCTGTGGCCTGGGTTGAAATATTCCAGCTTGGCGACGACGGTAGCGGCACAGCCGGCGGTGATGCGGTTGAGCTTGACCAGCGGCGTGTTGCCGACCAGTTCGGTAACGTTATTGGCGATTTTCATGGTCGTTTCTCCGGGAAATGATGACGGCAGTCTAGGCCGCCCACCCGGGTAGACAAAGAAGAAAAAGACAAATTCATATTGCCGTTAGCGATTAGCCCAGGAACAACTGGTAGACCGGATTCTGGCTCTCGTCCCAGTGGGCGTAGCCGAGCTTGGTCAGGAAGCCGCGGAATTCGCCCATCTCGTCCGGCGGCACCTGCATGCCGACCAGCACCCGACCGTAGTCGGCGCCGTGGTTGCGGTAGTGGAAGAGGCTGATGTTCCAGCCGGCGCTCATCTGGGTCAGGAAATTCATCAGCGCTCCCGGCCGTTCCGGGAACTCGAAGCGGTAGATCAGTTCGCGCAGGCCGTTCTTGCAGACTTCCGGGGCATGGCCGCCGACCATATGGCGGACATGGTTTTTGGCCATTTCGTCGTCGCTCAGGTCAAGTGTCGGATAACCGTGCTTCTCCAGGCTGTCGGCCAGCTTCAGCGACTCCTTGCGGTCGGCCACCTGGACGCCGACGTAAACATGGGCCGCGGCTCCGGTGTGGTAGCGGTAATTGAATTCGGTGATGTTGCGTTTGCCGAGCAGCGCCAGGAACTTCTTGTAGGCGCCTGGCTTCTCCGGCAGCGTCACGGCGAACACTGCCTCACGCCGCTCGCCGAACTCGGCCCGCTCGGCGACGAAGCGCAGACGGTCGAAATTCATGTTGGCGCCGGAAGTCACGGCGATCAGGTTCTTATCCTTGAGCTTGTGCTGGCGGGCGTATTCCTTGGCCCCGGCGACGGCCAGCGCGCCGGCTGGTTCGAGGATCGAGCGGGTGTCCTCGAAAACGTCCTTGATCGCCGCGCAGATGGCGTCGGTGTCGACCAGCACGATGTCGTCGAGATATTCCCGGCACAGCCGGAAAGTTTCCTCACCAACATACTTGACCGCAGTGCCATCAGCGAACAAGCCGACTTGCTCCAGGCGCACCCGCTTGCCGGCAGCGATCGACTGCTTCATCGCGTCGGCATCGAAGGTTTCGACACCGATGACCTTGATATTTGGGCGCAGGCGCTTGATGTAAGCGGCCACTCCGGCGGCCAGACCGCCACCGCCGATGGCGCAGAATATGGCGTGGATCGGCCCATTGTGGCGCGAGTGCTGGCGCAGGATTTCCATGCCGACGGTACCCTGGCCGGCGATCACCTCGGGATCGTCGAAGGGATGGACGAAAGTCAGCTTCTCGTGCTTTTCCAGTTCCAGCGCGTGAGCGTAGGCTTCATCGAAGGAATCGCCGTGCAACACGACCTCGCCGCCGCGCTGGCGAACCGCCTCGATCTTGATGCCCGGTGTCGAGGTCGGCATGACGATGACCGCCCGGCAGCCAACCTGCGCCGCCGACAGCGCTACGCCCTGGGCGTGATTGCCGGCCGAGGCGCAGATGACGCCGCGCTTGAGCTTGTCGGCCGAGAGGCTGGCGATTTTGTTGTAAGCGCCGCGCAGCTTGAAGGAAAACACCGGCTGCATGTCCTCGCGTTTCAGGCTGAGCGCATTGCCGATCCGTGCCGACAGATTGGCCGCCCGTTCCAGCGGCGTTTCGACGGCAACGTCGTAAACCTGGGCATTGAGAACTTTTTCAAGATAATCCGGGTACATCGCGGGCGGCTCATGGGGTAAAAATGGAGATTCTACGGGGGGCGCAGCCAAACGTCACGGCGCAGTGGATCGCGTACATCTGCAATAATCTTTCTGTAGAACTAGCCATCGGCCTGCCCTCGACCAAAGATCACGTCAAACCCCGGAGAAACACGATGCTTGCAGCAAACAACTGGTTTTTCTGGGCAGCCCTGTCTGCCTGCTTCGCGGCGCTGACGGCCATCTTCGCCAAGATCGGCATTCAGGGCATCGACTCCGACTTTGCCACGCTGATTCGTACCGTTGTCATCGTCTTCGTCCTGGCGGCATTTGTCTGGTTTGCCGGCAAATGGACCGATCCGCGCACGTTGCCGCCGAGGACGCTGCTGTTCCTGTCGCTGTCGGCGCTGGCAACGGGCGCATCCTGGGTCTGTTATTTTCGCGCCCTGCAGATTGGAGAGGCCTCGAAGGTCGCTCCCGTGGACAAATTCAGTCTGGTCCTTGTCGCGTTATTTGCGTTCATGTTTCTTGGCGAGCGCCCGTCCCTGCGCGAGTGGATAGGCATCGGCCTGGTTGCTGGTGGCGTTCTGGTCCTGGCGATCAAGCGCTAATGCCGCGCAATTCCGGGGCTTGCCCGGCCCCGCGAGCCGTGCCGCGATACGCTAGAATCCCCCTTTCGATAGCCTCCGGCCGACCTCCATGACTGCCCGCCTGCGCGAAATCCCCTACAACTACACCTCGTTCTCCGATCGTGAGATCGTTATTCGCCTGCTCGGCGCCGATAACTGGGCGATTCTCGACGAACTGCGCAGCGAGCGCATCACCGGCCGCTCGGCGCGCATGCTCTACGAAATGCTGGGCGACATCTGGGTGGTGCAGCGCAATCCCTATCTGGAGGACGACCTGCTCGACAACCGCGAGCGCCGCGATGCGCTGGTCGAGGCTCTGCGCCACCGCCTGCGGGAAGTCGAGAAGCGCCGCATCGCGCGCGAGCAGGACGATCCCGTGCGCTCGGCCAAGGTCCGGCGCCTGGTCGAGGCGGCGCACTTGGCGGTGGACCGCTTCGCGGCGCACTTTCGCGAAACTTTCGATCTGCGCCGCAAAACGCTGAAAACGCTAGGCCGGCATACCCGCCGCGACAACATCGCCTTCGATGGCCTGGCCCGCGTTTCGCATGTCACCGATGCGACCGACTGGCGCGTCGAGTATCCCTTCGTTGTCCTCTACCCGGATACGGAAGAGGAAATCGGCCCGCTGGTGAAAAGCTGCATTGAGCTGGGCCTGACCATCATTCCGCGCGGCGGCGGTACCGGCTATACCGGCGGCGCCGTGCCGCTGTCGCCGCTGTCGGTCGTCATCAATACCGAAAAGCTGATCGACATCGGTCCGGTCGAGGAAATCGTTCTGCCTGGCCACAGTCAGCCCTACGCCACTATCCGCACCAGCGTCGGTGTCGTCACCGAGCGCGTTGCCGAGGCCGCCAGTGCTGCCGGCCGCGTTTTCGCCGTGGACCCGACTTCCGCCAGCGCCTGCTGCATCGGCGGCAACATCGCCATGAACGCCGGCGGCAAGAAGGCCGTGCTGTGGGGCACTGCGCTCGACAACCTGGCCTGGTGGAAGATGGTCGACCCGGACGGCAATTGGCTGGAGGTCGAGCGGCTGAACCACAACTTCGGCAAGATTCACGAGCAGGAGAAGGTCGAGTTCCGCCTCAAGCGTTTTGACGCCAGCGGCAAGAAGCTGCTCAAGGAGGAAATCCTGACCCTGCCCGGCGCCGCCTGCCGCAAGACCGGGCTGGGCAAGGATGTGACCGACAAGTTCCTTGGCGGCCTGCCAGGCGTGCAGAAGGAAGGCACCGACGGCATCATCGTTGCCGCCCGTTGGGTGCTGCACAAGATGCCGCCGGTCACGCGTACCGTCTGCCTGGAATTTTTCGGCCAGGTGCGCGAGGCCGTGCCTTCCATTGTCGAGATTACCGATTACTTCAAGCCGGGCGGTGAAGGCCACCGGGCTGGCGTGCAGTTGGCCGGTCTGGAACACCTCGACGAGCGCTATGTGAAAGCCGTTGGCTACGCCACCAAGGCCAAGCGCCACGGCCGGCCGAAGATGGTGTTGATCGGCGACATCGTCGGTCACGACGAGGATGCCGTGATGCAGGCCACCTCCGACGTGGTCAAGATGACCAACGTGCGTGGTGCCGAGGGCTTCATCGCGATCACGCCGGAAACGCGCAAGAAGTTCTGGCTGGACCGCTCGCGCACTGCCGCTATCTCCAAGCACACCAATGCCTTCAAGGTGAATGAGGACGTGGTCATCCCGTTGCCGCGCATGGGCGACTACTGTGACGGTATTGAGCGCATCAATATCGAGCTGTCGATCCACAACAAGCTGGAACTGTGTGATGCGCTGACGCCCTTCTTCCAGGGCGACCTGCCGGTCAACAGTGCCGACACCAAGCTGGACAAGGAAGTGCTCATCGGCGACCGGCGCGAACGGGCGCTGGAGCACATCGCCGATGTGCGCGCTCGCTGGCAGTGGCTGCTCGACAACCTCGACCTGCCGCTGGCCGAGGCCGAGCAGCGCTTCGCCGAGTTCGGCATCGTCGCCGGCGAACTGACCAACCGTGCCGCCAACCCCACCCTCTTCCACCGCTTGCAGGACTATTCCGTGCGCGCCTCGTGGAAAAGCGAGCTGAAGGAGCCGCTCGACAACATCTTCAATGGCGCTACCTACCGGCCGCTGTCGGAGAAGATGGCCGCCGTGCAGCAGGCCGTGCTGCGCGGCCGCGTCTTCGTCGCCCTGCACATGCACGCTGGCGACGGTAACGTGCATACCAATATCCCGGTCAACTCCGACCATTATGAGATGCTGCAAACCGTCAATCGGGCGGTCGAGCGCATCATGCACCTGGCCCGCGCGCTGGACGGCGTGATCTCCGGCGAGCACGGCATCGGCATCACCAAGCTGGAATTCCTGACCGAGGACGAGATCGCTCCCTTCCGTGCCTACAAACAGCGAGTGGACCCGGAGGGCCGCTTCAACAAGGGCAAGCTGATGCCTGGCGGCGACCTGCACAATGCCTACACGCCCTCTTTCTCGCTGCTCGGCACCGAGTCGCTGATCATGGAACAGTCGGAGATCGGCAAGATTTCCGAGTCGATCAAGGACTGCCTGCGCTGCGGCAAGTGCAAGCCGGTGTGCTCGACCCACGTGCCCCGGGCCAACCTGCTCTACAGTCCGCGCAACAAAATTCTCGGTACTTCGCTGCTGATCGAGGCTTTCCTGTACGAAGAACAGACCCGGCGCGGCATCTCGCTCCAGCATTTCGATGAATTCAACGACGTTGCCGACCATTGCACGGTCTGCCATCGCTGCGTCAAGCCCTGCCCGGTCGACATCGATTTCGGCGATGTTTCGGTGGCCATGCGCAATTTCCTGAGAAAGCAGGGCAAAAAACGTTTCAGTCCTGGCACGGCAGTGGCAATGGCCTTCCTGAACCTGAAAGACCCCGCTCCCATCAAGCTGATGCGCGGCGTGATGATGGAGTTCGGCTTCAAGGCCCAGCGTCTGGCATACAAGGCGGCCAAGACCATCGGCCTGGTCCGCGAGACGCGCGCCCATCCACCGGCGACGCTCGGCGCGCCGACAGTCAAGACGCAGGTCATCCATTTCCTCAACCGGCCGATGCCGGGCAACCTGCCCAAGCGCACCGCGCGCGCCCTGCTCGACATCGAGGACGACAAGGTCATTCCGGTGATCCGCAATGCACGGAAGACGACAGAGGAGTCGGATGCCGTCTTCTACTTCCCCGGCTGCGGCTCCGAACGCCTGTTCTCGCAAGTCGGCCTGGCTACTCAGGCGATGCTCTACGAGATTGGCGTCACCACTGTGCTGCCGCCCGGTTACCTGTGCTGCGGCTATCCGCAGAATGCCTCCGGCGACGAAGACAAGGGCCAGAAGATCACCACCGACAACCGCGTGCTGTTCCACCGCCTGGCCACCACGCTGAATTATCTCGACATCAAGACCGTGATCGTCTCCTGCGGCACCTGCATGGACCAGTTGCAGGAATATCAGTTCGACAAGATTTTCCCCGGTTGCCGCCTGCTCGACATCCACGAATACCTGATGGAAAAGGGCGTCAAGCTCGATGGTGTCGATGGCGCCCGCTACCTGTACCACGACCCCTGCCACACGCCGATGAAGGCTTATGCGCCGCTGGCCGTGACTCAGACGCTGATCGGCCAGGAGGTGCCGCTGTCCGACCGCTGCTGCGGCGATTCCGGCTCCTTCGCCTATGCCCGGCCGGACATCGCCACCCAGGTCAAGTTCCGCAAGCAGCAGGAAATCGAGAGTGGCGCGGCCAAACTGCGCGCCGACGGGTTCGCCGGTGAGGTCAAGATCCTGACCTCCTGCCCGGCCTGCCTGCAAGGGCTATCCCGCTACGACGACGATGCCGGCACCCAGGCCGATTACATCGTCGTCGAGCTGGCCAAGCACTTGCTCGGCGCCAACTGGATGGCGGATTACGTGAGCCAAGCCAACAGCGGCGGCATCGAGCGCGTGTTGCTATGAACCGCGCCGAAGCCAACTGCGAACTGTGCGCCCATCCCGGCGGCGTCGTTCTCTGGCAGTCCGCAGAATGCCGCGTGGTGCGTGTCGACGAGCCGCATTATCCCGGCTTCTGTCGGGTCATCTGGAATGCCCATGTGCGCGAGATGAGCGATCTGCCGCCGGTCAAACGGCGCGATCTGATGGAGGTTGTCTTTGCCGTCGAAGCGGTGATCCGCGAACTGTTCGTCCCGGACAAGATCAATCTGGCCAGTTTCGGCAACGTGGTGCCGCATCTGCACTGGCATGTCATTCCGCGCTGGGTCGATGACCGTCACTTCCCGGAGTCGATCTGGGGGCAAATACATAACGAACAAGCGACGGCGCGGCCGCCGGTCGGCGACGACGTTTTGGCGCAGACGCTGCAACGGGCGCTGCGCGGTATGCCAGAGGTGATGCCATGAGCGCCGCTACCGACGCGCCTTTGTCTTTCCCCGATCTGGCCACCGGCAATGCCTATCTGGCACGCCTGCCGTTGACCAATCCGGCCCTCGCTGAAGAACAACTGACGCGCTTTCTCGATGCCTTGATGCGCCAGCCGCCGGCGCCGGCGGTGCTGTTCACCCTGGTCGAGCAGGCGCGGGCGCCGCTGCATTCCGTCGCCGAGGAGCTGGCGCGCGGCTACCACGGCAAGCCGCTGCCGCTGACCGCCGACGAGGACGGCCATTTCCGCCGGGTGCTGGCGGCCTGGGGCAAGATGGCCAAGGTTTACGCCCTGTGCGCCCGCCTTGAGCCGCCGGATACCGACAGCGCGGAATACTGCCTGCGGATGGCGACCATCCTGCATCGCTGCCTGTACTACACGGGGATGAGCATCCTGGAGCATTTCCGCGCCCGCCGCGAACTGCCGCCGGGCCTCTGGCTGGAACTGCACGGCTATTACGAAACCGCCGAGGAATGGGGCATCGCCAGCCTGCCGGTGCGCGACGCGCTGGAAAACGGCGCGCACCCCTCGCATTGCGCCGCCGTCTACATCGCCTTGATGCTGGTCGAAGTCGCCAGCCCCTACAACCATAGCATCCGCGATCTCAACCTGATTCACCGCTGGGCGAGCGCTTTGGCGCCGCTGGTTTCCATCCACCGCCTCGACGACGAATTCGTGGTGCCGCCCTACGTCGTCGAACTGATGCAGGACGCGCCGCTGCATCCGAGCGCCGCCAGCGAGACCTTGGGGACGGACGCGCGCCGTTTCGACACAACCCGGCTCGGCCTGCAAATCAATCACACGCTGGTTCAGTTGCACCAGCGCGTCACGCCCCGCCAGCTCGGCCTCGGCGAGGGGACTGCCGGCCATGTGTTGCCGCTGCTGGAGCAAGTGCTGCGGCCGTGGACCCAGCAGGCGTCACCGCGCAAGTTCCGCCGCTTTCCGAGCACCGGCCTTGCCCGCGTTGCCAGCGGCTTCGAGGCGATGCATTACTATGTCGGCGGCGTCGAATTCGTCCAGGCGGATGCGGCCAGCACCTATTCGCGCAGCGACTTCGACGCGCTGTTCACCTTCCGTGAGCAGGTATCGCCAGGCCAGGCGCTGAATATCCGGCCACGGGTCGCTTATGGCGTCGATGAATGGACGGTGCTCAACCACTCGGCCAAGGGTTTTCTCCTGGGCCGCAGTTGCGTCGGTCAGAGAATGCTCCAGGGGCAACTGGTGGCGGTTTGCCCGCATGACGGCAAGAGCTATCTGCTGGCCCAGGTCGTCTGGCTGATGCAGGAAGAAGCCGACGGCCTGCTCGCCGGGCTGTCCACGCTGCCTGGCACGCCGCTGGCGGCCGGCATTCGCCCCTTGGCCGAGCGCGGCGCCGCCGAGCGTTATGAGCGCGGCTTCCTGTTGCCGGCCTTGCCGGCCATCGGCGAAGAGGCGGCGCTGGTCGCGCCGGCCGGCACCTACCAGGCTGGCCGGGCGCTCGAAGTCTGCCACGGCGACGAGACCTGGCAATTGCGCATGCTGCATGTCGTCCAGCGCGGCAGCGACTTCGAGCGGATCAGCTACCAGAGACTTTGAACCAGCATTCGGGGCAGGCGAGTGCGGTAAACTAACGCCCTTCTCGTGGAGGACAGCCCATGACCGGCATTGATCGGGAGCCGCCGATACCCACCGAAATCACGCTGCACCAGAAATCGCGTCGCCTCGAATTGGCCTACGCGGACGGGCAGCGCTTTCTGCTCGATTGCGAATATCTGCGCGTCTTCACCCCGTCGGCCGAGGCTCGTGGCCACGGACCGGGACAGGAAACGCTGCAAACCGGCAAGCGCAACGTGGGAATCGAGCGCATCGAGCCGGTCGGGACCTACGCGCTGCGCCTCGTCTATTCCGACGGTCACGACAGCGGCCTGTATTCCTGGGACATGTTGTATAACCTGGCCACACACCGGGAAGCGTTGTGGGCCGAATACCTGAACCAGATCGAGCGTCAGGGACTGTCCCGCGACATCGATACCACTTCGCGTCCGGCCGGCGGCCGTGCCTGCGGTCACCATCACTGAGATCATGAGCGACGATAAAACCACACACTTCGGCTACGAGACAGTGGCCGAGCAGGAAAAGGCCCGCCGGGTCGCCGATGTCTTCGACTCGGTGGCCAGCCGTTACGACTTGATGAACGACCTGATGTCGGGCGGCCTGCACCGCTTCTGGAAGGCTTTCACCATTCAGCGCAGCGGCGTCCGCGAAGGCTCGCGCGTGCTCGACGTGGCCGGTGGCACCGGCGACCTGTCGCTGGCCTTTGCCAAGAAGGTTGGTCCGAGCGGCCAGGTCTGGCTGACCGACATCAACAACGCGATGCTGGCCCACGGCCGCGATCGCCTGATCGACAAGGGCTACATGCTGCCGGTGGCGCAATGTGACGCCGAGAAGCTGCCCTTCCCCGACGATTGGTTCGACTGCGTCACCGTTGCCTTCGGTCTGCGCAACATGACCCACAAGGACGGGGCGCTGGCCGAGATGCGCCGCGTTTTGCGTCCGGGCGGCCGGCTGCTGGTGTTGGAGTTCTCGCAGGTCTGGAAGCCGCTGGCGCCGCTCTACGATTTCTATTCCTTCAAGATCATCCCGCGCATTGGCCAACTGATTACCCGGGACGCTGATAGCTACCGTTACCTGTCCGAATCGATCCGCGTGCATCCGGGCCAGGAAGAATTGAAGGCGATGATGGAAAACGTCGGCCTGGAAAAGGTCGAGTATTTCAATCTCGCCCTCGGTGTTGTCGCTCTGCACCGCGGCTACAAGTTTTAGGCCGGTCATGGCGGGCTTGCCGACACTGCCGGTTGCGGCGCTGAACCACCTGCTGGCCAAGGAAAGTTGGGCGCGCGAGCGCCTGCGGCCTTTCGCCGGTACCGGGGTGCGCATCGAGGGTGGTCCGTTGGTCATGGGGCTACGCATCGACGAGCATGGTTTGCTGGTGCCGATGGAGGTCGACGCGCCGGTGGCGGTAACGCTGACCCTGCCAGCCGATACGCCAGTGCGCCTGCTGCTCGACCGCTCCAGCCTGTTCGCTGGCGTGCGCCTGAGCGGCGCCGCCGATGTCGCCGAGGCGCTGGCTTTCGTCTTCCGTAACTTGCGCTGGGATGTCGAGGAGGACTTGGCACGCTGGGTCGGCGACATCCCGGCCCGCCGCCTGGTTCGGCTCGGCAGCCGCTTTGCCGGGGAGGTCGGTGAAAGTGCGTACCGGCTGGCTGCCAACGTTGCCGAATACGCCAGCAACGAAAGCGGCTTGCTGGCCGGCAAGGACGACATCGCCGTCTTTGCCGCGGCGGTTGATGTCCTGCGCGACGACCTCGCCCGCCTCGAGAAGTGCCTCCAGCGCCTTTGAGGCGCGTCGTTCCAGGCTATCTTCTCGGTTTTGTGTCTTTGACAACCCGTGCAGCCATAGAAAAAGGGCAGCCGTAGCTGCCCTTTTGGGGTTCCCGAGGGATGTGCTCAGTGCGTATGCTTGCGCAGGCGCTGAATGGCCTGCAGCTGGGCAATGGCTTGCGCCAGCTCGGCTTCCGCCGCGGCGTAGTCCATTTTGGCCTGCCGGTTGGCGAGAGCCTCCTCGGCACGCTTCTTGGCTTCCAGCGCCTTGGCTTCGTCCAGGTCACGGGCACGGATTGCCGTGTCGGCGAGCACCGTGATCATGTCCGGCTGGACTTCCAGCATGCCGCCGGAGACATAGACCAGCTCGAAATCACCTTGATCCGGTACCTTCAGACGGATAGTGCCGGGCTTGATGCGCGTGAGCAGGGGCGTGTGCTTGGGCAGAACGCCGAGTTCCCCGGCTTCGCCGGGAAACACCGCCATTTCCACCAGCCCGGAGAAGATAGACTCCTCGGCGCTGACGACATCACAATGAACAGTCATAACCATCGCTGGCTCCTATGCTGAAGCCGCATTACTGCAGCGTCTTGGACTTCTCGATGACTTCCTCGATGCCGCCGACCATGTAGAACGCCTGTTCCGGCAGGTGATCGTATTCGCCAGCGCAGATGCCCTTGAAGCCCTTGATCGTGTCCTTGAGGGAGACGAACTTGCCCGGCGAGCCGGTGAACACTTCGGCCACGTGGAAAGGCTGCGACAGGAAACGCTGGATTTTACGGGCACGGGACACGGCCAGTTTGTCTTCCGGCGACAGTTCGTCCATACCCAGAATGGCGATGATGTCGCGCAGTTCCTTGTAGCGCTGCAGGGTTTGCTGCACGCCTCGGGCGACTTGGTAGTGCTCTTCGCCGACGATCTGCGGATCGAGCTGACGCGAGGTCGAGTCGAGCGGGTCGACGGCCGGGTAGATACCCAGGGCGGCGATGTCACGCGACAACACGACGGTCGAATCCAAGTGCTGGAAGGTGGTGGCCGGCGACGGGTCGGTCAAGTCGTCAGCAGGCACGTAAACAGCCTGGATCGAGGTGATCGAGCCAACCTTGGTCGAGGTGATGCGTTCCTGCAGGCGGCCCATTTCTTCGGCCAGCGTCGGCTGGTAGCCCACGGCGGAAGGCATCCGGCCGAGCAGCGCGGAGACTTCGGTACCGGCCAGGGTGTAGCGGTAGATGTTGTCGATGAAGAGCAGGATGTCACGACCGTCGTCACGGAAACGCTCGGCCATGGTCAGGCCGGTCAGCGCCACGCGCAGGCGGTTGCCCGGCGGTTCGTTCATCTGACCAAAGACCATCGCCACCTTGTCGAGAACGTTGGAGTCCTTCATCTCGTGGTAGAAGTCGTTGCCTTCACGGGTACGCTCACCGACGCCGGCGAACACCGACAGACCCGAGTGCTGCTTGGCGATGTTGTTGATCAATTCCATCATGTTGACGGTCTTGCCAACGCCGGCACCGCCGAACAGGCCAACCTTGCCGCCCTTGGCGAACGGACAGATCAGGTCGATCACCTTGATGCCGGTTTCCAGCAGGTCGACCGAGGACGACAGTTCGTCGAACTTCGGGGCCGGGGCGTGGATCGGGCGGGTTTCGGCGGTGTCGATCGGGCCGGCTTCGTCGATCGGGCGACCGAGTACGTCCATGATGCGACCCAGGGTGCCCAGGCCGACCGGCACCGAGATGGCGGCGCCGGTGCTGTTGACCTTCATGCCGCGGCGCAGGCCGTCGGAGGAACCCATGGCGATGGTGCGGACGATACCGTCGCCCAACTGTTGCTGTACTTCGAAAGTCAGGCCTTCTTCCGCCATGCCGTTCGCTTCGGAAGCGTCGAGCTTGAGGGCGTCGTAGACCTTCGGCATGGCGTCGCGCGGGAAGTGGATGTCCACCACGGCGCCGATGCACTGAACGATTGAACCTTGACTCATATTCAAATCCCCAAAAATAAAAATCTACGCGTCACACCGCGGCAGCGCCGCCGACGATTTCCGAGAGTTCCTTGGTAATCGCGGCTTGACGGGCCTTGTTGTAAACCAGCTTGAGTTCGCCGATGACGCTCTTGGCGTTGTCGGAGGCGGACTTCATGGCGACCATCCGGGCCGATTGCTCGGAAGCCATGTTCTCGGCTACGGCCTGGTAGATCAGCGCCTCGACGTAACGCAGCAGCAGTTCGTCGATGACCGTCTTGGCATCGGGTTCGTAGACGTAGTCCCAGCGTGCCTTGCCGGAACCGACAGCGTCGTCCGACAAGGGCAGCAATTGCTCGAACACCGGTTCCTGCTTCATCGTGTTGATGAAGCGGGTGTAGCCGATATACAGCGCGTCGATCTCGCCGTTCATGTAGGCGTCGAGCTGGACCTTGACCGGCCCGATCAGCTTTTCCAGACGCGGCGTGTCGCCCAGCGAGGTGACCTGCGACACGACCTTGGCGCCGGCTCGTTGCATGAAGCCGAGGCCCTTGTTACCGATGCAGGTGGCCTGGAACTTCTTGTCCTGCGCCTCGAACTCTTTCACCTTGCCGATGGTGAGGCGCAGGATGTTCGAGTTCAGGCCACCGCATAGGCCCTTGTCCGACGTCACGAGGATCAGACCGACGGTCTTGACTTCGCGATTGATCAGGAACGGGTGCTTGTACTCGGTCAGGGCGTGCGACAGGTGCGCCGCGACGCGCCGGATCTTCTCGCCGTAGGGACGGGCGGCCCGCATCCGATCCTGCGCCTTGCGCATCTTGGATGCGGCCACCATCTCCATGGCCTTGGTGATCTTGCGCGTGTTTTCGACGCTCTTGATCTTGTTGCGAATTTCCTTGCCGCTAGGCATGGCGTTCTCCTAGATCAGGCCCAGCTGCTCTTGAAAGCCTGGATGCCGGCAGCCAGTGCCTTCTCGCTATCGGCGCTCAGGTCGGCGGTCGACTCCATGGTGTTCATGACGTCGGCGCAGTTGGCCTTGAGGTAGCTGATCATGGCCTTTTCGCATTCCAGAGCGCGCTTGACCTCGACGTCGTCGAAGTAGCCCTTGTCGGCCGCGTACAGCGTGACGGCCATTTCGGAAATGCTCATCGGAGCGTATTGCGGCTGCTTCATCAACTCGGTCACCAGGCGGCCGCGCTCGAGCTGCTTGCGGGTCGCTTCGTCGAGGTCGGAAGCAAACTGCGCGAAGGCAGCCAGTTCGCGGTACTGGGCCAGGGCCAGACGGACGCCGCCGCCGAGCTTCTTGATCAGCTTGGTCTGGGCGGCGCCACCGACGCGGGACACGGAGATACCGGCGTTGATGGCCGGACGGATACCGGCGTTGAACAAGTCGGTTTCCAGGAAGATCTGGCCGTCGGTAATGGAGATGACGTTGGTCGGCACGAAGGCGGACACGTCGCCGGCCTGGGTTTCGATCACCGGCAGCGCGGTCAGCGAACCGGTCTTGCCCTTGATTTCGCCATTGGTGAAGCGCTCGACCCATTCCTCGGAAACGCGAGCGGCACGCTCGAGCAGACGGGAGTGGAGATAGAACACGTCGCCCGGGTAGGCTTCACGGCCTGGCGGACGGCGCAGCAGCAGGGAAACCTGACGGTAGCCCCAGGCTTGCTTGGTCAAGTCGTCGTAAATGATCAGAGCGTCCTGACCACGGTCGCGGAAATACTCGCCCATGGTGCACCCGGCATACGGCGCGATGTATTGCAGCGCGGCGGACTCGGAGGCGGAAGCGGCGACGACGATGGTGTATTCCATGGCGCCGTGCTCTTCGAGCTTGCGCACGACGTTGGCGATGGTGGAAGCCTTTTGGCCGACAGCGACATAGACGCAGAAGAGGTTCTTGCCCTTCTGGTTGATGATGGTGTCGGTAGCGACGGCGGTCTTGCCGGTCTGGCGGTCACCAATGATCAGCTCGCGCTGGCCGCGGCCGACGGGAACCATGGAGTCCACGCACTTCAGACCGGTCTGCACCGGCTGCGACACGGACTTACGCCAAATCACGCCCGGCGCGACCTTTTCGATCTTGTCGGTTAGCTTGGCGTTGATTGGACCCTTGCCGTCGATCGGCTGGCCAAGGGAGTTGACCACGCGGCCGAGCAGTTCAGGGCCGACGGGAACTTCCAGAATGCGGCCGGTGGTCTTGACCACGTCGCCTTCGGAGATATGTTCGTATTCACCAAGAACCACGGCACCGACGGAGTCGCGCTCAAGGTTGAGCGCCATGCCGAAGGTGTTGCCGGGGAATTCGAGCATTTCGCCCTGCACAACGTCCTGTAGACCGTGCACACGGCAGATACCGTCGGTGACGGAAACCACGGTGCCCTGCGTGCGCACTTCCGATGCGCCTTGCAGGTTCTGGATCTTGCTCTTGATCAGTTCAGAAATTTCGGAAGGATTCAACTGCATGAAATTCTCCTAGTTGTTCAGTGCCACGGCCATCGCGTCGAGTTTGCCGCGCACTGAAGCATCCAGCACCTGGTCACCGACAGCGACCTTCACGCCGCCGATCAGGCTCGGGTCGATTTCGACGCGGGCGCTGAGACGGCCACCAAAGCGGGGCTCCAACTGTTGCAACAGGGAAGCCACCTGGCTGTCGTCGATGGGAAATGCCGAATACACCACCGCCTCCTTGACCCCTTCTTCCTGGCTCCTGGCCAGATCGAAAAGCCGGGAAATCTCCGGCAGGAGTACGAGACGCCGGTTTTCTGCGAGGGTACGAATGAAGTTGCCGAGGATCGCGTCCTTATCTTGCGACAAGGAGATGAACAGATCGGCGACTTGCTCAACGGAGAGCTGGGGATTGTCCATGACCGCGGCCATGTCCCCGTCCTGGGCGATCAGGGCCAAACGCTGGAGGCGCTCGGACCAGACAGCCTGGGCCCCGGCTTGCTGCGCGATGAGGTACACGGCCTCAGCATAGGGGCGGGCGATGGTGACAGATTCAGCCATAAACTTTACAGATCCTGTTTGATCGTGGCCAGAATATCGGCATGAGCCTGGGCGTTGATCTCGCGGCGCAGAATCTTCTCGGCACCGGTAACAACCAGCGCGGAGATTTGCTCGCGCAGTTGTTCCTTGGCCCGGACAGCTTCCTGGTCGATTTCAGCCTTGGCGCCGGCGACGATGCGATTGGCTTCGGCCTTGGCCGCCACCTTCGCTTCCTCGATGACCTGAGCGGCGCGCTTTTCGGCGTTGGCGATCAGTTCGGCAGCCTTTTCCTTGCCTTCGCGGAGAGACTCCGTGGAGCGCTTGGTGGCCAGTTCGAGATCATGCTTGCCGCGTTCGGCGGCAGCCAGTCCATCCGCGATCTTCTTCGCACGCTCGTCGAGCGCCTTCACAATGGGGGGCCAGATGAATTGCATCGTGACCCACGCCAAAATGAAGAACACAACGAGCTGTGCAAACAACGTTGCGTTCAGATTCACGGTATCAGTCCTCTAAAAAGTGGAATCGGTGAGGACCGATTAAGCGAGCTGGAACGGGTTGGCGAAGGCAAACATCATGGCGATACCGACGCCGATCAGGAAGGCGGCGTCGATCAGGCCGGCCAACAGGAACATCTTGGTTTGCAGCGCGTTCATCAGCTCAGGCTGGCGGGCGGATGCCTCAATGTACTTGCCGCCCATCAGGCCGATACCGATACAGGCACCGATGGCGCCCAGACCAATGATCAGGCCGGCAGCCAGAGCAACAAAACCGAGAACGTGTTCCATGACAACTCCTTGCTAAGTGAAAGGTAAATAAAACTACAAAGTTACAACGAAATCAGTGAGCTTCGTGTGCCTGACCGATATAGACCAGGGTCAGCATCATGAAGATGAAGGCCTGCAGCGTAACGATCAGGATGTGGAAGATGGCCCACGCCGAACCGGCGAGAACATGGCCGATGAACAGCGACACGCCGGTGGCGCTAACGGTCCAGGCGGCGCCCATCAGCGCGATCAGCATGAAGATCAGTTCGCCGGCGTACATGTTGCCGAACAGTCGCATGCCGTGGGAGATGGTCTTGGCCAGGAATTCGATGATCTGCATCGCGAAGTTGACCGGATAGAGCAACGGATGGCTGCCGAACGGGGCGGTGAACAATTCGTGCACCCAGCCGCCGAAACCCTTGATCTTGACGTTGTAATACAGGCAGATGAGCAGTACGCCTATCGACAAACCCAGCGTGCCGTTGAGGTCGGCGGTCGGAACCACGCGCAGGTAGGCGTGCGGGTTGCCGGTGACGGTCTGCCACAGCAGCGGCAGCAGATCGACCGGCAGGAAGTCCATCGAGTTCATCAGGAAGACCCAGACGAACACGGTCAGCGCCAGCGGGCCAACGAATCTACGCGACTCGGCGCTATGGACGATGCCTTTGGCTTGGTCGTTGGCCATCTCGAGCACGATTTCGACCGCGGCCTGCAAGCGACCCGGAACGCCGGAGGTGACACTCCTGGCGACGCGCCACATGACGAACAGACCGAGCACGCCCATCAGCACGGAAAAGATCATCGTGTCGATGTTGAGAATGCTGAAGTCGATGATGTCCTTCTGCGCATGGCCGCTGGTGTTCCATTGCGTCAGGTGGTGAACGATGTATTCGCCGGCGGTCGGCGCGTTTGCTGCTGTTTCGTGGCCTGCGGTAGACATAATCAGGGTTTCTTCCAGAACGCTATAAAACCTGCATGCAAAACAATCGCAAAGCCGATCAGCAAGCTGGGCCAGTGCATCTCGGGATACCCCTTGATGGCGATTGCCAGTAATCCAATCGTGGCGCCGATCTTCAGGAACTCGCCGATGAAGAAATTCGCCGCGTACGAAGCGCCGGGGCGATTAGCCATCATCGTCAGTCGAATGGCGAAGAAAAGATTGGGCAGTATGCCGGCCAATGCCGCCAACCCCACCGAAACAACCCCCCGCGTTCCAACAATCGTGCCAGCCCCGATTGCTGTTATCACAGCTGCACCCAATTGGAGATGAATCGCCTTGAACATGGTGCCTTGCAATCGTTGACTGGACGTGCCACAAAGACCTAAATCATACAAGACTGTATGTTTTTACGTCAATGAAAAGTAGGGAGTTTTCCCCTTGGGGAAACTCTGAACAACCCCTTGCGACTTAACGCAACCTGCCAAGGATACCTTCGAGCTGTTCGAGGTCGCCGAATTCGATGGTGATCTTGCCGGCTCCCTTCTTGTTGCTGCGGATGGCCACGGTGGCGCCGACGACGTCGGAGAGTTCCTCCTGTAGGCGCAGCAGATCGCGGTCCTGCGGCTGGGCGGTGGGTGTTTTTGGCGGATTGAGGATGTGCTGGACCAGGCGTTCGGCTTCGCGTACCGACAGTCCTTTTTGCACGATGCGCCGGGCCACGGCGACCTGTTGCGCGCCGGGCAGCGGCAGCAGGGCGCGGGCGTGGCCCATGTCGAGTTTGCCGGCCAGCAGCAACTCCTGCACCGGCGTACTCAATTGCAGCAGGCGCAGCAGGTTGGAGGCGGCCGGGCGTGAGCGGCCGACGGCGTCGGCCGCCTGCTGGTGGGTCAGGCCGAATTCGTCGACCAGGCGCTGCAGCCCCTGGGCTTCTTCGAGCGGATTGAGATTCTCGCGCTGGATGTTCTCGATCAGCGCCATGGCCAGCGCCTGTTCGTCGGGGATGCAGCGCACCAGGACCGGCACTTCGGCCAGACCGGCAAGCTGGGCGGCCCGCCAGCGGCGCTCGCCGGCGACAATTTCGTAGCGCTCGGCGCCCGGCGTGTTGTCGATGGCGCGCACCAGGATCGGCTGCATGATGCCCTGGGCCTGGATCGAGGTTGCCAGTTCGGCCAGAGAGGCCTGGTCCATCTGGGTGCGCGGCTGATACTTGCCGGGACGCAGGCGCTCGACCGGCAGGTTGCGCTGTTCGTCGCCTTGCGGCTTGTCGCTGCCGGCGAGCAGCGCGTCGAGGCCGCGGCCGAGTCCTTTCATCTTGATCATGAGGCGACCCTTTCGAGAATTTCCTTGGCCAGGGCGCTGTAGGCTTGCGCGCCCTTGGAGCTTTTGTCAAAGGCGATGACCGGCTTGCCGTACGACGGCGCTTCGGCCAGCCGCACGTTGCGCGGCACGATGGTCTGGTAGACCTTGTTGCCGAAATGGCTTTCCAGTTCGTTCGAGACCTGCTGCGTCAGTGTGCTCTGACTGTTGTACATGGTGCGCAGCAAGCCCTCGATCTCGAGCCGCGAATTGAGGTGGGCGCGCACTTTGCGCAGCGTCTCGACCAAGTCGGACAAGCCTTCGAGCGCGTAGTACTCGCACTGCATCGGAATCAGTACCGAATCGGCGGCGACCAGGCCGTTGACGGTCAGCATGTTGAGCGCCGGCGGGCAGTCGATGAGCACGAAATCGTAACGCTCACGGTTGTTCTGCAGGGCGTTCTTGAGGCGGTATTCGCGCTGTTCGAGTTCGATCAGTTCGACTTCGGCGCCGGCCAGTTCGCGGTTGGCGGGCAGGATGTCGAAAGCAAAATCGGTCGGCAGGCAGACCTCGTCCAGCGAAGCGGCGCCGATCAGCAACTGGTAGACGGTGGGCAGCGCTTCCTTCTTGGTGATGCCCGAGCCGGTGGTGGCGTTACCCTGCGGGTCCATATCGATGAGCAGCACGCGCTGGCCTTCGACGGCCAGCGAGGCGGCCAGGTTGACGGCGGTGGTTGTCTTGCCGACGCCGCCTTTCTGATTGGTGATGGCGAGTACTTTCATGAGCCCGCTTTCAAGATGATCAAATGGCGTTCGGCGTCCAGCCCCGGCACCTGCAGCGGTAGCACCGCCTCGACGGCGATGTCGGCTGGCAGGGCGGCGATTTCGGCATCCGGGCGGATGCCCTTCATGGCCAGCCAGCGACCGCCCGGGGCGAGCAAATGGCGGGTCAGCTCGATGAAAAGCTTGAGTTCGGCAAAAGCGCGCGAACTGATCTGCGCGTACTGGCCGCGCAGGTCCTCGACCCGGGCATGGTGGACGGTGACATTCTTCAGCCCGAGTTCAATGGCGACCTGTTGCAGGAAACTGGCTTTCTTCTGCACCGTGTCGACCATGCTCACCACCAGTTCCGGCCGGGCGATGGCCAGCGGGATACCGGGCAGGCCGCCGCCGCTGCCGACGTCGAGTAGCGGTCCGGCGCCGATCTGCGGCAGGATGGCCAGCGAATCGAGCAGATGGTGTGCGATGGCCTGTTCCGGATCGCGCAGGGCGGTCAAGTTGTAGGTCTTGTTCCACTTCAGCAGCAGGTTACGGAAGGCGAGCAACTGTTGCTGCGCTGCTGCGGGCAGGTCGAGGCCGAGGGCGGACAGGCCGGCGGACAGGCCGCTGTTATCGATATTCGCGCTCATGCCGCTTGTGACAGGCTGAAGCGTTTCAGGTGGATCAG
This sequence comes from Azonexus sp., assembly GCA_031260295.1. GTDB lineage: Bacteria > Pseudomonadota > Gammaproteobacteria > Burkholderiales > Rhodocyclaceae > Azonexus. Next base: position 34,742 of record JAIRKE010000052.1, read on the forward strand.
CAGCAAGGAAATCGCCGCTGGCGTGACGCCCTGGATGCGCGAGGCCTGGCCGATGGTTTGCGGCTTGAAGAGGCCGAGTTTCTGTTTGACCTCGTTGGACAGGCCGGCCACCGCGCCGTAGTCGAGATCGGCCGGCAGCGCCGTGTTCTCGTAGCTGGCGGAGCGGGCCACTTCCTCGCTCTGGCGGTCGATGTAACCCTGGTATTTGGCCGAAATCTCCAGTTGTTCGACGACCAGCGGGTCGTTCTGGGCGGGGTGTTCGGCATCGACGGCGCCGGGCAGGGTCATCAGGTTGGCGTAGGCGACTTCCGGCCGGCGCAGCAATTCAAACAGGTTGTACTCGTGTTCGATGGCCTTGCCAAGCACACGCAGGCATTCCTCGGCCGGGGTGATCTTGGGATTGACCCAGGTCGATTTGAGTCGCTCCTGCTCGGCGGCGATGGCGTCGCGCTTGCGGCAGAAGGCGTTCCAGCGGAGGTCGTCGACCAGGCCGAGCGCCCGGCCCTGCTCGGTCAGGCGCAGGTCGGCGTTATCCTCGCGCAGCGACAGGCGGTACTCGGCGCGGCTGGTGAACATCCGGTAAGGATCGGAGACGCCGCGTGTGATCAAGTCGTCGACCAGCACGCCGAGATAGGCCTCGTTGCGTTTCGGGCACCAGCCGGCTTCGCCGCGCACATGGCGCACGGCGTTGATGCCGGCGAGCAAGCCCTGCGCCGCCGCTTCCTCGTAGCCGGTGGTGCCGTTGATCTGGCCGGCGAAGAACAGGCCGCTAATCTGCTTGGTCTCCAGCGTGTCCTTGAGGCCGCGCGGGTCGTAGAAATCGTATTCGATGGCGTAGCCGGGGCGCAGGATGTGGCAGTTTTCCAGGCCGCGGATCGAGCGCACCAGCGCCAGTTGTATGTCGAAGGGCAGGCTGGTGGAGATACCGTTCGGGTAGATCTCGTGCGTGTTCAGCCCTTCCGGTTCGAGGAAGACGTTGTGCTTATCTTTGTCGGCGAAACGGTGGATCTTGTCCTCGATCGACGGGCAGTAGCGCGGGCCGACGCCCTCGATGACACCGGTGTACATCGGCGAACGGTCGAGGCCGCCACGGATGATTTCGTGGGTGCGCTCGTTGGTTTCGCTGATCCAACAGGGCAACTGCCGCGGGTGTTGCGCGGCGCTGCCGAGGAAGGAGAACACCGGCAGCGGATCGTCGGAATGCTGTTCTTCCAGCACCGAGAAATCGATGGTCTTGCCGTCCAGGCGCGGCGGCGTGCCGGTCTTCAGGCGGCCTTGCGGCAGGTTCAGTTCCTTGAGGCGGGCGGCCAGCGACACCGACGGCGGATCGCCCATGCGGCCACCGGCGGTGTTTTCCAGGCCGACGTGGATCTTGCCGTTGAGGAAGGTGCCGGCCGTCAGCACCACGGCCTCGGCCAGGAAGCGGATGCCCAGTTGCGTGACCGCGCCGCAGACCCGCTCGCCCTCGACAATCAGGTCGTCGCAGGCTTGGGCGAAGATTGTCAGGTTCGGCTGGTTTTCCAGGCGCATACGGATCGCCTGCCGGTACAGCGCGCGGTCGGCTTGGGCGCGCGTGGCGCGCACCGCCGGGCCTTTCGAGGCGTTGAGAATGCGGAACTGGATGCCGGCCTCGTCGGTGGCCGCTGCCATGACGCCGCCCAGCGCATCGACCTCGCGCACCAGATGTCCTTTGCCGATGCCGCCGATGGACGGGTTGCAGCTCATCGCCCCGAGCGTGTCGAGGTTGTGCGTCAGCAACAGCGTGTTCGCCCCCGCCCGGGCCGCGGCCAGCGCGGCTTCGGTGCCGGCATGGCCGCCGCCGACGACGATGACATCGAAACGGGTGGGATAAAGCATCTGGGATAGGGTGCTGCGGTGCGGGAATGGACCGCGAATTTTACGTCAGGGCGCTGAAAATTCGAAGTTTTCCGCCTTGTCTTGCTGTACCTGGGGAAGTGCAGTAAGTTCCACCAGATACGCCCGGTTGCCCAATCCATGAATCCCCTCGATAACGAAGAGATGCTGCTGGCGCTCCAGCAGACGCTCACCAAGAAACGGGTCCTGATCGTCGACCGCCATACGCCGGCGCGCGATTCGATGCGCCTGATGCTGAGCGTCATCGGCGTCACCGCCGTGCATGGTGCCGGCAGCGCGGCCGAGGTGATCCGCCAGGTCAGAAGTCATCGCTTCGACATCATCCTGTCCGATTTTGTCCTCGACGATGGCCGCGACGGCCAGCAATTGCTTGAAGAATTGCGCCATGCCCGCCTGATTCCGCTGTCGACGGTGTACATGATCATCACCAGCGAGCGCGGCTACACCAATGTCGTGGCCCTGGCCGAACTGGTGCCCGACGATTATCTGATCAAGCCGTTCACCGCCGACCAGTTGCAGGCCCGGCTGATCAAGGCCATCTACCGCAAGCACGTGCTGCAAAAATGCTACGAGCAGATCGAGCGTGGCGCTCGGCAGGAGGCTATCGCCGCCTGCGATCGGGTGATCCAGCAGCAGCCCCAATACATGTACGACGGGCTGCGCATCAAAGGCGAATTGCTGCAAAGCCTGGGGCGCACCGATGAAGCCGAAGCGGTATACCGCCGGGTGCTGGAAGATCGACCCGCACCCTGGGCCAGGATGGGCCTGGCGACCGCCCTGCGCGACCGCGGCGCGCTCGACGAAGCCGGGCAACTGGCTGGGCAGGTACTGCAAGAGGCGCCGAATTTCCTGTCGGCCTACGATTTCCTGGCTACGGTGTACGAAGCCAGGGGCGACCTGGCGGCCGCCCAGCAGGCGCTGCAGCAGGGGGCCGATGCTTCGCCGCACAATACCGTGCGCCAGCGCTTGGTCGGCGACGTCGCCGCCCGCAACAACGACCTGCTGGTGGCGGAAAAAGCCTACGGCAAGGCGTTGGCGCGCAGCAAAGGCTCCAGCCTGTGCGGTATCGATGATTTCGCCAACCTGTCGCGGGTCTTGGTCGAACGCGGCAATGTCGCCGCCTCGCGCAAGCTGATTGCCGACATGAAGCGTGAATGGCGGGGTGACAAACAGGCCGACCTGGCGGCGCTGGTCGCCGAATCGCTGTGCCTGGCCCAGGAGGGCTCGCCGGATAAAGCCAAGGCGCTGGTCGGGCAGGCCCTCGAATTGCAACAGCAAATCGAGAGCGAGGCCGATCCCTGGCGCCGGCCGCCGTCGCAGCGGCTGGCCATCGATCTGGCCCACGCCTGCTATACCACCGGCGAGGCGGCGGCGGCGCAGAAAATCATGCGCCAGGTGGCTGCGGAGAATAACGAGGACCCGCAGCTGATCGCCCACATCACCCAGGTATTCGCCAAGACCGGCCAGTCCGACGCCGGCCAGGCCATGCTCGATCAGGTTGGACGCGAGATTGTCGAACTCAACAACCGGGGCGTGCTGGCCGCCCGCGCCGGCGATTTTGCCGGTTCCGTGCAATTGCTGATCCAGGCCGCCGAACAGGTGCCCAACCTGCAATTCCTGGTCAACGCCGCCAAGGCCATCTACACGTTGATGGAACGTGACGGCTGGGATCCGGAACTGGCGGCGCGTGCCTACGACTACCTGATGCGCGCCGGGCAGAAGGACCGCAAGAGCCCGAAAGTTGCTTCGGCGCGCGAACTCTACGGCGTGGTGGCGAAAAAGTACGGCATGGCCATCGACAACCTGGATTCTGGACCGGCAACATCCTGAAACGACTTGCCACGTACTGCCGCTGGTTCGCTGGCTGGATTGGTGCGTTAATGGACGGTACGGATCGCGGCTTGAGCGGCGGCCGGCATTCCTCTAGGGAGTCGAAAAATGACCAACCTGTATCGCCTGATCGGCAGCCTGCTGCTGGCCCAGGTTCTGTCCCTATCCCTGCCGCTGGCGGCGCAGACCGAGCCGGCGGCCGACCCGCCCGGTCGCGTCGGCCGTCTCGGTCATATCGAGGGCGAGGTCACGTTCCGTCCGCAGCCCGATGAGGCTCCCGACCCGGCCACCCGCAACTGGCCGCTGAGCAGCGGGGCGGTGCTGGAAACCGGAGCGGACGGCCGGGCCGAAGCCTGGATCGACTCGACCGCCGTGCGCCTGGACGAAGACAGTCAGCTCGAATTTGCCGCCATTGGCGACCACCAGGTGTTGCTCGACCTGAATGCCGGCCGCCTCGGCCTCAGCATCATGGATGCCGAGCAGGCCACCGACCTGCGGCTGCGTCTGCCCGAGGGCCAAATCCTTTTCGACGCGGCGGGACGCTACCGCTTCGACGTCCTGGCCGATCGCAGCGAACTGACCGTTTTCGCCGGCCACATCCGCATCGAGCACGACGGCGGCAGCAGCCAACTGGCCGCCGGTAAGCGCGCCACGCTGTTCGCCGATGGCAGCCTGCGCGTCGATACGGCCGGACAGCCCGATGCCTTCGACCATTGGGTCGCCGAGCGCGAAAACGCCAGCGTTGCCAACACTGCCCGCCAGCACGTTTCGCCCTACATGACCGGCTACCAAGATCTCGATGCCCACGGCGACTGGAGCAGCCATGCAGATTACGGCGCGATCTGGATGCCGCGCGCCGTTGCCAGCGACTGGGCACCCTACCGTTTCGGCCGCTGGGCCTGGATTTCACCCTGGGGCTGGACTTGGATCGATGCCGCGCCGTGGGGCTTCGCGCCCTTCCATTACGGCCGCTGGGTGATGCTCGGCGGCCGCTGGGCCTGGGCGCCGGGAAAGCGCACCGTCCGGCCGGTGTATGCCCCGGCGCTGGTGGGCTGGCTCGGCAATCCCGGCTGGAGCGTCAGTTTTGGCTTCGGTACAGCGCCAGCCGTCGGCTGGTTCCCGCTGGCGCCGCGTGAAGTCTTCGTGCCGCGCTACCGTTACAGCCCGGTCTACATATGGCGCATCAATATCATCCATGTTCGTGATGTCAAGGTCATCGAGCACGCTGCCCGTGGTGGGCCGCCGCGCTTCGCCTACCGCGACAACCCGCGGGCGGCGACCGTGGTGCCGGCGCGGCAACTGCGCGAAGGGCGGCCGATCGGCGGCCGCGATTTCCAGCCCGTCGAGCGTCGCGACCTGGAAGGGGCGCCGGCGAGCGCTGGCCGCGACTGGCTGGCGCCTACCGCCGGAGCTCGCCAACCGTGGCCCGGCAGCCGGCAGGCATGGCCGGCGCCGCAGCGCGAGGCGCGCGACATGCCGCGCCCCGATGTCGCGCCAGTTTTCCGTCGACCGGCAGCGGTGCCCACGCAACCGCAACGCCCGATGCAGCGGCCGCGCGAGGAGCAAATCCTTCGTCCGGCAGCGCCGTCGTCCAATCCGTTCGGGGCATCGGCGCCGAATGTCCGGCGCGGCGACGTTTTTTCGCGGCCGGCAACCGGGATGCCGAATGCGACGCCATCGCGCGCCCTGCCGACGCCGGAAATACGCCGCGAGTCGCGGGAAATCATGCGCCCGGCGCCGCGTCTGAGCGAAGGCCAGAACTTTCGCCGGGCCGAACCGGCAGCGCCGCGACCGTCCCGCGGGCCGGGAGCCGGCGGGGACGGGCCGCGCAGTGCTCGCGGGCGCTGAAGTCGGCGGGCGGTCGCCCCGCCCGGCCGCCCAATGCCGGTGACCGAGCCCAGTATCAATCGGCCAAGGCAGGCAGTTTCGCGATCATCTCCAAGGCACCCTCGAAGTCGAACTCCGAGATGGCCGACACCACGTCACGCATGGGGCTTTCCAGTTCGCTGTTCTTGACGGAATCCGCCAGTTCCGTGGCCACGTCCCCGGCTTCGGAATCGCTCTCGGCCAACAGGGATTTCAGTCGCGCCAGCAGCGCCGAGGCATGCGCACGGTCGAACGCACTGGCGGCACCGTCGGCCACTACCGTCTTGCCATCCAGGCCGTCGAGGCCGGCAATCACGGGAGCCAACTGCGTCAGCGTTTTTGCCAACAGGTCAGCGATGGCGTCATCAGCTGCTGCCTTGCAAGCCTGCTCCAACTTGGCCGCTGCCGCCTGTACCGCCTTGGCGCCGATGTTGCCGGCACAGCCTTTGAGCGTATGAGCGGCTCTTTCGGCAGCGACCGGATCCTGCCCAGCGCGAGCCGCCGTGAAGATTGCGGCAAAGTCGCGCTGGCTGTCTCGGAACTTGATCAGCAACTTGCGATACAGCTTCTCGTTGTCCATGGTGGTGGCCAGCCCGGCTTGCGTATCGATTCCGGGTAAGTCTTTCAGGCCGGGCTGCGCTGTGGTCGAAGTCGACACGGCAGCAGGGGCCACCCACCGCGCCATGGTGCCGAACATCTTGTCAACGTTGAGCGGCTTGGCGATATGGTCGTTCATGCCGGCATCCAGTACCTTCTCCCGGTCGCCCACCATGGCGTTTGCCGTCATGGCAATGATCGGCAGATCCTTCCAGGCCGGGTTTTTGCGGATTTCCCGAGTGGCCATGTAGCCGTCCATGACCGGCATCTGGCAGTCCATCAGCACACCGTCGAAACGGGCATCGCGCCCGAGAATAGCCAGGGCTTCTTGGCCGTTGTTGGCCAGTACCGTCTCGATACCCGCATTGCTCAGGAGTTCGAGGGCAAGCTCCTGATTCATCTCGTTATCCTCGACCAGCAACAACCGGGCTCCCGTTAGCCGGTCCATCGCCTCCTTATAGGAACCCGCCTTCTCGTGTGCCCGGGTTTCGGTGACAAAGCCTTTACCCAGAACTTCACCGATGGCCTCCAGCAGCGTCGAGGACGTTACCGGTTTGGTCAGGACGTGGCGGAGATAGACGCCGTGCTTCTCGGCATTAGCCAGGGCCCCTTCCCGCCCGTAAGCCGTGAGCATGATGACTGCGGGGGTGTGGGCCGTGGGCTCGTTTTGGAGCCTGCTGGCAGTTTCGACCCCGTCCATGACCGGCATCTTCCAGTCCATCAGGACGAGATTGTAGGGAAGTGTTTTCTTTTCGGCCTCCCGGATCATCCGCAGGGCCTGCTCGCCATCACTGGCAACCTTTACCTTCATGCCAAAGTTGCCGACCATGGCCGATAGAATTTCCCGGGCCGAGGCATTGTCGTCGACGATCAGGACGCGCAGTCCATGCAGTTCGTTAGCCTGCACCGTGCGGCGTGGCATGGGTTCCGCCTGCAAGCCGAAACGGGCATGGAAATGGAAGGAAGAACCTTTCCCGGGCTCGCTTTCAACCCAGATGCGGCCCCCCATCATTTCCACCAGATTCTTGGAAATTGCCAAGCCCAGGCCGGTACCACCATATCTGCGAGTCGTCGAAGCATCCGCCTGGCTGAAAGATTGGAACATCCTGCCGCATTGTTCCGCGGTCATGCCGATTCCGGTGTCCTTGATCCAGAAATGCAGCTCGACGCTGCCCGCGTCCTGGGCGAATTTTTCAATGCCGACGACAACTTCACCGTTTTCCGTAAATTTCACGGCATTGTTGCTAAGATTGATCAGAATCTGGCCAAGGCGGAGGGGATCCCCGATCAACGCCGTCGGCACATCCGGCGCGGTGCTGAACAGCAGTTCCAAGCCCTTGTCCTCGGCCTTCAGGCAAACCAGGCTGGCCAGATTTTCCATCACGTCTTCCAGGCGGAAAGCCACATTCTCCATGGACAGCTTGCCGGCCTCGATCTTGGAAAAGTCGAGTATGTCGTTGATGATGCCGAGCAGGTTTTCCGCCGAGCGACGCACTTTCTCGATGTAATTGCGCTGTCTCTTGTCGAGCCGGGTTTGCAGTGCGAGATGTGACATGCCAATGATGGTATTCATCGGCGTGCGGATTTCGTGGCTCATATTGGCCAGAAAATCGCTCTTGGCCCTGGTCGCTTCCTCGGCAATTTCCTTGGCTCGCAGGATTTCGGCTTCGGCCTGCTTGCGCTCGGAAATATCCATGATCCAGGCCATGATGCCGTCTTCTTCGTTGTAGGTCATTGGCAGGTAGGTCACCAGCAGGTCTAGAGGCTGGTGATGACGGTCGAACATCTGGATTTCCTGGTTGCGGGCGATACCATCGCGCTTGAGCATGGCGATCAGGGCATCGCGATCCTCCGGGCGCACGTAGAGATCCAGAGCACTGTCCCCGGCCTGGAGCCCGAACGTTTCGGTGAATTTGGGGTTGGTGAACCGGAGGCGCCCCTGGGTCGAAAAGGTGATATTGATCGGGCTCGTATCAAGGATGTTCTGCAGCCGTTCGTGCTCCTCGGCAATCGCTTTTTGTGCCGCTTGGCGTTCCGTAATATCGCGGAAAACGATGACTGTTCCCGCCAGAACATCGTTCTTGAACACCGGCGTGGTCGAATACTCGACCGGGAACGACGTGCCATCCTTGCGCCAGAGCACCTCGTCGTCGGCTCTGCGTGCTTTCCCGTCCTGCGAGGTAAGGTACATCCGACACTTTTCCTGTGGGAAAACCGTTCCGTCGAGATAGGAGTGATGAGCCAAATCATGCATTCCCGCTCCGATCAGTTCCTCCAGACGGTATCCCAGCGTTTCGCAGGTCGTCGGATTGGCGAAGGTAATCACGCCGTTTGTATCCAGCCCGACGATGCCATCGTTGACCGACTCCAGAATCAGGCGGCTGCGCTCTTCGAGGATGGTCAGCGTTTCGGCGGTTGCCTTCAGTGATTCCTGCTGTGTTTCCAGTTCGACGGCCTGCTCTTCCAGTTGCACTGCCTGCTCCTCCAGGCTTTCCGCCTGGCATTGCGTTTCTTCCAGCAATTGCTGCGTCTTGGCATTCCGCGCAAGAATTTCCAGGTTCATGGCGAGGATGGGCATCAAGTCGTCGAGCAAGGCCCGTTCGTTGGCGCCGATGGCTTCCAGCGCCGCCAGTTCGATCACGCCCAGCAGGTGTTCTCCCCGCAGCACCGGCATGATGGCGATTACCTGGGGAACTGCCTCACCCAGGGCGGAACCGATACGGACATAGTCGGCCGGTGGCCGAGTGATGACGATCGCTTGGCGCTCCTTGGCACATTGGCCGACCAGGCCCTGGCCGAGGTCGAAATAGGGGGCGATGTTCTGTCGTTCCCAGTAGGCGTACCCCGACAAAAGGCAGAGCTGCTGACGCTCGTCGTCGTAGATGTAGACAACACCATGACCCACATGCAGCAGCGGCGCGATGTGGGACAAGAATTTCTCGGCCAGCTCGGTAAGCGAGTCGGCCGACTGGAGCTCGGACTGGATCGCCGCTTGGTGGCTTTTCAGCCAGCGCTGCCCTTCCATTTGCCGGGCTTCGGACTGCAACACCTCGATGGAACGGGCGAGATCACCAATTTCGTTCGCAGAATCCGTATGGGGCACTGAAATTTCCAGATTCCCCGCTGCCAGTTGCTCCACTGCCGAACGCACATGTTCGACAGGATGGTTGATCGAGCGCCCGATGATCCACCCGACGCCGATACTGACTCCCAGTCCGAGAACCAGCAGCGCAAGCGTCAATTCCTCGCCCCGCAGAAGCATTTCCCTGGAGTACCGTACGGAATTTTTTGCCCCCTCTTCCTTGATCTTCTCGGCATCGGCAAGCGTGTTGCTGGTGGTTACTCCGGCCTGCTGGAAATTGGCCGAGAAAAGAATGGCGATCGCCACATCCTGGTTTCCGGAAAGCGCTGCACCAAGCACTTTGTCGACGTCGCTCCTATAGGTAGCGAATAACTTCTGGAACTTGTCCAGGTGCGCTTCGTTTTCCGGTCGAAAGATGGTGTTGCGCGCTTCTTTGAGGCTGTTATGCATGGCGGCATCGGCGGTTTCCAGTTGCTCGATGGCCTGCGCCTGCTCGGCCATCGTCGGCGCCAATACCACCTGACGCAAGGCCTGTCCGATTTCGACAAAGTGAACCCGCGTGTCGTGGAGATGGGATACCCCGAGAAACTCCTTCTCGTAGAGGGTTTGCACGTTCCGATCGGCCTGCGACAGACTGTATAGACCAAAACCAACGATTAGCGCGACGATGGCCAGGATGCTGGAAAATCCCAGCGCCAGCTTGAATCCCATGGAACGCCGCTCAAGGGCGGCGAGAAGATTTCTCATGTGCTCCACTCCACGTTGTTTTTTCTATGGACAGCGATTTCTCCGGCAGCGAGCTGGCCGGGTTTTTCGGGGGACGGCACGATGGAATTACGCGTTATGAGCGATAGCCCGTTCCAGGTAATCCGCCTTTTTCTGGATGTCGCGATCCGAATCCACGTAGCGTTGGGAAATTGCCTGGAAATCGTCCTGAGTTGCTGAAAAGGCGTCGACGATGTCCGGGTCGAAGTGGGAGCCCTTGCCTTCAAGGATAATGGCGATCGCCTGGTCATGCGGCATGGGTTTCTTGTAAACGCGCCTGCTGATCAATGCGTCGTATACGTCGGCCACCGCCATCAGGCGCGCTGAAATGGGAATGTCATCGGCCCCGAGGCCTTGCGGGTAGCCTGAGCCGTCCCATTTTTCCTGGTGGGAATAGGCGATTTCCTTGGCCGTTGCCAGAAAATCGACCGTCGTGCCCAGCGCCTGCTCGGCGTGTTCGATGGCGTCGCGCCCGAGCGTGGTATGGGTTTTCATGACTTCGAATTCATCAGGTTCGAGGCGTCCCGGCTTCAACAGAATGTGATCGGGAATGCCTACCTTGCCGATGTCGTGTAAGGGGGCGGACTTGAATAGCAGGTCGATATTGCGCTCGGTCAGGTAGCGTGAAAAGCGAGGGTGTCTCTGAAGTTCCTTGGCCAGGGCCTTGACGTAGAACTGGGTGCGACGGATATGGTTGCCGGTTTCCGAATCCCGCGTTTCCGCCATCGAGGCCATGGCCAGTACGGTCACATCCTGAATGGCCATCACCTCGCGGGTCCGTTTGACGACTTCCTGTTCGAGAAAGGCATTTTGATTGCGCAGGAAATCGGCGGCGGCCTTCAGGTTCAATTGGGTCTGCACCCGGGCCAGGAGGATGGGAGGATTGATCGGTTTGGTGATGTAATCGGCGGCGCCCATCTCCAGCCCCTTCCTTTCATCCTCCACCGCCGTCATGGCCGTCAGGAAGATGATGGGAATGTGGCTGGTCGCCGGATCGGCCTTCAATTCCCGGCAAACGTCGTAGCCGGAAAGCCCCGGCATCATGATGTCGAGCAGGATGAGGTCGGGGGGGCTGCCGTTGCGGACGATCTTGAGCGCCTTGTCGCCGTTATGAGCGACCTTGACCTTGTAACAGTCCTTGAGCAGGGCGGACATGAGGGACAGATTGTCCGGCGTATCGTCCACCACCAGAACGGTCTGCCTTTCGGTGAAATCGAGTACATCCGTTGCCATTTACCATCTCCCGTTCAAATATGTTTGGTGATTGATTAGTCAGGCCAGCCCCCAGATTCGGCCGTTGCGTGCGGCCTTGGCTGTGACGTATTGGATAGAGATTGTTTCAGCGTATTTGTACTTTGTGATATTCCAAGCGCGATATTCTATAGTACTTATTTTTTTGGAATTTCCAAGGGCAACAACCCTCACAGGTTGACTTTTTGGTTGCCCACTTTTCGGCGGTGACGGTGATGTTAAGCGTAACGCGCAGCAACCCCACAGGTTGACTTTAGTTGCCTGCTCCAGGCTTGGCGATCTCTCGCCCAGCCAGCCGATTACCTGTAAACCGGTACCTCCCGGCTGCGTGCTGGAGCCGGCGGTGTGGAGCTTGTACGATTTCGTCTCTTTTTTTTCGTTGGCTGAACGGAATCATGTTTTATGGCGTCACCGACCTGGCGACTTTCATGCTGGGCACCCTCTTCATCGTGCTGTTACCCGGGCCGAATTCGCTCTACGTGATGACGGTCGCCTCGCGCTTCGGCATCGCGGCCGGCTACCGGGGGGCGGCGGGTATTTTCGTCGGCGACCTGATCCTGATGATTCTCGCCGCTACCGGCGTGGCCTCGCTGTTCCAAGCCAATCCGGCGCTATTCGTGGCGCTCCGGTACGCCGGGGCGGTCTATCTGGCGTATCTCGGCATCGGGCTGGCGCACACCGCCTTCCTCCGCTGGCGCGGCACTACGGCGGCGGACGATGAGCAACTGCCCGATATCAGTACGCCGCGGCCGTTTCGCGTGGCATTGGCGATCAGCCTGATGAACCCGAAGGCGATCCTGTTCTATGTCTCTTTCTTCATCCAGTTCGTCGATCCGGCCTACGCGCATCCGGCGCTGTCCTTCCTGATTCTCGGGGCCATCGTCGAGTTCTTCAGCATGCTCTATTTGTCGGTACTGATTCTCGGCGGCACGTTTCTGGCCGAGAGCTTGCGCCGTCGGCACCGGCTGACGGCGGCTGCAACCGGCGGGGTAGGTGGGCTGTTCATCGGCTTCGGGGCCAAGCTGGCCGGCGGTGGCCTGGGCTGAACCTCAGGTCCGGCAGCCACGCCAGGCCGATGGCCGTCAGTCCCAAGCCAGCGCGCCGCCGGTCTGGTACTCGGTGACCCGCGTCTCGAAGAAGTTCTTCTCCTTACGCAGGTTGGCCTGTTCGTCGAGCCAGGGCAGCACGTTTTCGGCGCCGGGGAAGGGTTCCTCGATGCCGACTTGGCGGGCGCGGCGGTTGGCGATAAAGCGGAACTGCTGCACATGCAGTTCGGCGTTGTAGCCGAGGATCGGCTCGCGCAGAATGTAGCCGGCGTAGGCATTTTCGGCAGCCTCGGCCTCGTCCCACAGTTGGCGTAGCGCCTGCGGATCGAGCGCTAGTCCCTCTTCCTTCAACAGTTCGCGGACGACGCGGATGCCGAAGGCGCAGTGCAGCACCTCGTCGCGCATGATGTATTGCAACTGCTCGGCGGAACCCTTCATCAGGCCGCGCCGCTGCAGGGCGAATACCGGCGTGAAGCCGTTGTAGAACCAGCAGCCCTCGAAAATCACCGCGAAGAAGAAGTAGGACAGCGCGAATTCGTGCAGATTGGCGCGGTCGGTCAGGTCGAAGTCGGAGCGCAGCACCTTTTCCAGCCGGCGGTTGGCCAGCGCGATCTTGCCGTGGATTTCGGGCACGACGCGGTAGCGGTTGTAGATTTCCTGCTGGTCGAGGCCGAGGCTCTCGATGCAGTGCTGGTAGGTCCAGGTGTGCAGCGCTTCCTCGTAGACCTGGCGAGCCTGGTAGATCTGTAGTTCCGGTGCGCTCATCTTCTCCATCACCGCCAGGCCGATGTTGCGCATGGCCAGGATGTCGGAGGTCGTCAGGTAGGCCAGCACGTTCTCGAAAACGTGGCGCTCGGCCGCCGTCAGCTTGTGGTGGTAGTCGTGCACGTCCTGCGCCATCGAGATTTCCAGCGGCGTCCAGTGGTTGCGGTTGGCCTTGAGGAAAAATTCCCAGGCCCACGGGTACTTGAACGGCGCTAGCTGGTTGATGTCGGCCTGGCCGTTGACGATGCGCTTGTCGGCGGCGTTGATCGGGGCCAGCGCCGGTGCGCCGATGCCGAGCGCGGTTTGCGCCGCTGCGCTAGTGGCGATCACTGGCGTTGGCGACGGGCTGTCCCAGTCGGCGAAGTGGTGGGCGGCGTTCATTGGCAAGCCTCGCATTCCGGATCGTCGATCGAGCAGAACTTCGGGGTTTCCTCCGCCAACGCCTCATCGCGGCCGCCAGCCTTTTCGGCCTGGCTGGCGCCTAGCGTGCGCAGGTAGTAAGTGGTCTTGAGGCCGCGCAGCCAGGCCAGCTTGTAAAGCTCGTCGAGCTTCTTGCCCGAGGGCCGCGCCATATAGAGATTCAGCGACTGGGCCTGGTCGATCCATTTCTGGCGTCGGGCGGCGGCCTCGATCAACCACCTCGGGTCGATCTCGAAAGCGGTGGCGTAGCGTGCCTTCAGTTCGTCCGGGATGCGGTCGATGCGGGCCAGCGAGCCGTCGAAATACTTGAGGTCGGCAACCATGACTTCATCCCACAGGTTGAGCGCCTTGAGGTCGCGCACCAAGGCCTCGTTGACGACGGTGAACTCACCGGAGAGGTTGGATTTGACATAGATGTTCTGGTAGGCCGGCTCGATGCTGGCCGAGACGCCGACGATGTTGGAGATGGTGGCGGTGGGGGCGATGGCGACGCAGTTGGAGTTGCGCATGCCGTGCTGGGCGATGCGTGCTTTCAGCGCCGGCCAGTCGAGGTGGGTTTGGCGGTCGGTTTCGAGTTGGCCGCCGCGCGCTGTGGCCAGCAGGTCGAGCGATTCGTGCGGCAGGATGCCACGGTCCCACAGGCTGCCGGCGAAACTGGAATAGCGGCCACGCTCCTCGGCCAGTTCGGTCGAGGCCCAATAGGCGTGGTAGCAGACCGCCTCCATGCTGCGGTCGGCGAATTCGACCGTTTCCTCTGAGGCATAAGGCAGGCCCAGGGCGTGGAGGCAGTCGGCGAAGCCCATGATGCCGAGGCCGACCGGCCGGTGGCGCAGGTTGGCGTTGCGTGCCTTGGGCGTGGCGTAGAAATTGATGTCGACTACGTTGTCGAGCATGCGCAGGGCGGTGCTCACGGTGCGCGCCAGCTTGGCTGGGTCGAGTTTGCCGTCGCGCAGGTGGGCGACCAGGTTGATCGAGCCCAGGTTGCATACCGCTGTTTCCGCATCCGAGGTGTTCAGCGTGATCTCGGTGCACAGGTTGGAGCTGTGCACGACGCCGGTATGCTGTTGCGGTGAGCGCAGGTTGCAGGCGTCCTTGAAAGTGATCCAGGGATGTCCGGTCTCGAACAGCATGGTCAGCATCCGCCGCCACAGCTGCACGGCGGAAACCTTCTTGTGCAGGCGGATCTCGCCGGCGGCGGCGCGGGCTTCGTAAGCGCGATAGGCGGCGGCGAACTCGGTGCCGTACTTCTCGTGCAGGTCCGGCACGTCGACCGGGGAGAACAGCGTCCACTCGCCGTTTTCATGCACCCGTTGCATGAACAGGTCGGGAATCCAATGGGCGGTGTTCATGTCGTGCGTGCGCCGGCGCTCGTCGCCGGTGTTTTTACGCAGGTCGAGGAACTCCTCGATGTCCAGATGCCAGGTTTCGAGATAGGCGCAGACCGCGCCCTTGCGCTTGCCGCCCTGGTTGACCGCCAGCGCCGTGTCGTTGACTACCTTGAGGAAGGGAATCACGCCCTGGCTTTGGCCGTTGGTGCCCTTGATGCGGCTACCGAGAGCACGCACTGGCGTCCAGTCGTTGCCCAGCCCGCCGGCGTACTTTTGCAGCAGGGCATTTTCCTTGATGCTCTGGTAAATGCCTTCGAGATCGTCGGAGACAGTGGTCAGGTAACACGACGACAGTTGCGAATGCCGCGTGCCGCTGTTGAACAGCGTTGGCGTCGAACACATGAAGTCGAAGCTGGAAATCAGGTCGTAGAACTCGATGGCACGCGCCTCGCGGTCGATTTCGTTGAGCGCCAGACCCATCGCTACGCGCATGAAGAAAATCTGTGGCAATTCGAGGCAGCGTCCCTCGCTGTGCAGGAAATAGCGGTCGTACAGGGTTTGCAGGCCGAGATAGCCGAACAACTGGTCGCGCTCCGGCTTGAGGGCGGCGGCCAGTCGCCCGAGGTCGAACTCGGCCAGCCGGGGATCGAGCAGTTCGGCGGCGATGCCGTGCGCCACGAAACGCGGCAGGTAGTCGGCGTAGGCCGCGGCGGCCGGCGCCTCGCCCAGCACTTCCTCGGCCAGTCCGGCCAGCAGCAGGCGGGCAGTAGCGAAGTTGTAACCCGGCTCGCGTTCGATCAGGGTGCGGGCGGAAAGGACCAGGGCCTGCTGCACTTCGGCCAGGGACACGCCGTCGTAGAGATTCTTCAGGGCTTGGTCGAGGATCAGGCGCGGCGAAACGGCGCCGTCGAGTCCGGCGCAAGCCGCTTCGCAACGGCGCAGCAGGGCGGCGATGTCGAGCGGGCGGCGTTCGCCGCCGACCGTCAGGTGCAGGGGCGATGCCTGCACCTCGTCCAGCGCCGCCCGTTCGGCCGCCCGGCGTTCGCGGTAGAGCACGTAGGCGCGGGCCACGTCATGCTCGCCGGAGCGCATCAATGCCAGTTCGACATGATCCTGGATGTCTTCGATATGGACCGTGCCGCCGTCCGGTAGGCGCCGGGTCAGCGCGCGGACGACGTTGTCGGTCAGGTGCGCCACGACTTCGCGGATGCGGGCCGAGACGGCGCTCTGGCTGCCTTCGACGGCGAGGAAGGCCTTGGTCATCGCCAGCGAAATCTTCTCGGCTTTGAAGGCGACGACGGCGCCGTTGCGGCGGATGGCCTGCAGCGCGGCCAAGGCGGACTCGCTGCCGGCGGGGAGGACTAGGACGTTCGAGGACACGGCGATTCTCCGGATCGGGGGGCGGAGAACCGGAAGCGCCTGCCGGGTTGCGGACGCGCGCCGGCCCGGGGCGAACCCACGACTGACCCGGCTGGACGAACGAAAGCGAACCGCAACATGCACAAACCTTTCGTCAGGGACACCCCGCCCCATCGTTGGTTGGAAGGACGTTGCGGCAGGTCTCCTGGCTCTCGGGTCATGGCGCTTCTCCCGCCTTCCCGGACACAAGCCAGTGGCAGAGGGTGGCGAAGCGCTCGCCGACGACAGTTGCGGGGGCAGCTCCGGCATTCAGGCAAACGCCTGGCACCGGATTCCCTTTTAATCCCGGGACGGGAACCATCAACGGGGCCGAGTCTAGCGGCAGGCCGGCGGCAGCGTCAAGCGCTGGGCTACTACCAGTAGTGGTTAATGGTGGTTTTGGCTACTAGATATTGATTGAATGGTGCCGTCGCGGGGATGTAGCCATTGCCCGTCGCCGGGCGCTAGGCGAACAGTGGCAGTTGCGGTTGTTCGGCTGGTGCCGGCGTCGCCGCGTGCAGCGGCTGCAGCCCGCCGGCGCGAACGCCAAGCAGGCGGATGCGCTGTTGCAGCGGCACGCGTTTGAGACACTCACCGGCGGCGCGGCGGATAACCACGGCGTCGGCGGTGGTGGCGGGCAGCGTGAGGTCGCGAGTGACGATCTGGAAATCGGCAAAACGCAGCTTGATGCCGATGGTTCGGCTGGCGTAGCCCTTGCGTTGCAGGTCGGCGGCGACATGGCGGCAGAGCGCAGTGAAGATTTCCGAGAGTTCGGCCCGGTCCTGTTGCGGGTGCAGGTCGCGCTCGAAGGTGCTTTCGCGGCTGACCGACTTGATCTCGCGCTCGACGGCCACCGGACGCTCGTCGAGTCCGTGAGCAACCTGGTGCAGCCAGTCGCCGTAGCGCTGGCCAAAGTGGCGGCACAGCAACTCGCGCGGCGCGGCGGCCAGCTCGCCGATGGTGACGATGCCGAGCCCGGCGAGTTTGTCACCGGCCTTCGGGCCGATGCCATTGATCCGTCGGGCTGGCAGCGGCCAGATGCGCGCCGGAACGTTGTCCAGGCCGAGAATGGTGATGCCGTTCGGCTTGTCGAGGTCGGAGGCGATCTTGGCCAGCAGCTTGTTCGGGGTGATGCCGATCGAGCAGGTCAGGCCGGTGGCGGCGAATATCGCCGCCTTGATCTGCCGGGCCAGAGTCGGGCTGTCCTCCGGCAGGTCGCTGAGATCGATGTAGATTTCGTCGATGCCGCGATCCTCGATGTGTGGCGCGATCGTCGCCACCGCCGCCTTGAAGCGCCGCGAATAGTCGCGGTAGGCGTCGAAGTTGGCCGGCAGCAGGATGGCACCGGGTGCCCGTTGCGCCGCCTTCATCAGGCCCATCGCCGAAAAGACGCCGAGCGCCCGGGCTTCGTAGGTCGAGGTGGTGACGACACCACGGCCGGCGTAATCGCGCAAACGGGCGAACTGCCGGCTGCCGTCGGGCAGGATTTGCGGCGGGGCGACGCGGCGGCCGCCGACGACCACCGGCTGGCCGCGCAGTTCTGGGTAGTGCAGCAACTCGACGGAAGCAAAAAAGGCATCCATGTCGAGGTGAGCGATGCGGCGATGACTGTGCATATACACAGTATAATGCTTGAATAGTCCGCCGCGCTCGCTGTGGCTTATCCCCGGAAGCTGTGGATAAGCCTGTGGGCCGGGACTGGGGTGTTGTCGCAGATACCTGACGCGACAGGGTTTTTGTGCCGTCGCTCAAGAATTAGGCAGTCGTTGCACGCCCTGACATCGTGGCCATCCGCGCCGGGACGGCCGCCATATCGTTGCTGGAGCTTGTGCCGATGAAAATCCATCTTGAGCCTAGGGCGGTGAAACCCTGGTTCCTGTACCTGATCGAGTGCGTAGACGGCAGCATCTACACCGGCATTACCACCGACGTTGCCGCGCGCTACGCCGCCCATTGTCGCGGAGTAGGCGCTCGCTACACGCGCTCGCGGCCACCGGTCAGGCTGCTTGGGTTCGAGGCGCGTCCCGACCGGGCCAGCGCCGCGCGCGCCGAATACCGCATCAAGCAGTTACTGGCGGCGGCCAAGCGCGAGTATGCGCGCCGCCTGGCCGAGGCCGGGAGGGCGTGAGCGCCATCATTCCATTTTCAAATCGGCCGAGTACGCGAAGGCAAAGCGCAGACAGTGCTGTTGCACGGCAAGCGAAGCCGACAAAGTAATCGGTTGATTTGAAAATGGAATCAGCCGAGCAGCTTGCGCTGGTCGAGATAGGTTTCGAGAATTTGCAGGCGAGCCAGCGGGTCGTCGAGTTCCAGCAGCTTCTGTTTGGCCAGGTTCTGGATCGGCAGTACCTCGGTGATGCGGTAGCCGACCCAGGCCGCATCGTCGAAACGATGCGGTTCGGGAATACGCTTCGGCCCGAGGTCGCCCACGATGCGCCGCAGCAGCGGCAACAGCCGGCGCCGCTCGGGGGGCGGTGTCACCGGCTTCGGCTCGGTAAGTAGTTCGACCGTCGCTTCGAGCAGGTTAGCCGGGCCGACCTGCGATTCGATGATGCGGAAACGCCGGCCACCATTGGCGCTGATCAGCAAGATGCCGAGCTGTTCCATTTCCCAACTGGCGATGGTGGCCAGCGTGCCGACCGGATGCGGGGTCGCGCTGCCGGTTTCGCTGCCGCTGGCGATCAGGCAGATGCCGAATGGCTTGGCTTCTTTCAGGCAGTCGGCCGCCATGTCGAGATAGCGCTGCTCAAAAATCTTCAGCGCCAGCAAGCCACCGGGAAAGAGCACGGCGTTCAGCGGCAGCAGCGGCAGATGCATCGTCTCGACAGCGGCGCCGGCCGGCGCGCGGGTGAAGTCGAACCAGCCCATCAGCTTCCCCAACGTTGTATTAGTGTATGCGGCACGGCCAGTTGGTCGAGGATGCGGGCGACGACGAAATCGACGAGATCGCCGACGGCCTGTGGGTGGTGGTAGAAGCCCGGGCTGGGCGGCAGGATCACCGCGCCGGCGCGCGTCAGGCGCAGCATGTTTTCCAGGTGGATGGCCGACAACGGTGTTTCACGCGGGACCAGCACCAGCTTGCGGCCTTCCTTGAGCGCCACGTCGGCGGCGCGACTGATCAGGTTGGTCGCCAGGCCCTGGGCGATGGCCGCCAGGGTGCCCATTGAGCACGGGCAGACGATCATGGCGTCGGGCGGATTGGAGCCGGAGGCGAGCGGGGCGAACCATTCCTCGCGGCCGTACACGGCCAGCAATTCCGGGTCGGCCGCCGGCAGGTGGGCGAGCAGGGCGGCGCGGGCCTCGGCCGGGCGCGACGACAGCTCCAGTTCCATTTCCTGGCGAGCGACCACTTGGGCCGCCTGCGAGTACAGGAGCTGCACGCGGCAGCCGGCCGCCAGCAGGCAATCCAGCAGGCGCAGCCCGTAGGGCATGCCGGAGGCGCCGGTCAAGGCGAGGCAGACGGTTGTGGACATGGAGGGTCTTCGGTGGCAGCTTCAGCCAGCAGTTTAGCCGCGATCAGGCCGTTGAGGGTGCCGAAGACGAGGGCGGCGGCGGCGAACAGCGGCGCCAGCAGGAACACGCCGTCGTGCGGAATCAGCCAGGCACGGGCGAGTAGCAACTGGCCGCCGATGTGGGCGAAAGCAGCGAACAGCGACAGGCTGACCGGGCCGAACCAGCGTGCCGGCAGGTGCCGCGCCAGGCCCAGCGTCAGCAGGCTTGCCGTGGTGCCGGTCAGCGACAGGAAGAAGCCGGGGGCAAGAAAGTGACCGAGCAGCAGGCTGCCGGCCAGCACGCGCAGGATGCTGACCCAGACGGCGGTGCCCCAGCCGTAGCGCAGCAATACGACCAACGTGACGATGTTGGCCAGGCCCGGCTTGATGCCCGGCAGTGGTGTCGGGATCGCGGCGTCCACTAGCGACAGGCCGACCGCGGCGGTGGCCAGCCAAGCGACACGGTGGTCCTCGGCAGTGACCGTCAGTTCAGTTTCAGTAACTGATCGAGTCATAGAGGCGGGTACGGCCGGCAATCTGCAGGCTAACGCGGTTGGGGGCGCAGATGGCGATTTCACCGGGGCGTGTCAGCCAGCCCTGGCGCACGCAATACTGGCGCGGGCCGGGATCGCTGACGACGCGGGCGCGGCCGGGTTCGACGGCGATCAGCGTGAGGCCGAGCGGCCCGGCGACTTCGAATTCACGCCGGGCGCGTAGGTCGACTTCGGCGAAGACCCTGCCTTCCTGGCGGATGATGGCGCGCTCGCCAACACCACCTCGCCAGAACAGCGGAATGCTCAGGCCGGCGCACAGGGCGCCGGCGAGAATGACCAGCCAGTCACCCGGCCGGAACAGCGCCAGCCAGGGTTTCAATTTCCTGCCAGGCTGCGATGACGGACTAGGACGCGGGCGCGCTGGGCGAACTCACGGCCCAGCCATTCGGTGATGTACACCGAGCGGTGCTGGCCGCCGGTACAGCCGATGGCCACCGTCAGGTAGCTGCGGTTGTCGCGAATGTAGGCTGGCAGCCAATCGCCGACGAAGCGGCCGATGTCGTCGCGCATGCGCACGACTTCGGCTTCAGCTTCGAGGAATTCGACTACCGGCCGGTCGCGCCCGGTCAGCGGGCGTAGCGCCGTGTCGTAGTGCGGGTTGGGCAGGCAGCGGACGTCGAAGACCAGGTCGGCGTCGAGCGGAATGCCGTGCTTGAAGCCGAAGGATTCGAACATCAGGGTCAGCCCCTGGCCCGGCTCGGCCTCGATGAACTGGCGCACCCACTCGCGCAAAGCCGCCGGCTTCAGGCCGCTGGTGTCGATGCGGTGGCCGAGGCTGGAGATTGGGTCGAGCAGTTCGCGCTCGGCGCGGATCGCTTCCTCCAGCGTTTTCCCGGCGCTGGCCAGCGGGTGTCGGCGGCGCGACTCGGAATAGCGCTTGAGCAGCGTTTCGGCGTCGGCGTGCAGGTAGAGAAAGGTCGGATTGACGTCCTCTTCGGCCAGCTTGTGCAGCCTCTCCGGCAGCAGGTCGATACCATGTCCGGAGCGGGAGTCGATGGCCACCGCCACCTTGCGCGTATGTTCCTCCTTGAGCATCCGGACCAGCACCGTCAGCATCACCACTGGCAGGTTATCTACACAGTAATAACCGGAGTCCTCCAGCAAGTTGAGCGCGACGGATTTGCCAGAACCGGAAAGGCCACTGATGAGGATGAGTTGCATGCGGCGCAGCATAATCAAGGCGGTGCGGTCCCGCAAGCCGGGCATAATAATGGGATGAGCCGCCCGCGTCGGGCGGCTGCCGATTCCGCGCTCGCGGCCTGCAGGCGGCCGCTGGAGCCGGATCGGATGCCGCCACTCGCAGCGCGGGAACATGCCGTATTGCGGCCCGGTCAACTCGCGATCAAAAGGAGACGAACATGCCCCCGACCCTGCCCTTGCTCGAATTACCTTTCCTCGCCGAACTGATGGCACAGCGGCGCGACATCCACGCGCACCCGGAACTGGCGTTCGATGAATATCGCACGGCTGATCTGGTGGCGGGCGAACTGGCGCGCTACGGGCTCGAAGTGCATCGCGGCATTGCCCGTACCGGTGTTGTCGGCGTGCTCAAGGCTGGCACTTCGTCACGCATGATCGGCTTGCGTGCCGACATGGACGCGCTACCGGTCGCCGAACTGAACGAATTCCCGCATCACTCGAAGCATCCGGGCAAGATGCACGCCTGTGGCCACGATGGCCATACCGCGATGCTCCTCGGCGCTGCCCGCCATCTGGCAGCGCATCCGGATTTCGACGGCACCGCCGTGTTCATCTTCCAGCCGGCCGAAGAGTCGGAGGGCGGCGCCGCGGTGATGATCGAGGAAGGCCTGTTCGAGCGCTTTCCGGTCGACGCAGTGTTCGGCCTGCACAACTGGCCGGGTATCCCGGTCGGCGAGATGGCGGTGATGCCGGGACCGGTGATGGCTGGTACCTGTGCCTTCGAGATCTCCGTGCGCGGCCACGGTTGCCACGCGGCGATGCCGCATCAGGGTGTCGATGCCATCGTTGCCGGGGCGCAACTGGTGCAGGCGCTGCAGACGGTGGTCAGCCGCAACCTGCATCCCTGCGAGTCGGCCGTGGTCAGCGTTACCCAGTTCCACGCCGGCGAGGCCTGGAATGTCATTCCCGAGGAAGTCGTGCTGCGCGGCACTATCCGCAGCTTCAAGGCCGAGGTGCAAGAGCTGGTCGAGCGCGCCATCGAGCGCCTGTGCAGTGGCGTCGCCGCGGCCAATGGAGCGCAGATCGGCGTGCGTTTCGACCACCGTTATCCGCCAACGGTAAACAGCCCGGCCGAAGCCCGCTTTTGCCAGGAAGTAGCGGCCGCGGTGTTGGGCGAGGAGCGGGTGCTGACTGACGCGTTGCCGTCGATGGGCGCTGAGGATTTTGCCTACATGCTGCGCGAGAAGCCCGGCTGCTACGTGTGGCTCGGCAACGGGCCGGGCACCGGCGGCTGCACGCTGCACAACCCGCACTACGACTTCAACGACGAACTCTTGAACTTCGGCATCAATTACTGGGTGCGCCTGGTGCAGCGGGCGCTGCCGAAGGGGGATTGAGCGTCGCAGGCCGGCGTGCTATCGGCTTGCTTTGTCCCCGATTGCACCGGCAGGATTTTGTTGCCAACGTCATTTTGCGACTACGTGCAGCATGACGTTCTCCTCAGCCCAGGCCAGAGCGGGCAGCTGCGACAAGGCGGCCAATAGACGCCAGGACGACGGATGCGGTCATGGCAAAACCTCCAAGTCGGACGGCTGTATGTAGAGGCTGTTGAGAACAGGGTTATGGCAAGGTAGCCCCAGTTGCACAACGGATGTATCGAAACAGACAAGAACACGCCCTCTGCCATTTAGCGGTTCGACAATCCTTCCGCTTTTCCCGATAAGTGCCCAGTAGTTTTCATCCTGACGGCAGCAATCTGGAGCCGAGTCCGTGCCGTTGAAGGATTTCAGAATGACTCGCGTATTGACCGGTAGCATGAGAGGGCTTGGTAGATCATGGCTCATCGCTTCGCCGATGCGAGTTGGACCCGCCGACTTGTCATGTTTCAGTTCGACCATGTTTGTGCGCCAATCCTTCCAGATGAACTCGTCGCGCTTCCGTTTTCCTGTCTTTGTCTGCGCTGCGGCAACTGCGGCAGAGAACCGCCTGAGTATTGATATTGCCCTTGGCAACTTCGTACCACCACTTTTGTCGCTCGGCCGGCCACACTTCCTCTTTTCCACACTGCCGACATACCACGATCTTGTCCATATAGAACCGGGGCAGGAGGCCATAGGTGTTGTTGTGGGCGAGCTGCGCCGCATCGGCCGTCACTGCCCCCGGCGGAACTGGCGTGTATTCGTCTGTCGGGTCCACGCCAGAAAGCTGCTTCGCTCTTTGAAGTCGATCCTCTTCCAGGCGTTGCTGCTTGCGCTTGCGGATCGTCATCGTTTTTCTGAAACATGAGCGCCTTGGCGCGGCGGCGCGGGATGCAGCAGTGGGGCTGGACATTGACCGGTTGTGGCGCAAGACACTGAAAACGGCTTGGGCTTGAACATGATTGCGGTGCGGCTTGAATGCCAGGTTTTCAGATCAGCATGAAACGGCGCTGTTGGTCGCGCATGGTGTCGACCGCCTCGCGGGCTTCGGCGCGGCTGATGCGGACGAGCATGGCCAGGTGAAGACGCTGGTCGCGAGTGCTGAGTTCCGGGAAATGCAGGGTCTGGACGCTGGCGTCATCGGTCGGATCGCGGACGACGCCCAGGCGGTCGACGCTGATGCTGAATGGCGTGAGGCGCAGCGCGGGCTCGGGTTTGAGCAGGAAATCGCCGAGTGCGTCGAGCAGTGGATCGGGCATCAAGGTATCGGCAATCTGGCGCAGGCGGGCGTCGAGTTCGGCCAGATGGCGGGTACAACCCTCGATCTCGCGGCCCGAGGTGGCGTGCAGCACGGTCAAGTAGGTGCGCTCGACCGAAGCATCGGCGCGCAGGTCGTCGCGTTCGTGGCGCAAGGCGTCGAGGTGCGCCTGGAAGGTCTGCAGCAGGCTTTCCAGCGCCATGCCGCGCAGGCGTTCGCGCAGATCGCCGAGGTCGCACTGCGGTGCGATCAGCGTTTGGTTGGAGAAGAACAGCACCCGTTGCGGCACGTCATTTTCGATCAGGTCGCCACGGCGCTTCATGCCGAGCTGCTGCTTTTCCTGGTGGCGGGCGACGAGCAAGGCGTGGAAGTGGTCAGCCTGACAACTGGCTGGGCTGCTCAGGAAGTCGCGTACCGCCTGGCTGCGTCCGAGCATCTGGTCGATGTCGTCGGCGGTGGCGAACAACGCATGCACCAGCGGGTCGCTGGCGAAGGCCTGGCGGTCGACGGCGATCGGCCCCGGCAACGCGTCGACCAGGCCGGCGCAGTAGCCGAGGGCGTGAGTCAAAGGCGTGGCCAAGCGATGGTCGAAATGGCTGGCGGCGCGCAACATCGGATCGACCAGGCCGGCCACCCGGGCCAGTGCATCGACCAGTTGTGGGTCGGGTGGCGGGGCGGGTTTGAGGAAGTTGGCGACGGCGGAGAAAAGGCTCACTCGGGACTTTGGGCGCGGAGGGCCCGGCCGGCCTTGGCGCCGTTCGGGCGGTTGAGGGCGTTGGAAATCCAGTCGCCGATAGCTGTCAGTTTAGCCAGATCGATCCCGCTTTCAATGCCCAAGCCGGCCAGCAGGTAGGCAACATCTTCGCTGGCCACGTTGCCGGAGGCGCCGCAGGCGTAAGGGCAGCCGCCGAGGCCGGCGACCGAAGCGTCGAAGGTGGCCATCCCGGTCTGCAGCGAGGCGTAGATATTGGCGATGGCCATGCCATAGGTGTCGTGGTAATGGCCGGCCAGTCGGCCGAGTGGGATGTCGCGGGCGCAGGCCTCGATCAGCCGCACGATGCTGGCCGGGGTGCCGACGCCGATGGTGTCGCCGAGCGACACCTCGTAGCAGCCCATCGCGAACAGCGCGCGGGCGACGTCGGCGGCCTGGCGCGGGGCGATGGTGCCCTCGTAAGGGCAGCCGACGACGCAGGAGACATAGCCGCGCACCGGGATTTCCAACGCACTGGCGGCCGATACTACTGGCTCGAAGCGTTTCAAGCTCTCGGCGATCGAGCAGTTGATGTTTTTGCGGGAGAAGCTTTCCGAAGCGGCGGCGAAAATCGCCACTTCGTCGGCGCCGGCCTGCACTGCCATGTCGAAGCCTTGCAAATTGGGCGTCAGCGCTGAGTAGGCGGTACCCGTGCGGCGGCGAATGCCCTGCAGCACGGCGCTGTTGTCGGCCATCTGCGGTACCCAGTGGCGCGAGACGAAGGAAGTAGCCTCGACGCTGCGCAGACCGGCCTCGGCCAGACGCTCGATCAGCTCGATCTTGACCGGCGTCGGGACGATCTGTTTTTCATTTTGCAGCCCGTCGCGGGGGCCGACTTCGACAATCTTGACTTGGCTGGGCAGGGACATGGCGATCAAACCCGGAACAGGGCGGTAAACACGGGGAAAATCCGGCGGGCAACGGCCGGGGTGCGGCCGGGCCTAGCGTAGCCGGAAGCCCATGACGTTGCTCATCACATGCAGGTTCGGTTGTTTGTCCAGCCAATTGCGGGCGGTGCTCGGCGAATCGAACACGGCGATTTCGTAGGAAGCCATTTCCGGTGCCGTGAGGATGCGCTTGATCAGCTCGGCGAGGGTCGCGTCGGTGGTTACGAAAACAATCCGGCAGTTCGGGTGCGAGGCGTAAGCGCCGTAATGCAGGGCCGACAACTCGACGAAGGCCTCTTCGCTAAGCTCCCACCCGGCATCGTCCGGGAGTTTGTTGATGACGTAGTGTCTCTCGTCGAAGCGTCCATCGGCGTGCATCTGCCGCGCCGAATTGATGAGATCGCGGGCCGTGACGCGGCCGGAGAACGTCACCAAGACGCCTTCGGGTTCCCAGATGATCTCATAGGGCATACAGATGTCTCATGATACGAGGTTGAACCAAACGGCCAAGAGCAGCGTATTGTCGCTCTTGATGGTTTTCATGCTACGCCAAAAGTAAGGGTTTGCGCATCCGGGACGAGTACGAGGCATGGCCAGTCGCACCGGTGTGTTGCCTAGATGCTCTCGATTCTGCAACGACCACTCACAACTGCTTTTCTTCTTGCAGCCACTTGCCGACCGGCTCCGGCCGATAGCCGGCCATCGCCGCCAGTAGGCGCTCGTGGTTGGTGTCGGCCAGCACCATCGCCCGGTTCTGCGGGCGCAGAAAGCCATCGGCGACGGCGCGGTCGAACATCGCCAGCAAGGGATCGTAGAAGCCGTTTACGTTGAGCAGACCCATCGGTTTTACGTGAAACCCGAGTTGCCCCCAGGTCAGCACTTCGCAGAATTCCTCGAAGGTGCCGAAGCCACCGGGCAGGGCGATGAAACCGTCGGCCAGTTCGGCCATGCGCGCCTTGCGGGTATGCATCGAATCGACTACTTCCAGGCGGGTCAATGCCCGGTGGTCGACGTTACGGCCGGCCACCTCCTTGCCCATCAGCGCTTGCGGAATGATGCCGATGACGGTACCGCCGGCTGCCAAGCAGGCATCGGCAATGATGCCCATCAGGCCGATGTTGCCGCCGCCATAGACCAGTTCGATACCGTGCTCAGCGAGCAGGTGGCCGAGACGCTCGGCTTCGCCGCGGTAGAGGGGATGCTTGCCGGCATTGGAACCGCAAAAGACGCAGAGTCGTTTCATGATGGGCTAGGGGCGGAAAGGTGTAGGACGACGGTTTCCGGCGGGCAGTTGAAGCGGAGGGGGAGAATGCTGGTGCCGACGCCGACGGTAACGAAGGTCGGTACCGGTGCATCGGGAATCCAGCCGCCAGCGTGCCGGCGCGGCGAGCGACCGGGCGTGATAAGCGCGCCGATGAAGGGCAGGCGGACCTGGCCGCCGTGCGTGTGACCGGCGAAGGCGACCAGGGCGCGGGCGGGCAAGTCCGGGGCGTTGGCCGGGTCGTGCATCATGACGATCAGTGGCGCGGCTGCGGGAACCTGGGCGAAAGCTTGATCGGGCCGGGCGTGGCCGGTCATGTCGTCGCCGATGCCGACCAGCCACAGCGAGCCGGCGGCGGTCGGCAGCGCCACGGCAGCATTTTCCAGAACCGTGATGCCGACCTTCTGCAAAGCTTGCCGTACCTGCTCGCCGTCATATCCCCAATCGTGGTTGCCGAGCGTTGCATAGACGCCGAGCGGTGCCTTGAGGCGGGCGAGTTCACCGGCGATGGCGGCCGGTTCGATCGTCTCGCCGCCGGGCACGCCCCGGGTCATGAAGTCGCCGGGTAACAGGATCAGGTCGGGCTGGCTGGCATTCAACTGGTCGACGACACGACGCAGCATCGGCAATCCGGCGTGCGGCGAACCGACGTGCAGGTCGGCGGCCACGGCGATGGTCAGGGGCGGGCCGGACCAAGCCGGCGCGGTCAAGGTCAGTTCGCGCTGCTGCAACCAGCCCGGCTCGAAGCCAACGCTCCAGACGGCCAGACAGAGGATGGTCAGCCGGACAATCCAGCGCAGGCGTTTCATGCGCCGCTCAAAAACCACCCGCTTCCCGCCAGCGTTCGATTCGCGGCAGGCGGTCGGCGTCGAAGAAGGCTTCACCTTGAACACTCAGTTGTCCGGCAAGACTTTTTCCAGTCTTTTCAGGGTTTCGTTCATGCGTTTAACATTTTCCCAGATGCTGTGATCCAGCTTCAGCTTGTGGTAATTGGCGGAAATCAGCGGTGACAGGACGTTGTTATATAGCTGCTTCATCTCCTGGAGGCTCTCGCCAAATGCCTTGGTATCCGGCGCGGCAATGGCGATATTGGGCTGGACGTCGATCCGGGGTTCCAGGCTGCCCACGGTTTTTATCAGCGAAGCCAGTCCCTTTTTCAGGATTTGCGTGGTTTCCGACTGGGTGCGCAGTTCGTCGACAGCGCGCGAGATGTCGAGCAGGGTGTTGGCGATGCGCTGGCTGCCGTCGGCATCGTCGCCGCCCAATTTTTTTCGGCGCACGAATTCTTCGCGAATTTCCCGCCAGCGCGCCTGTTCTTCTTTGTTGAGGCTGCCGAGCAGTTCGGCGAGCTTCAACAGGTTCTCTTCCGCGCCCGTGGTGAGCGTCTGCGCTTCGCCGCGGTAATGATCGCGCAGGAGCGCATCCAGTTCGCCCTCGTCCATCAGCGGGGTGATGCGGGCGGCGAGCTTGGTCATATTACGGTAGCTGCCTTGCAGCCTGAACGGGGGTTCAACGCGATAGGCGTCCTGTTGCGCGGCGGATTCGATGTAGGCGAGGTTAACTTTCAGCAGCAGGTCGCGGGCGCGGAAGAGCCGTTGCATGAGAGCAACCAGTTCGTTGAGTTCGGCGGTGCTGTAACCATGCGCAAATTCGCTGCCGGCAATCGACTCGCCTTCCGCCATGCGCACGAGCAGATGCACGTCCTTGGGATCGCGTGAAGACAGCGGCAGCAGCACAGGATTGGCGGTGAGGCTGTTTTCGATGTAGGAAAGGGCGAATAGTGCCTCGCGCCCGGAGAGAACGTCGCCGAGGTTGTAGATGTCGGCGCGGTTGGCGAGCATGTCGGGAATCTTGAAGACGTCGCCGGACTCGGTGTAGGGGTTGCCGGCCATGACGATGGCAAAACGCTTGCCGCGCAGGTCGCACGTGGTCGGCTCGCCGTTTCGCGTCGCCTCGATGCGGCGGGTGCCGTCGGCCAGGGCGATGAATTTTTGCAGGAACTCGGGGTTGGTGTGCTGGATGTCGTCGAGATAGAGCATGACGTTGTTGCCCATCAGCAAGCCGAGGTTGAGCTTTTCGAGTTCCTGGCGCGCGGCGCTGTTGGGCGCGGTCGTTGGGTCGAGCGCGGTGATGCCGTGGCCCAGCGCCGGGCAGTTGATGCGGACAAAGATCATGCCGAGGCGGTCGGCGACGTATTCCATCAGGGTCGTCTTGCCGTAACCCGGCGGGGAGATCAGGAGCAGCATGCCCATGCGGTCGCTCCGGCTGGCATCGCCGGTGGCGCCGATCTGCTTGGCAAGGTTGTCGCCGACAATGGGCAGGTAGAGTTCGTCGATCAGGCGGTTGCGCACGAAGGACGACAGCGGCTTGGCCTGAAACTGTTCGAGGTGCAGCCGCCGTTTTTCGGCTTCGAGAATGCGGTGGCGCACGGCTTGCAGTTCGGAGAAGCCGGTGGCGACGACTTCGGCGTGGTGCAGGTAACGACGCCAGAAATCGTGCAGGTTGAGGGCAATGGCGCCATCATGGATGTGCGGGTGCTCGCCCAGCAGGTTTTGCAGGGAGGTATCGAGGTCGGCGTTGACCCGCTCGCGTGGAATGTCGAGGGCGAAGCGCGTTGCGGCGTCGTCGGCCCAAATCGCCAGCTGCGGCTGGCTGGCGGTGGCGGCAAGCATCCAGTCCCGCGCCAGCCGCCAACGCTCACCCGGCGCGGCAGCAGCAAGGTCGCGCTGCCAGGTGGCGAGCAGGCCGCTGCTTTCGAGTTTTCTTTGCAGGTCGTTGGCCAGATCGTCGGCAGCGGCGGCGATTAGCCAGCGTTCGTCGGTGTGCGAGGAGGCCAGTTGGCGAACCAGGTAGCGGGCGGCCTGGCGCCCGAGCCCGTTGCGGCCCGCATCGAAGTCAAAATCGGGGGCAAAAGCGATGATCTTCTCGGCCAGCGTTTGTTCGAGGCGCTTCTGGCTGGCGCGCGTACCGTACTGGGCACGGATGCCCATGGCCGCCTGGGCCTGACGGAAGAAGGCGGAACGCTCTTCATCGCGGCAGCCGACGTGCCAGTAAAGCATGGCCAGCGCGCGCGCATCCGGCCCGTAGGAGAGAAGCCCCGCCGCCGCCTGCATGGCGACGAGGGCAGCGAGAATGCGGGCGGCATCGGCGTCGTGCACGCCTTTCTGGTAGCCCTCCTGGTAGCGGGGGGCGGCCCAGATGCGCAGCTTCTCAAGCAGGGGTTCCTTGTTTTTGTCGGCGCACAAGGCTTGCAGGCTTCGCCAGTCGAGCGCGAGATCTCCGGTTTCGTCGGCAATGACCGCTTCCAGCAAGCTGCCGGCGAGGTATTCGGCGCGGTAGAAGTCGGGCGTTTCGGAAATCAGCAGTTGATCCCACTGGGCGCGGAAGGCTTCCAGTTCGGCACTGTGCTGCGGCAAGAGTGGGGCATAGTAGTCGGTGCCGCTCAGGTGGTATTGCATCACGCCTTCGCGCGGCACCAGCGTCAGATCGAGCGCCTGACGGCTAATGGTGAAAGCATGCTTGCCGAAACGCAGGGTATTGCCATCGTCGGAGACGAGTTCGCTCTGATCGCGTACCGAGCGGATGGCCTGATCGCGCGCGGTCTTGAATTGGGTGTCGAGATCATCGGCGCCGACACCATCGCCGAGCGTGCGCAGGCTGGTAATCTGTTGGCGCAATTTGCCGATCAACGGATCGGAGGCGAAATAGCTGTGCAGTTGCGCAAGCTCGTTGAATTGCGCGACGCGGCGCGGGATGCCGGCGAGGATGCGGGCGGCGGCATCAACGATGGCGCGGGCGCGGCGGTTTCTGGCGTCAAGCAGGATCTGCCGCTTGGCGAGGATCGATTCATAGACGGTTTCGCGCTTGGCGGCGATGTCCGCGAGAAATTGCTCCTGCTCGGCAAAACGCCCCTCCAGTTCTTCCAGTTGGGTCAGGAGGCGCGTCAGGGCGTCGTCGCACTTTTCAGGCGTGTCCGCCAGTTCGATGGCGTTTTCGAGCGACTGCCCGAACAGTTTGAATTGTGCGCCAAACTCGGCGGTGGATTCCGTCGCGGACAAGCTGCGCCGACGATTCCTCGCCTCGGCGCGCAAGCGGTTGATTTCGGCGTAAACGGCGGAGATGGTGTCGAGAATCCGGGTGCGCACGACCGCGTCGCCGCCGGGCAAATTGCCAACCTGCCCGGTCAATAAATCGAGCCCGGCGGCGGAAGCATCGAGTTCGGCGAGCATTTTGGCGATGTCTTCGCTCGTTGCTGCCTTGTCGAGCCGCTCTTCGACGCGGACAAGTTCCTGACGGGTGCCATCGAACGCTTTTTCCTGCGACAGGAAGGCCAGCGCTTTTTCCCCCACGCGGTCACTCTCGGTCGCGTAAGCGGCATCGAGCGCGCTGATGCGCCCGGCGTCGGCATAGCGCATTTCCAACAGCAATTGCAGTTGCCCGCGCTCCCCGCGCAAACGATCGAGCGCATGCACGAAATCTTCCGGTCTCTTCCAGATCGTCCCCGTGATTTCGGAGAGCAATTCCTGCTGGCGGCCTTCGGCCTGGTCGGTCGCCTGACGCGCGGCGCGGCGGATGCTTTCGACCTTTTCAAATTCGTCGAGTGTGTTCCTTGCTTCCTCCACGATGCCGTGCAACTCGGCATCCATCGCTCCCGCTTCCACGGCATCGAGCCAGAAGAAGGCATCCAGCGCGTTATCGCACTGGCGGATGATTCCCTCGTAAGCGACGCGGGTCGGCACCTGTTCGCGCACGGCGCGGGCGATAGCCGTCAGTTCGGCAATTCCCCTGACCAGCTCGGGATTGCCGATGCGTCCCCAAAACCCTCTCGCCGCTTTGGCGCGAGTGACGTGGTCCTCGTCGAAGAAGGGGGTTTGCCAGAGTTGCATCGGGTGGGTACGGGTCGGGTCCGGATTGCCGCCCTGGAAGGTGAGGATGCGCCCGTCCTCGAAACGGGCATACCCGTGGCAAAGGATGGGCGGCGACAGGCTTCTTTCGATCAGGTTGTACGAAAAAAGCATGTATTGCCCGCCTTGCGGCTGGTAAAAGACGTAGAGCACGTCTTCGCCATTGGGCGAACGCAGCATGCGCTTGAAGCGCGACGTGGCGGCCAGCGCTTCGGGCAGGTCGAACGCCTTGGTTTCGCCCGACTGCAGGTAATAGCCGCCGGGAAAGATCAAGCCATGATCCTCCGGCAACTGCACGCAGGACTGGCCGATGGCGTCGATCCGGGTCACGGTGTTGGTGCGGGCGTTGAAGACCAGGTAGCGATCATGTTTTTCCCGGTAGGGGCGCACCTTCAGAAGGATCAGGGTGCCGAGCCGCGCATAGGCGATTTCCGCATCGGCAAGCGCCTGATTCTTGTCCTCGACCGGCTCGGAATAAATGCCGAGGCCCGTCTCGGTATTGTTCTCGACCTTGACCGTCAGATCGCCGTGTATGGTTTCGACGAATACGGTGTCCAGAATGTTGATATGCGGATGGCGCCCGCCAACGTGCTGATCGCGCGTACAAAGCGTCCATTCGAAATCGTGCGTGGACGGCAGGGCCATTTCGCGTTCGCCGCGATTGTCGATGTATTGGAGGCTGCCGTCGTTTTTCAGGGACCAGCGGAACACCCGCTGGTCGGTCAACTTTTCGCCGATCTGAAAAGCCGCGAAAAGCTTGTGCTGATGCACGCGCAATTGCGTGAGGTTTGCCTGCTTGTAATAGGCGTAAAGCTCGCGGAAATCGGCGACGAAGCGGGGATCGTCAAGAAAGGTTCCGGCCAGCGGCACGGGTTCCAGTTCCTCGACGCTCTCCGCGTTTTCCTGCAAGCGGTAGAGCGAAAACACGTCGTCGACCGCCGTTTCCTTGCGCAGACCGATGAAGACGTTGTAGCCGAACAGGAGCAGGTCGCCGCCGATGCGGGTCAGGTCGCGGGCCACGCAATTGTTTTCGGTACGGGCGCGCGTGCGCAGGATCAGCGATTGTGTAGCGCGGCCGAATTCGGCAATCCGCGCTTCGTTCAAGCCTTGCGTTTTCTCAAGCAGCCGATCGCCCCGATCGGCGAGGCGTTTTTTCAGGAGTTCGTAACTGCCGCTCTCGGCAACAAGGGATTCGGTGGCGTCGATTTCGGGGATGTTGGCCATGACATGAATTTCCGGGTTCTGGATGTGTCGGACGGATCAGTGCTTCACGGGGAAACCCAAAAGGTCCCGCCGAAAAAGGGAATTGCATTTGACTCCCTCCCCCGCGAGGGGGGGAGGGTTGGGGTGGGGGGCATTCAGCGGCACTCGCCCCCATTCCGACCTTCCCCCGCCAAGCGGAGGAAGGAGCAAAACCGTCTTCGCGGTGGAGCCTTTCCTTATTTCTTCCCGAATTCATCCATCAGCGTTTTCAGCGCCGCCTTCTGTTCGGTGCTGCCTTCCTGCGCCACCTTGTTCACCAGCGCGGCGATGGAGAGGTTCTGCACGCTGCCGGAGGCGTTGCCCAGCGCGCCCAGCAGATCCTTGACATCTTCCACCAGATCGCGCTGCCCGTTCAGGCGGTCGCGCAGGCCGACCTTCAGCGTGTTGCTCTTGCTGATGGCGCCGTCGATGCCCTTGCCAACCGCCAGCGCACTGACGAAACGCTCGAAGTAATCGCCTTCGCCGCCGACGATGTCGATGTTGGCTTTGCCCATCGCCGTGCCAAGCACTTCCGCCTGTTCGCGAGCGATGCTGCTTTGCGCTTCGATGGCTTTCAGGGTCTCGGTATGGGTGCGTTCGAGCTGCATGCGGAATTCCTCATGGGCGCGGGTTTCCGCGCTCATGGCCTTCATCGCATCGAATTTTTCTTTGAGACCCTTGGCTTCCGCAGCGAAGCGGAGCGCGATAACGTCCGCCTCGGCCTGACCGACGCTGGCGATGGCCTCTCCCTCCGCGGCGCGCACTTTCACCTCGGCCATGCCCTGTTTCTCCGTGGCCTCCGCGGTAGCCTGGCCAACGCTCGAAATGGCCTGCGCCTCCGCTGTGCGCACATTCACCTGTGCCATGCCCTGTTTTTCCGAAGCTTCGGCATCGGCGATTTTCACCTTGGCATCGATCATGCCCTGCTTCTCCTTGGCATCCGCAGTAACCAACAATACCTTGGCCTGGGCGAGGCCCGGCGCGGCGGCAATGGCTTCCATCCCTTCGGCTTCGCGCTTTTTCGCTTCCGCCGCCTTTTCGGCGACCTTCAACCTGGCTTCGGCCAGCGTCAGTTCCTCGGCGGCCTTGAACTGGGCGCGGCGCTCGGCGGCCTCGGCTTCCTTGACGTCCTTGATGAGCTTTTCCTCCGCCGCGCCTTCGGCGGTGATGACGACGGATTTCTTGATCCGGTCGGCCTCGGCGACGACGCGCACTTCCTTGATCGCCTCTTCCTGCTCGGCCACCGTGCGCTCGACGATGACGCGCTCACGGATCACATCGGCAATCGCCTTCTTCTGGATTTCGACGGCGCGTTCCTTGTCGATTGCTTGCAGGGTGACTTCCTTCTCGCGGTCGACGATTTCCAGTTGCCGGGCGCGGGTGACCTTTTCCTCTTCCACCGCCACGACGCGCTTGCGGTTGTTTTCCGCCACTTCCTTCTCGCGGGCGACGTTTTCCATCTGCACGGCAATGAGCTGTTCGGCTTGCAGGCGCGCCAGTTCCGCCTTGGCATGCTCCTCCGATTCGATGCGGTGGGCTTCGGCTTCCTCGCGCGCCTTCACCGAGGCGATTTCGCGCTGCTGCTTGAATTCGGCATCGGCTTGTTGACGCTCAAGCTCAAGAATCGCCTCGCGCGTTTCGACATTCTTTTTCGTGATCTGCATTTCTTCGTTGCGCTTGTATTCATTGGTGCGCACGTTTTCATACGTCGTGAGTTCGGTAATTTTCTTGATCCCCTGCGCATCGAGGATGTTGTTCTTGTCGAGCATGGAGAGCGGCGTCTGCTCCAGGTAATCGATGGCGACATCGACCAACTCGTAGCCGGAAAGATCCTTGCCGATCTGCCTGACGATCTTGTCGCGGAAATCGTCGCGCTCCTGGTAAAGCTGGACAAAATCCATCAACTTGCCGACGGTTTTCAAGGCTTCCGAGAACTTGGCGGAGAACAGTTCCTCCAATGTTTCCTTGTTGGAAGCGCGCGCGCAGCCGATACCCTGCGCCACTTTCAGCACATCCTCGGTGGTCTTGTTGACCTGCACGAAGAAGGTCACCTTGATGTCGGCCCGGATGTTGTCCCGGCAGATCAGGCCATCCTTGCCGGTTCGCGCGATTTCGATGGTCTTGCGGGCGATGTCCATCATCTCCGCCTTGTGGATGATCGGATACACCATGCGCCCGGTGAAAGTGACATCCGGCTCGCTTCGGGTCGTATTGACGATCATGGCGTATCCCTGCTCGACCTTGCGGTAGAACTTCGAAAACAGCGCGAACAGGCCGAAGATGAAGATGGCGATAATGCCGACTGCAACGGCCATGACGATCAGGCTGGATCCCATTTCATTTCCTTTTCAAATAAACGGGTGGAAAGCTACAAATGACGCCATCCCGCGTTCGCGGGAAGCTGTTGTTTTAAAACGAACTTTTTTCCGCAATGCGGTAGATCCCAGCTGCCTCATCGTATTCCATGATGCAGGCCGTATCGCCGCGCTTCAGATTGTTGGGCGTATCCGCGATGACGTGGATGTGATACCCCGCGCCACGCGCCGCGACCTCGGCGCGACCGAATTTTTCATCGACGGAACCGCTCAGCACCACGCATTCCTGACCGACCAGGGAAACGTTGGAAATGGCGTTGTGCGTGACGAAAAGCCGGCGCATCGGGCGCACGCAGGTCGCCGTGGCGGGAATGGCCAGCGCGAGGGCGCCGCCGAGCACGGCGGTGCCGACGACGAAACGCAACAGGCCATCCGGAAAAAAGGCAAGCGCCCAGATTGCCGCAATGCTGCTGATGACCCAGGCAAACAGCGTGAGTAGGCTGATCACCACCGAAAACGGCACGCCGCCCAAACCGAGCGCGACGAGATAAGCGGCCAGCGTGCTGACATTCGCCGGTTCGCCCAAGTCAATATCGGTTACCGATGTTCCCGGCTCCAGGTCGATATCCAGATCCGGCCCGCCGCTCTCGAAATCCACGAGACCAACGATGGCGAGCAACCAATACACCAGCCCCACGCCGAGAAGGGCCGTGTAGATGATGGTCGGGTAACTCAGGATGACTTCAAAGAAGTCCATGACGCTTCCTTTTTCTTAACGAAAAATCCGTGGCTGGCGAGGGGCTCATGCACCGTTCTGCTGCCTGGCAAAATCAATCAGATCCTGCGTGACGCGCTCCTTGATCGCCAGACGGTCCGTGGCGAGAAGCCCGTAGCGCTTCGCCAGCGCTTCGTAGTCTTCCGGCGCCAGGGTGACGGTGAGCCGGGGCCGCTTGGGATGGCGGTTGACCGCCAGACCCAGAAAGCTGCGGATCTGGTCGGAGTTCGAGAGATTGTTCTCGAACGCGGCCTGGCGCACCGCCTCCAGCACGGCGGCCTCGACGTCGAACGCGACCTGCACCGCATGCAGGGCCGCATCCGAGCTTTGCCAACGCGCGGGTTTTCGTGCCGTCATGCCTTGTCCGCTGCCGCGCGGGCGCGGATGCGCTCCATCACCTTTGCCTTGCGCTGCGCGTCATCGCCAATGCCCGCTGCCGCCAGCTTCGCTTCCAGCGCCTTGGTGCCGAATTCCTTGTCCAGCGCCTCGGAGGCGGTCATCCGGTCGGCCTGATCCTCGTGGCGCTTCTTGATGCGCTCCAGCGATTCCTTGGCGCTCATCAGCTTCGAGCCGGAGGAGCCGATGCTCTCGGAAATCGTCTGGGTCGCCTTGTAGACGCTCTCGGTGGTCTTGGCCATCTGCACTTCGCGCTCATGCTCGCGAATCCGGGCCTCGGAAGCCTTGATGAGATCTTTCAGCCGATTGGCATGCAGCGCGTAGTCGGCATGCAGTTGCGTTTGCTTTTCCAGCTCGGCCTCTTGCTCCGCGACCTTGGCCGCCACCTCTTCAGCCAGATCTTCCTTGCTCTTCTCCAGGGCTTCGAGCGCCAGGTTCTCCAGCCGAGCGATTTCCGCGCGCGCCCGTTCGATTTCCCGCGCGCTTTGCATTTCCTTGGCCATGACACCCGTCAGATCCGTTTTCGCCTTGGTAATTGCCTCGTGCGCGTCGCGGATTTCCTGCTCGTAGATGCGCACGCCATTGGCGTCGACAATGCTCTCGCCCAACTCGCGGGCGCTGCCCTTGATGAGGGTGGCGATTTTTCCAATCACGCTCATGATGATGCTCCTTTCAAAATCCGTTCAACGGATGGTCAGTTCAGGTATTCCGCCAGCGCCTCCAGTGCATCGAGGGCGTTGTCGCTCAAGGCCACGATGTCGTCCGCGATGGCCTCGCGCCTGGCGTTGGCGGACAGCGCGCCGAACAGCACGTGGCACCCTTCCACCCGGCCGAAGGAGGAAAGCGGTATCGCCGGATTCAAATCCAGCATCAGTTCGAGCAATTCCAGCCGCTTTTCGGGGCGAATTTCCGCATCCCGCCAGAGATAACAGATGCACAGGATCTGATCGGGTGACGCGGTAATGAAGATTGGCAACTCCTCGCGCCCGCCGATCACTACCTGCACGACCGGCACCTCCCCGGGGATCGGCTGCAAGCTGACAGGCACGTCGAACAAGCGCGCCTCAAGCAGGGCATCCAGACCTTCGAGCCGTTTTTGTAAGGACTGCATTTTTTGCTTCCTCGCATGAAAAAGATTGGTAGAGATGGTGCACCGTGAATATAGGCACGGCGACATAAGATGTCAAGACATATTATGTCGCCGTGAAAAATCGCGGATGGATACGTTATGGCCGGACCAACCCGGCGGCCGCCGGGCGGGGCTTTACTCGCTGGCGATGGTGCGGCCGATCACCAGGCGCTGGATGTCGTTGGCGCCTTCGTAGATCTGGCTGATACGCACGTCGCGGTAGATGCGCTCGACCGGGAAGTCGCTGGTGTAGCCGACGCCGCCGTGGATCTGGATGGCGTCGGAAGCAATCTTCTCGGCGGCTTCCGAGGCGAACATCTTGGCCATCGAGGCTTCCTTCAGGCAGGGCTTGCCTGCGTCCTTCAGGGTCGCGGCACGCCAGACCAGCAGCCGGGCGGCGTCGAGCAGCGTGTTCATGTCGGCGAGGCGGAAATTGACTGCCTGATGCTCGATGATCGGTACGCCGAAGGTCACGCGCTCCTTGGCGTAGCGCACGGCGGCCTCGAACGCGGCGCGGGCCATGCCGATGCTCTGCGCGGCGATGCCGATGCGCCCGGCTTCGAGGTTGGACAGCGCGATCTTGTAACCCTCGCCTTCCTTGCCGAGCAGTGCCGAGGCCGGCACGCGGCAGTTCTCGAAAATGATTTGCACGGTGTCGGAAGCATGCTGACCCATCTTGTCCTCGGTGCGGCCGACGATGAAGCCCGGCGTGGCGGTCGGGATCAGGAAGCAGGAGATGCCTTTCTTGCCGGCGGCCTTGTCGGTGACGGCGAAAACGATGGCCATGTGGGCGTGCTTGCCGGTGGTGATGAATTGCTTGACGCCGTTGAGCACGAAACCGTCGCCGTCGCGGTCGGCGCGGGTGGTGATGGCGGCGGCGTCGGAGCCGGTGTGCGGTTCGGTCAGGCAGAAGCAGCCGAGCTTCTCGCCGCGGGCCAGCGGCTTCAGCCATTCTTCCTTCTGCTGGTCAGTGCCATATTTCTGCGTGATGCCGCAGGCCAGCGAGTTCTGCACCGAAACGATGGTCGAGGTGGCGCCGTCGCCGGCGGCGATTTCCTCAATCGTCAGGACCAGCGACATGTAATCCATGCCAGCGCCGCCCCACTCTTCGGGCACGCACATGCCCATGGCGCCGAGTTCGCCGAGTTCTTTCAAGGCCTCGGCCGGAAAGGTGTGGTGCTTGTCCCATTCAGCGGCGAAGGGCGCCAGACGCTCCTGAGCGAAAGCGCGCATCGAGTCGCGGATCATTTCCTGTTCTTGCGTGAGAATCATGAGGTTTCTCCTGAGTAATAGCTTTCAAAAATGTGGCTGGGTCAAGCTTGACTCATGTGCTCCAGCCAGGCTTTCAATACCAGCGGATGGCAATGTCCCTGATCGTGCGCGGCATAGAGCAAGGTGATTTGTTCATGGCCTTTCATGCGTGCCATGAATTCCTGAGTAGCGGTTCCCGCTTGGAGTTCCGCCGTGTATTTTTCGGCAAAGGATTTCCATAGCGCCGGGTCGTGGCCAAACCATTTTCTGAGCGCGCCGGATGGCGCAAGATCTTTGTTCCATTCATCCAGTGCGGCGGCGTCTTTGGTAACACCGCGTGGCCACAGACGATCGACCAGCACACGATAACCATCGCTTGCCGCTGGTTTTTCGTAAATCCGTTTCAGTGCGATCTTCGTCATGGCTTGGCTGAATTTGATGCCGCTCTGGTCGATGTCGGCGCGGCAAGTTCTACAAATTCTTCGCCCTCACGGCTTCACGAATTTCAGGACGAACTGATCCGTCTTGCCGCGACGAAAAGCATTTGAGATGCGCGCATGGAAGGTTTCCTTCGCAAAAGACAGGCTATCAGCGGGCCAGGCCGCCGGGGCCGCGTTGCCGATGACCCGGCGACATTTTCTGTGTTTTTGGAATGCCGCCGATCATCGAACTGGCACATCCGGCGCCGGAGGAAATCAGAGCATTTCCACCGCCATGGCCGTGGCTTCGCCGCCGCCGATGCACAGCGCGGCGACGCCGCGCTTCTTGCCGTACTTTTTCAGCGCGCCGAGCAGGCTGACCAGGATACGGGCGCCGGAAGCACCGATCGGGTGGCCGAGGGCGCAGGCGCCGCCATGCACGTTGACCTTGGCCGGGTCGAGCTTGAGATCATGCAGCGCGGCCATCGTAACAACCGCGAAGGCTTCGTTGATCTCGTACAGGTCGACCGAGTCGGTCGTCCAGCCGGTCTTGGCGAACAGCTTTTGCATGGCGCCGACCGGGGCCGATGGGAACAACGCCGGCAGGCCGGCATTGGTGGTGTGGCCGACGATGCGGGCAAGCGGCTTGAGGCCCAGTTTTTCGGCTTGCGAGGCACGCATCAGCACGAGCGCGGCGGCGCCGTCGGAAATGGACGAGGAATTGGCGGCGGTGACCGTGCCATCCTTCTTGAAGGCCGGCTTCAGCGTCGGAATCTTGTCGACATTGACCGCGAACGGGCCTTCGTCCTTGTCCACGACGACATCGCCCTTCCTGCCGGCGACGGTGACCGGGACGATTTCCCAGGCGAAGCTGCCGTTGTTGCTGGCCTCGATGGCGCGGGTGGTCGAGCGCACCGCGAATTCGTCCTGCGCCTCGCGGGTGAAGCCGTAGCTGGTGGCGCATTCCTCGGCGAAGGTGCCCATCAGGCGGCCGCGGTTTTCCTTCGAATAGGCATCTTCCAGGCCGTCCAGGAACATGTGGTCCATCAACTGGCCGTGGCCGAGGCGATAGCCGCCGCGAGCCTTGGGCAGCAGGTAGGGGGCGTTGGTCATCGACTCCATGCCGCCGACCACGGCGACGTTGTAAGAGCCGGCGAGGATGCCGTCGTGGCCGAGCATGGCGGCCTTCATGGCCGAGCCGCAGACCTTGTGGATGGTGGCGCAGCCGGCGGTCAGCGGCAGCCCGGCCTGCAACGCGGCCTGGCGGGCCGGGGCCTGGCCCTGGCCGGCCTGCAGCACGCAGCCGAGGAGCACTTCGTCCACCAGGTTGGCGTCGAGGCCGGCGCGCTCAATGGCGGCCTTGACCGCGACAGCGCCCAGGTTGGCGGCGGTCAGGCTGGCAAAGGCGCCCTGGAAACTACCCATCGGGGTGCGGGCGGCGGAAACGATGACGATCGGATCTTGCATGTTGCTCTCTCCTTGCGGGTTCGTTGTGGGAAGGCGAAATCAGTTTTCGAGGGCTTTAAGCGCCGCGTCGTAGCGGGCCGGCAGATCAGCGAGGGCATCCACGGTGATGCCGAGGTTGTGCACGTGACCGTCCTTGAGGCCATAGATCCAGCCGTGCACGGTCAGTTGCTGGCCACGCTGCCAGGCATCCTGGACGACGGGGTTATGGCAGATGTTGACCACCTGTTCGAGCACATTGAGTTCGCACAGGCGATCGTAGCGTTTTTCCGGCGGCAGCTTGTCGATGGCGGCGAGATGCTTGTTGTGCACGTCGTGCACATGGCGCAGCCACAGGTCGACGATGCCGACGCGATCCCGGTTGAGCGCGGCCCCGACGCCGCCGCAGCCGTAGTGGCCGACGACCATGATGTGCTTGACCTTGAGCACATCGACCGCGTACTGGATGACCGACAGGCAGTTGAGGTCGGTATGGACGACGACGTTGGCGACATTGCGGTGGACGAAGACCTCGCCGGGCAAGAGGCCGACGAT
Source organism: Azonexus sp. (assembly GCA_031260295.1). GTDB lineage: Bacteria > Pseudomonadota > Gammaproteobacteria > Burkholderiales > Rhodocyclaceae > Azonexus. Next base: position 76,154 of record JAIRKE010000052.1, read on the forward strand.
CTGGTTGGCCGGCACGCGCGAGTCGGAGCAGCCGATCCACAGGAACTCCGGCGCCTGCAACTGGGCCAGCTTGTCGAAGTAGCTCGGATCGGCTTCGCGCATCTGGCGCGCCCAGGCCCGGTTGTAGCCGAACAGGCGGGACAGGTTGCCGTTGTGGATTTTCTCTTCCGTCCAATTGTCGAGGTCCAGGGTAAAAAAGACCGTGTTCTCGACCGGCGTCGGGCAGTAGGCCGGGGCTTCGTTGATGCCCAGTTCGCGAAACAGTTTCGCGGCCATGCGCATGTTCGGCAGGATGCTGAGCAAAAGCTGCCGGTAGCCGATTTCCTTGGCCGACTGGATCGCCGCCAGCACCAGCGCCCGGCCGATGCCGTGGCCGCGCTCGGCTGGGGCGACGTAGAGGCGCGTCATTTCGCAGCTGCCCTCGGAAACGCGGCGAATCCCGATGCAGCCGGCCGGCCGGCCGTCGACTTCGGCGATGAGCAGGCGGCCTTCCGGCATGGCGTAGGCGCCGGGCAGCGAGGCCATTTCCTGCGCGAAATTCTGGTACGACCAATCGACGTCCAGCTCGGCCGCGTAATTGCGCAAATACTGGCGAACCTGCTCGATGGCTTCGCTGTCGTCGGCGGTGAGGGTACGTAGGATCAGGGTCATGGCTGTTCAGCTTCCTTTGCCGGGCTCCGCTCCGGGACTCGGCGGGAGCATGTTATGCGGGATCGGCTGGCGGCGGATTACGGACGTGCCGGCAGCGATTTCATAGAGCTTAACATCCCGCCACAAACGGAGGCGTTTTTCAATCCGCTACCGTATGGTAATTTGCCGGTCTCCCATCGGAAGCCGCCCATGTCCCCGCGTTATCCCCATGCCGTGCCGCCGGCTGCCGGCGAGCGTTGCGAAGTCGCTCCCGGCGTTTTCTGGCTGCGCATGCCGCTGCCTTTCCAGCTCGATCACGTCAATCTCTGGCTGCTGCGCGACGGCGATGGCTGGACCATCGTCGATACCGGCTTCTCCGACGATGCCGTATGTGCCACCTGGCGCCAGGTCATCGCCGGCCTCGACGGGCCGGTGCGCCGGCTGATCGTCACCCACTTTCACCCCGATCACCTGGGGCTGGCCGCTTGGTTGTTGGAAGAGACTGGCGCTGCCCTGTGGATGACCAGCGGCGAGTTCCTGACCGCGCATGCGGTGTGGCATGAAATCGGCGGTCACGGCGCCCGCTTCATGGTCGAGCAGTTCCGCCGCCACGGGCTGGACGAGGCGCGCCTGAGCAAGTTCGCGCGGTGCGGTCCCGGCTACCGCCAGGCGGTGCCGGCGCTGCCCGAGCACTACCACCGGCTGCGCGCCGGTGACGTTGTCGGCATCGGCGGCCAGGGCTGGCGGGTGCTGATCGGCTACGGTCATGCGCCGGAGCATCTGGCGCTTTACTGTGCCGAACTCGGCGTGTTAATTTCAGGCGACATGCTGTTGCCGAAAATTTCCACCAACATCAGTGTTTTCGCGGCGACGCCCGATGCCGACGCCTTGGGCTGGTATCTGGATTCGCTGGATGATCTGGTGCGCGAAATTCCGGACGACGATACGTTGGTACTGCCTTCGCACGGACTGCCCTTTTACGGGATGGCGGCTCGGGTCCAGGCGCTGCACGCGCACCATGCCGAACGCTTGCGGGCGCTGGAGGACAGCTGTCAAGACGCGCCGCAGAGCGCGGCCGGAGTGCTCGAAGTTCTGTTCCAGCGGGCGCTCGATACGCATCAAATGATGTTCGCGATGGGCGAAGCGATTGCCCATCTGAACTATCTGGAGCAAGCCGGTCGGCTGTCGCGCAGAGACGACGCCGATGGCGTGATTCGATTCCAGCGGCCGCGCTAGCACGCCGCCGCGCACTGACAGAGGGGGATTCACATATGTCGCAGCAAACCGAAGAACAATGCAACCTGCCTGATCCGGCCGAGATAGCCAAGACCTATGCCGAGGTCGCCCAGCGTGCCTCGCGGGTGATCACCCAGTTCATGGAAAAGAAGGCCAAGGAAGGCGTCGATACGCCGAGCGACGAACTCGGCGTGGCCCGGGCCTTCATGGATCTGTCAGCGCGCCTCTTGGCCAATCCGTACAAGGTGGCCCAGACCCAGATGAACATGATGTGGGACTACTTCTCGCTGTGGCAGAACAGCTCAATGAAGATGATGGGCGTTGCGGTCCAGGCGCCAGTGGCGGCGCCGAAGAAGGGCGACAACCGCTTCAAGGACGAGGAATGGGAGCAGCATTTCCTGTTCGATTTCGTCAAGCAGTCCTACCTGATCACCGCCCGTCACATCCACGACACCGTCGCCGGTACCGACGGCCTAGACGAGTCGACGCAGCAGAAGGTCAATTTCTTCACCCGTCAGTACATCGACGCGCTGTCGCCGTCCAACTTCGCCTTGACCAATCCGGCCGTCTTCCGTGAAACCGTCAAGTCGCACGGCCAGAACCTGATCAAGGGCCTGAACAACCTGTTGCACGATGTCGAATCCGGCGATGGCCAGTTGCGCATCCGCATGACCGATACCTCGGCCTTCGAGATGGGCAAGAATGTTGCCACGACGCCGGGCAAGGTGATTTTCCAGAACGAACTGTTCCAGTTGATCCAGTACGACCCGCAGACGCCGGATCAGTACAAGAAACCCTTCCTGATCGTCCCGCCGTGGATCAACAAGTACTACATCCTCGATCTGCGCGAGAAAAACTCGCTGGTCAAATGGGCGACCGACCAGGGCCACACCACCTTCATCATGTCCTGGGTCAACCCGGACGAGAAGCTGGCCGAGAAATCCTTCGAGAATTATTTGCTGGAAGGCGCGCTCGAGGCCGTCAACCAGGTCTGCGCCCACACCGGCGAGGACAGCATCAACATGGCTGGCTACTGCCTGGGCGGTACGCTGTTGATGACCATGCTCGCCTGGATGACGGCGAAGAAAGACAAGCGCGTCAATTCCGCGACCTTCTTCACTTCCATGATCGACTTTTCCGAACCGGGCGAACTGGGCGTTTTCCTCGACGAGGGCAGTGTCTCCGGCCTCGAAAAGAAGATGAATGAGCGTGGCTTCCTGGAAGGGGCGGAAATGGCCACCACCTTCAACATGCTGCGTGCCAACGACCTGATCTGGTCCTTTGTGGTCAACAACTACTTGATGGGCAAGGACCCGTTCCCGTTCGATCTGCTGTACTGGAACTCCGACTCGACGCGCATGCCGGCGGCGATGCACAGCTTCTATCTGCGCAATATGTATCTGGCCAACAAGTTGAAGGATCCGGGCGGCCTCACCATCGGCGGCGTCAAGATCGACATCGGCAAGGTCAAGACGCCGTGCTACTTCATTTCGACCATCGAGGACCACATCGCACCCTGGAAGAGCACCTACACGGGCGCCCGCCTGCCGACCGGCCCGACCAAGTTCGTGCTCGGCGGCTCCGGTCACATCGCCGGCATCGTCAATCCGCCGGTCGCCAACAAGTACGGCTACTGGACCAATGACGCCACCGATGGCAACTTGCCGGAGAGCCCGGAAGACTTCCTGGCCGGTGCCACGCAGAATGCCGGTTCATGGTGGACCCATTGGAATCAGTGGGTCACCGCGCTGCCGGGCGGCTCGACCAAGGTCAAGGCGCGCCAGCCCGAAGCCGGTTCCCTCGAGGTCATCGAACCAGCACCGGGTAGCTACGTCAAATTCCGTCTAGATGCCCAGAAAAAGTCCTGAACCGACAAGGTTCCGAACACTAAATGGGAGGCTTCGGCCTCCTTTTTTTGTCCCAGTTTTCCCTTGATAGCGATGGCCACAAGCAAGATGCCTGCAATAGCTGTGCAATTCGTAGTGCCAGCAAAATCCTTAAAAACCCGGCGTCGGAGCTAAGGTGAGCGTTTCTCCATCACGCCCACGACCAAGTGCCATCCGGCGAGCACGGGCAGCAGGAGCAGGATGCCGACCAGGCTGCCGGTGAGCCGCGCGATGCCGGGGGAAAGCTCGGCATTCAGATAGCTGTCGGGCACCAGCGTGACCAGGATGACCAGCACAAACTGGGTTCCTCCGTAGGCAAAGGCGCTTTTGCCGTTCTCGATATGCCGGCCCAGCATCACGCCAAGCGCCATTCCGGCAATCAGTACGGGGGTGGCAAGGTACGTCGAGACATGTGCCAAAAGCAGGAATGCTGCGGCGAATGCCGCGCCGGAGGCACAGCCGATCACCCGCAGAGCGATGCGTCGGCTCACTGGCCGAAAGCCGCTTTTGCCAATGCCGCTCAAGGGGATGAGCATCAGCGCCATGATGGTGATGGCGCCTTGCGAAAGTTGCGGAATCTGGAAGGCCGCCCAGAGGAAGGGCAGGATGGCAAGGGCTATGGCGCCTTGGCTGGCGTGGCGGGCGGCGTCCGGCAGCCAACTGAAACGGGGCGGCGGCGGGCTGGGCAAACTGGGCCAGCGTTGTCGCAGCGTCAAGGTTGAGATCATGCTGATCAGGATGCAGGCAAGCGTACCCGCAGCGGTTTCGCGTATCCGTGTCGAAATGAAAGCCTCCACGACATGCTGAGGATGTTCGAGTTTGTCCATCAGGATCATGGCGAAGGTCAGGCCGACGAATAGCCGGGCATAGCTGTGCCTGCCCATCAGTGCCCCATAGATCGTGGTGCCGCCAATCAGTGCCAAGACTGCGGCGGTGGCTGCCGGACTGTGCCAGACCTGCGGCACGATGAGGAACGCCAGCAGCGCGCCGCCGAGGGTGCCGATGATGCGCAGCGCGCCACGCCACAGGCTTTCCGAGACATGGCCGCGCATCACCATATAGCCGGAGAAGGCAGCCCAAGAGATGTTCTGCACGTCGGCGAGATGGCCGAAGACGATAGCGAGCAGTACGGATGCCACACATTCGAGTTCGTCGACCAGGCGCGGGCCGGTGGTAAAAACAGCCCTTACCTCTGCCGCTACACGCTGGTACCACCCGTCGTCCGCCATATTTAGCAACGCTTCATGGCGAGGAAGCCTCGGTATTTATGCCGAGGTGACTGACTTCTTCCAGTCTCAGTGGCTGGTCTGGATCAGAGGGAGGCGTGGCCATTCGATGGCGTCGAGCATGTTCTTGACCACCAGGCCCAGTTCGGTGTCGCCGGTGATTTCCAGTTCGCGGTTAAAGAACAGTGTGTCCGGGTCTTCCTGGCGGGCCAGCAGTTGCAGGTAGGCGGACAGGTTGGCGGCGAAGGCCAGGTCGGGTTCGCGCTCTGGCCGGAAGACCGGGCGGAACAGGCCATTTCGATAGGTATATGAGGCTTCGCCGCCGGTGTCGTTGACCCGCACGCGGAACAGCTTGTCTTCGAGCAGGGCCAGTTCGCTGGCCGGCAGCAGCTTCATTTTCAGTGCCGCGTTGAGGCCGGCGACCAGGGCCAGCGCATGCGGCCACTGCGGCAGCCGTTCGCCGAGGCGGGCGACGAAGGACGGCAGGCGGAACTTGGGAATAGTGAAATGGGTGTTCATGATCAGGCTCCCCTTGTCAGGCGGCTTGCGTGTGGTGCTGGACGATGCCGGCAGCGCCGAACCAGTAGCCGTCAACCAGGCCGCTGGCGTTCCAATCGCTGCTGTCGACTGCCACCGCTTCGCCGCGGCGGGCTGCGTCGAAGGCGGCGATGATCGCCGGCATGTGTTGCTGCTGTGGACTGAGGCGAACGATGTCGATTCCCATGGCCAGCATGTCGGGCATTTCGTGCAGCAGATTGTAGCTCTGCGCCGACATCGTTTGGATGCCGTTGATGGTCAGGAAATCCTGTCCTTCCCGCGTCTTCAGCGTCAGTCCCTCGGCGTGGTCGAGGCACTTGAACTGGCAGTCATCCTTGTTCAGCTCGTAGTGGCGGGCCGTGAAGCAGCGTGCCGAGAAGGCCAGGGCGATCTTGCCGAAGGCGAACACCTCGGTCTCGACGCCGGCCGGGCGGCTTTTGTGCAGCGTCTCGATCAGCGTGCGCGGCGCTTCCAGCGGCGGCACCCAGCGCTTCATGCCGTAGCGGGCGAAGGTGGCCAGTGTTGCCTCGTTGTAGATGTTCAGGTGCGGCCCGGCGACGAAACCACCCAACTGCGCACGGCCCTGTACGAGATTGACTGCGCCCAGGTCATTGGCCTCGACCCGGCAGCCGGCCTCGTCGATCAGCCGGCGCAGCGCTTTCAGATCGCTTTCCGATTCGAGCAGGGCCTGTGCCGAGACGACGACTTCCTTGCCGGCGTCGGTCAGGTCGCGAGCCAGGCCGATCCAGTCGGCGGTGCGCAATTGCTGGCGGCGCGAGCAGACGACCTCGCCGACGTAGATGATGTCGAGGGCCGGGTTCTGCGCCATTGCGGCGTAAAACTCCATGACCTCGGCCTTGGGCCAGAAATAGAGCAGGGGGCCTAGGGAGAGTTTCATCGTATATCTTTCAGCGCCACGGCCGGTTGTAGGCGCCCAGCGTTGCCTGGCTGCCTTCGGAGACCTTGGCCAGCTCGGCCTGCCAGGCCGGCTTGACGTGATAGCGCTCGGCGCCGTCACGCAGCGCGTCGAGCGCCGCGCGCAACGTGCGGGTGACCTGGGTGACATAGGCCGGGCTGCGCTGGCGGCCCTCGACCTTGATGGCGCGCACGCCGATCTTGACGATATCCGGCAGGATCGGCAGCACGTTGAGGCTGGTCGGCTCCTCCAGCGCGTAATAGGTATCGCCTTCGACCTCGAAGCGGCCCTTGCACAGGGTTGGGTAGCCGGCTGGCTCGGCGTCGCCGAAACGGTCGATCAGGATGCCGTTGAGGCGGGTGTCCATCCGCCCCGGCTGCTTGTCCCATTTGACGTACTTGGCCGGCGAGCAGGCGCCGACGGTATTGGGCGACTCGCCGCAGGCGTAGGAGGATAGCCAGCAGCGGCCCTCGTTCATCACGCACAGGCTGCCGAAGCCGAACACCTCGATTTCGACAGAAGTGTTTTGGATCACATGTTCGACCTGGGCCAGCGTCAGTACCCGCGGCAGGACCGCGCGGTGGATGGCGAATTCGCGCTGGCAGAAGTTGATGGCCTCGTAGCTGGTGGCCGAGCCTTGCACCGACAGATGCAGGCGCTGCTGCGGGTGGCGGTTGCGGGCGTAGTCGAGCAGCCCGACATCGGCCAGGATGATGGCGTCCACGCCCTGGTCGACGGCGGCGTCGATGGCTTTATGCCAGTCGTCGACGCGCCCGGCCTGGGCGAAGGTGTTGATCGCCAGCAGCACTTCGCGGCCCTTGCCGTGGGCGTAACGGATGCCGTCGGCCAGGGCTTTCGCCTCGAAATTCAGGCCGGCGAAATTGCGGGCGTTGGTGTCGTTCTTGTAGCCAAGATAAACGGCGTCGGCCCCGTTATCGACGGCGGCCTTGAGCGCCGGCAAGCTGCCGGCGGGGCAAATCAGGTCGGGCAGCTGACTCATGGGTGCGTCCGGAAGATCAAGCAAAACAGTATAGCCAGCCCTTCCCGGACCCCATTGATCCTGGTCAAACCCCCCCTTCCTTCAGCGAGTGACGATGGTCGGCCGCTGGCCGAGGGTGGCGCGGATCTTCTCGGCGACCTGCTCGGCGTCGCCGCGGCTGGCGTAGGGGCCGAGTTGTAGGCGGTGGATGCCGCTACCGGGACGGATGACCATAGTCTCGGTCAGCCAGTCCAGTTCGCGCGTCAGGTGGTTGCGCAGGTTCTCGGCGTTGTCGGGGTTGGCGAAGGCGCCGAGTTGCAGATAGATGCCGGGCCGGTTGTCGTCGCCGTTGGCCGCGACCGGAGCCTCGTCGCGCAAAGCCAGGCGGGCGATTTCGTCGTCGCCGGAGGCCGGTGGTGCGACCTGGGCGTAGGTGATGCCGGTCGGCTCGCCGGGCAGGATGGCTTCGACCTCGACCAAGCCGCTGCCGCCGGTAATCAGACCAAGCTTGTAGGCGGCGGTGTAGGAGAGGTCGATGACGCGCCCGGCATGGAAGGGGCCGCGGTCGTTGACGCGGACGATCACCGCGTTGCCGGTGTTCAGGCTGGTGACGCGGACGTAGGAGGGCAGCGCCAGCGTCGGGTGGGCGGCAGTCATGCCGAACATGTCGTAGATGTCGCCGTTCGAGGTTTTCTGGCCATGGAATTTCTTGCCATACCAGGAGGCAACGCCGCGCTCCTTGTGGGGCTTGACCGCGGTATTCGGCACGTATTCCTTGCCGAGCACGACGTAGGGGCGGGTCGCCGGCCTGTGTAGCGGCTCCCATTTCGGCTCGGCGTTGGGAATGTCGTCGAGGCCATCGGGAATCTCATCGCCCGGGCCATCGTCCTTGTAGAAACCGCCGCCACGCTTCAGGGTCACCGTCGGCTTGCTCGTTGGCGTACGGCTGCTGGGCGTGCTCGCCTCGGTGCCGCCGCCGCTGGGCGAGCGGTGCGTGCTTGTACCGCAGGCGGCGAGCAGCAGCGCGGGTAGCAGCAGGACGAGGAGACGGGAGAGCGGGCGCATTATTTCTTGACCAGCATGCGGTGGGTCTGGATCGACATCAGGATGCCGATGCCGAGCATCAGCGTGACCAGGGCGGTGCCGCCGTAGCTGATGAAGGGCAGCGGCACGCCGACCACGGGCAGGATACCCGAGACCATGCCCATGTTGACGAAGGCGTAGATGAAGAAGACCAGCGTGATGGCGCCGGCCAGCAGGCGCGAGAACAGCGTCGGGGCGCCGGCGGCGATCATCAGGCCGCGGCCGATCAGGAGCGTGAACAACACCAGCAGGATACCGTTGCCGAGTAGCCCCCATTCTTCGGAGAAGACGGCGAAGATGAAGTCGGTGTGTTTTTCCGGGATGAATTCGAGGTGGGTCTGGCTGCCGCCCAGGTAGCCCTTGCCGAAACTGCCGCCGGAACCGATGGCGATGGTCGATTGGATGATGTGGTAGCCGGCGCCGAGTGGATCGGAGGTCGGGTCGATCAGGGTCATGACCCGCCGCTGCTGGTAGTCGTGCATCAGCGACCAGGCGAAGGGCAAGGCGGCGCCAGCGGCGGCGGCGAGGCCGAACATGACCTTCCACGGCAGGCCGGCGAGGAAGATGACGAAAAAGCCGGCGGCGCCGATCAACAGCGAGGTACCGAGGTCGGGTTGCTTGAGCACGAAACCGATGGGCAGCAGCAGGATGATGCTGGCGATGATGAAATGCCGCGCCTGGAGCATCGCCTCGTTCTTCTGGAAATACCAGGCGAGCATCAGCGGCATGGCGATCTTCATGATCTCGGAGGGCTGGATGCGCACGATGCCCAGCGACAGCCAGCGCCGCGAGCCGTTGACGACGACGCCGAACAAGGCCACGCCGAGCAGCAGCACGAGGCCGGTGACGTACAGCGGCACGGCGAAGCGCATCAGCGTCTGCGGCGGGGTGCGGGCGACCAGCAGCATGATGACGCCGGCCATCGCCATGTTGACCAACTGCTTGTCGAGCTTGTCGAAACCGGCGCTGGAGGTGGCGGAAAACACCGTCAGCAGGCCGACCGCCATCAACGCCAGGACGATCATCAGCAACGGCAGGTCGAGATGGGCGACGAGGCCCCGGAGGAAGCGCTTAATCAGCCTCATGCAGATCATCCTCGAGCAGCGGGCCGTCGCTGGCATCCTCCGGCGCCTCGGTTTCTAACGCCGGCCCGCCGGGCACTCGGCCGGTCAGGTAGTAGTCGAACACCTGGCGGACGATCGGCGCCGCCGACTGGGCGCCGAAGCCGCCATTCTCGACCATTACCGCGACGACAATCCTCGGCTCGTCCACCGGCGCAAAGGCGATGTACCACGAGTGGTCGCGCAGGCGTTCGCGCACCTGGCCGGCGACGTAGCGGCCGCCCTTCAGGCTGTACACCTGGGCGGTGCCGGTCTTGCCGCCGGACTCGTAGGCGGCGCCGGCAAAGGCGCGGGCGCCGGTGCCTTCCCGGGTGACGCTGTGCATGGCCCGCTTGATCAGGTCGACGTGTTCTTTCTTGTGCGCTATCTGGCGGATCGGTTCGGCCTCGACGGTACGCGTTTCGCCGGTGTTTGGGTTGCTGATGGTGTGCACCAGGTGCGGGCGGAAGACCTTGCCGTAATTGATGATGTTGGCCAGGGCGTGGGCCATGTGTAGCGTCGAATAGGCGTTGTAGCCCTGGCCGATGCCGACCGAGATGGTCTCGCCGGCATACCACTTCTGCTGTTCCTTTTTCTTGAAGCGCTGCTGCTTCCATTCCGGCGACGGCAGGATGCCGGTCGCCTCGCCGGGAATATCGATGCCGGTTTTCTGGCCCAGACCGAGTTCGCCCATGAAACGGGCGATGGTGTCGATGCCCATGTCGTTGGCCAGGGTGTAGTAATAGGTGTTGCAAGAGACGACGATGGATTTGTACATATCAACCATGCCGTGGCCGCCAATCTTGTCGTCCATGAAGCGGCGGTTGCCGAAATTGAAGTAACCCGGGTCGGCGATCGCCTGGCCCGGTGTGCGCTTGCCGCTGGTCAGCGCGGCCAGCGCCATCAGCGGCTTGAAGGTCGAGCCGGGCGGATGGGTGCTGTAGATGGCGCGGTTGAGCATCGGCTTGTCGGGATTGTTGTTCAATTCGTCCCAGTCGTCGAAGCGGATGCCGTCGACGAACAGGTTGGGATCGAAGGCCGGCGACGAGACCAGCGCCAGGATCGCGCCGTTGCGCGGATCGATCGCCGCCAGCGAGCCGCGGCGGCCGCCGAAAGCCTGCTCGGCGACTCTTTGCAGCCCACTGTCGAGGGTCAGCGCCAAGTTGTTGCCGGGCACCGGCGGCGTTTGCGACAGCACGCGCACGGCCCGCCCGCCGGCATCGACCTCGACCTGCTCGTAGCCGGCGACGCCGTGCAGTTCGTACTCGTAGTGGGCCTCCAAGCCGACCTTGCCGATGTGGTCGGTACCCTTGTAATTGGCTTCTTGGCCGCTTTCCTCGATGGCTTCCTTGTCCTTGGCGTTGATCCGGCTGATGTAGCCGATCGCGTGCGCGGCCAGTGCGCCTTCCGGATACTGGCGGAACAGCCGGGCCTTGACCTCGACACCGGGGAAGCGATAGCGGTTGGCGGCGAAGCGGGCCACCTCTTCGTCGGAGAGGCGGGTGCGGATCGGGATCGACTCGAAGGTTTTCGATTCCTCGAGCAGGCGCTTGAAACGGCGGCGGTCCTTGAGCTGAATCTCGACGATCTCGGCCAGGCCGTCGATGGTTTCCTCCAGGCCAAGCGTTTTCGACGGCGTGATTTCCAGCGTGAAGGCCGAGTAGTTGCGGGCCAGGATGACGCCGTCGCGGTCGACGATGGTGCCGCGATTGGGCACGATCGGTACCAGCGAGATACGGTTGCTCTCGGCACGCGTCTTGTAATAGTCGTGTTGCAGCACTTGCAGGTAGAAAAAGCGGGCGAACAGCAACAGGAAGGCGAGCAGAATGCCGGCGCTGGCCACCAGCAGGCGGTTGCGAAAGCGGTCGGTATCCTGCTCCTGGTGGTAGAAGTCGCTCATCGGTGGATCATAGCGGCCGGTTCTCGTCGCGTTCAACCGGCTGGTATTGCGGCAGCAGCAGCAGGAAAGTGCCGGGAATCCACAGCAGGGCGCCAAGGACAGGGCCGATCAGGTAGCCCCAACCGGGAAAATCGCCGCCGGCGACAAGGCGCATCAGCAATTGCAGCACCTGCGAGCCGAGCAGCAGCGGCAGGATCTGCAATGCCTGCTGCGCCACCGGGAACCACAAGATGCGCCGCGACTGGGCGGCGGCCATATAGGCCAGCAGCACGTAGGCAAAGCAGTGCTGGCCGAGCACCGCGCCATCGGCGACATCCATCGCCAGGCCGAGGGCGAAGGCCCAGCCCATGCCGACCCGGCGCGGCTCGCGGATGCTCCAGAAGCAGAGGAGCAGCGCCACCCAGTCGGGAATGCCCGGCCAGTAGGCGGTCGGCAGCAGGTTGCCGAGCAGCGCGAAGAGCAGGCTGGCGACGATGAACCAGGGACGGACCGGCAGCAGGATGCGGGACGAAGTGAAGGTCGGCTGCATCATTTGCTTCTGGCCTTTTTCGCGGGGGCGACATTGCTGCTTTTTCGGCTGGGCGCCTGCGGGGGCGGCGGGGGCAGTTCCTGGCGCGGGGCGAGGACCATGACCTCGGCGAAATTCTCGACGCCGGCCAGTGGCGCCGCCGCGATGCGGGCGAAGGCAAAGGCGCTGTCGCGCTCGACCTTGGTCACCCTGGCCACCGGAAAACCGGGCAGGAAAATGCCGTCGAGGCCCGAGGTGACCAGCAGGTCGCCAACCTGGACGTCGGCGTTGGCCGGGATGTAGCGCAGTTCCAACTGGCCGTTGCCGAGGCCGAAGACGACCGAGCGCTGGCCGCTGCGCACGATCTGCACCGGCACCGCCTGGTCCTTGTCGGTGATCAGGGTAATTTCCGCCGAGAACGGGAAGACGCGGGTCACTTGGCCGACGACGCCGGCTTCGTCGATGGCCGGCTGGCCGGCGACGATGCCCGACTGCTGGCCCTTGTCGATGATGATGCGGCGGGAGAAGGGGTCGCGTGTCGTATACATGATTTGTGCCACCTGACCGTGGGCCTTTTCCCGCTCATTGACGGCCAGCAGCCGACGCAGGCGCTCGTTCTCGGCTTCCAGATGTTCGAGGCGTTGCAGGTTTGGCGCCGTCAGCAACTGGGCTTGCTTCAGCCGCATGTTGTCCTCGCGCATGTCATCCAGGCCGCGCAAGTAAGCCAGCGCGTGATCGACCAGGCTGCCCGGCATCTGCGCCACGCGCTGTACCGGATCGACGATCAGTGCCACGGTCTGGCGCAGTAAGCCGAGGCTCTGCATGCGCAGATCGACGACGAACAGGGCCAGTGAAAAGGCCAGGTAGAAAGTCAGCAGGGCCAGCGGTGCCGGCCCACGCTTGAAAAACGGTGGCGGTGCGTGGTCGATGCCGGCCATCGCGTCAACTCTGCTGTACGGCTGCGGTCAAGCTCAATCCGAGGCGAAAATGCTGCCCAGCTTGTCCATCTTTTCCAGCGCCATGCCGCAACCGCGGGCGACGCAGGTCAGCGGCTCGTCGGCGACGATCACCGGCAGGCCGGTTTCTTCCATCAGCAGACGGTCGAGATCGCGCAGCAGCGCGCCGCCGCCGGTTAGCACCATGCCCTTCTCGGCGATGTCGGCCCCGAGTTCCGGCGGTGTCTTTTCCAGCGCCGACTTGACGGCGGAGACGATCTGGTTGAGCGGATCGGTCAGCGCCTCGAGGATTTCGTTGGAGGAAATGGTGAATTTGCGCGGAATGCCCTCGGCCTTGTTGATGCCGGAGACTTCCATTTCCATGACTTCCGCGCCAGGGAAGGCGGAACCGATGTTTTTCTTGATGTTCTCGGCGGTGTTCTCGCCGATCATCATGCCGTAGTTGCGGCTGATGTAATTGATGATGGCTTCGTCCAGCTTGTCGCCACCGACGCGCACCGAGCCGGCATAGACCATGCCGCCGAGCGAGATGACGCCGACCTCGGTGGTGCCGCCGCCGATGTCGACGACCATCGAGCCGGTTGCCTCGGAAACCGGCAGGTCGGCGCCGATGGCGGCCGCCATCGGCTCCTCGATCAGGTACACTTGGCTGGCGCCGGCGCCAATTGCCGATTCGCGGATGGCGCGGCGCTCGACCTGGGTCGAGCCGGAGGGCACGCAGATGATGATGCGCGGACTCGGCGAGAACAGCTTCGAATCGTGCGCCTTCTTGATGAATTGCTTGAGCATCTGCTCGGTAACGGTGAAATCGGCGATCACACCATCCTTCATCGGACGGATCACCGTGATGCTGCCGGGCGCCTTGCCCAGCATTTCCTTGGCTTCCCTGCCGACGGCCTGGATCGATTTCTTGGCATTGGGGCCGCCTTCGAGGCGGATGGCGACCACCGACGGCTCGTCGAGCACGATCGAGCGGCCGCGCACGTAAATCAGCGTATTGGCCGTACCCAGATCGATGGCGAGGTCGTTGGAAAAATACTTGGAGAGAAATCCGAACATCTGTTGTGCTCCGCGTTGGGGGGTGCGGTAGATAAAGCTTTCATGATACCTTACAACGCTTTCGTTTTTCAGACTTTGTGCGCCGCAATAGTCTATTCAAGCCCATGTCGCTTACATTAGAACAGGTCCAGCGGATCGCCCTCCTTGCCCGCATCGAGATCAGCGAAACCGAGGCCCAGACCACCCGGGGTCACCTCAACGGGATTTTCGAACTGATCGAGCAGATGCAGGCGGTCGATACCCGCGGCGTCGAGCCGATGGCCCATGCCCAGGAGCTCAGCCAGCGCCTGCGCGCCGACGTCGTCGGCGAACCCGACCGCCGTGCCGCCTATCAGGCCGTGGCGCCGGAAACCGAGGCCGGCCTCTACCTGGTGCCGAAGGTGATCGAATGATCGATAAGAGCCTCAAACAGCTTGGTCAAGCGCTCGCCGCCAAGGAAATTTCCAGCGTCGAATTGACGACGCTGTTCCTCGACCGCATTGCCCGCCTGAATCCCGAAATTAACGCTTTTGTCACTGTCGACCGCGACAAATCGCTGGCCGTGGCGCGGGCCGCCGATGCCCGCATCGCCAACGGCACGGCCGGGCCGCTGACCGGCATTCCGATTGCCCAGAAGGACATCTTCTGCGCCGAGGGCTGGACCACCACCTGCGGCTCGAAAATGCTGGCCAATTTCGTTTCGCCCTACGACGCGACGGTGATCGCCAAGCTGCATCGGGAGGCCGGCATGGTCTCGCTGGGCAAGACCAATATGGACGAGTTCGCCATGGGCTCGTCGAACGAAACCTCGTACTTCGGCCCGGTCAAGAATCCCTGGGATCGCGCCCGCGTGCCCGGCGGTTCGTCCGGCGGTTCGGCCGCGGCCGTGGCTGCCCGTCTGGCGCCGGCGGCGACTGGCACCGACACCGGCGGCTCGATCCGCCAGCCGGCGGCGCTGTGCAACCTGACCGGCCTCAAGCCGACCTACGGCGTAGTGTCGCGCTACGGCATGATCGCCTTCGCTTCCTCGCTCGACCAGGGCGGCCCGATGGCCGCCTCGGCCGAAGATTGCGCGCTCTTGCTCAATGCCATGAGCGGCTTCGACGAGCGCGATTCGACCTCGCTCCAACGTCCGGCCGAAGACTATGCCCGCGACCTGGAAAAACCCTTGGCCGGCTTGCGCATCGGCCTGCCCAAGGAATTTTTCGGCGACGGCTGCGACCCGGCGGTAATGGCAGCCGTGCAGGCGGCGCTTGACGAATACCGCAAGCTCGGCGCGACCACTGTCGATGTCTCGCTGCCCAATTCCCACCTGTCGGTGCCGGCTTATTACGTGATCGCGCCGGCCGAGGCCAGTTCCAACCTGTCGCGCTTCGACGGCGTGCGCTACGGCTATCGCGCCCCGGATTACGACAGCCTCGACGACATGTACATGAAAACCCGCGCCCAGGGCTTCGGGGCCGAGGTCAAGCGGCGCATCCTGATCGGCGCTTACGTGCTGTCGCATGGCTATTACGATGCCTATTACCTGCAAGCGCAGCGCATTCGCCGGCTGATCGCCGACGATTTCGTCGCCGCTTTCAAATCCTGCGACGTGATCATGGGGCCGACCTCGCCGTCGACCGCCTTCAAGCTTGGCGAGCGGGCGGCCGATCCGGTGCAGATGTACCTGTCCGACATCTACACCATTGCCGTCAACCTCGCCGGCCTGCCCGGCATGTCGATTCCCTGTGGCTTTGCCGATGGCCTGCCGGTCGGCCTGCAACTGATCGGCGATTACTTCGCCGAGGCCCGGCTGCTCAACGCTGCCCACCGTTTCCAGCAGGCGACCGACTGGCACCGGCGGCGGCCGGCGGATATCGTTTGACATGCGCAAACTCGCGGCGCCGCTGGCGGCCTTGATGCTGGCCGCTTGCGGCACGAAGCCGCCGGAACCGGTTGTCGAGCAGCTTCCAGAAAGTACGCCGGCCAAGGAAGAAAAGCCGGCGCTCGGCAATTCGACGCTGAAACACCTGGCCAAGCGCAAGCTGAAACCGCAACCAACGCGCCCGCTCAACGTCAAGTCGCGCTGTTCGCACACGGACGAGATCGGCACCCGGATGCGCCTCGACCTCCTGGTCAAGAATGCCGAGGTCAAGACCTTCGCCGCCCAGGTGACGATGCAGGAGCACGGCGCTTGCCGCTTCGACCTCAAGGATTTCGAGCAGGTCGAGAAACTGCCGCAGCCGCTGCTGCGCCATAAATTGGCCGGTGACTGCACGGTGCGCATGTGGGAGCAGGGAAGCAATGTCACCATCGCCTTCAACAGTTGCCCGAGCGCCTGCGAGGGCAAGGCTTTTGATTATCTGTGGCCGCTCATCGTCGATGCGCGTAACGGCCGCTGCTATTAGCAGGATGAAACCATGACTCAGTGGGAAGTAGTGATCGGCATCGAGACGCACGCGCAATTGGCGACCGTTTCGAAAATCTTTTCCGGCGCGTCTACGGCGTTTGGTGCCGAACCCAATACCCAGGCCTGCGCCGTTGACCTGGCGCTGCCCGGCGTGTTGCCGGTGCTGAACCGCAAAGCCGTCGATTGCGCGATTCGCTTCGGTCTGGCGATCGGCGCCCGAGTCGCCGAAAAGTCGGTGTTCGAGCGCAAGAATTACTTCTATCCTGACTTGCCCAAGGGCTACCAGATCAGCCAGTTCGAGCTGCCGGTGGTACAGGGCGGCAGTCTGACCGTGCAGGTCGGCAGTGGTGACAAAACCTACGAAAAAACCATCAACCTGACCCGCGCCCATCTGGAAGAAGACGCCGGCAAGTCGCTGCACGAGGATTTCCACGGCAAGTCCGGCATCGACCTCAACCGCGCCGGCACGCCGCTGCTCGAAATCGTCACCGAGCCGGACATGCGTTCCTCCGACGAGGCCGTTGCCTATGCCCGCGCCCTGCACGCGCTGGTGCGCTGGATCGGCATCTGCGACGGCAACATGCAGGAAGGCTCGTTCCGCTGCGATGCCAACGTCTCGGTGCGGCCCAAGGGCCAGGCCGAGTTCGGCACCCGGCGCGAGATCAAGAACCTCAACTCTTTCCGCTTCCTCAAGGAAGCCATCGATTACGAAGTCCACTGGCAGATCAACGAAATCGAGGAAGGGCGCAAAATTCGGCAGGCCACCGTGCTGTTCGACCCGGACAGCGGCGAGACGCGGATGATGCGCAGCAAGGAGGACGCCCACGATTACCGCTACTTCCCCGATCCCGACCTGCTGCCGCTGGTCATTTCCTCAGAATGGATTGGCGAAGTGAAGGAAGATATGTGGGAATTGCCCAATGATCGTAAATCTCGTTTTGAACGCGAATACGGTCTTTCCTCCTATGACGCATCCTTGCTTAATACTAACTATGATATTGGCAATTATTTTGAAGGTGTTGTACTGCATGCTCTTGTCAGCGGCGAACGTATTGGAACAGAATTATCAAAACTTGCTGCCAACTGGGTTATCAACGAAGTGTCGGCGAAAATGAACCAAGAAGGAGATGGACATCCGATGTGGAAATTCGGTGTGTCGTCCGAAACATTGGGGCATTTATTGCGCCGTATGCGCGAAGGGGTAATAGGCGCAAAAACGGCAAAAGAACTATTCACTGAGTTTTGGGAAGAAGCCCGCGCCAACAACTATGCACATCATGGCGGACACCCAGGAAAAGTTGACGAGCTTGTCGAGACTCGCGGGTTAAAACAGATATCTGATACCGGTGCCATCGAGGCGCTGGTGGATGAGGTGCTGACCGCCAATCCGGGCAATGTCGCCGAGTTCAAGGCAGGCAAGGAAAAGGCCTTCAATGCCTTGGTCGGTCAGGTGATGAAGGTGGCCAAGGGCAAGGCCAACCCGCAGCAGGTCAACGAACTGTTGAAGAAGAAGCTGGCCGGTTGACGGCGGGGCTGGTCGAAGTGCGGCCGGTCAGTTCGAAATAGCGCTTGCGGTCGGCCTCGTACTTACTGCGAATGGTCGCCAGCTCGCGTTGTTTAACGTCGATCAGTTCCTGCTGCACCTTGATTTCGTGATCAATGGCCCGCAGTTCCTTTTGCAACTCGGACGGCATGGTTTTCTTCTGGTAAAACTCGGCTTCCGCTTCGAGTTTCTGGCGTTTGGCCAGTGACGTCTCGATATGTTCCTGGGCGTTGCGAATGGCCAGATTGACGTCGTCTTCCGCCTTGCGCTGGGCGATGTTGATATCCTGCGGCGTGGCGTAGGTGTCGAGCAGAGCCTGGTCCATGCGCCGCAGTTCGCGGGCGGCCTCTTCCTGCTTCTTGCGCAGGCGGTTTGCCGCCGCCAGCTCGGCCTTCTGCTCCGGGGTCAGCGGCGGGCCGACTTCCTGGACGACGTTGCCGGCGCGGTCGAGTATCTGATAAGCGCGGCCGCGGCACTGCTCGGGCAGCGTGTCGCCGCAGACACGGCGGCCGGTGGTTGCATCCTGGCAGCAATAAAACTCCCCGGCCGCCTCGGCGGCCGGCGCCAGCAACAGCAGCGCGAGGGGGAGCAGCAATTGTCTAGAGATCGACACCGTATTGCTCCCGGTAGCGGGTGACGTTGGCGCGGTGGGCGGCGAATTCGGGATGCTGGCCGAGATAAGCCATCAGGTCGCCGAGTCCGGCGACGGCGGTGACCGGGATGCCATAGTCGCGCGTGACTTCCTGTACTGCCGACAGTTCGCCCTGGCCGCGTTCCTGACGGTCGAGGGCGATCAACACGCCGGCCGGCGTGGCGCCGGCCTGGCGGATCAATTCGACCGATTCGCGCACCGAGGTGCCGGCGGAAATGACATCGTCGACGATCAGCACGCGCCCGCTCAGCGGCGCGCCGACGATGCTGCCGCCTTCGCCGTGGTCCTTGGCTTCCTTGCGGTTGTAGGCGAAGGGGTAGTTGTTGCCGCGCTGGGCCAGCGCCATGGCGATCGTCGCCACCAGCGGGATGCCTTTATAGGCCGGGCCGAACAGCATGTCGAAGCGGATGCCGCCGGCTTCGGCGGCTTTGGCGTAAAATTCGGCGAGGCGGGCGATGGCCTTGCCGTCGTTGAACAGGCCGGCATTGAAGAAGTAGGGTGACAGCCGGCCGGCCTTGGTCTTGAATTCGCCGAAGCGCAGTACTTGGCTGGCGAGTGCGAATTCGATGAAATCCTGGCGAAAATCCATATTTTCCCTGCATGCTCCAGCGCCGCGGAAAGCGGCCGATTGGCAAACAATGTTACGCATCATCTCCTTGAACCTCAATGGTATTCGCTCCGCCTGGAGCAAAAATGTCCTGCCCTGGCTGGCCGCACAGCAGGCCGATATCGTCTGCCTGCAAGAACTGAAAGCCCAGGCTGCCGACTTGACGCCGGAAATGCTTGCGCCGGATGGCATGCAGGCGTTTTATCACTGCGCCGAGAAGAAAGGCTACAGCGGCGTCGGCATCTGGAGTCGGCAACTGCCGGAGCGTGTCGTCGAAGGCTTCGATGGCGGTGAGTTCGATGCCGAGGGGCGCTACCTGCGCGTCGATTTCGGCAATCTCTCGGTCATTTCCCTGTATCTGCCGTCAGGTTCCTCGTCGCCGGAACGGCAGGAAGCGAAATTCCGCTTTCTGGCCGCCTTCTTCCCACAGATGCAGGCGCTGCGTGCCGAGGGCCGGGAAATTGTGTTGTGTGGCGACTGGAATATCGCCCACCAGGAAATCGACCTGAAGAACTGGAAATCGAATCAGAAGAACTCCGGCTTCCTACCCGAGGAACGCGCCTGGCTCTCCCGCGTGTTCGATGAACTGGGCTGGGTCGACGTCTATCGCCGCCTGTACCCGGAGGCGACCGGCGATGCCTACACCTGGTGGAGCAACCGTGGCCAGGCGTGGGCCAAGAACGTCGGCTGGCGGATCGACTACCAGATCGCCACCCCAGGATTGGCGGCAACAGCCGTGGCGGCGAGCGTGTATAAAGCACAGCGATTCTCCGACCATGCCCCGCTGAGCGTCGATTACGGTTTTCCGCTTGATCCGAAGTGAATTGATTTCACTGCCCCGACGGGCTACTCTGTACGCTCTGCTCAACCATGACAAAAGAGGTCGAAAATGTCCAAACAACTGACTGCCGCCAACAAAGACAAACTGGTTTCCGACATGAAGGTCGTCATTGCCGATACCGAAGAGCTGCTGCGGGCAACCACCGGTGTTGCCGGTGAAAAGGTCGGCGAGCTGCGCGAGCGTCTGGGCGTTCATCTGCGCGTTGCCAAGGACCGTGTGATCGACCTGGAGCATGCGGTGATCGACAAGACCAAGGCCGCTGCCCGTGCTACCGACGATTTCGTGCATGACGAGCCGTGGAAAGCGGTCGGCGTTGCCGCCGCCATTGGCCTGGCGCTCGGCGTGCTGATCGGCCGTCGCTAAGCATATGACGCAGCAGGCAGGCGGCGAAGGGGGCCGCCAGGGCCTCTTCACCTCCGTCAAGAACACCCTCGCAACGCTGCTGACGATTGGCCGGACGCGGCTCGAATTGCTGGTCGTCGAACTCGAGGAAGAAAAGCTCCGCCTGATGTCGCTGTGGTCGAAGGCGATCGCGGCGGCTTTTCTCCTGTCGCTCGGCGTGATCATGGCCATCTTCTGTTTGGCAGTCGTTTTCTGGGAACACCGGGTGCTCGTTTTCGGCCTCTTCGCCGCGCTGTTCATCGTTAGCGCGCTGCTGTTGGTGGCTTCGCTCAAACGGCAGGTCGGCGAACCGAGAAAACTGTTCCGCAACAGCCTGGGCGAACTTGAAACCGATATCGCGTTGCTGCGGCGAGACCGCGAGCAGGCCCCGGAATGAGCGCCAAGGCGCTGGAACTGGCCGTCCGCCGGGGCGCCCTGGACGAACGCATCGCCAGCCAGCGGGCACTGCTGGCGCAACAAACCGCCGGGATCGAGCAACTCTGCGCCGGCGGCGATACGCTGCTACACGGCGTCGACTGGCTAAAGCAGTACCCGGCGGTAGCCGGCGTCGCTGCCTTTGCCTTCGTCCTCATCCGCCCGCGCCGCGCTTGGCGCTGGGCCGGTCGCGGCTTCGTCCTGTGGCGGGGATGGCGTTCGGTACGGCGATGGGTGGGTGTGGGGCGGTGATTGGCGGTTAGGCATCATGCCCAGGAAACGCAGTGAACTCGAAAAAGCGGCAGGGAAATTAATCAGCGCCATCCAGAGAGAATGGTCTGATGAGGCGGGTTTGGATTGCTCGGCGGAAAGCGAAGAGGTCATGCATCGATCACACGACCTGCTGCAAGCTGCAAAGGGAGGCTCGTTTGATTCGGCTGTTCTTGGCGGCAGCTCAATTGCACAGTTCCTCGGAGATAGATGGGTTGAACAGCATCCTCACGTCATTTCAGCAATCAAAGAATTGCAGCGGCATATTCAGATCGGCAGGTTGAGCTGAGCCACTGTGAGTCGTGGTTTCTACCTTGGCCGTTGCGCCGTAACGTCTCTACGGTCCCCATGTGAAGCGCCGAGCAACGCAGACGGGCCGGGGGTAGTCGGCTGGCGTCTATAAGCCAGCCGCCCGGCCCGGCGAGTAGCGCAGGGCAGTCGGTGCAGCTTGGGGTGGCCTTCTTTTTGGCTACTTTTTCTTGGCCAAGCAAGAAAAAGTACGCTCGCGCGTCAGGCGCGGAAAACAGCGCCTAAATAAGAAAAAAGAGGAAAGCCGCGTCAGGCTTCCCTGTCCCCATTCCACGGCGCAACCTTGAACAGCAGCAGCATGCCGGGAAAAGCCAGCACGAAGCATAACCAGAAGAAGCTCGTCCAGCCCAAGGCTTCGATCAGCCAACCGGCGGTGGCGTTGATGAAGGTGCGCGGCACCGCCATCAGGCTGGTGAACAGCGCCAGTTGGGTCGCCGTATAGGCCGGGTGCGTGGTTCGCGCCATGAAGGCGACGAAGGCGGTGGTGCCCAGACCGACGCCGAGGGCTTCACCGGCGATCACGATGGCCAGCGCGACTAGGCGCGCCGGGTTCGATTCAGCGGGGCCGAGCCAGGCCATCCAGACGAAGCCGAGGATGCTGACGACCTGGACTACGCCGAATAGCCACAGCGCCCGGTTGATGCCGAGCTTGAGCATCCAGATGCCGCCGAGAATACCGCCGATGACCGCCGGCCATAGGCCGGCGTTCTTGGCGATGACGCCGATCTCCGTCTTGCTAAAGCCCATGTCGAGATAGAAGGGCGTGGCCAGCGCGGTACACAGTGAATCGCCGAGTTTGTAGAGGAACAGGAAGGCGAGCACCAGCAGCGCCGAGCGCACGCCGTGGCGGCCGAAGAATTCGCGAAAGGGCTCGACTACCGCGTCGCGCAGGGTGCGCGGGCTGCCGCGGGCGGCCTGCGGCTCGGCGACGCTTAGCGTCATCAGCAAGCCCGGCAGCATGAAGGCGGCGGTGATGAGAAAAACCTGGCTCCACGGCAGGTGATCGGCCAGGATCAGCGACAGCGAGCCGGGCACTAGGCCGGCGATGCGATAGGCGTTCACATGGATGGCGTTACCCAGGCCGAGTTCCTCGTCGGGCAGGATTTCGCGGCGGAAGGCATCGAGTGCGATGTCCTGGGTGGCCGAGAGAAAGGCCAGCAGGGCTGTCAGGCCGACCACCAGCGACAGGTGCTCGGCCGGCGCCAACTGCCCGAGCCAAGCGATGGCGGCGATCAGGCCGACTTGCGCGACGAGCATCCAGCTACGCCGACGGCCGAGCCAGGGCAGGATGCCGTAGCGGTCGAGCAGCGGCGCCCAGAGGAATTTCCAGGTGTAGGGAAACTGGATCAGCGCGAAGGCGCCGATGGTGCGTAGCGACAGACCTTCGGTCTTCAGCCAGGCCGGCACCAAGTTGAGCAGCAGGTACAGCGGCAGCCCGGAGGCGAAGCCGGTGAAGATGCAGATCAGCATCCGCCGGTTGAGCAGGGCGGCGAGCCAGGCCGGCATCAGCGCTGCTGCGTCAGGCGATAGACCGCCAGGCTGCCGAGGAAGTTGAGTTCGCGTTCGTCGTCGTTGTCGACCGGTTGCCCGTGTTCATCGAGCACCTTGCGCTCGCGGATCAAGAGGCCCGTCTGCCGGCACAGTGATTCGAAGTCGAGCAGCGTGAAGAAGCGCACGTTGGGCGAGTCGTACCACTGGTAAGGCAGGTCTTCCGAGACCGGCATGCGGCCGTCGAGCACCGAGCGCAGGTTTTTCCAGTAGGCGAAATTGGGGAAGGAGACGACCGCCTCGCGCCCGACGCGCAGCATCTCAAGCAGGATGCCCTCGGTGTGGCGCACGGTTTGCAGGGTGCGCGACAGGATGACGTGATCGAAAGCCTGGTCGGCGAATTCATCCAGCCCCTTTTCCAGATTGCCCTGGATGACGTTGATGCCGTTCCTGATCGCCGCCAGGATGTTGGCGTCGTCGATCTCGACGCCGCAGCCGCTGACACCGCGGCTGTCGATCAGGTGGCGGAGCAGGCTGCCGTCGCCGCAGCCGAGGTCGAGCACCTTGTGCCCCGGCTCGATCCAGCCGGCGATGACGTCGAAATCGGGGCGCTTCTGGATGTGCGTCATAGCGTGATGTTTTTGAGCCAGGCGTCGATGAGGCCGTGATAGTGGGCATCCGCCATCAAAAAGGAGTCGTGGCCGAAATTGAGGTCGATTTCGGCGTAGGAAACGTTGCGGCCGCTGGCCAGCAGCGCCGCGACGATTTCCTTGGAGCGCGCCGGGGCGAAGCGCCAGTCGGTGGTGAACGAGGCGATGAGAAAATTGGCCCGGCTGCGCGCCAGCGTCGCCTTCAGGTCGCCGCCGTCCTCGCGCGAGGGGTCGAAATAATCGAGCGCCTTGGTCATCAGCAGATAGGTATTGGCGTCGAAAGTGCCGGCGAATTTGTCGCCCTGATAGCGCAGATAGGATTCGACCTCGAATTCGACGTCGAAATCGAAGGCGAAGGAGCCATTTCGCAACTCGCGGCCAAATTTTTCGCCCATCTGGTCGTCCGACAGATAGGTGATGTGGCCGAGCATCCGCGCCAGACGCAGGCCGCGCGTTGGCCGCGTGTTGTGCTCGTAGTAGTGGCCGCCGTGAAAATCCGGGTCGGTCAGGATGGCCTGGCGGGCCACGTCGTTGAAAGCGATGTTCTGCGCCGACAGTTTCGGCGCGGCGGCGATGACGACGGCGTTGCGGATGCGCTCCGGGTAGGTGATGCTCCAGCGCAGCGCCTGCATCCCGCCCAGGCTGCCGCCGATGACCGCCGCCCAACTGTCGATGCCGAGCAGATCGGCCAGCCGCGCCTGGGCATGCACCCAGTCGATGACCGCGACCATCGGGAAATCCGCTCCCCACGGCTTGCCCGTGGCCGGATTGAGGGTCGACGGCCCGGTCGAGCCGTGGCAACCGCCCAGGTTGTTCACGCCGACGACGAAGTAGCGGTCGGTATCGAGCGGTCGGCCGGGGCCGATGAGGTTGTCCCACCAGCCGATGTTCTCCGGCTGATCGGCATAATGACCGGCAACGTGGTGATGCCCGGAAAGAGCGTGGCAGACGAGAATAGCGTTCGATTTGGCGGCATTGAGCGTGCCGTAAGTCTCATAAACCAGATCGTAAGCCGGCAGCACGCCGCCGCTGCGCAGGTTCAGCGGTTGCTCGAAATGGGCGCGCTGTGAATGAACGACGCCGACGGATTGTCCTGGCATGTGCTTCCTGAAAACAAAAAACCCGGTTGGCCGAAAACGCGAACCGGGCGATTCCCGTTTAGCGGCATTTGTCGCGCGCCCGCAAGCAGAGCAAATCGGCGCGGCTGGC
>JAIRKE010000023.1 GCA_031260295.1 Azonexus sp.
GTTGCCCCTTTTGCGCGAAGCGCGGGACGTGGCTGCGATGCCAGACACTGACCAGATGCGGTGCGGGGACTGAGAACTGCGCGGGCTCGCACATGAGAGCAACGGCTGCGCCTCCTAACTACAAATAGACGACCTGTCTTGGAGGAACCAGTGTCGTCTACCCTGTGGGGGACGTCAAGAACAGCCTGAAAAGGCTGTTGTTTTTCTATTTAGACAAACCTAAAATTTTACGGATGGAAGACAGGCCACCCAAGCTGCTGGATCAGTTGCGCGGGGCGATTCGGGTGCGACGTTACAGTATTCGCACGGAGAGCGCCTACTGCGATTGGGCGCGGCGTTTCATTTTGTTTCACGACAAGCGTCATCCACGTGAGATGGGGGCGGAAGAGGTCACGGCGTTTCTGACATATCTGGCGAATGAGCGCAATGTGTCCGCTTCGACGCAGAATCAGGCGAAGAGCGCCTTGCTGTTTCTCTACAGGCAGGTGCTCGGCATCGGGTTGCCGTGGTTGGATGAGATCGTGCAGGCCAAGCGTGGGACGCGCTTGCCGGTGGTGTTGACGCCGCGCGAGGTGCGCGATTTGCTGGGGGCGACGCAAGGCACGATGGGGCTCATCATCGGGTTGTTGTACGGCACCGGCATGCGCCTGCTCGAATGCCTGCGCCTGCGGGTGAAAGACGTTGAACTGACGCGCCGCGAGATTCTGATTCGCGAGGGCAAGGGCAACAAGGATAGAGTGACGGTGTTGCCAGAGAATCTGGTGCTGCCGCTGCAAAAACATCTGGTGCGCGTGAAGGCTTTGCATGATGCGGATATCGCGGCCGGTTTCGGCGCAGTATTTTTGCCCGACGCGCTGGCGCGTAAATACCCGCACGCGGCGCGGCAGTGGGGATGGCAATGGGTGTTTCCCAGTCCGGTGCGCTCGGTCGATCCGCGCTCGAAAATGGAGCGGCGGCATCATATTCATCCCGAAAGCGTACAGCGGGCGGTGCGCGAGGCGGCGCGGCATGTCGGCATCGTGAAGCCGTGCACGCCGCATGTGCTTCGGCACAGCTTTGCGACGCATTTGCTACAGGCTGGCTACGACATCCGCACGGTGCAGGAGTTGTTGGGTCACAACGATGTGAAGACGACCATGATTTACACCCATGTGCTCAACCGGGGCGGACGCGGCGTGGTCAGTCCGCTGGATACATTGTGAGGAGGCCCCGGGCTTCAGCTTGGAGGGAGGTCAGTACGAGGTGGTTTGTTCCGGGGGAGCGATTACCGGAATCTCCGGGCTTTTCAGGCGTAATTCGCGGCGTCGGGTGCGCCAGTCCGGGTACAGTTGCTCGACTAGCGACCAGAAGCGCGGGCCGTGGTTCATTTCTTTGAGGTGGGCGAGTTCGTGGCAAACGACGTAGTCGACGAGCGGCAGCGGCAGGAAGATCAGCCGCCAGTTCAGGGCGATGCCGCCACGGGTACTGCAACTGCCCCAGCGGGTACGTGCCGAGGACAGGCGCAGTGGCGGAACGGTGACGCCGAGCAGCGGTGCGTAACGTGCCAGGCGCTCGGCGAACACGGTGCGGGCTTCGCTACGCAGGGCTTTCTCCAGCAAGGCGTGGGCGTCGGTGGCAGGCGACGGCGACAACTGCAAGCCATCTTCCCGCCATTGCCAGCGGGCGCGGGTTCCGGGCGTGACGGCGATGGTTACCGGACGGCCGAGGAGGGTTAGTACACAGCCGTCGCTGACCGCCAGCGGCGCTGGGGCCGGCCGCTCCCGCCAGGCGGCCAGCTTGTCGAGCACCCATTGGCCGTGGCGGCGAATCAGGGTTTCGATGTCGTCGTGCCGGGCGCGTAGCGGCGCGCCGACGCGTAGGCCACGCTGGTCGATGGTCAGGCCGATGGTGCGCCGCCGGCTGCGGCGCAAGCGGTAGGCGATACTCTGTCCGGCGAGTTCGATGTGCTGCCCGGTTTCAGGTGGCGTCGTGCTGGACATTCGAGTAGCGGTGCGGGGCGAGACAGTGCATTTCGGCCTCGATCCATGCTTCAGCACGGCGGTTGACCTCGTTCTCGCTCAATCCGGTGGCGTCGAAGGCCGGGCCGATGCTGAGGGTGATGGTGCCCGGTTTTTTCAGGAAAGCCTGGCGTGGCCACAGTTCGCCGGCGTTATGGGCGACCGGCACGACCTTGCAGCCGACATGCGTCGCCAGATAGGCGCCGCCGCCCTTGTAGCGCCGCTTCTCGCCCGGCGGCACGCGCGTGCCTTCGGGGAAGACGATGACGTAGTACCCCTGTTGCAACCGCTCGCGGCCCTGAGCCACGACCTGATCGAGCGCTTCCTTGCCGGCCGCGCGGTCGATCGAGATCATTTTCATCGCCCCCAGGCCCCAGCCGAGCAGCGGGATGCGCAGCAATTCCTTTTTCAGCACGAAGACGCAATAGGCGCCCTTCGGCACGTAGTCCTGCAGCGTCATCGTTTCCCAGGCCGACTGGTGCTTGGCCAAGATTACGCAGGGCTCTTGCGGCATGTTCTCCAGGCCGAGTACGCGCGGCCGGATGCCGAGGATGTTCTCGACGCCGAACTGCACGCCGAGGCGCCACAGTTTGCCGGCGCGGTAGCCCCAGCGGCCGCGCAGGCCCAGCGCGGCAACAATGACCAAGGGAATAGTCAACGCCGACCAGAGGAAGGCGTAGATCATGAACAGGGTCGAGCGCAGCGCGGTCATGCGGCCTTGCCTTTCGCCAGGATGGCGTCCACGGCCTGGGCTAGGTCGGGGAAGATTTGCGTGCCTTCCGGCAGATTGCCTTCGGCCTGGGTTTTCTCGCCCTTGCCGGTCAACACCAGCATCGGCTGGCAGCCGACGGCGGCACCCGCCCGCAGATCGCGCAGCGAGTCGCCGATGGCCGGTACGCCGTCGAGTTCGATGTTCAGCGTCTGCGATATGCGCTCGAACATGCCTGGTTTCGGCTTGCGGCAGTTGCAGTCGGAATCGGCGGCGTGCGGGCAGTAGAAGATGGCCTCGATACGCCCGCCGATGGCGAACAGTGCTTTGTGCATCTTGTCGTGGATCTGGTTCAGCATGTCCATGTCGAACAGACCACGGCCGACGCCCGACTGGTTGGTGGCGACGACTACGCGGTAGCCGTTCTGGTTCAGGCGGGCGATGGCTTCCAGGCTGCCGGGCAGCGGCTTCCACTCGGCCGGGTTCTTGATGAACTGGGCCGAGTCGGCGTTAATCACGCCGTCGCGGTCGAGAATGACGAGTTTGCTTGGCATGGCAGCGATGCTCAGGCGGACAGCCGGGACAGGTCGGCGACCCGGTTCATCGCCGCGTGCAGCCGGGCCAGCAGGCCGAGGCGGTTGGCGCGCAGGGCCGGGTCGTCGGCATTGACCATAACGCCGTCAAAGAAAGCGTCGACCGGGGCGCGCAACGCCGCCAGGGTGAGCAGGGATTCGCTGTAATCGCCGGTCAGGAAGGCCGCGTCGGCGCGCGGCGCGACCTCGACCAGCGCCCGGTGCAGTGCCATCTCGGCGGCTTCCAGCAGCAGCGCGCTGTCGAAACTGGCTTCGAGTTCGCCTTCGACCTTCTTCAGGATGTTGCCGACGCGCTTGTTGGCGGCGGCCAGCGCGGCGGCCTCGGGCAGCGCCGAGAAGGCGCGCACGGCGGCCAGGCGCTTGGGGATGTCGCCCAAGCGCT
The DNA here is from genome assembly GCA_031260295.1 of Azonexus sp. Lineage (GTDB taxonomy): Bacteria > Pseudomonadota > Gammaproteobacteria > Burkholderiales > Rhodocyclaceae > Azonexus. The sequence goes on from JAIRKE010000023.1 coordinate 3,682, forward strand.
GCGGCCGCTGGCTGACCACGGCATCGACCTCTTGCGCCGTGTAGCCCTGCTCGCGCAGATTGCCGGCCAGGCGCTCGTAGATGAAATCGGCCAGTGCCGCCGGATTTGGCTCGAAACCGGCGATGCCGGTGAACTGGGCGAAGACGCCAGCCAAGAGACTGTCCAGCGGCAGGTTCAGATCGCCTTCGATGAGCATGCGGATGACGCCAAGCGCATGGCGGCGCAGCGCGAATGGATCGCGGTCGCCAGTCGGCACCTGGCCGATGCCGAACAGGCCGACCAGGGTTTCCAGCTTGTCGGCCAGTGCGACGACGGTGCCGACCCTGCCGCGCGGCAGTGAATCGCCGGCAAAGCGCGGCCTGTAGTGGTCTTCGATGGCGTCGGCAACATCGGCGTCGAGGCCGTCATGCTGGGCGTAATAGCGGCCCATGATGCCTTGCAACTCGGGGAACTCGCCGACCATGTCGGTCAGCAGGTCGGCCTTGGCCAACACCGCCGCCTGTTCGGCAGGCTGCACCAGCGCACCGCCGCCGAGCGCCTCGGCGATGGCGCGGGCGATCGCAGCGACGCGCTGCATGCGCTCGCCCTGGGTACCCAGCTTGTTGTGATAGACCACCTTGGCCAGGCCGGCGATACGCGATTCGAGCGACTTCTTGCGGTCCTGGTCGAAGAAGAACTTAGCGTCGGCCAGGCGCGGACGCACCACGCGCTCGTTGCCGCCGATCACCGCGGACGGATCGGCCGGCGTGATGTTGCTGACGACCAGGAATTGGTTGGTCAGCTTGCCGGCGGCATCGAGCAGCGGAAAATATTTCTGGTTGGCCTTCATCGTCAGGATCAGGCACTCCTGCGGCACGGCGAGTAATTCCTGCTCGAAGCGGCCGATCAGCACGTTCGGCCGCTCGACCAGGGCAGTGACTTCGTCGAGCAGGGCCTCGTCCTCGATCGGCAGGAGGTCGGTACCGGCCTGAGCCGCGGCGGCGGCCAACTGACGGGCGATCTCGGCGCGGCGTTCGGCGAAGGAGGCAATCACGGCCCCGTCGTCGCGCAGCGTGGCGGCGTAGGCATCGGCCTCGGCAATGACCAGCGGATCGACGGCCGCCTCGAAGCGGTGGCCGTGCGACTGGCGGCCGGCTTGCAGGCCGAGCACCGACACCGGCACCACGTCGCTGCCGTGCAGCGCCACCAGCGCATGCGCCGGACGGACGAAATGGACGCTGCTCCAGCCGTCGGCCAACTGGTAGCTCATCACTTTCGGGATCGGCAGCGCCGCCAGCGCCGCCTCGATGGCCTTCTGCAAGCCCTCGGCCAGCGTTGCACCCTTGGCCAAGCTGTCGTAGAACAAGGTATCGGCCTTGCCATCATTCTCGCGGCGCAGGCCGGCGACGGCGGAGGCGTCGGCGCCCAGCGCCGCCAGTTTTTTCAGCAGGGCCGGTGTAGCATTGCCGCCGGCGTCGAGGCCGACGGCGACCGGCATCAGCTTCTGCACCACCGGCTTGTCGGCGGCGACCGCCAGCACGCCGGCGATGTGCGCCGCCAGACGGCGCGGCGAGGCGTAGGCGGTGACAGCGGCACCGGCCGGAACCAGGCCGGCTTGGCTCAGGGAGTCGGCCAGCGTGGCGGCGAAAGTTTCGCCCAGTTTTTTCAGCGCCTTGGGCGGCAGTTCTTCGACGATCAGTTCGACGAGCAGGTTCTTGGCGGTCATGTCAGGCGACTTTCTTGGCATTCTGTTCGGCCAGCTTGGCCAGCACGTCGGCGGCCCAGGCCTTGGGCGCCATCGGGAAGCCGAGGCGGGCGCGGGATTCCAGGTAACTCTGGGCGACGCTGCGGGCCAGGTTGCGGATGCGTCCGATGTAGGCGGCGCGCTCGGTCACGGAAATCGCGCCGCGTGCGTCGAGCAGATTGAAGGTGTGCGCCGCCTTCAGCACCTGCTCGTAGGCCGGTAGCGCCAGTTGCGCGCCCATCAGGTGCTGGGCCTGTTTCTCGTGGGCGGCGAAGGCGGTGAACAGGAAGTCGGCATCGGAGTGCTCGAAGTTGTAGGCCGACTGCTCGACCTCGTTCTGGTGATAGACGTCACCATAGGTCAGGCCGTCGGTCCAGGTCAGGTCGAAGACGTTCTCGACGCCCTGCAAATACATGGCCAAGCGTTCCAGGCCATAGGTGATCTCGCCGGTGATCGGCTTGCAGTCGATACCGCCGACCTGCTGGAAGTAGGTGAATTGCGTCACTTCCATGCCGTTCATCCAGACTTCCCAGCCCAGGCCCCAGGCGCCCAGGGTCGGGTTTTCCCAGTCGTCCTCGACGAAGCGCACGTCGTTCTTTTTGAGGTCGAAGCCGAGCGCCTCCAGCGAGCCGAGATAAAGTTCGAGGATGTTGTCCGGTGCCGGCTTCAGTACCACTTGGTACTGATAGTAGTGCTGCATGCGGTTCGGGTTTTCACCGTAGCGGCCGTCCTTGGGCCGGCGTGACGGTTGCACGTAAGCCGCCCGCCACGGCTCGGGGCCGAGGGCGCGCAGGAAGGTGGCGGTATGGCTGGTGCCGGCGCCGACTTCCATGTCGTAAGGCTGGAGCAGGGCGCAGCCCTGATCGCTCCAGTATTGCTGCAAGCGCAGGATGATTTGCTGAAAGGACGGTTTCTGGCTGGTCGTCATCGGACGCATTCGAAAGGACGGAAAGCGTTGAATTTTACAAGTATTTACCGGCTACCGGCAGGCGTGTCCCGACACCCGGCGGGCCGGGCAGTGGCGGGCGGGGCCGGGGCGGCGGCGCTACGCTTGGGCCGTCCATCGATCAAGCCGATTTGACGAAACTCAATCGAATCAATAGAATGCGCCCCTTGTTGCAGTGCAACATCGGTTCCCGGCCCCCGCCCACGGCGGCCAGCGCAGGGATTCCGGCCTCACTCGGGCTCCCCAACTCCCCGGCCGCCGATGTGGTACTCCCCTGTTAACTGTCAGCCGGCAATGCTGTCCGTTGTCGCTGACCCAGTGAAGGAGGTCGCGTGTTTTCCACGACTATTCTTACGCCCGCTGCCCAGCGGATGATCCAGACCTTTGCCCTGCTGTTGCGCAAGGCGCTGATGGCGGCCGGTCTGATTCTCCTGCTCGGCCTGCTCGGTCTGCAAATTGTTCATGGTAGCGTCGCCGACCCGCTCAAGCTGCTGCTGCCGGCTGCGGCCAGCATCGGCGACGATTCGGCAGAAGGCGGCAACGAAGCAGGCGCCGATGCCTCGGCCACGGCGCTAACCCCGCGCATGCAGAGCGCCCTCGATTTCGTCTCGCGCCGCTATCGCGTTGCCGGCGAGGCCTTGCAGCCCATCTTCATGGCCGCCCAACTGGCCGGCCATGAACTGCATCTCGATCCCTTGCTGATCATTGCGGTGATCGGCGTCGAGTCGGGCTTCAATCCCTTCTCGCAGAGCGGCTATGGCGCCCAGGGTCTGATGCAGGTGGTGCCCCGCTTCCATGCCGACAAGTTGCCGGAAGAGGCGGCGCCGGCGGCTTTTCTCGATCCGGTGACCAATGTCCGGGTCGGCGCCAGCGTGCTGCGCGAGTCGATCAGCCGCATGGGTAGCCTGGAGGACGGCTTGCAGCAATTCGGCGGCGCTACCAAGGACCCGGCGCGGCGCTATTCCAGCAAGGTGCTGGCCGAGAAGCAGCGCCTGGAACAGGCCGCGCTCCGTCTGCGCGCGGTCTGATTCCGGCGCCGCTGAATGTAGCAATGTAATATCTGGCCACGATTTTTTCGAGGTTGGTTAATGGACAAATTTGTATCGGCTAGCCTGCTCGGCGGAGCGCTGATTTTTTCGGTGCTCTCGGCGCAGGCCCAGGATGCGCCAGCGCTGGCCGCCGCCATCGAGGTTTGCGCCCGTGATGCCGGAAGCAACTTGGCGCTGTTCAGCGAAACAGCCCCTGTCGCCCAGCCCGTCGGCAATGCCGCCGATTTCGCGCGCATCGACATGCCGGCCCAAATCGGTGATTTTCAGACCCTGGCCGAGGAAACGCTTGGCCTGCGCGAGCAGGCCATCGAATTCCTGACCGATTTGAAAGCCGCCGAGGCCCGCGGCGAACCGCTATCCGGCGCTCAGTTGCGCCAACTGAACGCGGGCGCGGCGGTCTTGCTCGAACAGCGCAGGTCGCTGCGGGCCTTGGCCGTTCGCTACGAGTGCTGGCTGAATGTGCCGACGCCAGCCGATCCGGCAATGGCGCGGGCGCAGGCGACGGGCATCACGATGTCGCTGGCGGCGGCGCTGCTGCTCTACGACAACTACCTGACCGCCGTCGGCCTGTACCGGGCGATGCCTTCGCTGCGCCAGCATCTGAGCAGCAATGACGCCATTTCGCTGAGTCAGATGACTGAAATCTCGGTCGACTTTGCCTCGGCGGCCAATCGTTCACGGGTGCGGCGCGGGCTGATCTGGTACGAGAAGCGCGGCCGTCCGCTGCTGGCCGATTCGGCCCATGCGGATGAACGCTACGTAGCCGCCCTGGTCGATCAGAGCCTCTCCTACAACATGATTCGGCGCATCCGTCCGGTCGATTACGCCGGGAATCTGGCGGGGTTTTTCGGCGTGCTCTCGGTCGATACCCTGAATCACCTGAAAACCGAAGGCGTCAATTTTTTCAGTATGGTGTTCGGCAACGCCATCGGCCTGGTCGAACTGCGGCGCGGCAAGCTCGACGGCCAGGCGGATGTGCTTGCCAGGGTCGGCGGCGCGCTGCGGGCCGGCGACATCCTGCTGGAAAAAACGCCCTTCCGCCTGACCGACACCTTCATTCCCGGCCACTGGGGCCATGCCGCGATATGGATCGGTAACGAGTCGGAACTGCGTGAACTGGGCATCTGGGATGATCCGGCGGTGCAGCCCTACCAGGCCAAGATCCGCGACGGACGCGGCGTCGTCGAGGCGCTGCGTAGCGGGGTCAAGATGAACACGCTGGCCCACTTCGTCAATGTTGACGATCTGGCCGTATTGCGGCCGCGTGCCGCCAGCCTGGCGGCACGGCGGGAGGTGGTGTTGCAGACCCTGCGTCTGGTCGGCAAATCCTACGATTTCAATTTCGACGTCGAGTCGACCGACCGCATCGTCTGTTCCGAACTGGTTTATCACGCCTACGGCAACATCCGCTGGCCGACGGAACGTCGCCTCGGTCGGGCAACCATCAGCCCGGACAACGTCGCCGTGCTCGCCACCGGCGACGGGCCGTTCACCGTGACCGCGCTCTATCACGACGGCCGCGAAATCGGCGAAGAACCGGGACGTTATCTGGAATCGCTGGTACAGCGCGAAGTGGTCAGGCTCGCCCACGGCGAATAGCCGCCGCCAGCAGCAGGAGCATCAGCGTCAGCGCCGGCCCGTTGCCGAAACGGGCATAAGGCGTCAGCCCTTGGTAGGCCGTGACCTCGGCTTGCAGCACGCCCTGCGTGAAGGACGGCAGTTGGGCGACGACGGTGCCGTCCGGTGCGATCACCGCGGTTATGCCGGTGTTGGTCGCGCGCAACATCGGCCGGCCGCTTTCCAGTGCGCGCAGGCGGGCGATCTGCAGATGCTGCGGTTGCGCCAGCGAGCGGCCGAACCAGGCGGTGTTGGAGAGATTGGCGAGAATGCCGGCCTGCGGCAGGGCGGCGATGATTTCCTCGCCGAAAGCGTCCTCGTAGCAGATGTTGACCGCCACCCGGCGGCCGGCCACCGCCAGCGGCTCTTGCCGCTCCGGGCCACGCTCGAACGACGACATCGGGATCGTCGCCAGTTGCATGAACCACGAAAAGCCGGGCGGAATCGTTTCGCCAAACGGCACCAGATGCGTCTTGCTGTAAATCTGCGACGGCGAGCGGCCAAGGCTCAGGGCGCTGTTCCAGTAACGCGCGCCGTCGCCGGTCAGTGTGCCGAGAATCAGGTCGCCGCCGTGGCTGGCGGCGCTTGCCTTCAGCGCCTCGATGTAGGCAGGCGGCAGCTGCTCGAAGAAGATCGGGATGGCGGTTTCCGGCAGCAGGGTCAGATGCGCCGGATGTGCCGCGACCAGTTCGTGATAGAGGTCGAGTGTGCGGATCAGGGTTTCCGGGCGGAATTTCATTTCCTGCGGCACGTTGCCCTGGATCAGCGCGACAGTGATCGGCTCGCCGTCGGGCGTTGTCCACGCCACCTGGCGCAGACCGAAACCGGCCAGCAGCAGGGCACCGACCACCAGCGCGCCGCGCCAGCGGCAGAGAAGCAGAGTGCCGCTCAGCACGGCCAGCAGCGACAGGCCGTGTACGCCGATCAGCGGGGCGAAGCCGGCCAGGGGACTGGGCGGCGTCTGCGAATAGCCGGCGGCCAGCCAGGGAAAGCCGGTGAAGATCCAGCCGCGCAGCCAATCGCCGCCGGCAACGAGGGCAGCGAAGAACAGGGCCTGCCGCCAATCGGCCGCCGGCTGCCAGCGCTTGAAGGCGGCGGCGGCCAACAACGGGAACAGCGCCAGCACGGCGCAGAACAGGAAGGCGGCAAAGCCGGCCAACCACCAAGGCATGCCGCCGAAGACCGAGAGACTGACATAGACCCAGGAGACGCCGCAGAGAAAGAAGCCGAGGCCGAAGGCGAAGCCGAGGAACGCCGCCTGGCGGACGTCGGAAGCGCGGCGCAGCAGCAACAGCAGGCCGAGCCAGACCAGCGGTGCCAGCCAGAACAGACCGAAGGGGGCGAAGGCCAGTACGCCGCTTGCGCCAAGGGCGGCGCTGGTCAGCAGGCGGGCCGCATTAAAGCGATTTGAGTTCAATGACAACGCCCAGCTAACCGGCGGCAAAGCCGTCCAGGTTGAGCGCAGAATTAGGTTTCATTAACCCGGAAGGCACGCCCAATTGTCCTTGTATGGCCTTGGTGTTGTCCACTTTAGCCCCCAAATGTTGTCATCATTGACGCTGCGAGCGACCGCTGCGTTTTTGTACTCATGCCATAGGGTCGAAACCAGTTTACTTGGCATGATGTATATCTCTGGCAACGAAGAGATAGAGCCAATGTAGGTGAAACAATAGAAAAGCTGCTCCGAATCTAGCGGGCACTTCATGCGCCAAAAATTCTTTGTTTTTTGCGCTTTTATATCAATACCGAAATGCTTGTCAGAAGAGCTTACGACAAGCAAATCCGCTGTGGGGAATCGACTGCCGGTGAACTGGACGGTGTAGCCGCGTTTTGCCAATTCAAACATGACAAGGCCACGGCCAGCCTGCTCGACGTGGTGGGTGCTTAAATTCGCGTGATATGTCATTGATGAGACCTGACTACTATTGGGCCTGTGGTACAGGAAAGACCATCACTGAATCGAAACCGCTCTAACCTTCAGCGCCGCTCTCGGCTGGGGGCGGTGGATCGACGAGCAGGGTGTACAGTCGGCGGCTGTCGGCGCGCAGCACCTGGAAGTGTAGACCGTCGACGACGACGCTTTCATTGCGTTTCGGCACATAGCCAAGGTGGTGCAGCAGCAAGCCGCCGACGGTGTCGAATTCGGCGTCGGAAAAATGGGTGCCGAAGGCGGTGTTGAAGTCGGCGATCTCGGTATGCGCCTTGACCCGGTAGCGGCCGGCCGAGTCGCGGCGGATGTTGTCGTGCGTCTCATCAAAGTCGTATTCGTCGGCGATGTCGCCGACGATCTGTTCGAGCACGTCCTCGATGGTGACTAGGCCGGCGACGCTGCCGAATTCGTCGACGACGATGGCCATGTGGTTGCGCGAGACGCGGAATTCGCGCAGCAGCACGTTCAGGCGCTTCGATTCCGGAATGAACACCGCTGGCCGCAGCCAATCACGCAGCACGAAGCTGGCTTCGTCGCGGACCCGCAGCAAATCCTTGGCGAGCAGGATGCCGAGGACTTCGTCGCGGTCGCCGTCAATGACGGGAAAGCGCGAATGGGCGGTGGCGATGGCCACCGGCAGGATGTCGGCGAGCGGCGCGTCGACATTGATGACGCCCATCTGCGCGCGCGGGATCATGACGTCGGCAACCCGGGTTTCCGAGACCGCCAGCACGCCTTCGATCATGCTCAGCGCGTCGCCATCCAGCAGTTGCCGCTCGTGGGCGTTGTGCAGGATCTGGATGAGTTGGGCGCGGTCTTCCGGCTCGCGCAGCAGGAAGGTGGTCAGGCGTTCGATGAAACCGGGTTTACTGTCGCTATCCATAATGATTAGGCCGCGTAGGGGTCGGGGTAACCGAGCGCGGCGAGAATTTCCCTCTCTTTGTCTTCCATACGTTGGGCGTCATTGTCAATGTCATGGTCCCAGCCCTGTAGATGCAGCATACCATGCACCGTCAGGTGGGCGTAATGCGCCGCCAGCGGCTTGCTCTGTTCGGCGGCCTCGCGGGCGACGACTGCCGGGCAGATGACCAGGTCGCCCTGCACCACCGGCTCGGTGTCGTAGGGAAAGGACAACACGTTGGTTGGGTAATCCTTGCCGCGGTAATTCCGGTTCAGCGCCTGGCCTTCGTCAATATCGACGAGGCGGATGGCGATGGCGCCGCCGCCATCCAGCGCTGCCCGTGCCCAGCGAAAGAAATCGGCGCGCACCGGTAGCCCGTCGCGGGCGCAGGCGTATTGCACGGACAGGTTAAGACGCTTGCTGGCGTTCATAGGCATCGACGATGCGGGCGACCAGCGGATGGCGCACCACGTCTTCCTTCTTGAAATGGGTGAAGGCCAGGCCGCGCACCCCATCGAGCACTTCCACGGCTTCCTTGAGGCCGCTGCGCTGGCCCTTGGGCAGGTCGATCTGGGTGATGTCGCCGGTGACCACGGCCTTGGCGCCGATGCCGATGCGGGTCAGGAACATTTTCATCTGCTCCGGCGTGGTGTTCTGCGCCTCATCCAGAATGATGAAGGCATGGTTCAGCGTGCGCCCGCGCATGAAGGCCAGCGGCGCGATCTCGATGGCGTGTTTTTCATACAGCTTGCTGACGCGGTCGTGGCCCATCAGGTCGTACAGCGCGTCGTACAGCGGGCGCAGGTAGGGGTCGATCTTCTGCGTCAAATCGCCGGGCAGGAAGCCGAGGCGCTCACCGGCCTCGACCGCCGGCCGGGTCAGGATGATGCGCTCGACCAGATCGCGCTCAAAGGCGTCCACCGCCGAGGCCACGGCGAGATAGGTCTTGCCGGTGCCGGCCGGGCCGATGCCGAAAGTGATGTCGTGCTCCTGGATCGCCTTCAGATAGGCTACCTGGCGCGGCGTGCGGCCATGCAATTCGCTCTTGCGGGTAATCAGTTGCGGGCCGTCGGCAGGGCTGCCGTCCGCCGAGATGCGGCGAACCGGCACGTTGCTCAATTCGATCAGGCCAAGCTGGATTTCATCGACCGATAGCGGCATCCGCGCCCTGGCGTAGAAATGGCGGATGGCGTCGGCGGTCAACTGGGCCCTCTCGCCGGTGATCGAGAAGCGTTCGTTGCGGCGGCGGATGACGACGTCGAAGCCGGTTTCGATCTGGCGGATATTCTCGTCCAGCGGCCCGCACAGGTTGGCCAACTGGCCGTTGTCCACCGGCGCCAGGGCGAACTCGATCGGCCGGTTCTTCGGTGCAGGCTTAGTCTTCACGGATAACAATTTCGCCTCGCAGGCTGTGCGGCAGGGCCGCGGTGATGCGGACGTCGACGAAGCGGTCGATCAGCCTCGGGTTGCCCAGGAAGTTGACAATGCGGTTGTTATCGGTGCGCCCGGCCAGTTCGTTGGCGTCCTTCTTCGAGCGGCCTTCGACCAGCACGCGCTGGACGCTGCCGACCATGGCCTTGCTGACTTCGCCCGCCAACTCGTCGATGCGCTTTTGCAGGCGGGTGAGGCGGGCCGACTTGACCTCGGCTGGCGTCTCGTCGGCCAGTTCCAGCGCCGGCGTGCCGGGGCGCGGGCTGTAGATGAAGGAAAACGAGGCATCGAAGCCAACTTCGTCGATCAGCTTCATGGTTTTCTCGAAATCGGCATCGCTCTCGCCGGGAAAGCCGACGATGAAATCGGTCGACAGCGCAATATCTGGCCGCGCCGCCCGCAGTTTGCGCACCACGGATTTGTATTCAAGCGTGGTGTAACCGCGCTTCATCGCCGCCAGCACGCGGTCGGAACCAGCCTGCACCGGCAGGTGCAGGTGCGACACCAGCTTCGGCACCTTGGCGTAAACGTCGATCAGGCGCTGACTCATCTCGCAGGGATGCGAGGTCGTGTAGCGAATGCGCTCGATGCCCGGCACTTCGGCGATGTATTCGATCAGCAGCGCCAGATCGGCCTTCTCGTCGCCAGCATCCATGTCGCCGCGATAGGCATTGACGTTCTGGCCGAGCAGCGTCACTTCCTTGACGTCGTGCGCGGCCAGGTCGGCGACCTCGGTCAGCACATCGGCGAAGGGCCGTGAAACTTCGTTGCCGCGGGTATAAGGCACGATGCAATAGGTACAGAACTTGGAGCAGCCCTCCATGATCGAGACGAAGGCCGAGGCGCCCTTGATCTCGGCCGGCGGCATGGCGTCGAATTTCTCGATTTCGGGAAAGGAGACATCGATCGCCGCCTTGCCGCCACTGCGCCGCTCGGCGATCAACTGCGGCAGGCGGTGCAGCGTCTGCGGGCCGAACACCACATCGACATACGGCGCGCGAGCGACGATGGCCGCCCCTTCCTGGCTGGCGACACAGCCGCCGACGCCGATCACCAGATCCGGCTTCAACTGCTTCAGATGCCGAACCCGGCCGAGATCGTGGAACACCTTCTCCTGCGCTTTCTCGCGCACCGAGCAGGTGTTGAACAGGATGATGTCGGCCTCCTCTGGATTGTCGGTCTTGACGACCCCCTCGGCGGCATTGAGCACGTCGGCCATCTTGTCCGAATCGTACTCATTCATCTGGCACCCGAAGGTGCGGATGAACAATTTCTTGGGCATGGGTGATTTCTTGAAACGGGGTCGTCTGACGACCTAACTGCGGAAAAGCGGCCGATTATAACGCGGTTGACCGCCGCGCCGCCCCTCCCCTATAATCCGCGCCCTCTGCGTGGTGATGTAGCTCAGACGGTTAGAGCGATGGATTCATAACCCATAGGTCGGCGGTTCGATTCCGCCCATCACCACCAAATATTCAACGAGTTAGGGCCGGTTTGGCTGGTCCTAGTCGTTTCTGCGACGACAAAGCGTCAACGGGTTAAATTCCCGCGCTTCCTTCAAATGGTCAGGCGCCAGGTGCGAGTACCGCATGGTCATTGTCAAACTCTGGTGGCCCAGAATCCGTTGCAGCGCAAGGATGTTGCCGCCAGCCATCATGAAATGGCTCGCAAAGGTGTGCCGTAGCACGTGGGTCATCTGGCCCAGTGGCAGTTCGATCTGCGCACGCTCAACACCTTCCCGAAAAGCAGCCCAAGCACTTTGAAAAATACGATTCCCCGTGCCGTGTTCGGCGTGGTGGTTCATGATCTCTACCTCCAAGCCAACGTCGATGGGGATTGCTCGGGCCTTTCCTGATTTTGTCCGCGCATACTGGATGGTGCCGTTGTATACCTGTTGGATCGTCAGGTTTTCGGTTTCACCCCAACGCGATCCCGTTGCCAGACATATCTTCGCAATGAGAGCAACGTGAGGATTTCGCCCTTTGGGCAACTCGGCTAACAGGTGCCGCACCTGGTCGAGCGTGAGGAACGAAAGTTCCTTCTCGACAATCTTGATCGCTTTCAGCTTGGATAGTGGATTTTCCCGAGTCCAGACATCGAGCGAGATCAGGGTATTGAACATGGCCTTGAGATACTGCAACTCGCGGTTCATGTTGTTTTGCGTTATCCCGTCAGTTAGGCGCTTGGCTCGATACTCCGCAAAATCTTGGGCAGTGAATTTCTCGGCTACTGGGTTGCCCATCGCCGTGCTCATGGCGCGTAGTCGAGTTGCGGTATTTTCCCCGTCCCGAAGGGTGACTCCATGGCGACTCGCCCAAATTTCCACTAGGTCGAGAAGCCGCCGATTGTCTTTCTTCGCCGGCATCCAGTCGGCAGTCTCTTGGGCTTTCGCTTGAATGTGCCGTTCCCAGGCAAGGGCTTCGGCCTTCGTCTTGAACGTCTTCCGAACACGTCGGCCCCCGCGTCCGCCTGGTTGTATATCGACCTGCCATCCTGTTTTAACGGGTTTTATCGTCATTTCACTCTTATTGCCTAAATTTATTTTTCTTCACTTTTTCCGTTACTCAGTATTGCCTTAAATAAAGAAATGTCATCAAGAAAATCGCTGACCATTCCGACGAGAGGGTCTTTTTCAACTAATGCCACTATTTTATTTATGTATTCACGACGCATTTTGTCACGACTTTTATCTCCATTGCTGGGCCATTCAAAAAACCATGAGTCTGCATTTTTGCGCGCCTTTTCTCTGATTTCTCTAATAACCTCGAATTTTGTTTTTGATTTTTCCCGTTTGACTATAAAAGCTTCCAACTCCTGCAACGGAACAGATGTTTTAAAAATTCGGTTTGCAACCCTGTACTTATCAGCCTCTACTGCGATCACCAAGGCTTGGCTATCCGAAATGGATTTTGGGTTTTTTTCCGAAACTATGTCATGGGCATTTGCCTCGGCCAAGGCTTTATAGACCTCTGGATCATATTGTTCGCCGCCCAGATAGGTTCGTCCTGTCAGCAACCATAGGCATAGCTGTGGATAGCGGATACCGAATTCTTGCAGCATTTCTGCAGTTGGCCTTTGACGACCGTGAACAAAGGCTTTCCAACGCTCCGCATTGACTCCGGTCAACTCTTCAAGCGTTTTGTACTGGCGGTATTTAGGCACAAGCATGTTGATTGCATGCATAAGTCGCTCGGATATTTCTAGGTCGACCTCTTGACACGGTCTCGGCATATGTATATCGTCCCTTGAATTGTGTATTTAATGCATAACTTGGTGATTTGTTGACCTGTGGCCGCATCGGGCCACACAGCATGGGGGACATTGTGACTTCGACTGTCGAATTTGGGAACCTGGGACCAACAGCGTTAGCCACTGGTCAGAGTCTTGCACTCCCCTGTCTCAGCCGGGAACGCTTCGCCGATTTGGTCGGCTTGACTCACCCCACAGTGTTTGCAATGTGCGACCGTGGGTACCTGCCTACTGTCCACTTTGGTCGTCGCGTGTTCGTCAACCTCGAAGCCCTGCGCGTCCAGTGCACAGCAAAGGCGTTGCTGTGACCATGAGCAAAAAAACGAACTCACTTTCGCATGCGAAAGTTGTGTCGCGTCCTCGCGGTCGCCCCTCCAACTTTTCCAAATTTTTGGCGCGCCAGGGTGATCTATTTGCCGACGCTCAGTATCGCGCCAGCCTGGAGGAAAAATACCCGTATCTGCGGTCATTAAGCGCAGCTCCCAGCGGACTGCCGGATGCCGCGTCAGCGGCGCCGGCATCCGCTGGGGCTGCGCCTCTTGGTAAACCTATACGGATTTTGTTGTCAACACGGGGCGACGAGGCGGGGGGTGCGTGATGTTGATTACGTTCGCACTCTACCTGTTGGCGTCAGACATGTTGCTGACAATTGCGCGATTCCAGCACCTGACCCAGCTGCATTGCGGATTCGGCGTCACATTTTGCTGTCGGGCTGTCAGGAACTCACCTATCCGTACTGGCGAGAGACTATCAGCAAAAAAACTGGCGAAATCCGCAAAAAATCGGAATTCCGCGTTTCGGTTTGCTGCCGCGAGCCGGTTGACGATTCCGTCAAAATTTACCGGCATGACGCGGCGGTGGGCTACTCCGGCCTTATGCGGTGCGGCAATGTGTGGGCTTGCCCTATCTGCTGCGCAAAAGTCATGCGTCGTCGGGCAGACCAAATATCCGCGCTATTTGACGCTGTCCATTCGGCCGGTGGGAGTGCGGTAATGGTTACGTTCACTGCAGCCCATTCTGTTCACGACGACCTTGCAACCTTGCTCGATGCGTTCAAGGCGGCGAAGCGGGCATTTACCCAGTCACGGTCTCAGCGTGATATCGCGGCACTGCGGATTGGGGCATTAAGCGCCACTGAAATTACCTATTCCCCAGCAAATGGATGGCACCCCCACCAACACGACGCTTGGTTTTTTTCGGGCGCCTCGCCCGATGCTGATCGTTTGGCAGATGCGCTCTTTGTGCCGTGGCGCGCATCAGCGGAAAAGTTTGGACTGACAACTCTCGCCTCCTACCGTGGTCATCGCGTTGGCGTCGACGTCCGTCCCGCGTGGGATGCCAGCGATTACCTGGCGAAATTTGATCGCGAGCGTGAGTGGTCATTGTCATCCGAGATGACAGCAGGCCGCCTGAAATTGTCGCAGGGCAAATCCATGACGCCTTGGGCGCTTCTAGAGGACGCTATTTTGCGCGGCAAAGATAGCCCGGCCGCGAAGCTCTGGATTCAGTACCTCCGCGCTACCAAAGGCAAGGCGGTTGTGAGCCTCAAGGCCGCAAGTACGCTACTCAAATCATTCGGCATGCCTACGACCCTTGATGACTTTGCCGATGCCAATGACATCGGCGAGGGTGAAGTGGTTGGTTGCATCAGTGACATCAGTTTTGATCGGGTCGCGAGAGCGGCTGGTCTAGGTCGCCTCCTGGAGGCCGCTCGTAGCGGCGGACTTTCGGAGATTGACCGTGTTTTGCAGTCCGATTTTTCCGCGTCGTCCAATCCCCAAAAGGAGTTATTACTATGAGTCTCTTGTCCCGCCACGTCTCCGAACTAAAGTCTGAAGAATTTGTTCTTGGTCTGTCCACTGGCTTCAAAGGCGAAGCAAATACCAAGTTCGAGGGTATCGAATCGACAAAAATTGTCATCGTATCGGTGCCCGCATCGAAGAATTGGACCGGCTTCACGGCCATCGAACAATCGATTGCTGATAGTTCGGTCGGTGCTGCCATGGTTGGCAAAGCATTTCCGGCCCGTTGCCTGGTGACTTATCGCCGCGTTGCCGCAGTTGAAAAGAAACTGCAGGAGGGGCAACTGGTATCCAAGGACGTGGAAAAGCTGGTCGTTGTCGGCATCGAGTATGTCTCGCAGGTCGATCTCGTCGACGTCAAATTGCCGGCCAAGGCGGCGTAACGCAGCCCGTCCCATATGACAACGTACAACTGCATCCCTGCGGCCCAAACAGTTCCGCCATGCCCCGCCGGCACAGCCCCTGATTTGATCTTGGTCGAAAGTACCCAAGTGGCAGAGCGCTACGAAGGACATTTTGATCACATTTCGATTCAGGACATCTTGGTCGGAGTGGCGATGGTTCTATGCCTTGTCCTAGGCATCAGTGCAGGGAGGCGTTAACTCATGTCAGTTTCAGTGCTTTGGATCGTCGCAGGCTGTTTCGGGGCTTGGGCCTTCGGCTTTCTCTTGGGCAAGGTAATTCGCCTTGTCGAAAATTTTTTTAACGACCCGATTTCCTAGGAGATTCAAATGGAAAAAATCAACAGCTTGCTGGTTCGTGCCGGCGTTGTTGTGAGTGGTGTATTCGTGGCTGCTTCAGCCAATGCTGCAAGTGTCCTGGATGCCGATGCCAAGGCAGCCATTACCGAGGGTTTCACGCAGATGAAGGATACGGCGCTCGATGTGGTTTCCACATCGTGGCCCTTCCTGCTCGGCATTCTGGCTGTGATGTTCGCGCCGAAAATCGTCAAGCGTCTGGCCAAGTCCGTCTAAGTTTCTCATGTCTTGACATGGGGGGGCTTTGGCTCCCTCTTTATTTTCTCAATAAACAGATAATTTTTAGGTGCGAAATGCGAATCACCAGGACTTTCTGTTTCATCCTTGCTCTGTTTTTCTGGGGCGTTACAACTGCGAATGCTTTTTGGCAGTATCTTGCACCTGTTACGTCGGCTGTTATGTGGCTGGGTCGCGCAGCAGCGTCAAATCCTACAATGGCCCGCGCGGTTGAATGGTCTATTGTTTCTCATGGCGCATTGCTTTCTTGGTATTTCTGGAATAATTCAGATTCTGCGCCCACGAGTACGCCGGTTAATGCTCGTTTAGTTGTTCAGCCGACTTCGACTGCGCAGCGCGACAACCCTGACCAAAATTTGTATGACAATGCACCGGCTGGCCAGCGTGACCCGACGCCTAAATCTTCTATTACATTGGCGACGATTTACCCTCAGTCTGGTTCGATTAACTCAATTGGTTTAGCGTCGCTGGATTCGGAAATTATCCTGTATTCAGCACCGAATGCTGGTTATGCAAACAAGATGACGTTTTACACGCCGTCAAATAAGCAATATCCGGGGCAACCTTATACGAATTACGCTTCCTGGACTGTTCCGGCCGGTAATGGCTCTTTGTCTGGAACAGCGTTAACGATTTACTACAAATATGAATCAGTTCAATTAACTTGCCCTTCCGGTTACGTTCTTTCTGGCTCCAGTTGTCTATTAACCAATGCGGACGCAACAAAAAAGCCTGCTGGCAAAGTTCCCTGCGAGGTTGTTTCAAACTCTGATGGGACTTGGGATGTCGACGCCAAAAATCCGGAATGTGACAAGCTGGCAAGCGCTCTCACGAAATCTGGAAAAACGCTCAGTTTCAATAAGGGTGACGGCACGTATGACCAGATAACCAACAATGACGACGGTTCCCAAACCATCCAGACAGGGAATCGAAAAATCAAGACTGGTCCTCCTGACAGTGACGGCAATCGTCCGATTATTAGTATTAATGATACTGCTCCAGGTGGTAATCCTGGCAGCGGTTCCGGTACGGGAACTGGAGGCACTGGTACAGGTACAACAGTGTGTGGAGGTCCAGGCCTGCCGCCCTGCGCAGTTACTGTCGATGATTCCGGATTTAACGGCAAAGATGCCACTGTCAACAGTGCATCAGATGCAGCTAAAGCCAAGCTCGATGATCGTCAGGCTGCTATTACCGCGCAAGGCACCGACGGCAGCAATTTCGGACTGGATACATCGTGGTTGCCGTCGTTTCTGCCGGGGCCTGCTGTTCAATGTGCAGACCTCAAGTGGCAACCTGGTATTAATCATGGGCCGCTATCAGGCATTCAGTCGTCCGTCGATATTGACTGGTGTTCGCATGTCGATGTTTTCCGCGAGTATTACGCCTGGCTCATTGGCCTTCTGACGGTGTGGGCCATCGCCATGTTGTTCTTCTCTTCGAACGGAAATACAGGGCGCGGCGGCAAATGAAATCATTTGCGGATGTTTTTCTCCTCGGGCTTCACTTTGAGCAAAGGGTATAACCATGCAATTTTTCGCCGGTTTTTTGGTGGCAGCCTTTGGCAAACTGTTTGAATTTTTCGCGGCATACGTCGGCAAGAAAATTGCCATTGGCGGTGCAATTCTTGCCGCCTCGCTAACGTTGCTTACTGTATTTTGGATAACCCTGAAAGCGCTCGTTGTTGGTCTGGTACATCAGGTTTCTAACCAAACCCTCTTGATGGCGTTTTATGCCATCTGGCCGTCCAATGCTGAGTTATGCATATCCGCCTACTGGACGGCTCAGCTTGTCGCTTTCATTTATCGAGAGCATCGCGAGAACCTCAAAGCGATTTCTTACGTGACTTAATATGACCGACGGAACATTACTCGCCGGCAAACGGGGGGCCGGCAAGTCACTGATAGCTGTGGGTCGAATTCGCGAATACATGTGGCAGGGGCGAATGGTGGCGACCAATTTGAATTTGCGCGTCGAGCATCTGGTGGGGCCGCGCAATCGAGTGAGGCCGTATCGCTTGCCGGATTGGCCCACTGCCAGCGATATGGAAAAGCTTCCCCTGGGTAATCCAGGCTTAAAGTGGGTTGAGGGTGAGGCCTACCCCGTAATGCGGGACGATCACAAATTCAGCGAAGACGAAAACGGTCTCCTGGTTCTCGACGAGTTGGCGACATTTCTCAACTCACGAGATTGGCAAGCAAAGGACCGCCAGGCATTGATCAACTGGCTGTTGCATTCACGCAAGTACGGCTGGGACCTGTTGTTCATCGCTCAACACCCTGGCTTGGTCGATAAGCAGGTCAGAGATTCGCTGTTTGACCTATTCGCGACCACCCGACGATTGGACAAAGTCCAAGTGCCAGTCGTTGGCCGTGTTGCCTCCTGGATGGGCTTCAAGCTCCGACTGCCGAAATGGCATGTCGCACATGTCCGTTATGGCATGCAACAAGGGGCGCCACTATCGGAATCAATTTGGGTGCGAGGTGCGGAGTTGTACAAGGCCTATGACACCACACAGAAGATCAACCCGGAAACCGGAGTTAAGTCGGGTGAAGGATTTCAGTATCTGAGCAGTTGGGACTTACGCGGTCGTTACTTTACATGGTGGCAAATGAACCGAAACGCAATCATTCTGTATTTGTTCTTGGGTCTGACGCTGGGCGCAGGCGTCGATCACTTGGCCGTAACGCATTTGGCACCATCCCGAGTCGTCGAAATGCCAAATTTAGAAGAAAAATATGCGGCAGGCATCACGGGCAACGGCTTTTACCGAGATGGGGCGTTATATCGCGTCGTGTTATCTGATGGTCGCACCCTTGTAGCCGACCAATTCAAAGAAACATCAACTGGCTGGCAGGCAAAGATTGGGGATCTCTGGTATCGGGGAGAACAGTAATGAAACAACTGATTTTTCTGATTCTGCTGTTGCCCTTTGTGGGTCATGCCGAGACAGTTGCTCTCAGCTTTAAGGCAGTTCGGGTTGTCGATTTCGCGGAGGCAACATACAAGGCAATGCTGAACAAGGACTACTTGATCTCGCCTGAGGTGTTGGGCATGGACAAGAGGGTCACCATCAATGTCAAATCGATTGATCGCGACAAGCTACAGCAACTGCTGAGTGACGTGCTTGCATCAGTCAGCGTTACTGCGAAAGAATCAGGCGGCATAGTCCGTCTGG
Organism: Azonexus sp.; assembly: GCA_031260295.1. GTDB lineage: Bacteria > Pseudomonadota > Gammaproteobacteria > Burkholderiales > Rhodocyclaceae > Azonexus. The sequence goes on from JAIRKE010000023.1 coordinate 22,503, forward strand.
AGAAATCTGCTTTGTCTGACCCACTGGTAGCAGCTATCGATAACGCCAAATTGTTGAACTCGCCGCTCCCCGGCCTCGCTCGATTGGATATGGCAGGCAAGGAAATCGAAGAGCAGGACTATGAGATATACCGTCCAAAAAATCGCACAGTTGAATATCTTCAAATGGTGCTTCGCTCCACCGGCCTTCTAATGAGTGCGCCAGGTGCGCAGCCAGGTAATCAAATTTTTCAAGATGCGATGATCATTTCAGGCACTGATGCGAGGCGGGAAAAAATCCTTAAACTATTGGGGCAACTTGATCAAAAGCCTGTTGTAATGAACGTCCGTGCCGCCCTGGTAGAATTTACCGACTCAAAGGATGATTCATTCAGCTTCGGCGCCATCCTGGATATTCTCGGCGGCAAATTGTCGCTTGCACTCAATTCTGCATTGTTGCCATCAGACAATTACGCCCGGTTGAAGACTAGCAGCATTGATGCTGTGTTCAAGGCAATTAACGGTGACTCACGCTTCCATTTCCGAACTCAGCCTACCTTGCGCTTGGTTGATGGTGAAAAAGGCCGATTGATGGTCGGTAGTGAAGTGCCAGTTCGCGGCGCCCTTACCCTGAGTAAAGATGGCATACCGATTCAATCCATCGACTACAGGTCGTCCGGCCTAGTATTAACCATACAGCCTCGAGCCTTGGATGGTCGCTTTACCGCATCGATCATGCAAGAGGTGTCCAGCTTTGCTAATACGAGTACCAGCAATATCGACTCCCCAACACTCAACAAGCGCTCGATCGAGGCCGTAGTCGACGCCGAAGATGGTGAAGTTGTCGTGCTGGCTGGTCTGGATGAAGAAAGCAGCAGCAACGGGCGCTCAGGGCTGTTGTGGTTTCCTACTTCAAAGACAGAGACCGAGCGAAAAACCCGCCTGTTTGTTCTACTAGAATTCCAGCGGATCTGATCAACGTAGGGGCTGGTAAACTTTCGCATGCGAAAATTCGGATATGTAAGGTACATCTCCGATAGACGGGAGTTCTTCTGTTGAGGAATTTATGAGTCGTAGCCACCGCAAAACGCCCATCATTGGGTACACGAACTGTCGCAGCGAACGCGAGGACAAGAAACGCTGGCATCAACGTTGGCGAACCCGCGAACGCACCGCGCTGACCGGTGCATCGCCGGAAGCGCTGGTCGCCTATTTACCTTTGTTGGAAAACCAAGTCAGTAACGTCTGGGCGATGGGCAAGGATGGTCATTCCTACTGGTCTGCCGAGCGCCAAGCCGATATGGCGGATTACATCGCCAACTACAAGGGGCGTAACCCGCAAGAGCGCGCCTCTCTGAAAAAGCGCCTGTTGCGAAAATGGATGAGCAAATGAGTGCTTCCAGCATCGAGGCGCTAGCCAGCACTTGGGCGCGGATCGCCGAGGAAGCGGAATTCCCCGCCAACTACGACGGTACGTCTTCACCGGAGGCGCATCGGGCCAGTGAGACAATCCAGGAGCAGATTCGGGAGCACATCATCGCTACCAACGACATGCGGTTGTTTGGTCTATTGCACCTGCTGGGCCAGGCTTCGCTGTGCATGGAGCAGGTGCTGTGGCCGGAGGATTACGAGCGGATAACCCGCGAGGTCGAGGAAGCCCTGCGGGAAGCCGACGACCCCAACGCTAAGCTGCACACCCACGAAGAAGTCATGCAGGCGATGCAGGAACGCATCGACCGGGCGCGAGACAGGCCTTGTTGATCGGCTGACGGAAATTTCTGGGGTTCCGGCTTACAACCCCGAGTTGAAGCGGAGGGCTGAACAACGATCTGAAACTTTCGCATGCGAAAGTTTTTCTTTTGAATTTCGCAGGCGTCTGCTGAGTCAAGGACGCGAAGTGGCCCCATCTGGCTGGCGCGGCCGCAGCGTAGCGAGGACACGGGCCAGGCGGGGCGAATCTTTGACGCACCTCAGCTTGTCATGCTCTTGGCTGGTGGGCGGGTAGATTGAAGTGACCCGAAGGAACTAACTAACAAACAAACTAACAAATAAATGGCTCGTGGGCGGGTAAAGCGAAGCGACCCGAAGGGCTACCTGCCCGCCTGCCACGTGGCGAACGCGGGAACCGGTCGGGCATCTGGCGCTTGCAACCGCTTGACATGATCCGTAGTCGCCGTAAAACGCCCATCACTGCCCGTATGCCATCGTGCTCCTACGGAACTTTCGCATGCGAAAAATCGGATGCCCGTTCCTAATTCCCTCAAGTTCTGGGGAATTAGGCGCTTCAGTTAGCGGTTTTCCGGCGGTCGAGTCCTCGATGCGCCGGCCGCGTGCCCTGACGCCTGCGCCCTGATACCGACCATTCGCGCCCTATAGACCAGCAGCCGTTGCTTTACGGAAAACCGTCGCCCGGCGGCATGTAGCGGTGGCCGAAGGCCAGAAAACCGGCCGTCCCGGTTTTCAGCGATGCCGTCCGCGTGATGATGGTTGATAGACCGCCGGCAAGCCGGAATCTCAGTATTTGCTCGCTTTCTTGGAGAACTGGCGCGTATTGACATCAGCGATACATCAACTTATGGTGTACATCTATTGTGTATGCGTCAGGAGCAATCAACAATGCGTGTCGCCTCCATCAACCTGCGTGCGCTGCCTGAGCAGCGCGACTTGATCGACCATGCAGCCAATCTGCTGGGCAAAAACCGCTCGGACTTCATGCTGGAAACTGCATGCGATCGAGCAAAAGCTGTTGTGCTGGATCAGGTTTTTTTTAACCTGGACGAAAACAGGTTCCACCAGTTCGTAGCGCTGCTCGATGCACCACAAGACACCAACACCGGCCTTGAACGCCTGATGACCATCAAGGCACCGTGGGATAAGGCATGAGGATTCAGGGTTCGCCACCCCAATCGCTTGCCGCGGCGCATCTCCTTGATGGATTCAGTTGCGGCGAGCCATTGCTGGATGATTGGCTGAAGCGGCGCGCACTGTCCAATCATCTGAACGGGGCAAGTCGAACATTCGTTGTGATCGATGGCAATCAGCGAGTGCTTGGATACTATGCTTTGGCAGCGGGTGCCGTCGCGCACCAGGAAGTCTCCAGCGCTATTCGTCGTAACATGCCCGATCCGGTGCCGGTGATGGTTCTCGCCAGACTCGCGGTGGACGTTAGCGCCCAAGGCATGAAGCTTGGCGCAGCTTTGCTTCAGGATGCGGTCATTCGTGCACGATCCGTGGCTGGAAACGCTGGTGTACGGGCACTACTCGTCCATGCATTGAACGAGCGCGCAAAACAGTTCTATGAACACTACGGATTTCAGGCGTCGCCAATGCACTCGATGACTCTGATGCTACCCATCAGGCCACCTTGTGATTGAATCACAAGGGGCGCAATCCGCAAGATTGGGAGCTTTCCGGCCTGTTTTTGTTTGTGGAAATGGCAATGTACTAGCTTGATCTTGACGAATCCGGTTCAGTTGCTGATCTAGCCCAGCATCACTTCGTGCTCGCTGGTGTTGTGGTGTTTGAGCCAACTAAAGAGACAACAAAGAGACGACGCCAAAGCGGTATAATGAAGCCTAGCGATGTAATGAAACGTATAACTCTTTGATTTGCTGTGTATTGATGATTGGTGATGTGCAACGGGTAGGATTCATAACCCATAGGTCGGCAGTTCGATTCTGCCCATCACCACCATTTCCCCCCTGGCTGGCGTGGGTTTCATCCAGGATGCCATACCGGGCGGCTGGCAGATCACGCCTTTCCCCTGCGCGGGACGTCGATGGGATGCACGATGCAGTTGGCCTTCTGCCTGTACAAATATTTTCCCTCTGGCGGCCTGCAACGCAGTTTTTTGCGTATCGCCCTGGCCTGTCAGGCGCGTGGACATGCCGTGCGGGTCTATGCCCTGAGTTGGAGCGGCGAGCTTCCCGAAGGTTTTGAGCTGATTCGGGTACCGGTCAAGGGGTTGACCAATATCCGCCGTTACGAAAGATTTGCCGCCTGGGTGGCGCGCGATTTGCGGGCGCGGCCGGCGGCGCGTGTCGTCGGTTTCAACAAGATGCCGGGACTCGATTTCTATTACGCTGGCGATCCCTGCTATGAGGACAAGGCGCGGACGCTACGCAATCCCTTCTATCGCCTGTCCGCGCGCTATCGGCATTTTGCCACCGCCGAGCGGGCGGTGTTCGCGCCGCCGAGTCGGACCCGGCTCCTGATGATCTCGCGAGTGCAGCAGACCCTGTTCGAGAAGTATTACGGCACGCCGCCTGAGCGTTTTCATATGCTGCCGCCGGGCATTGCCCTCGACCGGCGCGCGCCGCCGGACGCGTTGCGAATCCGTGCCGAGTTTCGCGCCGAATTCGGGCTGGCCGATGATGACTTGCTGTTGCTGCAAGTCGGTTCGGATTTCAAGCGCAAGGGCCTGGATCGCTCGTTGCTGGCGCTGGCTGGTCTGCCGGACGAACTGCGGCGGCGCACCCGCCTGATCGCCATCGGCCAGGACAAGCCTGATGCCTTCCTGCGCTATGCCCGTGAGTTGGGGCTGGCGGAACGGGTCAGCATCCTGCCGGGGCGCGACGACGTTCCGCGCTTTCTGCTGGGAGCCGACCTGTTCCTGCATCCGGCCTATCACGAAGCCGCCGGCGCCGTGTTGCTCGAAGCCTTGGTGGCCGGTCTGCCGGTGCTGTGCTCGGCGATCTGCGGCTATGCCCATTACATTGCCGAGGCTGATGGCGGCTTGGTGATTCCCGAGCCTTTCGCACAGGCGGAAATGGATCGCCTGTTGCAGCGCATGCTGCGCGATGATGACCAACGCCGCCGCTGGCAGGCTAACGCCTTGGCTTTCGCCGAGACAGCCGACATCTATGGCAGGGCGGAGCGGGCGGCGGATCTGATCCTGATGGAGGGCGATTGATGGCACGGGAGCTTGTCCTCGAAACGCCATTCGCCGAACTGTGGGATGGACAGGACCCGTTCGTCGCCGTCGAGGCCCTGCAAGGCAAGGTATTCCGCGAACTGGAAGGACGCCGGACGCTGCGCACCGAGGTGGCCGGGTGCGGTTACTTCGTCAAGATTCATCGCGGCATCGGTTGGGGCGAGATTTTCAAGAACCTGTTGTACCTGCGTTTGCCCATACTCGGCGCGGAAACCGAATGGCTGGCCAGCCGCCGGCTGACCGCCGCCGGCGTCGCTACCCTGCGGGCCGTGGCTTACGGCCGGCGCGGCGGGAATCCGGCGTGCCAGCATTCCTTCGTCATTACCGAGGAACTGGCGCCGACCGTCGGCCTGGATGAGTTCTGCCGCGATTGGTCGCAGCGGCCGCCGGCGCTGGCGTTGAAGCGGGCGCTGATCGCCCGCGTCGCCGACATGGCCGGGCGCATGCACCGCGCCGGCATCAATCATCGGGATTTCTACATCTGCCACTTCCTGCTGCATCTTGATCCGGCGCCGACGCCGGCGGCTCTCCGGCTGTCCATCATCGACCTGCACCGTGCCCAGTGCCGGGCTGCGACGCCGCGCCGCTGGCGCGACAAGGATCTGGCCTCGCTGTATTTCTCGGCGCTGGAAATCGGCCTGACCCGGCGCGATTTTCTACGCTTTTTGCGCGCCTATTTCCTGCGCCCGCTGCGCGACATCCTGCGCGACGAAGCGCCGTTGCTGCGCTATCTGGTTCCCGAAGGCGAACGCTTGCTGGAACGCTACCGGCGCAAGTTCGCGCCGAAGGTGTGATGAGTTCGTCGCAGGTCGATCATGGTGCGGCTCCAGTGGTATCGCTAGAGAGCCTGCGCCAAGCCGGGCGCGAGCCTTCCTTGCCCTTCGCACTGACCTTGCCGGAAGGCGGCAGGCTGGAATTCACCCGTTTGCTGCGCCTGCTGCCCGGCAAGCGGTTGGCCGGTCTGGCGCTATGGAACGGTCAGCCGGCATTCGCCAAATTATTCGTCGGCGCCGATGCGCGCCGGTATGGCGAGCGCGAACGCGCGGGCCTCGCCGCGCTGGCGACCGCCAACCTGCCGACGCCAGATCTGCGTTTTGCAGGCCCGATCGGCGAGTGCGGTTATCTGGTGCTCACCGCCTTTCTCGACGGCGCGGCAACCCTCAAAGAACAGCAGTCAACGCCCCGTGAACCGCAGCCGGTGTTGTCCGCCATGCACCTGCTGGGTCGCCTGCATGGCGCCGGTCTGGTGCAACAAGACCCGCACTTTGGCAACTTCCTGCTGTATCGCGGGCAACTACTCCTGATCGACGGCGACGGCGTGCGTGCGGACGCATCGGCATCCGGCCAACTCGCCAACCTGGCCCGGCTGCTGGCGGAAATGGAACCCGCTTGGGACGGGTTGCGCCAGGAACTGCTGCAAGGCTGGGGCCGTCAGGTCGACGCCAACGCCCTGGAAAGCGCGGTCGCCGCAGCCCGGCAAAGGCGTTTGCGGCGCTTTCTCACCAAGACCGTGCGCGATTGCAGCCGCTTCGTGGTGCATAAAGAATTCCGCCGCTTCACTGCTGTTCTGCGTGAGCAATGGCCGGCGTTACAATCGCTGCTGTCAGCCCCGGACGCGGCAATGGCGAGTGGAGAATGCCTCAAGGACGGCGGCACCTGCACCGTTGCCGCCATCGAAGCGGGCGGGCAAAGGCTAGTGGTCAAGCGTTACAACCTCAAGCATTGGCGCCATGCCTTGTCCCGTGCCTGGCGGCCCAGCCGCGCCTGGCATTCCTGGCAGGCGGCGTATCGCCTCCATTTCTACGGCATCGCTACGCCACGGGCGCTGGCACTCATCGAGGAGCGTCGGGGCGCGTTGCGTGGTCGCGCCTTCTTCATTGCCGAACATTGCCCCGGCATTTCCTTGCGCGACCTGCTCGATTCAGCACAGGAACCCGAGCCAGCCATCCAGCAGGCGCTACACGAACTGTTTCAGTTACTCCATCGCCTGCACATCACCCACGGTGACCTGAAAGCCTCCAACCTGCTATGGCACGACGGGCGGATCGTGCTCATTGATCTCGATGCACTAACCGAGCATCGCTCACAATCGAGCTTTGTCCACGCTTGGCGACGTGACCGGACTCGTTTGCTGCGTAACTGGCCAACGGATTCGACGCTGGCTCAGTGGCTGGAGCGGGTACTGCCGGGCTAACCATCCTCGCCGAAGGTAGTCGAAGCCATCGTTTTACCGGCCAGTCCAGCAATCAGCAAGGCCAGCGGGACGATTACCAGAAGCCATTGTTGAGCCGGCAGGGAGGTCATAAGAAAACCTTTCCCGTCGAAGGCCAGCGCTACACAGCCGGGCAGCAGCGCCCAAGCGGCGAAATGCCCCCGCCGGATACCGGCGATCAAGGGAAGCAATAGTGTCAGCAGCAGGAGCGCCAACCCCGTGATTCCCCCCCAGAACAAATGCTGCACGTAGATGCTGTGCGGATGCGTGATGTCGAATCCCTCTTTCGTCGTGAAGGAGGGATGCGTCACGCCCCATCCGCAACCAAAAAACGTGCCGCATTCACGCATCGAGGTCAGATAATCGGCCCATATTTCAAGTCGGTAGCTGTTGCCACGCTCGAAAAGCGCGGGGAAAGCCAAGCTCGCGATGGCCAGCATTGAAAGCAAGAGCCAGGGCAGAACCCGTCGCCGTTCCGTAGACGGAATGGTGGATATCAATAAAATTGCCATTGATCCCGCCCAAGCAGGCAAGGCGGTACGAGATTGCAGGAGCCAGAACGCCGAAATAATCACGACGGCGTTAGCCATAATGAGCGAGCGATAATCGCGTGTCTTGAGACAGGCCCACGAGTACACCACGAGCGCGCTGACCATGACGGCAGAACAGTAAATGACATTATACAGGCGGCCGAACAGCGGGTCAAGACGCATCCCCGGCCGCCAGTCCTGGGTCATGCCTTGGTAAACGGCATTGGCCAAGAGATAAACGAGCAATGCCACGATGAAAAATAAAGCGGCCCGTTTAACGGAGGCGGGCTGGGTCGTCGGTAGTTTCATGGCGCCCAGCACCAAGAGCAGGAAAAAGACAAAAGGTTTCAAAATATCCTGTGCCGTATCCAGGTCACCCGAGCGCACCAGCGCATAGGCGCAAAGAATAACGACGACGATAAAATGATGGCTTCCAGCAAGGCGTCTGACTTCTTGCCATGTCGAAAATAGCAAGGCAGGAAGGAGAATTCCAAGATAAAGACTGATTCTTATCGGGCCATTACCGAATGGCAATAAAAAAGTAATAAAGAAAACGAAAAACATCCCTGCCCAATAGCCTTCGCCAGGGGCCAGTTTATTGAGCTGTCGAAAAAATGGATTCATGACTCTCTTTCTGGTGGATGCTGTGGCAGCACCACCAAATTGCACCCTGGCAGTGTCCAGTTGGCGGAAACGCTATCCGCCATCGCTGAATAACTTTCGTCCAGCCGTAGTAGCCAGCCACAACAATCAGCTCAAAGCTCTCTTGACCTGGCTATAATTTGGCTCAAAAAATGCCCCAGTAAATTCTTGCTTGGAACACAGTATTGGCATTCACGCTGGCCGGCTGCGATCTTGCAGAGCATCGAGCGTCTCACGGCATACCATGCGCGTGGCTTCTATTTTTTGCCTGTCGCTCTGCAAGTTGTGTGGCTCGTCAAGGCGAAAAGCAATTCTCAACCAGTTTTTAAGAGCGGCATAATAGCTGCTGGCCAACGTCATGCGGGCAATCCGAATGACATCTTCTTTGGGGTAGTGTTTGCTATAGAAAAGAAAAATCCCCCGTTTTTTGCGCAAGAATTTTTCGAGTGGTATTGCCGACGATTCGCTTGCGCCGCCGATGTGCGTCATTTTTGCGCCTGGATAATAACCAACGGCGTATCCGGCTTTCCTTACCCGGATACAGATGTCGGTATCTTCACCGTAGAGGAAGTAATCAGGATCAAAGCCCCCCAGTTTTTCGTATAAATCCCGGCGAATACACAGACAGGCGCCCAGTATCCATGCATAAGGACCGGGCAGCGCTTTGATGAAATCCTGATTTCTCAAGCGATTTTGTACCGGGTAATATCGATGCGGCAGCGAGTATTGGCGGCGCTTCTTTAAGGGCTCATGAACTTCCGGGCCGGCAATGCCGATTTCCGGGTTTCGTGCCATGAAGTTGACCATTCTCTCGATAAAATCCTGTTGCAAAAGTCGCGCATCGGGATTGACCAGCAGTAGATAATCCGCTTCGGATCGGGTGGCTGCGAGATTATTGGCCCGACCAAATCCGGTATTTTCCGGATTCTCAACAAGGTTGATCCTGTGCCCGAAACTGGTACGCAGCAGTTCAACATCCTTCCCTCCGCTGGCATTATCAACAACAACAATATCGAGACCAGGGTAATTCTGAGCGATCAATGAATCAATACAATCTTTTGCATAAACCGCCGACTTATAATTGACGATTATGGCTGTAACACTGGGGGGAGGGGGGCTGGGTGAGGTTTTCATTTTTTCCGATCTCGCTACGAATGGCGGGCTTGTGCCTGATTGATGGTCAAGCGGCCTTCTCCAGCAGGCATTCGAGCGCGGCGATGACTTGCGACGGGCGGATAAAGTATTTCCATAGTTTCTTTTGCAGGAAAGGAAGAGAGGCAGGGCAAACGACAATGCCGGGCGTCCAGTCCGGCCGCCAATGGAAACGCGGGTTTTTCTTGCGATAGATGGTGACGACCGGGATGCCGAGGAACGACGCCAGATGTCCGTTTCCAGAGTCGTTGGCGATGACGGCGCCCGACTCGTAAAGATGAGCGGCCAATGAACCGATGCCGTCGAAACGCGGCGTTGCGAACGCATGGCCGGCCATTGTTGCCCAAACAGCATGGTTTTTCGGCGCCACGACGATTTCTGGCGTGTAACCAAGCGCTTGCAGGCGATGACAGAGTGCGAGGAAGGAGGCGGGACGCCAGCTTCTCTTGTCTGGTCTGGCTGAATCGGGGCTGACGATGATCCTGTTCCGATGGCGGCGGTACAGCAGCCCTTCCGGCACGATGATTGGAGGGTCTTTACTCACCTGTTCGAGGTGCATCCTGTCCCGCATGTATTGCAGAGTCATTTCGACGACACTGTCGTCGACAAATGGCCGAGAGCGTATCGGGCCGCTGCTGTCCAGCAATTTTTCGAGTTGTCGAAATTGCTCCGGGGTCGTGGAACGCTGGATTCGTTCGGTGTGATCGAAGCGCCAGCTTGCCGGCGGGTCCTGGCAGATCAGCAGCCATTTCTCGCGCAACCGGGCAGTCATCGCTACGTCCATGTTGGCGCGAATGAAGCTCGGCGGGCTCACGATTGCCAGGTCGTATGCCGCCAACGCTGTCTCGAATTGATCGGCCGGTGGATAAGGCTGGATATCGAGATTCGGTAGCCATGCCCGCATCTGATGGGCGATATTCCCATAACAGGTGACGGCAAAGCCATTTCGTTGCAGGTTGTTGGCGATCATCAGGTAGATCAGGCCGTCGCCTAACGAATCGAAGGAAACTAGCGCAATTCTGGGCTTTGCGGTGATCTCCGGATGGAGAGGGGGGGGGCAGATCATGTCTGGCTCATCACGGCGTCTCCCGGCCGGCGCCGCGCCAGCGCCAGAAGAAAAAAACGCCAGCCAGCAGCACAACACCAGCGGTCAGCAGCTTGCTGACGCCATCGATTGCGTTCTCGGTGACCAGACCGCTGCCGATCAGCGAAGCGATGATTCCCTGCGGCAGATAGCCGATGAAAGTACCGATGAGGAAGACGCGCGTATTGACTTCGCTCAACGCCAGTCCGCCATTAATCATGATGCCGGCCAGCGGTAGCTGGCGGATTAGCGCTACCGCCTTGACCGAGGAGCGCACGCGAAAAGCACGGCCAACCAGGCGATGGTGGCCGAAATGGCGCTCAAGCCAGACGCGCCCGCCATGACGCACGGCCCAGAAGGTGAGCCAGGCGCCGCCGATAGCGCCGATCTGGGCCAGCAACAGCCCTGTCCAGAAGCCGAAGGCAAGGCCGCCGACGACGTAGAAGGTCAGCCGCGGCACGCCCAGCGCCACCAGTCCGATGACGATGGCGACGTAGCTCGTCTCGGCCCAAAAATCGTCGCTCGACAGATGGGCTCGCAGATGGTGAATATCGCGCACGATAGCGCCGGCGGGCGTGAAATACAGCAGCCCGAAAGCCACCACGGCAACGGCAAGCAACAGCAGCAGGCGGCGCAGCTCCTTGTTGACGCCGGATGCCACCGAGGCCAGTGCGACGTTTTCCTCGGAATCGTCCGCCATATCGCCGGCGACGGCTTCGCCATCCTGTTCCAGCTTGTTCATTGCCGTTCCTGTTCGCGTTCTTGCCCGGCATCGACCCGTTCGGCTGGCACGGCTCGGGCCACGAACCAGCGCACGCCGAAGCAATCGCGGATACCGCGCCAGAGCCGATTATGCACACCGTATTTCGACACGCCGCGTAGCCGTGGCCGGTGATTCACCGGAAATTCGCTCACGGTGTAGCTCTTGGCCCGCAGCAGGGTCGGCATGAAACGGTGTAGCCCGTTGAATACGGGTAACTCGCCGACACAGGCGGCGCGCACCACGCGCACGCCGCAACCGCTGTCGCTGACGCGATCCCCGGTCGCCCAGTTGCGAAAACCGTTGGCGATGCGCGAGGAGAGCTTGCGGATGAAATTATCCTGCCGTTTGGCCCGCACGCCGGTCACGCAGTCGACGCCGAGGCGGCGCGCCTCGTCGAGCATGCGCGGCAAGTCGGCCGGATCGTTCTGGCCGTCGCCGTCAAGCGTGCCGATCCACTCGCCGCGCGCGGCGCGAAAGCCCGTCGCCACCGCCGCGCTCTGGCCGAAGTTGCGGCGATGCCGCAGGCAGCGCACGACATCCGTCTCCAAGGTCTGGCGCCGCAGGACGGCAGGGCTCTCATCGTTGCTGGCATCGTCTACGAAGATCACCTCGTAAGATTCCGCCCTGCCCTGAAAAGCCGCCTGAATTTCGCGCACCATCGGTTCGATATTCTCCGCCTCGTTGTAGATGGGAATGACGATGGAAATATCGCGGGGCGCGGTCTTATTCATGATGATCGACTGAGTGAGTGATGATGGGCTGGGATATCCGCTGCTGCCGGCGGGTCACGCCGGGCTTGGGAAATCCGGTTCAGCCGGTTTTGTCATGGTTTGCCGGCGACGGGCAGGCGGCGCCGAAACCGAATATGGTGAGAGTTTTTTTGCGTTTCAGGTAGGGGTCGAATTCGCGCACCTTGCAGTCCGCCACTTGCGCTACAGCGTCGAGATGGTCATTTTCCACGAGCAGCAGGAAGGATGGCTGCTGCATTCGCGTCTGTTCCAGTTTCTCCTGGTCGAGCACGGGAATCGGACGCCTGGCGTAATAGACGGGGCGTTCCTGTAGACCGATGTAACTATACACCGGCATATCGCGTACTCCCGCGATCCATTGTTCGAACTGCATCAACGCCACGTAGCGAAACTCAAGCGTGCGTGCCTCGGCCACGGCAAAATAGCCTGCGTAGCTGAGCGGCATGAGCAGGCCGAGCGTAAGCAGTACGCGCCGCCATGCGGGCCGGGCTGTCTCCATCAGTTCGCCCAGGCGTTTTCCGGCAAGCAGCGCGAGCAGCGGGTAGATCGGCAACAGGTACTTGGTGTGCTTGTAGCTGAACACGGAGAAAATCAGCAACGGCGCGGCAATGGCAATCATCAGCACGGTCAGCCGCTGATCGCTTTTCCAGCGTCGCCAGGTGGCAAGCGGCGCAGCCAGCAGCAGCAGGCTGGCCGGCAGGAAATCGCCCGGTATCCACAAGACATAGTCAAGCAGCGGGTAGGAGGTCGCGCCCTGCACCTTCTCCATGATGTCGCGCTGTACCGTGGTCTGCCAGATATCGAAGCCCATCTGCAGGCTGACCGCGAGAAACCATGAACTGCCCACCAGCAGCAGGATTCCCCAGCCCAGCGGGTTGCGCAGAACCTGCCAGGCCCGCGTTTCCCGATAGACAAGCGCGTAGACCAGCAGCGGCAGCGTGACGAACAGCAGCGCCACCGGCCCTTTGGTGAGTATGGCGAGGCCGAGCAATAAATAGCTCAACAGGATCCAGCGGCGTCCCGTCTGCTCCTGGACGAAATGCAGCGCGGCCAGCAGCGCGCCGAAGCACAGGGCGGTCAGCAGCATTTCGATTTCGGCGCGGCGGGCGAACCTGGCGAACGTGGCGTTGGCAATGAGCACCTGGACGGCGAACAGCGCCGCCCACGGGCCGAAACGCCGCAGCGCATAGCGGTAGGCGGCGAACACCACGACGGCTGCGGCCAGCGCCGAGGGCAGGCGCACCGACCATTCGTTAACGTTGCCGAAGAGATGCGATGTGGCGGTGGTCAGCCAGTAAAGCAGCGGCGGCTTCGTGAGGTACAGTTCGCCATTGAGCTGCGGCAGCAACCAGTCGCCGCTGGCGAACATGGCCTGGGTGGGAATGGCGCGGCGCGCTTCGTTTAGGGAAAGCAGGGGGATATTGCCCAAACCCCAGAAAAAACAGACGAGGCCGATCAACAGGGTCAGCCAGCACAGCAAGCGGTATAGCTTTTGCTCGTTTGCGTTCATTGTCGTGCTGCCTTCGGACGAATTACAAGCCATCGGGAACGTCCTCAAAAGTGATTTTTGCTTGGCTGATCATTTGGTGACCAGCACATCCTGCATGACCAGGTAACGCAGGTCGGAGCCGAAGAACATGTTCAGCGCATCGGTGGGCGAGCAGATCATCGGTTCGCCGCGGCGGTTGAGCGAGGTGTTGAGCACCACGCCGTTGCCGGTCAGCTTTTCCATTTCCTTCATCAAATCGTAGTAACGCGGATTGTGCTGGCGTTCGAGAACCTGGGCACGCGAGGTGCCGTCTTCGTGGACGACTTCCGGGACGCGGGTTTTCCAGCCTTCGGCGACTTCGAAGGTGAAGGTCATGAAGGGCGCGGGGTGGTCGCTGCCGAGCATTTGCGAGCCGACGGTGTCGAGCATGCTGGGGCAGAATGGCCGCCAGCGCTCGCGGAACTTGATCTGTTCGTTGATTCGGTCGGCGACGCCGGGGGCGCTCGGGCAGCCGAGGATGGAACGGCCGCCCAGGGCGCGCGGGCCGAATTCCATGCGCCCTTGGAACCAGGCGACTGGATTGCCATCGGCGAGAATTTGCGCAATGCGTTGCGGCACGGCGGTATCGCCGTCGGCGATGACTTTCCATTGCGGCTTGGCCGGATGGCGGGCGCAGGCGGCGATGACTTCTTCGTTGCGGTATTCGGGGCCGAGATAGACATGCTCCATCTTCTCGACCGGCACGCCGCGCGCGACCGAGACGTAGGCGGCGGCGCCAATGGCCGTGCCGGCGTCGCCGGAGGCGGGTTGGACGAATAACTCCTTGAGTTCCGGGCGGGAGATGATTTTCTGGTTCAGCTTGACGTTGAGCGCACCGCCTCCGGCGAAGGCCAGCCGCCCGGTTTCGCGGATGATGTCGCCGAGGTAATGGTCCAGCATTTGCAGCGACAAGTCCTCGAACAGCTTTTGCATGCTCGCCGCGTAGTGGATATAGGGGTCGTCGGCGATGTCGCCGTGGCGCATCGGGCCGAGCCAATCGATGAGTTTGGGCGAGAAGTAGTAGCCCTTGCCCTTTTCCTTGTAGCGGCGGAAGCCGATGACGTTGGCGTAGTCGGTATTGACGATCAGCTCGCCATTCTCGAACTTGGCCAAGCGCGAGAAATCGTATCGGTTCGGGTCGCCGTAGGGAGCCATGCCCATGACTTTGTATTCGCCATCGAGCATCTCGAAGCCGAGGTACTCGGTCAGCGCGCCGTACAGGCCGCCGAGTGAATCCGGATCGTAAAACTCCTTGATCTTGCGAATCTGGCCGTTCTCGCCGACGCCGAAAAAGGTGGTGGCGTATTCGCCCTTGCCGTCGATGCCGAGAATGGCCGTTTTCTCCTGAAAACCGGAGCAGTGATAGGCGGAGGAGGCATGGGCCAGATGGTGTTCGACCGGCACGATCTCGGTCTTGACCAGGTCGAAGCCGAGTTGTTGCAGACACCATTCGATGCGCTTCTTGTAACGGCGAAAACGGCGGTTGCCGTTGAACAGCGTATCAAGGGCACGATCCGGCGCATACCAGTAACGCTTGGCATACTGCCAGCGCGCCTTGTCGGCGAGGCTGATCGGGGCGAAGGGAATGGCGACGGCGGTGACATCAACGGGTTTGATGCCGGCGAAATCCAGGCAAAAACGCGCCGCTTCGTAAGGCATGCGGTTCTTGGCATGCTTGTCGCGGACGAAGCGCTCCTCTTCGGCGGCGGCAACCAGCTTGCCATCAATGTAGAGGGCGGCCGACGGGTCGTGCGTCAGGGCGCCGGAAAGTCCAAGAATCGTCAGGGCCAAGGTCGGGTTCTCTTTGGAGGCAACGGTCAACAGGGGCGAAAGTATACCCGGCTCGCCGGATGGGGGGGGTATGAGTCGAGAGTGGAGAGTTGGAGAGGAGGTTTGCTCTCGACTCCCCTTTTCTCCACTCACAATTCGACCAACTCAATACGGCCTGGCTTCGCCGGGCGGCCGGGTCTTGAAGCGGCGATGCACCCAGTAGTACTGCTCCGGCATGCTGCGGATCACGCCTTCCAGCCAGGTGTTCATGCGAGCAATATCGGCTTCCACGTCGCCGGTCGGATAGTCGGTCCAGGCTTCGCCGATGTCGAGCTGGTAGCCTTCGCCGCCCGGCAGCATGCGGGTCACGCAGGGCAACACCGCCGCCCCGGCGGCGCGGGCGAGTCGGGGCAGTCCGGTATTGGTGGCGGCGGAAACGCCGAAAAAGGGAACGAAAACGGCTTCTCGGCGCCGCGCGTTGAGATCGGGCAGATAGTAAAAGGGCCGCCCCGATTTCATCGCCTTGACGGTGGCGCGCACGCCGTCCTGGCGAGACAGCAGCACCTGATCGCCGAAACGCTTGCGGCCACGCAGCAACAAGCGGTCGATAAGCGGATTGCGCTGCGCGGCGTAGAGTGAAATCACGTCATGGCGCATCGCCACGGCGACGCCGCCAGCATCGAGGCCGAGAAAGTGGGGGGCGAGCAGGATCACCGGGCGGCCGGCATCCAACTGCGCCTGCAAATGCTGTTCGCCCTCGACCTGAATCAGCCTTTCCAGGCGCTGCCGGCTGCTCCACCAGAGCATGCCGCGTTCGAGAAAACTGCGGCCGAGGGCGGCGAAATGGCGGCGGGCCAGATCGCGCCGCGCCGCTTCGTCGAGTTCGGGAAAACACCAGGCCAGGTTGAGGGCGACGACGGCCCGGCGTTTGCGGACGAACGGCATCAGCAGCCGGCCGAGGCCACGGCCGATGGCGGCGAGCAGGGGTAAAGGCAGGAAGCGGAGCAGCCAGAGCAGGGCGACGAGCGGCAGGCTGTAAAGGGTGCTCAGCATGCGGAGAGCGGTGCGGACGGAAAGGCGAGCGTCATGGCGATGGAACGGGTGGTGCCACGGTTGGAAAGCCGGCGATGTTAACGCAAGAGCAGGCGCCCGCCAAACGGCGGGCGCCTGCTCGGCGCTGATCGGTGAAAGATACGGTGTGTCGCGCGGGGCAGGTGGAGAAAGAACGGAAGCGTGTGTTCGGTGGTCCGCTTGATTGGATTGCCAAAGGGCTAAGTATTCAACGACTTAAGCAAGAAAATCGGCGCAAACCCCGACAACAGCGAAATGCTGGCAAATATGAGATAGCCTACTGATGCCGGGTGCCGGAGCACTAAGCGGTACCACAAACCGACAACGGCAACCGAGGAAACCAGAGCGATAGCACCAAAAATTGGGGAACCCAGGAAGTCAGACAGCAGACCTCCCCAAAAAATACCGATGAATAGAAGCCCAAGGAAGGCAACCGGCTTGGAAATCGGAGTTGACGGAGCGGGTGCGAATAGACCGATGCCTGTTTCGGCGCGGGAGTCCCAGACGATCCCGAACCCGATACCAAGCAGCACCAGGGCAATGCAGTAACCAGCAGTAAAGGCCGCGAAAGCGAGGGAAAGGATAAACGCGAGAAGAATAGATACGCCGACGCAAAGCACGAAGCGCCAACGTAGAAAGAGGGCCAGAATTTCCGGCACGTTTTCCATGGTCTTCTAGCTGCGGATCAAATGATCGAATGCCGAGAGCGACGCGGTGGCTCCGGACCCCATGGCGATGACGATCTGCTTGTACGGCACCGTCGTGCAGTCGCCGGCGGCGAATACGCCAGGCAGCGAGGTGTGGCCCTTGGCGTCGATCTCGATCTCGCCGGAGCGCGACAATTCGAGCGTGCCTTTGAGCCAGTCGGTGTTCGGCAACAGGCCGATCTGCACGAAAATGCCTTCCAGTTCGACATGGCGGATTTCGCCGCTGGCACGATCCTGGTAGGTCAAGCCGTTGACCTTCTGGCCATCGCCGGTGACTTCCGTGGTTTGCGCCGACTTGATGACCGTGACGTTGGCCAGGCTGTGCAGCTTCTTCTGCAACACGGCGTCGGCGCGCAGGGTGTCGGAGAACTCGAGCAGGGTCACGTGGCCGACAATGCCGGCCAGGTCGATGGCCGCCTCGGCGCCAGAATTGCCGCCACCGATGACCGCCACGCGCTTGCCCTTGAACAGCGGGCCATCGCAGTGCGGGCAGAAACACACGCCCTTGGCCTTGTACTCCTTCTCTCCGGGCACGTTCATTTCGCGCCAACGGGCGCCGGTGGCGAGGATTACTGACTTCGCTTGCAGCGTGGCGCCGTTCTCCAGTTGCACTTCGATCAGTTCACCTGGCGTCAGCCGGGTGGCGCGCTGTAGGTTCATCACGTCCACCTCATAATGCTTGACGTGCTGCTCCAGCGCCGCGACCAGTTTCGGCCCCTCGGTTTCCGGGACGGAAATGAAATTCTCGATGGCGAGGGTATCCAGTACTTGACCGCCGAAGCGTTCGGCCACGATGCCGGTGCGGATGCCTTTGCGCGCCGCGTAGATGGCCGCAGCCGCGCCGGCCGGGCCGCCGCCGACGACCAGCACGTCGAAGGGGTTTTTTTGCGCCAGTGCTTCGGCATTACGCGCGGCGGCGCCGGTGTCGAGTTTGGCCAGGATTTCTTCGATGGTCATCCTGCCCTGGCCGAATTCCTCGCCATTCAGGTAGATGGTCGGCACGGCCATGATCTGGCGGCTATTCACTTCGTCCTGGAACAGCGCCCCGTCGATCATCGTGCTGGTCACGCCAGGATTGAGCACGGCCATCAGGTTGCACGCCTGCACCCCGTCGGGGCAGTTGTGGCAGGACAGCGAAATGAAGACTTCGGCACGGAAGTTGCCCGGCAGCCCCTTGATCTGCTCGATCACCGCCGGCTCGACCTTGGGCGGATGGCCGCCGGTTTGCAGCAAGGCGAGCACCAGCGAGGTGAATTCATGGCCCAGCGGCAGGCCGGCGAAATGGATGCGCGGCGCCTCGCCGGGCAGGCCGATGGCGAAGGAAGGGCGGCGGGCATCGTCGCCATTTTCACGCAGACTGACTTTGTCCGACAGGCTTGCGATGTCGGCCAGCAGGCCGCGCATTTCCTGCGCCTTGGCGCTGTCGTCGAGCGAGGCGACCAGCTCGATCGGGTGCTGCAACTTCTCCAGGTAAGCCTTGAGTTGTTCCTTGATGGCGGGTTCGAGCATGATTTCTCCTCAGGGGGCAGGGGCTAGAGGCTAGGGACTGGAACCCCGAGGTTTTTCTAACCCCCAATCCCTAGCTTCTAATCAACACGCTGGACGCTGACGGCTGGTCGCTTGACCAACCGCCAGAAGCCAACGGCTAGACTCAGATCTTGCCGACCAGATCCAGCGACGGCTTCAGCGTTGCCGCGCCTTCCTGCCACTTGGCCGGGCAGACTTCGCCCGGATGGCTGGCGACGTACTGGGCGGCCTTGACCTTGCGCAGCAGTTCGGAAGCATCGCGGCCAATGCCGAGGTCGTGAATTTCGGCGACCTTGATCACGCCTTCCGGATTGACCAGGAAGGTGCCGCGCAGCGCCAGGCCCTCTTCCTCGATCATCACGTCGAAGTTACGGGTGATCGTGCCGGTCGGGTCGCCGACCATGACGTACTCGATTTTCTTGATGGTGTCGGAGGCGTCGTGCCAGGCCTTGTGGGTGAAGTGAGTGTCGGTCGACACGGAGTAGACCTCAACACCCAGCTTCTGGAATTCGGGGTAGAGGTCGGCCATGTCGCCCAGTTCGGTCGGGCAGACGAAGGTGAAGTCGGCCGGGTAGAAGAAGAAGAGGGACCACTTGCCCTTCAGGTCGGCGTCGGAGACGGTGATGAACTGGCTGCTGTGATAGGCCTGGGCGGTGAAAGGCTTGAGTTGGCTGTTGATGATGGACATGCGAGTTTTCTCCTAGTGGGTTGATGGGTTGGTCAATCGAGACAGCGCCATATTAAGGTCGGGTCAGTAATTGTGCTAATTGATTGCCTAAATTTTCTGTATAGAGAACGGCTATCTCTTGGTGGCGGCGGCTTTTCTCGTCGCCGGCAGGGTGTGGAAATTTTGACTAGTTCTAAAGTGCTAGTTCAATTCCCGCATTGGAACTAAGGTTTATCCAGCGGGCGTATTCGCTTGATGCGCATCAAGTTCGCCTACCCGTGCTGGCGGGAATACTACGGCCCGTGCATTGTTGTCTGCCACTGCTTTCGCAAGGGATTAATTCGGATGAACATATCGAGTGCCATTTTGTATGTCACCCCGGTGCGCCTCGACGAGGCCTGCGCCCTGCTCGGCGCCATGCCCGGCGTGGAAATCCACGCCCGCTCGGAGGCCGGCAAGGTGGTGGTGACGCTCGAGGAGGACGACACAAAAGCGGCCGCGGACCGTTACGTGGCCTTGCATGGTGTACCCGGCGTCGCATCGGTGGCCATGGTTTATCAATATAGTGACGACGAGTCAGAGTCAGATACCGAGGAGGTAGAGTCGTGAAACTCAATCGACGGAATTTCATCAAGGCCAATGCTGCGGCAGCGGCCATTTCCGCGGCCGGCCTGCCCGCCGGCAGTGCCCTCGCGGCAGCGGACGAAATACGCTGGGACAAGGCGCCTTGCCGCTTCTGCGGCACCGGCTGCGGCGTCCTGGTCGGTACCCAGAACGGGCGCGTCGTTGCCACCCAGGGTGACCCCGATGCGCCGGTCAACCGCGGCCTGAACTGCATCAAGGGCTATTTCCTGTCCAAGATCATGTATGGCAGCGACCGTCTGAAAACGCCGATGCTGCGCATGAGCAACGGCCAGTACGACAAGAACGGCGAGTTCACGCCGATTACCTGGAAACAGGCCTTCGACATCATGGAAGAGAAGGTCAAGGCGACGCTGAAGGCCAAGGGCCCGAACGGTGTGGCGATGTTCGGCTCGGGTCAGTGGACGATCTGGGAGGGCATCGCCGCCGCCAAGTTCATGAAGGCTGGTCTGCGCACCAACAACCTCGACCCCAACGCCCGCCACTGCATGGCCTCGGCCGTCGCCGGCTTCATGCGCACCTTCGGCATCGACGAGCCGATGGGTTGCTACGACGACATCGAGCATGCCGACGCCTTCGTGCTGTGGGGCTCGAACATGGCCGAGATGCACCCGATCCTGTGGAGCCGCGTGACCGACCGCAAGCTGTCGAACAAGCATGTCAAAGTTGCCGTGTTGTCGACCTTCGAGCACCGCTCCTACGAGCTGGCCGACATTCCGATGATCTTCGCACCGCAGACGGATTTGGCGATTCTCAACTACATCGCCAACTACATTATCCAGAACGGCAAGGTCAGCCAAGGCTTCATCGACCGGCACGTCAATTACAAGAATAGCGCTACCGACATCGGTTACGGCCTGCGGCCGACCCATGCGCTGGAGAAGGATGTCACCAGTAACGGTTATCCCGGTGCCGATGGCAAGCCCAAGGGCGATCCCGGCAAGTCCGAGCCGATCACCTTCGAGGAATACAAGAAGTTTGTTTCCGACTACACGCTAGAGAAGGTTGCCAAGCTGTCCGGCGTTGCCGAGAAGGACCTGAAGGCATTGGCCGAGCTGTACGCCGATCCGAAGATCAAGGTCACCTCGTTCTGGACCATGGGCTTCAATCAGCACACGCGCGGTACCTGGGCCAACAACCTCGTCTATAACATCCACCTGCTGGTCGGCAAGATTTCCGAGCCGGGCAACAGCCCGTTCTCGCTGACCGGCCAGCCGTCGGCCTGCGGCACGGCGCGCGAGGTCGGTACTTTCTCGCACCGTCTGCCGGCCGACCTGGTCGTTACCAATCCGGAGCACCGTAAGACCGCTGAGAAACTGTGGAGCCTGCCGGAGGGAACCATCCCGGACAAGCCCGGCCTGCACGCCGTCGCCATGCAGCGCGCGCTACGGGACAGCAAGGTCAATTTCTACTGGCAGCAGTGCAACAACAACATGCAGGCCGGTCCGAACATCAACGAGGAAATGTTCCCTGGTTGGCGCAATCCGGAGAACTTCATCGTCGTCTCCGATCCCTATCCGACCGTCTCCTGCATGGCTGCCGATCTGCTGCTGCCGACCGCGATGTGGGTCGAGAAGGAAGGCGCCTACGGCAACGCTGAGCGCCGTACCCAGTTCTGGCGGCAACAGATCAAGGCGCCGGGCGAGTCCCGTTCCGACCTCTGGCAGGTCATGGAGTTCGCCAAGCGCTTCAAAGTCGAGGAGGTCTGGCCGGCCGACCTGCTCGCCAAGGCGCCGCAGGTCAAGGGCAAGACGCTGTTCGACGTGCTCTTCGCCAACGGCGTTGTCGACAAGTACAAGCTGGCCGATCTGCAGCAGGGCTTCGACAACGACGAAGCCAAGTACTTCGGCTTCTACGTGCAGAAAGGCTTGTTCGAGGAATACGCCGCTTTCGGCCGTGGCCACGGCCACGATCTGGCGCCGTTCGATGTCTACCACCAGACGCGCGGCCTGCGTTGGCCGGTGGTCGACGGCAAGGAAACCCTGTGGCGTTTCCGTGAGGGCTTCGACCCCTACGTTCCCAAGGGCGAGGGCGTCAGGTTTTACGGTCACAAGGACGGCAGAGCGGTTCTCTTCACCTTGCCCTATCAGTCGCCCGCCGAAGTGCCGGACAAGGAATACGACCTCTGGCTGTGTACCGGCCGCGTGCTCGAACACTGGCATACCGGTTCGATGACCCGGCGCGTGCCCGAGCTGTACAAGGCCTTTCCGGATGCCGTCGTCTTCATGCATCCGGACGATGCCAAGAAGCGCGGCTTGCAGCGTGGCATGGAGGTCAAGGTCAGCTCGCGGCGCGGCGAGATCGTGCTGCGCGTCGAGACGCGGGGTCGCAACAAGCCGCCGCGCGGTCTGGTCTTCATTCCCTTCTTCGATGCCGGGCGTCTGGTCAACAAGCTGACGCTGGATGCCACCTGCCCGATTTCGAAGGAAACCGATTACAAGAAGTGCGCGGTCAAGGTTGTCCGCGCCTGAGTGCCCAGATGGATAACAAGCGACAGGCGGCCGCGTTGGGTGCGGCCGCAAACGGAGGTAAGCAATCATGAGATTCATCACAGCGCTGGCCCTGGCTTCCGCCGTGCTCCTGTCCGGAGCCGGTCTGGCGGGGGCCCAGGAGAAACTGCTGTCGGAGCGGGGTGACGTGGCGATCGAGCAGGATTCGAAGGTGGATGCTATGTTCCGTCCGGAACGGGATTCGGACCTCATTCCCCGCGATTTCCAGAAACAGCCGCCGCTGGTTCCGCACACCGTCAAGGGCTACAACATCACCCAGAACTTCAACAAGTGCATGGACTGCCACTCCAAGGAACGCGCCGAGGAAACCGGCGCCACCCTGGTCGCCAAGTCGCACTATCTGGACCGCGATGACAAGAAGCTCAAAAACATCTCGCCGCGGCGCTATTTCTGCATGCAGTGCCATGTGCCGCAGTTCGACGCCAAGCCGCTCGTCGAAAATACCTACAAGCCGGCAGCCAAGAAGGGGGAATGATGAGTCTCGACAAATACATGCCCGCCTGGGTCAAGCGGGTCGGTCTGGTCACCGCCCTCTTGCTGTTCGTCGCCGGCATCGTGTTCTGGGGCGGCTTCAACTGGGCGCTCGAGGCAACCAACCAGGAAGCCTTCTGCATCTCCTGCCATGAGATGGAGGAAAACGTCTTCCGCGAATACCAGAACACCATCCACTATACGAACCGTACCGGTGTCCGCGCCACCTGCCCGGACTGCCACGTGCCGAAGGAGTGGGGGCCGAAGATGGTCCGCAAGATCCAGGCTTCCAACGAGGTCTTCCACAAGATTCTGGGGACCATCGACACGCCGGAGAAGTTCAACGCCAAGCGTGCCCAACTGGCCCAGAACGAGTGGCGTCGAATGAAGGCCAACGATTCGCGGGAATGCCGCAACTGCCACAACTACGACTACATGGATTACACCGAGCAGGGCAAGCGGGCGGCCAAGCAGCATCCGGAGGCCTTTATCGAAGGCAAGACCTGTATCGATTGCCACAAGGGCATCGCCCACCAGTTGCCGGCCATCGACCAGCACATTGGCGTGCAGAACGAAGGCGCCGTCGTCATCAGCCACGGCGAGAAGCCGGCCGAGGCGACTGCCGAGGGCGAAGAGAAGAATTGAGCCCGGTTGTTCCGCGCTGCCACGACCCCGGCCTGGCCGGGGTTTTTTCTTTTGCGGCGGATGCCGTGTGTAAAGCGCAAAGATTGTGACAAAGTCCATGAATAAAGGCTTTTCGGGACAACACTTCGCGGAAAAGGTATGCTACTTTTACCGGGCTGCCGTTCTGACGGCCAGTTTTCTTCATTCAATACAGGTAACTAGGAGGCACTTAGATGAATAAATCCGAGTTGGTCGAAGTTGCTGCAAAAGAAGCTGGTATTACCAAGGCTGCCGCTGACAAGGCCTTGTCAGCCATCATCGGCGCAGTGGTCAAGACCGTGACCCAGGGGGAGTCGGTCACGCTCGTTGGATTCGGCACGTTCAAGTCGGCCAAGCGCGCCGCGCGCACTGGCAAGAATCCGAAAACCGGCGCCACACTGAAGATTCCGGCCACCACGGTGCCGAAGTTTACCGCCGGCACGGCGTTCAAGGCCTCTGTCGCCGCCAAGAAGCCCGTTGCCAAAAAGAAGTAAATTGGCCCTACTCCTGTTACGGGGTCCGTGATGAGCGGGCTCCGTTTTTAATTTGCGATGACTCATACCAACGATCCCGAAAATCCTCCCGAAATCCCGAACCTCGCGCCGCCGCCCAGCGATAACCGGCGCCGCCTGCGCGAGTTGCTGTCGATTCCCGAACGCGACCGCAGCGACGAGCAATGGGACGAAATCATCGAGCTGGAAATTCAGCTCGCCCCCGGCAACCGCATCTCGGGCAACGAGTCGGGTGGTGGCGGCCGGTCGTCGATGCCCCAGGGCAAACCCGGTGGCGGCGGCAATGCCCAGAAGAAACATCGCCCCCGCGCCAACAACAATCGGCGTTTGCGCCAGAACAAGCCGCCTTCCGGCGGCAATCCCTCCGCCTGAGGGTGCGTTTGCCTCGCCGTGCAGCGGCATGATCGGCGCTCATGCAGCATTTTGACTTGATCATCGTCGGCGGCGGCCTGGCCGGCGCCAGCTTGGCCCTGGCCTTGCGCGACAGCCGTCTGCGCATCGCGCTGATCGAGAGCCGGCCGCCGTGCCGGCCGCCTGGATGGGATGCGCGGATTTACGCCATCAGCCCGGCCAACGCGACTTTCCTTGAGGCGCTCGGCGCCTGGAAACATCTCGACCCGGCGCGCATGGCGCCGATCCGGCACATGCAGGTGCATGGCGATGACGGCGGGCGCTTGAATTTCTCCGCCTACGATACCGGTGTGCCGGAACTGGGCTGGATTCTCGAGTCCTCGTTGATGGCTTGCGAATTCTGGGAAAGCGCCAAGCGCCAGGCCAACTTGACCTTGTTTTGTCCGGCGGCGCCGGCTGCCCTCGAATTCCGCCACGCTGCGGCGGTGCTGCATCTCGCCGACGGGACGGCGCTGTCCGGCCGCCTGTTGGTCGGGGCCGATGGCCGCGATTCGTGGACGCGGCAGGCGGCGGGTCTGGCGGCGATCAACACGCCCTACGGCGAGAAGGGCGTGGTGGCCAATTTTGCCACTGCCAAGGCACCGCACGAGACTGCTTACCAATGGTTCCGCGACGACGGCGTGCTCGCCTGGCTGCCCTTGCCGGGGAACCATATTTCCATCGTCTGGTCCACCCCCGAAGCGCAGGCTGATGAATTGTGCGCATTGGCTCCTGATAGCTTGTGCCGACGCGTTGCCGAAGCTGGTGGGGGCGTGCTCGGCGAACTGGAGTTGCTGACGCCGGCAGTGGCTTTTCCGTTGTGCCTGATGCGCGTGCCGCAGACCGTTGCGCCGCGGCTGGCGCTGGTCGGCGATGCCGCGCACGGCATTCATCCGCTGTCCGGGCATGGTATTAACCTCGGTTTCCAGGATGCCCGCGAACTGGCGGCGCTGCTGGCCGCCACGCCGCCGTGGCAGGATATCGGCGAATTGCGGCTGTTGCAGCGCTACCAGCGGGCGCGGCGCGAGGAAATCTGGCTGCTGCAAGGGACAACCGATGCCTTGCGGCGTTTGTTCAAGCATGGCGACGCCTGGCGTCCGCTGCGCAACTTCGGGCTGAACCTGACCGATCGTCTGCCCTTCGTGAAAAATGCCCTGACGCGCTACGCGCTTGGCGCCCTCTAGGAGAATCGCATGTTGAAGAAATTGTTGGCGCTGCTCTGCGCTATCGCTGCCAGTCCCGTCCTTGTGGCGGACGAGGCCGATGTCCGCAAGGCCATGGAGGAGCGTCTGGGCACCAAGGTCGAAAGCGTTGCCAAGGCCGGTTATCTCGGCTTGTACGAGGTGTATGCCGACGGCAACATCTTCTACACCGACGAGAAGGTCAGCGCGATCATGGTCGGCGGCCAGTTGATCGATGGCCGCAGCATGAAGAACGTCACCGAGGAGCGCTTGCGCAAGCTGACCGCGATTCGTTTCGCCGACCTGCCGTTCGAGCGGGCGATCAAGATCGTGCGCGGCGACGGCAAGCGGGTGCTGGCCATCTTCGAGGATCCCAATTGCGGCTACTGCAAGCGGCTGGCCAAGGAATTGCTGAAACTCGACAACGTCACCATTCATATCTTCCTCTATCCGATCCTGTCCGAGGATTCGGTACGCAAGTCGAAGCAGATCTGGTGTGCGGCCGATCGCGCCAAGGCTTGGCGAGAGTGGATGGTCGAGGGCAAGGCCCCGGCCGGGCGCGAGGATTGCGACACGTCGGCGGTGACGCGCAATCAGGAATATGGCCGGCGCTTGAATATTTCCGGCACACCAACGCTGTTCTTCGCCGACGGCGAGCGGGTGCCGGGCGCGCTGCCGCTGGCGCGCATTGAGCAGAAGCTGGCCCAGACCCCCTAGACGCTGGCCGGGGGCCAGGCGAATCCGGGAAGGTTTCATGTCCGAGCAAGCCCCGTACCAACGGTCGCCGTTCCGCCGTCGCCCCGAGCGCTGGCTGTTCGCCTTCTGCGCCGCGACCCTGGCCGGCATGGCTTTGCTGCTCGCCCTGGTGCTCGGCGAGGTGTATCAGCAGGCCGTGCGACAGGCGGAAGCCGATGCCGGCCATCTCGTCGACATCATCGAGGAGCGCTTGGGCAGCACCCTGCGCCGCTTGCATGCCGATCTCGAGCATCTGGCCATTTCGCTGCCAGTCGAGGCGCTGGCGGCGGGCGGAAGCAGCCGTTGGCAGCCGGCGGTGGAGCGCCAGCTGGCGCTGCAGGCCGTGCGTTTTCCCGAAATCATGGGGTACCGGGTGTTCGATGCCGCGGGCCTGCTGCGCTACGACTCGCAGTCCGGACGCGCCCCCATCGATGCCAGTGAGCACGACTACTTCCTTGCGCTGCGCGACGATCCCTCGTTGTCGCTGCATTTTTCGCCGGTCTTGGTCAGGAGTGGCAACGAGCGGCCGATGCTGATTGTCTCCGTGCCGGTGCGTGACGCCAAGGGAGATTTGCGCGGCGTGGTGATGGCGCCGCTCGATCTTGGCAATCTGCAGTCCGTGTTCGATGCGGCCCGGCTCGGCGGGCATGGTGTCCTGATTCTTCAGCGCAGCGATAACGGTCATTTGCTGTTGCGCCAGCCGCCGCTGCCGGAAGAGCTCAACCGGCCGCTGGCCGACAACCTCATCCAGCAGCGCCTCGACGCCGGCGAGCGGGCCGGCAGCCTCCGCCTGCGCGGTCCGGCCGATGGTGTCGAGCGGCAGTACGCGTATCACCGGGTCGGCGGCTATCCGCTCTACGTTATCGCCGGCATTGCCGCCGAGGACTATCTGACCAACTGGCGGACGCTGGCAGCGGCGGTCGGGCTGTTCGCCCTGCTGTTGATTCTGGCCTTGAGCCTGGTGCTGATCCGGCTGTTGCGTGCCGAGCGCGAGGAGGCCGCGACCGGCGCCCGTCTGGCCGAGAGCGAGGCGCGTTACCGCCTGTTGGCCGACAATAGCCACGATGTGATCTGGACCCTTGACATCGCATCGCGTCGTTTGTCCTACGTCAGTCCGTCGGTCAGCGCCCTGCGTGGCTACACGCCGGAAGAAGTGGTTGGCCAGGCATTGGAGCAGTGGTTGACGGCTGATTCAGCCAGCCGCCTGGGGAGCGAGATCGAGCGGCATCTGAAGCGGATTGCCGCCGGCGACCGTTCGGCGCTGGTCGTCACCTGCGAACTGGAGCAATTGCGCCGTGATGGCGTTTGCGTACCGACCGAGGTGGTTGTCAGCTATCTGCTCGATGTCGAAGGCGTGCCGCGACTGATGCTCGGCATCAGCCGTGACATCAGCGAGCGCAAGCAGGCCGAGCAGGCATTGCGCGAGAGCAATCGGCAGTTGCAGTTGCGCCTCGACGAGATTAGCCGGCTGCAGGTGGCGTTGCAGGAGCAAGCTGTGCGCGATGGGCTGACCGGCCTGCATAACCGGCGCTATCTCGACGAGATTCTCGAGCGCGAGGTGTCGCGGGCGCGGCGCGAGGGCAACCCGTTGTCCCTGGTGATGCTCGATATCGATTATTTCAAGCGGGTCAACGATACCCACGGCCACCAGGCCGGGGATGAGGTGCTGCGTGTCCTGGCGGCGACGCTACAGGCTGATATTCGTGCCGAGGACACGGCCTGCCGCTATGGTGGCGAGGAGTTCCTGGTCCTGCTGCCCAACATGCCGCTGACGGCGGCCATCGAGCGTGCCGAGGGCTGGCGGCGGGCGGTCGAGGCACTGACCGTCGACCATGGTGGCATTGCCGTCACCTGCACCATTTCGCTCGGCGTTGCAGCCTATCCCGAGCATGGCGCGACGCCCGACGATCTGACCTGCTGCGCCGATCTGGCCCTGTACCGGGCCAAGGCCGCCGGCCGCAACCGGGTGCTGGCCTACGCCGGCTGACCGCCCTCCCATCCGTCGCAACCCCCTGTTTTTGTCGCCCCTTATTTGATCGGAATGATCCGGCAGGGGTTTGGCCGTATTCGCCTTAATGCTCATAAGTCACTTTAAGAGTTGTTTTTCGATCGTTGATTTTTAAGGATTAATTTTCTTAAAACAACATGAGCAAAGTGCGCTTAAGTCCTTGTTGCGTAAGAAAAAAATCCATTTTTGCCTTGACGGTGCAGATTTGTTGCTCTAGAGTGGGAAAATGTGTTGAAAAGTGGGTAAACGGGGGTTGTGGGAATGTTCGAGGGGGCGACGGCGCTCAGTCTGGATGCCAAGGGGCGGCTTGCCATACCGGCAAGGCACCGCGAGTCCCTGTGCGCCGCTGCTGAGGGTTCGCTGGTCCTGACCGCACATCCGCATCGCTGCCTGTTGCTCTATCCGGCGCCGGCCTGGCAGCCGATCCGTGACCAAATCCTGAAGGCTTCCAGCCTCGATCCGCGGGCGGCGCCGATCAAGCGCGTGCTGGTCGGCAATGCGCGTACCGAGGAACTCGATTCAGCGGGACGCATCCTGGTTGCGCCCGAGTTGCGCGAGTACGCCCAACTGGAAAAGACCGTCTATCTGGTCGGCATGGGCAGTCATTTCGAAATCTGGAGCGAGGTGGCCTGGAAACAGCAGAACGATCTGGCGGCCGAGGTCATGTCCAGTGGCGAGTTGCCGGGCTGCTTCGGGGATCTGGTGCTGTGAGCACGAGTGGCACCCACGTCACGGTGCTGCTCGACAAGGCGGTGGAATCCCTGGCGATCAAGACCGACGGTATCTATATGGATGCCACTTTCGGCCGTGGTGGCCACAGTCGCCGCATTCTTTCCGCCCTCGGCCAGCACGGCCGGCTGCTTGCCCTCGATCGCGATCCACAGGCCATCGCTGCCGGTGCGGCGATCGTCGATGCGCGTTTCCAATTGGTTCATCGGGCCTTCGGCGAATTGGCCGAGGCGGCGCACGAGATTGGTGTTTCCGGGGTTGACGGAATTTTGTTCGATGTAGGGGTGTCGTCGCCGCAGATCGACGACGGGGAGCGCGGTTTCAGCTTCCGCCACGATGCGCTGCTCGACATGCGGATGGATACGACGCAGGGCGAGACGGCGGCCGAGTGGTTGGCGCGGGCCGAGTTGAGGGAAATCACGGAGGTTATTAAAAACTATGGCGAAGAACGGTTTGCTTTCCAGATTGCAAAGAAGGTTGTGGCTGCTCGGCTCGAACAACCTATTGTCACAACAGCTCAGTTCGCGGCCCTTGTACGCGCGGCCGTGCGCACCCGTGAACCAGGGCAGGACCCGGCGACGCGCAGCTTTCAAGCTCTACGGATTCATATCAATCAGGAGCTCCGCCAGCTGGCGCTAGCCCTGCCGCAAGCCCTCGACCTGCTGCAGCCGGGTGGGCGGCTGGTGGTGATCAGCTTTCATTCGCTGGAAGACCGCATCGTCAAGCATTTCATGCGCACCCAGGCGGCGCCCGACATGCTGCCCAAGGGTCTGCCATTGCGTGCCGACCAGTTGCCGTCACCGAAGCTGCGCCTGGTCGGTAAGGCGATCCGTCCCGACGCTGCCGAGGTGGTGGCCAATCCGCGGGCGCGCAGCGCCGTGATGCGGGTCGCGGAGAAGCTCTGATGCTGCGCTTCAACATGACCCTGCTGCTCGTTCTCGTGGTCTGTGCGCTAGCGCTGGTGACGTCGCAGCACCGGGCGCGCAAGCTGTTCCAGGAGCTTGAGCGGGAGCAGGAGCGGGCGCGCCAGCTCGATGTCGAGTACGGCCAGTTGCAACTGGAAATGTCGACTTGGGCCACCCATCCGCGCATCGAGAAAATTGCCCGTGAACGGCTGCGCATGGTCCAGCCGGACGTTGCCGGCCGTCCGATCGTGGCGGTGGCTCAGCCGGCGGGAGGGCGCTGATGGTCGTCCGTCGTCGTCCGCAACGCGGTCATCGCTATACCGAAAGTCCGGTGCTGGAGCTGGCGCTGCAGGGTTGGCGCTCGCGCACGGTCGGCCTGCTGCTGATGGCGGCCTTGCTGGCGCTGATTATCCGTGCCTTCTACCTGCAGGTGATCAACAACGATTTCCTGCAGGAGAAGGGCGACTCGCGCTATCGCCGCGATATCGAGGTGTCCGCTTCGCGCGGCAAGATCGTCGACCGCCACGGCGACATGCTGGCGGTGTCGACGCCGATGCAGTCGATCTGGGCCATTCCCGCTGATGCGCGGACGATGACGGCGGAACAGAAGCGCCAGCTGGCCGGCCTGCTGGAGATGGGCGTGCGCGAACTGGACGGCAAGATCGCCGCCGACAAGACTTTCGTTTACGTCCGCCGCCAGGTCTCGCCGGAGACCGGCGCGCGCATCGCCGCGTTGAAATTGCCGGGCATCCATCAGGAAAAGGAATACCGCCGCTTCTACCCAACCGCCGACATGACCGCCCACATCGTTGGTTTCACCGGCGTGGACGACAAAGGTCTGGAGGGCGTCGAACTGGCCTTCCAGCAGAGCCTGCTCGGACGGCCGGGCAACCGCACGGTGATCCGCGACCGGCGCGGCAACATCATCGAGGATGTCGGTGCCATGCGGCCGCCGCAGGACGGCAAGGACATCCGCCTGGCGCTCGATTCCAAAATCCAGTATCTGGCCTATAGCCAGTTGAAGGCAACCGTCGACACTTACAAAGCCAAGGCCGGTGGGGTCATCGTCGTCGATACCCGCAACGGCGAAATCCTGGCCCTGGTCAACTGGCCGACCTACAACCCGAACAACCGCCAGAACCTGTCCGGCGCTCCGTTGCGCAACCGCGCCATCACCGACACTTTCGAGCCGGGTTCGGTGATGAAACCGTTCATCGCCGCGCTGGCGCTGGAGCAGGGCAAGGTCACCGTCAATACGCCGATCAACACGGCGCCGGGGCGAATGACCATCGGCAGCGCGACCATATCCGATCCGCGCCCGCACGGTCTGCTGACCGTCGCCGAAGTCATCCAGAAATCGTCGAATATCGGCACCGCCAAGATTGCCCTCGGTTTTACGCCGAAGGAAATGTGGGAATTGTTCGACAAGCTCGGCTTTGGCCAGGCGCCCAATCTCGGTTTCCCCGGCGAGGTCAATGGTCGCTTGCGGCCGTGGAAGACCTGGCGGCCGATTGAACAGGCGACCATGTCCTACGGCCACGGCATTGCCGTTAGCCTGATCCAGTTGGCCCGCGCTTACACCGTTTTCGCCAACGACGGCGAGTTGATGCCGCTGTCACTGCTGAGCGTCGACGAAACGCCGGTGCATGGCGGCCGCGTCTTTTCACCGCAGACCGTGCGTGAATCGCGCCTGATGCTGGAAATGGCCGTGCAGCCGGGCGGCACCGCGCCACGGGCGCGCGTTGCCGGCTACCGGGTCGGCGGCAAGACCGGCACGGCCCACAAGATCGAGGGCGGCGTCTATGCCCACAAGTACATCGCTTCCTTCGTCGGCATCGCGCCGATCAGCGATCCGCGCCTGGTCATCGCGGTGATGATCGACGAGCCGTCAACCGGCGTTCATTACGGCGGCGACGTTGCTGGTCCGGCTTTCTCGCGGATTGCCGCCGGCGCTCTGCGCACCCTCGGCGTACCGCTCGACGCGCCGTTGCAGATGGCCGCCGTCGGTACCGGCAAGGAGCCGTTGTGAGCACGCCGCGCGAACTGATCGATTCGCTCGGCGTCGCCCTGAGCGGCGCCGCCGACGACAGCCGTCAGGTGCGACCGGGCGACCTGTTCATCGCTTATCCCGGCGACCTGGCCGACGGCCGCCGCTACATTGGTGACGCCATCGCCCGCGGTGCCGTCGCCGTGCTCTGGCAACCGGGTGGCGATTTCGCCTGGAACCCGGCGTGGACCGTGCCCAATCGGTCGGTCGAGGCGCTGCGTCCATTGGCCGGGCCGCTGGCCCATGCCCTCTACGGCTATCCGAGCGAAGCCCTGTCGCTGATCGCGGTGACCGGCACCAATGGCAAGACCACCGTCAGCCAGTGCCTCGCCCAGGCCTATGCCAAGCCTTGTGCCGTCATCGGTACGCTCGGCGCCGGCTTTCCCGGCAAACTGGTGGAAACCGGTTTCACCACGCCGGAAGCGACGGTGCTGATGCGCTACCTGGCTGAGTTCCGCGCCCACGACCCTGCCGCCTGTGCACTGGAAGCCAGTTCGATCGGCATCGAGGAGGGGCGGATGAACGGCGTCCATGTCGATGTCGCGGTATTCACCAATTTCACCCGTGACCACCTCGATTACCACGGCACCATGGAAGCCTACGCGGCGGCCAAGGAAAAGCTGTTCCGCTGGCCGCGCCTGCGCTCTGCCGTGATCAACCTCGACGATCCGCTTGGGCCGCGTTTGGCCGGTACAACGACCGCCCTGCGTGTGCTCGGCTACGGTATTGGCGACGAGCGCCGCGACGTGCTTGCCCAGGTGCGCGCCGAGCAACTCGAAGAGACGCCGAGCGGCCAGCGCTTCACCTTGATTCTGCCGAACGGGCGCGGCACCGTGGACACCACCCTGGTCGGCCGCTACAACGTGGCCAATCTGCTGGCCGTGGCTGCCGTGCTCTACGATGCTGGCCTGTCAGCAGCCGACGTCGTCCGCCGCCTGATCGAGCTGACACCGCCGCCGGGACGCATGGAGCGGGTCGGCGGTAACGGCGAGCCGCTGGTGGTGATCGACTATGCCCACAGCCCGGACGCGCTGGACAATGCGTTGAGCACGCTGCGCGCCGTGGCCGGCGCCCGCGGCGGTCACCTAGCCGTGGTTTTCGGTTGCGGCGGTGACCGCGACCGTGGCAAGCGCCCGCAGATGGCCGAAATCGCCTCGCGCCGCGCCGACCGTGTGCTGGTCACCAGCGACAATCCGCGCCGCGAGGAGCCGGCGGCCATCGTCGCCGACATCATTGTCGGCCTCGCCCACGGCGAAGTCGAGCTCGACCGTGCCGCAGCCATCCGCAAGGCGGTGCGCGAGGCCGATGCATGCGACGTGATCCTGCTGGCCGGCAAGGGCCATGAGGCGTATCAGGAAATCGCCGGCGTCCGCCATCCATTCTCCGACGTCGAGCAGGCGCAGCAGGCGCTGGAATTACGACGCGCCCCCAACCCCAATCTCCAGGAGGCTGGCGCATGAACTGGCTGCTTTCCCGCGTCGCGGCCGCCACCGGCGGCCGTCTGGTCGGCTCTGACACGGCCCTGGCCGGCGTCGGTACCGATACCCGGACTGTGCAGCTGGGCCAGTTGTTCGTTGCCCTGCGCGGCGAGCGTTTCGACGCTCATGATTTTCTCGCCCAGGCCATCGCCGCCGGTGCCGCCGCCGTGCTGGTCGCCGATGCCAGCAAGCTGCCGGCCGGCGTACCGGCCGTTGTCGTCGCCGACACCCGGCTGGCCCTCGGCGCGCTGGCCGGTGCCTGGCGGGCGGCCTTTGCGTTGCCGGTGATTGCCGTTACCGGCTCCAACGGCAAGACGACGACCAAGGAAATGATCGCTGCCATCCTCCAAGCCGCTTTCGGTGACGCGGTGCTGGCGACGCGCGGTAATTTCAACAACGATGTCGGCCTGCCGCTGACCCTGCTCGGCTTGAACGCCGGGCATCGCGCCGCGGTGATCGAGATGGGCATGAACCGTCCCGGCGAGATTGCTTACCTGGCGTCGCTTGGTGCACCGACGGTGGCGCTGGTAACCAATGCTCAGCGCGCCCATCTCGAAGGCATGGGCGGTCTCGACGAGGTGGCCCGTGAAAAGGGCAGCATTTACGCCGGCCTCGCCGCTGGCGGTGTAGCCGTGATTAACGCCGATGACGCTTACGCCGACCTCTGGCGCGGCATGGCGGCGCCGCATGCGGTACGTGGCTTCGCCATCGACCGCGACGCCGACGTGCGCGGCCGCGTCCACCAACACGGCCTGGAAACCGAACTGACGTTGAGTGCCGCCGAAGGCGAGGCGACGCTGCGCCTGCGCGTCGCCGGTCGCCACAACGCCCGCAACGCGGTGGCCGCCGCCGCTGCTTGCCTCGCCGCCGGCATTCCGCTGGCCGCCGTGGTCGCCGGGCTGGAATCCTTCGCCGGCGTCAAGGGACGCTTGCAGCGACGCGCCGGCCGCCACGGCGCCGAGATTCTCGACGACACCTACAACGCCAATCCCGATTCGGTGCGCGCCGGCCTCGACGTGCTGGCTGCTACCGTCGGCCGCAAGATTTTCGTGCTCGGCGACATGGGCGAGATCGGCCAGGCCAGCGGCCAGTATCACGACGAAATTGGCGGCTACGCCAAGAGCCAGGGCGTCGACCGCCTGTTCGCGCTGGGTGACGCCAGCCAGCAGGCGGTGCGCAATTTCGGCGAGGGCGCCCGTCATTTCTGCCATGTCGACAAGCTGGTCGGCGCCGTGGACAAGGAACTCGGGCCGGATACCACCGTCCTGGTCAAAGGCTCGCGCTTCATGAGGATGGAGCGGGTGGCAGACGCGCTGGCCGCCGGGTTAGCCACCGAGCCGGAGGAGAACGCCTGATGCTGCTCGCGCTGACCCAGTGGCTTTCCCAGGACATTCGCTTTTTCAATGTCTTCAACTACATCACGCTGCGTACCGTGCTGGCGGCGATGACGGCGCTGCTCATCTCGTTTGCCGCAGGTCCCGGTGTGATCCGCTGGCTGGCGGCCAAGAAGATCGGCCAGGCGGTGCGCACCGACGGGCCACAGACGCACCTCGTCAAGTCCGGTACGCCGACCATGGGCGGCGTGCTGATCCTGATCGCTATCGGCGTCACCACGTTGCTGTGGGGCGACCTGACCAACAAGTACGTGTGGACCGTGCTGGTGGTCACGCTCGGCTTCGGCATCGTCGGCTGGTACGACGACTGGAAGAAGGTGGTGTACCGCGACCCGAACGGCCTCTCAGCCCGCTGGAAGTTTTTCTGGCAATCGGTGCTCGGCATCGGCGCCGCGCTGTTCCTTGCCTTTTCGGCCGGTTCGCCGGCGCAGACCGAACTGATCGTGCCCTTCTTCAAGTCCATCGCCTACCCGCTGGGCATTGTCGGCTTCATCGTGCTGACCTATTTCGTTATCGTCGGTACCAGCAACGCGGTCAATCTGACCGATGGCCTCGACGGCCTGGCGATCATGCCGACGGTGATGATTGCCGCCGCCTTCGTGGTCTTCTCCTACGTCACCGGCCATGCCGTGTACGCCAAGTACCTGCTCATTCCCCACGTGCCGGGCGCTGGCGAGCTGTGCATCCTGCTCGGCGCCATCGCCGGGGCCGGTCTCGGCTTTCTGTGGTTCAACGCCTATCCGGCCGAGGTCTTCATGGGCGACGTGGGCGCCCTGGCGCTTGGCGCCGCGCTCGGCACCGTCGCCGTGATCCTGCGCCAGGAAGTCGTGCTGTTCATCATGGGCGGCGTGTTCGTCGTCGAAACCCTGTCGGTGATGCTGCAAGTCACCTGGTTCAAATACACCAAGAAGAAGTTCGGCGAGGGCCGGCGCATCCTGCGCATGGCGCCGCTGCATCACCATTTCGAGCAAACCGGCTGGAAGGAGACGCAGGTCGTCGTCCGTTTCTGGATCATTACCATCATGCTCGTGTTGATCGGGTTAAGCACCTTGAAACTGCGATGAACCTTCAAGGCAAACGCGTGGCAGTGGTCGGACTCGGCGAGTCGGGGCTGGCGATGGCCAAGTGGCTGCATCGCCAGGGCGCTCGCGTGCGCGTCGTCGACTCGCGCCTGGCGCCGCCCAACACCGACGCCTTGCAGCAGGCGGTGCCGGGCGCCGAACTGGTTGCCGGGCCGTTTGCCGCCGCCGCCTTCACCGATGCAGAGCTGGTGGCGCTGTCGCCGGGCGTCGCCAAAGCCACGCCGGTCATCGCCGAACTGAGCGTGCCGGTGGTCTCGGAGATCGAACTGTTCGCCGCCGGCGTCCGGGCCCAGGCGCCGGCGACGAAAATCGTCGCCATCACCGGCAGCAACGGCAAGACCACGACTACGGCGCTGACCGCCCATCTGCTCAATGCGGTGGGCCTGCCGGCCATTGCCTGCGGCAACATTTCGCCCGCGGCTCTCGATACGCTGATGGCGGCGCTCGACGCCAACGCCCTGCCGGCCGTGTGGGTACTCGAACTGTCCAGTTTTCAACTGGAAACGACCCACCATCTGCACGCCGCCGCCGCCGCCGTACTCAATATTTCCGAAGACCACCTCGACCGCTATGAGGGCAGCCTGGCCACCTACGCCGCCGCCAAGGCGCGCATCTTCCAGGGCAAGGGCGCAATGGTGCTCAACCGCGACGACGACTGGTCGATGAGCAATGGCCGCTGCGGGCGGCAGATCATCACCTTTGGCCTGAATCCCGCCCCGCGCGCCAGCGATTTCGGCCTGGCCGACAACGCCATCATGCACGGCAACGCGCGCCTGCTCGATCTGGCGGCGCTGCAACTGTCCGGTCTGCACAATGCCGCCAACGCCATGGCGGCGCTGGCGCTGTGCGCGGCGCTGGGCCTTGCGCCGGCGCGTCTGGCCGAAGCCTTGAAAACCTTTTGCGGCCTGCCGCACCGCGTCGAGACGGTGGCCGACATCAACGGCGTGCGCTACATCGACGATTCCAAAGGCACCAATGTCGGTGCTACGCTGGCCGCCATCGAAGGCATGGGCCGGCCGGTCGCCATCATTCTCGGCGGCGACGGCAAGGGCCAGGATTTCGCCCCGCTCGCGGCGGCGCTGCAACGGCATGGCCGCGCCGTGGCGCTGATCGGGCGTGACGCGGCGCTAATCGAACAGGCCATCGCCGCTTGCGCTCTGCCGCTGCGCCATTGCGCCGACATGGCCGAGGCCGTCGTCTGGCTGGCCGGCCAGGCCCAGGCTGGCGATTGCGTGCTGCTCTCGCCGGCCTGCGCCAGCCTCGACATGTACCGCAATTACGCTCACCGCGCCGAGGCTTTTGTCGTTGCGGTGAAAGGGCTGCCGCCATGCTGATCTCGGCCCTCGACGCGCCGCGCCGGCAACCCGCCGAAATCGACACCGCGCTCTTGTGGAGCGCGTTGCTGCTGCTGTTCGGCGGTCTGGTCATGGTCTATTCGGCCTCCATCGCCACGGCCGAGGGCGGGCGTTTCACCAATCACCAGCCGGCTTACTACCTGGTGCGCCACGGCATTTTTCTCTGCGTCGGCCTGGTCGCTGCGGCGGTGACTTTTCAGGTGCCGCTGGCCCTGTGGCAAAAATACGCGCCCTGGCTGTTCTTCGGCGGCGTGCTGCTGCTCGCCATCGTGCTGATTCCCGGCATCGGCCGCGACGTGAACGGGGCGCGGCGCTGGCTGCCGCTCGGTGTCATCAATCTCCAGCCGTCCGAATTGATGAAGCTGTTCGCCGCGCTCTACGCGGCGGATTACACGGTGCGCAAGATCAATGTCATGCACGACCTGAAACA
Organism: Azonexus sp.; assembly: GCA_031260295.1. Classification (GTDB taxonomy): domain Bacteria; phylum Pseudomonadota; class Gammaproteobacteria; order Burkholderiales; family Rhodocyclaceae; genus Azonexus. Next base: position 60,348 of record JAIRKE010000023.1, read on the forward strand.
GGCTTTTCTACCGATGTTCGGCGTCATGGCCGTGGTCGGCATGTTGCTGTTGAAGGAGCCGGATTTCGGCGCTTTCGTCGTCATCATCGCCATCGCCATGGGCATTCTTTTCCTCGGCGGCCTCAAGCCGCGCCTGTTCGCGCTGCTGAGCGTCGGCCTGTTGATCGCCTTCACCATCCTGATCATCGTCTCGCCCTACCGCCGCGACCGCATCTTCGGCTTCATGGACCCGTGGGACGACCCCTTTGGCCGCGGCTACCAGTTGTCGCATTCTCTGATCGCCTTCGGCCGCGGCGAATGGTTCGGCGTCGGCCTCGGGGCCAGCATCGAAAAACTGTTCTACCTGCCGGAAGCGCATACCGATTTCCTGCTCGCGGTCATCG
>JAIRKE010000006.1 GCA_031260295.1 Azonexus sp.
GGTCGAGCTCTGACCCTGGAAACCCGTCTTTCCGATGGCGAGATTCACCCGCGCAGTGGCTACGTGCGCGCCGCCCGGAATCTTGGCGCCGATGGCGGCTTCACCCGTTACCGCCTGACCCTCGTTCCCTGGCTCTGGCTTCTTTCACGCGGGCGGCACAACCGGGTTTTTCAAGAGAAGAGTGTCATCGCCATCCTTGAGGCCGTGTTTGACGACTACCGCGACATCGCTACCTGGCAATGGTCGGATGACGTGAGCGCCTATCTCGCCGACCTTCGCCCGCGCAGCTACTGCGTCCAATACTGTGAGAGCGACTACGCCTTCGTCTCCCGCCTGCTGGCCGAAGAAGGCATCGGCTGGCGTATCGAAGCCGACAAAGATGCCCCCGGCGGACACTGCGCCGTCTTCTTCGCCGACAGCCGGCTGCTGCCCGAAGACCGACTCTCGGCATCCTCCACTGGCGGGCGCGGCATTCGCTTTCACCGGGCGGATTCGCAAGAAGAACAAGATACCGTCCTCGCCTTCGGCCAACACTGCCGCCTGACCGCCAGCCTCGTCACCCATCTCAGCCACGACTACAAAGCCAAGCGCAGTGTTGCCGCCAGCGTTCCCGGCCTTTTACCCCCCGGCGGCGAACACGCCCCGCGGATCGAGCGCTACGACGATGCCGGCCCCTACGCTTTCGCCAACAGCGCCGAAGCCGAACATTACGGCCGACTCACCAGTGAAGCCAGTGAGGCCCGCACCCAGACCTTCATCGGACGCGGCACCGTCAGAAGCCTCGCCGCCGGCACCCGCATCGACCTCGTCGACCTGCCACAAGACCCCAACGCCCCGCCAGAAGAACAACAACCCCCCGGCTACCTCATCACCGAACTCACCCAGATCGGCATCAACAACCTCACCGCCGCGAGCCAAACCGCGCTGGCCGCCCGTTTCGCCCGGCGGCAAGTCATCGAAGAAGAAGCCGACGATACTGGCGATGCCATCCTGCCCGCCAGCGTCCCCGTGCAGATCCCCCAGGAACTCCTCAAACTGGTCCAGAAAGGCGGCTACGCCAACAGCTTCAACGCCCTGCTGGCGGCGACCCCGTGGCGTCCCCAACTTGAAGACGGCACCGGCCAGCGGCTGAACCCCCGGCCCACGGTATCCGGCCCGATGACGGCCATCGTTGTTGGTCCCAACGGTGAAACCACCCCGAACGGCGCCGACGAAATCTGGTGCGACGCCCTCGGCCGCATCAAAGTCCGCTTCCACTGGCAAGAAGGCGAAGCCCCGGACGACCGTGATACTTGCTGGATTCGCGTCATCCAGCGCCAGGCCGGAAACCGCATGGGCTGGCAATGGCTGCCGCGCATTGGGCAAGAAGTGCAAGTCATCTTCCTCTCTGGCGACATCGACCGGCCCATCGTGCTCGGCGCCCTCTACAACGGCCGTGGCGAAGGCGGCATCCCCGCCACACCGGGCGGCAAGTCCGGCGAAACCGACACCAGCGTCTTCGACCTCGCCACCGACCATCGCATCGGTGGTCAAGGCAACCTCACCGGCGGCAATGCCCCCGCCTGGCACGGCGCGGCCCACGACAGCCACCGCCACCCCGATGCCCTGATGGGCTTCAAGAGCAAGGAATTCGGCGGCTCGGGCTACAACCAACTGGTCTTTGACGACAGCGACGATCAACAACGCATCCAACTCAGATCCACTCAACACGCCTCTGAGCTCAACCTCGGCCACCTCATCCACCAAGCCGACAACTACCGGGGGAGTTTCCGGGGCACCGGCGCCGAACTCAGAACCGACGCCTGGGGCGCGCTACGCGCGGGGCAGGGTATGCTCATGAGCACCTGGCCCAACGCCAACCTTGGCAGCCCGGTGGGTGATGCCGCCCCGGCCATGGCGCTGGTCCAACAAGCCCAGACGCTGGCTCAGACCTTCAGCCAAGCCGCCCAGACCCACCAGACTGTGACGCTGGCCGTCGCCATCGGCAGCAAAGGAAACAACCAGAGCATCATCGACCCCAATACCGCGCCCCTAAAAGCCCTGCATACCCTCGTCAGCGGCATGGTCGACGCCAAGGATGAAAGCCAAGCACAAGCCGATGCCCAAGCCAAAAACACCGCCGCTGGCCCGGACAAGGTGCCACACCTCACCGACCCGGCCATCGTCCAGGCGGCCAAGGACGACTTCGCCCAGATCGCCGGGCAGAACCTGCAAATCACCAGCGGCGAAACCATCACCCTGGCCAGCGGCGAAGACACGAACCTCGCCGTCGCCGGCAAAACCCGAATCCATGCCGGCCAGGCCATTGGTCTCCTGGCTGGCGCCATCCAGGCCGGTGAGAACAATCGCGGCATCACCATTATCGCCGGCAAGGACGACATTGATCTCCAGGCGCAGAGCGATGAAATGAAGTTCCGGGCCAAGGAACAGGTCAAACTCGTCTCCGTCACCGACCGCATCGACTTCGCGGCAGCCAAGAAGATTCACCTGGCCGTCGAGGGCGGGGCGAGCATTACCATCGACGGCGGCATCCTCGTCCAGTGCCCAGGAACCATTACCGTGCATGCGAGTGTTAAGAAATTCGCGGGGCCGGTGAGGGAAAACTATGCGTTGCCGACCTTTCCGGACGAGGTTTGCATCGAATGCCTGAAGCGGCGCGCCCAGCAAAGAACCGCCTTCATGAAGATGGGCGATTGAGTTCGCGTTATTGGAATTTGCCCATGACTTTCTCATCTGTATTGCTAGAAACCCTGCGGGCCTGGGCCAGCCCTGCCCGCGAACATTCCTTGTTGTGCTATGCCTTGGTCGATGCCGCACAAAACCCATCGTTATGGCGGCGGTTTGCCGAGCGGTTCGATAGCGCGCCGATCCTGGCCTCGGCGGAATCATTGAGTCCTCACCTCGTCCTGCTCGGCCGGCACGACCAGTTACCGGGCAATCTCCCGGCCCTGCACCCCCAGGCGCTGCCGGCCGACCTGACCTTGCTTTGCAGTCCGTTCCGGCTTGCCGAATTGCGCGAACATTTCAGTTGGTACACGAAAGCCGCGCTGCCCGGTGGTATCGAGATGGGGCTCGCCTTCTGGGATCCCGTGATACTGGGCAGCTTGGTGGGTCAGAGCGACGACGGCACCCTGCACGTCAAAGGGCCGGTGCTGTCGCCAGAACAAAAAGCGCAATTTCTCGGGCCGATTGCGGCCTGGTGGTATGGCGACCGGGAAGAAATGATCCACCGGGTCGACGGGCTGGACGAGCCCGTCCTCCCCGCCATGAATCGGCTACTGATACTTGACCAGGCGCAGGAGGACGCCCTGGTCGAAGCCAGCGTCCCGGATCAAGTGCTCTATCACCTCGAAAGCAACCGGTCGCCCTTGTTTGATGGCGAACTGCCCCACCATCGGCGTTACCGTTTTATCCGGGCAGTCCTGCCCTCGGCACGGCAACTCGGTCTGGAAGGGCTGCGCGATCTGGTCAATTTTACTGCGTTCTGTTTGATCTATCGCCAGCGTATCCAGACCGATCCGGAGATATTGCAGTTGCTCGATCAGGTGCAGAAGAAAGCCATTTCATTTGACGAAGCACTCGCCCAAATGCCGGAATAGCCACATGGCCGACAAACTTGCTGCTTCCATCCCGATGTTAGGCGCAGGTGCGAAATCTATGAAAATTTCACCATCAATGGCGCATCGCCTTGCGCTCGCGGCGGCTCTATCCCTGCTTATCGCGATTGCTCTGGTCATAGTTATCCCTCAATTCAAACCAGGTTTATTCGGTTCGAATTTCGAGGGAGGAAGTGGATATATGGCGCTGCTCATCTTCACTCCTTCTGTCGTGCTTGCGCTCACTCCGATTTTGGTTCTCTTACTGCGTTACGCTAGCCCACTTGCCTGTCTTTCGATCTGGTTTTTGGTGCAGCTCGTTCTTGGGTTCTTTTATAGAAACTTCTTTTGGAGCTACTGGTTAGGCAATGCCTTATGGCTGGGCGGGCTCGTTGCCTTGTCATGGAAGATAGTCAAGCAATGGCGCAGCCGCACTTGGGAGAAAAACATGGTAAATGACCGGTTTTATTGGCTGCCCGTTGCAGCACTGCTGTTGGCGGCGTATCTGCCGCTGACGGCCTGTTCACAGCCGGCGGGGGATGCGCCGAAAGGAGAAAAGAAAATGAGTGTGCGGCAAGATCAGAAGGTCTATCTGGATGTGGCGGGATACGATTATCTGGAAAGACCTGTTTTTGACATTCTTTTGAACGGCATTGAAATCGGTAGTGGTGGCAGCCTGGTGGTTGGCGTCCCGATCAAACTCGGGCCGCAGGTGGTGACGTGGCGCCTCGGTGGTCCCAAAGGAATGCCCGGAAACGGTGATACCGTCAAGGCTGCAAACATTCCCGAACTAAATTCGGTAGACCAGCAGTTCCGCTATCTCGGCGTCCATATCTATCCGGACAACACGGTCGAGTTGATCCCCGATCGTTTCTGGCCGGAACGAACGGAACGGGGCGAGGCCTTCATTCACGCCAGAAAGCAAAAAAATGGCCAATGATCAAATCTGCGCCGCTCAAGCTGCAATGCGTGATGTCGATAATGCACCGCCCTCCGCTGCTCAGGATTGCTCGGATGTCATTCACATCGCCGTTTTTTTCGATGGTACGGGCAACAACAAGGAGGCCGACCACGAGACCAAGAAATGGAGCAATGTCGCCCGCATCTGGCAGTCAGCATGGCAATTCGCCCGTGCCAACGAGAAGGCCAACGCCTACGCCATTTACGTCTCCGGCGTCGGCACGCTCTTCAACGGCAAGGCGCTGTTTCCCGGCGAGGAGAAGGCCATCGACCGTGAGGATGGGACGCTGGGCGGGGCGACGGGCGCGGGCGGCACGCGCCGACTGGATTACGGCCAACAGCAGATCAACGATGCCCTGCGCATGACGCTATTGAACAACGCCAAAAAGCTGGACGGCACGGTGGCGAGCTATGCCAAGGCAGGCAAGCAGCAATCGTTTTCGGAGGTCAACCGGGCGCTTGGCCAGCACCGGCTGATCAAGCAGATCAATGTCTCCATTTTCGGTTTCTCGCGCGGCGCGGCGCTGGCGCGGGCGTTCTGCAATCAGTGGCTATGGGACTGCAAGGAAGATCGGGGCAAGCTGACCTACGAAGGCTACCCGATTCGCTTCTGCTTTCTCGGCCTGTTCGATACCGTGGCCTCCTTCGGTTTGCCGGCGACCAATACGGCCAACAATCCACTGTTCGGTGGATTTCAGGGGCGCGATCTGGTGGTCGACGAGCGCGTCGAGCGCTGCGTGCATCAGGTGGCGGCCCATGAGCTGCGCTTCGCATTCCCGGTTGATCTGATCCGCAAGGATGGCCAGCTCGCCGGCAATTGGCTGGAAACAGTTTACCCCGGCGTGCATTCCGACATCGGCGGCGGCTATGAGCCTACGGAGCAAGAGATCGACAACAACTACGCCCGGATTCCGATGCGCGACATGATGAAGGAAGGCTTGGGGGCCGGGACGCGGTTATTTAGCTATCAAGATATTGAGCGAATCAATTACCCCTTATTTCAAGAGCGCTTTGAATGCCGCCCGGAAACCGAGGCGGCCTACAAGGCCTACCGCGCCGCGTGCAACCCTGGCGGCTCGGTTGAAGCCTGCGTTAAAAAACACATGGAACAGCTTTACAGCGCCTTTGGCACCCTGCACCGGCAGGGTGGCGAAAGCGTTACCCAGCGTGAGCACCGCAAGGGCCAATCGTGGTCGCGCCTAGCGCCAGACGACATGGCCAAGGAACTGGAAAATTACGCCAAGGCAGTGCGCGATATGCAGCAAGCCACCCAGCAGGGCAGCGTCAACCCGGTAACAAACGTAGCCAGGAGCGCCTACATCATCCGCAAGGGTGCCTATGCGATGTGGATTGCCCCGCAGGAATGGCAATTGAACGCCTGGAGGCAAACGGCATCCGAGGGTGTGATGTCCTTTATCCACGGCTATGTTCACGATTCCAAGGTCGGCTTTATGTCGAATGCCGAGCCGTTCAGCTATTTCAGCCAGCGCGGCATCGGCGAATCCTCGCGCAGTGTTTACGGCTGGTTCGAGAGCAACATCGTGCGCCCGGTGGACAAGGCAGTTGAAGATACCGTGGATTACGCCACCGAGAAGGCGCAACAAGCCAAGGACTACGCTACCGAGAAGGCGACAGAGGTAAAGGATTACGCCACCGAGAAGGCACAGCAGGTCAAGGATTACGCTACCGAGAAGGCGCAGCAAGCCAAAGAAGCCATCAGCGATGCGGCCAGCCAAGGCAAGCAGATCGTCGAAAGCGCCGGCGACAGCATCGGGGCGGCAACCCAGAAGGCGGTTGACGGACTGAATTCCGCCTGGGAATACATCACGAAGTGAATCCCCCTGCTCGGTCGAGCTCTGACCCTGGAAACCCGTCTTTCCGATGGCGAGATTCACCCGCGCAGTGGCTACGTGCGCGCCGCCCGGAATCTTGGCGCCGATGGCGGCTTCACCCGTTACCGCCTGAC
>JAIRKE010000039.1 GCA_031260295.1 Azonexus sp.
TCAATGACGCGCCGACGGCGGCGAACGACAGTTTCACCACGGCCTACAACACCCCGAAACCGGGCAGTCTGCCCACGGCCAGCGATGTAGACACGGGCCACACCGTGACCTACGCCAAGGGCTCGGACCCGAGTCACGGCACGGTGGTGGTCAATGCGGACGGTAGCTACACCTACACACCGACCACGGGCTACACGGGTGCCGACAGCTTCACCTACACCGTCAGCGACGGTATCGACAGCAACACCTACACCGTGACGATTACCGTTGCGGGCAACGGCGGCACCTCAACGCTACCTCAGCCAATTGAGCCGCCATCTCCCCCGATCGATCCGCCGCCTCCGGCGGAGCCGCCACTTCCACCGGTCGAGCCGCCAACTCCGCCGGTTGTACCGCCACTTCCGCCCATCGAGCCACCAGCTCTGCCGGTCATACCGCTGCCTCCCCCGAGTCCGCCGCCTTCGCCCGTATCTCCGCCACCTGGGCCGGTAGCGGACAGCAGCATCGTGCCTCCCGTCACTACCACTCCCAGCTTGCATGTGCTCGTCGCGGTGCAGGAAGCCCGGGAGCAAACCGGTGGAGGGGCCTCGTCCGTGGATGCGCCCGGCCTTTCATCCGTGGGAGCAGGGTTGACGACCGATCCGTCTCTGCATGTGTTGCCTGCTGTTGAGGCTGCTCGCAGCCACCACAATGCCTGGCGGAATGCGCATCAACAGTTTGAACGGCACGATATCCTGAACGCCGCTGACGACGAAAACGACAAGACTCGCTCCCCGTCGTCGGGAGCCGCCGACTTTTCGCTGGGCCTGAGCGAACCCGGCGCGGATGCCGATACATCCACCGCCGCGCCGCCGACGGATGCCGGGGCAAGCGACGCTGGCGAAGATGCTGTGGCTTCCGGCAATCCCACGACGCAGGCCCCCGATGCAGCGGCTGCCGAAATTGCGGAGAAGCGGGCCGATATTGCCGCCCAGTTGCAACGCCTCTCGCGTCACCACCGCACCACGGCACAAGCTGGGGTACTGGCTCAACAACTCACGGAACCGCCGACGCCCACTGCGGCTATTCAACCCGTTGTTCCAACAACTGTTCGCCGCACATGACGAGAACGATTCATACATAAACCCTCTCTTATTATTCTCGTGACCCGAACCTTGGGGTGAAGAAGTCAAGCTATATAATCCCCTTCATGAAACCTAAGCGTTCTTTCATCGCGCTCGCCGCTGCCACCTTACTCGCCGGTTGTTCTGTCATCCCCGAACTCCTGACCCAGGAAGCGGTGCGCGAACGCGTGGAGGACGACCAGTTCCGCATCTACAGTGACCAGGAACAGGTCTTTGCTCCCATCGGTTTCGACGAAGCCGTGGCCCGCGCCCTTAAGTACAACCTGGATTACCGCCTCAAAGTGATGGAGTCGGCGGTCAATCTCAGCCTGGCCGAAGTCAGCCGCTACGACATGCTGCCCAGCGTGCTCGCCTCCGCGGGCTACGCCATGCGCAACAACGATGCGGGCTCCACCAGCTACGACGTGGTGACCGGCCAGGATCTGTGGGGGGGCAATCCCACCAGTTCACAGGAGCGCCGCCGACGCATTGCCGGTGTCGAATTCTCCTGGACTGCGCTGGACTTCGGCGTCAGCTATTACCGTGCGCGGCAGCAGGCCGACCAGTTCCTGATCAGCGAAGAGCGGCGCAAGCGGGTGATGCAGACCATCGTCGCCGACGTGCGCTCCGCTTACTGGCGCGCTGCTGGCGCCCAGCGCCTGATGCCCCAGACCGAAGCGCTGATGGTCCGCGCGCGGACCGCGCTGGAACGCTCGCGGGAGGCCGAACGCATGGGTCTGTTGCCGCCCCGCGAGGCCCTCAATTACCAGCGCCAATTGCTCGACGCCATCGGTTTGCTGGCCGCGCGCAGGCAAGAACTGGAGTACGCCAAGCGTGAATTGGCCGCCCTGATGAACATCACCCCAGGCACCGATTTCATGCTGCACGAGGATGACGAGCCGGCTTTGATGGGCGTGCCTTTCAACGTGGCCGAGCTGGAGGAACTCGCTCTGCATAACCGCCCCGAGTTGCGCGAGGAAGACTATCGCCGCCGGATCACTGCCGCGGAAGCGCGCAAGCAGATGCTGTCCGTCCTGCCCAATCTGAGTTTGAATTTCGGCCCCCAGTACGACAGCAACCGCTATCTGTACAACAACAGCTGGATAGACTCGACCGTGCGCGCGAGCTTCAACCTGATGCGCCTGGCCGCGCTGCCGAGCATCAACAAGTCCCGGGAAGCGCAGGAGCAATTGGACGATGCCCGTCGGATGGCCTTGTCGATGGCCGTCCTCACCCAGGTGCGCGTCGCCGTCGAGCTTTATCGCATGTCGCTGTACGAACTGGACGTTGCGCGTGAATCCAGCGCGGTGGATCAGCGTTTGTTGAACTTTTCCAAAGCGGCGCTCGCCACCCGCGCGGAATCGGATCTGGATCTGATCCGCGCCGAGGTGCGGGCGCTCAATTCCGATCACCAGCGCCACCTGTCCTATGCCCATGCCCAGGCTGCTTTTGGCCGCATCTACAACTCGATTGGACTGGAAGTGCTGCCCGACGACATTGCGCATCTGAGTGTCGCCAGCTTGGCCACACTCGTGTCCAGCCACCTGCAGCAGGTCGAAAGCGATACTTTCCCGACGCTGCTGGTGCCCGAAGCGCAGGCTTTGCCCAGCATCCGGCTCGACATTGCGACACCGGGCGGTAACGGTATGCCCGAGACCGGCATGAGTTTGCATGCCGCCGTGCGCCGGGTTCTTGAACATAACCAGTTCAAGTTGAATGATGGCCCCGACGCCGGCACGACCCTGCAACTGGCGCTGGATCTGGTGCCCACGACAGGCGGCGGTATCCGCCCGATCCGTGCGCTGTGGACGTTGCGCCAAGCCGACGGCGCCTTGGTGGGTAGCCAGGAATACCGCAGCGTACTGCCTGCCGACGTCAGCGCCCGCGCCCTGACGGCTTTTGCCGAGGCCGCCACGGTCGCGCATCTGGCGACCTTCCAGGGTTGGCTACAGCGAAGTCATGAATCCATGAGCAAACATCAAGAAAAGGAAATGGAATGAAAGCGCCGTCGATACTGATCCAGGCCACCCTGTGGGCAGGCGTGGCCCTGTTGAGCCAGGGCGCGTGGGCACAAGGCGCAGCCAGTGTCGATGCCACGCCGGTGCGCGTGCTGTTGGCTCCAGCCCTGGAAACCACGCTGGTCAGCCAGATGCCCGGCCGCATCGTGGAAGTGAACACCGCGCTGGGCCAGGCATTTGCCAAGGGTCGCGTGCTGGTCCGCTTCGATTGCTCCGAACAGCAGGCCCGCAGCGCTATGAGCGAGGCCGAACGGGCCAGCGCGGAGCAGGAATTGGAAGTGAAGCTGCGCTTGCAGGGTCTGCAACAGGCCACCGAAGTGGAGGTGGGTCTGGCCGCCAACGCGGTGGACCGGGCGCGCGCGCAAGTGCGCATGTACAAGGCCCAACTCGCCCATTGCAGCGTGACCGCGCCGTTCTCGGGCTATACCGCAAAGGTGCTGGTGCGCCCCTTCCAGGGCGTGGCGGCCAACCAGCCCTTGCTGGAAGTGGTCAGCGATGGCCCGCTGAAACTTCGCCTGAACGTACCGGGCGTCTGGCTGCGCTGGCTCAAGACCGGCACCCCCTTCAGCGTTGCCATCGACGAAACCGGCAAGACTTACGAGGCCCGCGTCACCGCCATCAACGCACGGGTAGACGCCGTCAGCCAGACGGTGGAACTGGAAGCCAGCCTGACGGTGCGCGCGCCCGAATTGTTGCCGGGCATGAGCGGCAATGCCCGCTTCACCCCGCCGGCATCGTGACCCAGGTCGATCCGGCTGGGCTATGGCCCGTTTACGCCAGCCTGCAACGCCAGGCCTTGGAGGCGCCGGACATCGCCGCCCTGAGCTTTGTGGTGGCCAACGAAACCTGGCACCTGGTGCCTTACCAGCAGGCCTGCGTCTGCCTGGTCGATCATCTGGGCCGCTTGCAGGTGCAGACGGTGTCGGGTCTGGTCAGCGTGCACGAATCCACGCTCTTTACCCAGTGGGTGCAAAAGGTATGCGCCCACCGCCTGGACGCATGCCCCCCGCGGGGAGGTTCGCTGGCACAACCCTTCATGGCGGAGGAGGGGGTGCCGACCCCGCTACTGCCCGAGCGTCGCCGCAGCCGGCTGGCACAGCCCTTCACGGCGGCGGATCTGCCTGCCGACTTGGCCGCGTCTTGGCAGGAATGGTGGCCTGCCCATGCCTTGTGCCTGCCGCTCGATACCTTGCGCGGTGTGCGCGTGGGTGCCCTGTTGCTCACCGCCGAGCAGCCCTGGACCGACGCCCAGCGCCACTGGCTGCAACTGCTGCGGGACACCTATGCCCATGCTTTTGCCCACCTGCGCGGCAGGTCGCTGCGTTGGCGCACACGCTGGCAACGCTGGAAGCAACAGCCCCGGCGCCTGCTGTGGCTTACCGCCGGCGTGCTGGCCCTGCTGCTTCTACCCGTGCGCACCTCGGTCCTGGCCCCGGCCGAAATCATCGCCCTGCAAGCGGAAGCCGTCACCGTGCCGATCGACGGCGTGGTCAAAACCTTCCACGTTGAACCCAACCGCAAAGTGCAGGCTGGCGACTTGCTGGTGTCGCTGGACGATACTACCTTGCGCAACCGCCTCGCCGTGGCGACTGAGGCCTTGGCCGTGGCCAAGGCCGATGAGTTGGCCGCCCAGCAAAAGGCGTTTGACCAGACCCAGAGCCGTGCCGACCTGGCCACCTTGCAAGGCCGGGTACGGGAACGTAGCGCCGAATTGGCCCACCTGAAAGAATCGATGCAGCGGCTTGAAGTGCGTGCCTCCCACGATGGGGTGTTCGTGTACAGCGATCCGAACGATTGGTTGGGCAAACCCGTGATGACCGGCGAACGGCTGGGCCAATTGGCCCAGCCCGATGACCTGGGCGTGCTGGTATGGTTGCCGGTAGCGGACGCCATCAACCTGGAAGAGGGCGCGGATATGCGGGTCTTCTTGCAGGCGCACCCGCTGAGCGCCCTGTCGGCGACCCTCAAACAAACCAGTTATCAGGCCAGTCTGTCGCCGGAAGGCGTGGCCAGCTACCACATCCGGGGCCGGCTCACCGGCGGCAAGGCGGAACACATCGGCCTGCGCGGCGTGGCCAAGGTTTACGGCGACCGCTACCCGCTGATTTACTGGATGTTCCGTCGTCCGCTGGGCACCTTGCGGCAATGGGTGGGAGTGTGATCCTGACAGGATGATCGCTGCCGCCTCGCCACCCCTTACTGACCTGCTGCCGTTGCGGTCGGAACTGCAAATTCGTCCCGCTGGCCACGACCGCGACGGCGCTCCCGTCTGGGCGCTGCAAGACCCCGTCAACAACCAGTTCTACCGGCTGGGCTGGGTGGAGTTTGAACTGCTTTCGCGCTGGCCGGCGGGGCGTGCCGACGAGGTTCTGCGTCAGGTGGCGGCGGAAACCCTGCTGCGACCCACGCAGGACGAAATCGAGGCGCTGCACCAGTTCCTGATGCAGAACCAACTGCTGGAGGTACGCGCGCCCGGCCACGCCCGCAATCTGCATACCCTGCACCAACGCAGCCACGCGAGCCGCCTGCGCTGGCTGCTGCACCACTATCTGTTTTTCCGGGTGCCGCTGCTGCGGCCGGCGGCGGCGCTGGAACGCCTGTCCCTATGGCTCGGCTGGATTTACCACCCGTGGACAGCCTGGCTGGTGATCGGCCTCTCCGCCGTGGGGCTGGGCCTCTCCGCGCGTCAGTGGGATACCTTCGCCGCCACCTTTGCCCAATCCCTTTCGCCGGCAGGTTTTCTGGGCTACCTGGTCGCCCTCTTCGTGACCAAGAGTGTGCATGAGTTGGGTCACGCCCTGACCGCGACCCGGTACGGTGTGCGCGTGGCCCACATGGGGGTGGCTTTCCTGGTGATGTGGCCCATGCTCTACACCGACACCACCGAATCCTGGCGGCTGGCGGACCGTCGCCAACGGCTGGCTATCGCGTCGGCGGGGATCATCAGCGAACTGGCGCTGGCCGGGCTGGCCACGCTGGCCTGGCACCTGGTGGGCGAGGGGCCGTTGAAAGAGGCCCTGTTCTTTGTCGCCACCACCGCCTGGGTGATTTCCCTGACCCTGAACATCAGCCCCTTCATGCGCTTCGACGGCTATTTCGTGCTGTCGGATGCGCTCGACGTGGCCAACCTGCACGAGCGGGCATCGGCACTGGCCCGTGCGCAGCTTCGCCGCGTCGTGCTGGGCCTGGTGGAACCTGAACCCGAAGCGCTACCAGCGCGCTTGCGCCGATTCCTGATCGTATTTGCCTGGATCACATGGGTCTACCGCCTCATCGTGTTCACCGGTATCGCCATTGCGGTGTACCTGTTCTTCTTCAAGCTGCTGGGTCTGTTCCTGTTCGTAGTGGAGATCTGGTGGTTCATCGCCAAGCCCGTCTGGAATGAAATGCGGTACTGGTACAGCCAGCGCGCGCGGGCGCCGCACTTCCGGCGAGTGCTGCTGCTGGCGATACCCGCCGTGCTCCTCGCCGTGGCCCTCTGGCCCTGGCCCACGCCGGTACGCGCGGTGGCCTGGCACCATCCAGGCCAGAGCGTGACGCTCTATAGCCCGCTGCCGGCGCGGGTACAGTTCATGGCGCAGCAAGGCGGCCACTTCTCCGCCGGCTCGCTCTTGCTGATCCTCGACCAGCCGGACTTGAGCTATCACGCTGAACGTGCCGCGATCACGCGAGACACCCTGGATGCAGAGTGGCGAGGCGTGTTATACCGAGACGAAGGGCTTGAACGCCTGCCGCTGGTTTTGCAGGGGCGGGCGCTGCGGGAGGCCGAATGGCAGGCCGTGGTCGCCGAAGGAGAGCGCCTGACCCTGACGGCGCCGTTCGACGGAAAACTGGTGGATGTGGACCCGAACATCGAAGTTGGTACCTGGGTCAGCCCTCGTCAGCCCATCGCCAGCCTGATCGGCCCGGATCCCTGGCTGGTCGAGGCCTTCGTCACCCAAGGTGAGCTGCCGCGACTGCAACCCGGAGCAAAGGCCCGCTACTACCCGATCCACCTGCCTGGCACGGCCTGGACCGCCACGGTGGTGGATATCGAACACACCCGACTAACCCAGTTGCCTCATCCCATGCTGGATGCCCGCCACGGCGGACCCTTGCCGACGCTGCCCGACACCCGCTCGCCTCTGCAACCACGCGATAGCCTCTACCGTGTGCGGCTGGCATTGGACATGGACGGCAAATCCCCTGCTGCCGTGGGGTGGGGGCACGTCGCGATCGATGCCAAACCACGTAGCTGGCTCATCGAACAGCTCAAACCCGTGGTCATTGTGCTGATCCGCGAACTCATTTTCTGACAGGAATCGCCATGCAACATGCTCGCCTCCACCTCTTCGCCATCATCGCCCTGGCTGCGGCGATCACCAGCGCCATGGCCACGGAGCCGTCTGCCCCGCAGGAGCCTGGCGCGACGAGCCGGCTTGAACGCATCCGCCAGACTGGCACCCTGGTTTTGGCCTATCGGGAAAACGCCGTGCCGTTCAGCTACCTGCACCAGGGCCAGCCCGTGGGTTTCGGCGTGGACATTGCCAAAGCGGTCGCCGATGACCTGCGGGAGCACCTGGGTTTGCCCCAACTGCACATCCGTTGGAACGCGGTGACGCTGAGCACGCGCATTCCGCTCATGACGACCAATACCGTGGATATGGAGTGCGCCACGACCACGCATACCCGAAGCCGGGCGCGTCAGGTCAGCTTTTCACACACTTTCTATGTTGCGGAAGAGGGCGTTGCCACGCGCACACCCGACGCCCCGGCCAGCCAGACGGGAAAAACCGCCGTGGTGGAAAGCACCGTCACCGCCAGCCGGCTACGCGCCGCAGGCAAGGACGTGCTTTCCGTGCGCAGCAACCGCAACGGCATGCTGGCCTTGTTGCACGGAGAGGCCGATGCTTTCGTGGCAGCCATGCCTCTGCTGGCGAGCGAACGTCTTCAACTCGGCGAGGCCGGGCGGACGATTGCGCTCAGCGCCAGCGGTGGCGCCGTGCCGGATGCGTATGCGTGCATGCTGCCGCTGGGTGACACCGCCTTCATCACGCAGGTAAACAAAACATTGGAACGCCTGATGCGCGACGGCGAAATGGCCAGACTGCATGACCGCTGGTTCACCCAACCGATCCCGCCCGGCAACCGGACATTGGGTCTGCCTCTGAACCAGGCCACGCGCGAGGCTTACGCCACCCCCAACAGCACGCCGTTCGAGTGAAGGATGCCCGTCGCGAATCCAAGCGTCGTGTGTACCGGAAATGAGGATCCCGCTCCGCAAGCGGTGAGGGCGATGAGGGAAGGCCGGGATGGGAAAGGCGAAATGGCGGGTGGAAGCCAAGCTCACGGGTTAGCCTCGATGGATCGCATCCATTAGACTGATCCATCCCACATGTAGAAAAAGGCAAACGACCGTATGGCCGCCATGATAAGAATTTCCCGCCTGACCTTTAATTATCCGGGCCTGCGCGCCCTGGACGACGTGAGCCTTGAGGTGGAAGCGGGCAGCGTCACTGCGCTGGTGGGGCCAAACGGCGCCGGCAAGACGACGCTGCTGCGTTGCATTGCCGGGCTGGAAACGCCGCTGGCGGGCAGCATCGAAGTGGCCGGTATGGACGTGATCGAACAGCCGCGCGCCGTGCATCGCCGCATGGGCTATCTGTCCGATTTCTTCGGTCTCTATCAGGAACTCACCGTTGCCCGCTGCCTCGAATACGCCGCCGCTTCGCAAGGTTTGCCGGATGCCGCGATAGCGCAAGCCATCCGCGACACCGCGCAGCGCCTGCACCTCTCCGATCGCCTGGCACAAACCAGCGGCAGCCTGTCGCGCGGCTTGCGTCAGCGCGTGGCGATCGGGCAGGCCATCATCCATCAACCCATGGTATTGCTGCTTGATGAACCGGCTTCCGGTCTTGATCCCGAGGCGCGCAGTGAGCTTGCTATCTTGTTCCGCCAGTTACAGGCCAGCGGTATGACGCTGCTGGTGTCCTCGCACATTCTGGCCGAACTCGACGAATACTCGACGCATCTGCTCGCGCTGCGCGATGGTCGCGTGCTGGAGAATCGGGCCTTGCAAACCATCGCGTCGGCGGATGAGGTCCGCATCCTGCATCTGCAACTGGCCGCGCCCGATGCGCGTCTGCCCGATTGGTTGAGCGGGCAAGCAGGCGTCATCTGCAAGGCGGTTGAAAGCGATTTCGCGGAAATCGGTTTTCACGGCGGTGCCAACGCGCAAGCCGCATTGCTAGCCGCGCTCGTGCAAACCGGGTTTGCCGTCATCCGCTTTGCGGAGCATCAGGAGAATCTGCAACAGTCCTATCTGCGCTCGGTGGCCGCTCATCTGGAGAAAACACAATGATCAACCCCGAATTCAGGCGCAATCTGTGGCTGTCCTTTTCGATGCACCGGCTGATTGCCATGCCCGCGCTGCTCGGGCTGGTTTTTTTGACGGCGGCCTTCTACGGTTCCGCGTCCAGCGCGCGCAACCTGTACTCCACGGCCACCGTGCTGTTTACGCTCATCGTGTGTCTGTGGGGTTCGATCAACGCCAACTCGGCCATCATCGAGGAATTGCGTGACAAAACCTGGGATCAGCAGTGCATGAGCGCGCTCGACCCGTGGACGATGACCTGGGGCAAACTGTTTGGAGCTACTTCGTTCAACTGGTATGGCGGCGCGATCTGCCTCGTCGTGCTGGCGCTTTCCGGCATCACGGCGAATCGGTCGGATTGGCTGCTCGATCTGCTCAACCTGATCGCTATCGGCATCCTGCTTCATGCCACGGTAATCGCGCTCAACCTGCATACCGCGCGATTTGAAACGAATCTCATCCGGCGCGGCGGCATGGGCTGGATTGTCATTGTGTTTGCTTATCTGTTGTTTCAGACGCTTGCTTTCCCATTTCTTATTTCGTCCTCGTCGGTTCTCTGGTGGGGCATGACGATTGGCAGCCAAAAGGTATTCATGCTTGGCAGCGCCCTGCTGTTCATGGTTTGCGCCATCTTCGCCGCCTGGCGTCTAATGAGCAACGCCTTGCAAGTGCGTACCTTGCCGTGGGCCTGGCCGCTGTTCGTGCTCATTCTTTCCGCATATTATGCGGGGTTTTCCAGTAAAACCCCGTTCAGTTTCGTGGGGTTTTTCATCGCGGCGGCATTGAGTTACGCCACGTTGTTGACCGAGTCGAATTCTCTGCTCATCTGGAACAAACTGCGCTTGCGTTGGCAAGCCAAAAACTGGCGCGGCTTCCTTGCCGACCTCCCGTTATGGCCGACCACCTTGTTGCTGGCTTTCCTATTTGCCCCGATGGCCGATTTCACATCAAGAGCAGGGGACGGCGCTACCATGCTTTTTGCGATGGCTTTGCTGCTGCTGCGCGATGCCTGCATCATCTTGTTCTTCTCGTTCGCGCCGAATGCGCGGCGGCCGGTTGTTGTCGCCGTGCTTTACATCATCGTGCTCGATTTCCTACTTCCCTTCCTTTTCAAGAGTTTGGGATTGCAAGCCATCGCTTATTTTCTCAACCCCGGTTCCCGAATGTTTTTCAGTGAAACTTACGGATCAGACCGCGTTGACCTGCTGATCGCGGGCATCCACGCGGCGGTCGCGCTGGGTTTCGTCGCTTGGCGGATTCATGAGTCCAAGCGGCGGGAGGCAGGGCCGCAGCCCGGCATCGCCGCCTGAATATCCTCTACCGCAGTCAGCGATCGGCGAAGGGCTTTTTCTTGAATTTGCGCTCGCCGCCGCTATCCGGGCGGCCTTCGTCGGGGCGCAGGTTGATTGGCACGCCGCGCACGCGGGTGCGTTTCAGGGCGTTGGCCGCCTCGGCCGGCATGCCGGCCGGTAGTTCGACCGTGCTCGATTCGTCGTAGAGGCCAATACGGCCGATGAAACGGCTCTCGATGCCGGCTTCGTTGGCGATGGCGCCGACGATGTCCTTGACCTGTACGCCGTGGTCGCGGCCGACGTCGATGCGGTAGCGCACCATGTCGCCGCCGACCGGCGGGCGGCGCGGCTTATCGTCGAAGCGTGGGCGCTCGCCGCGCGATTCGAAGCGGGGCTGGTCGCCACGCCCCTCGAAACGCGGCTTGCTATCGCGCTCGCCGAAATTGGCCGGGCGGCGTTCGTCGCGGAAGGCAGCCGGGCGGGGTACCGGATCTTCACCGGCGATCTGCAAGGGTTTGCCTTCCTGCGCCATCATGGCCAGCGCGGCGGCGATTTCCTCGGCGCCGACATCCTGTTCCTCGGCGATTTGCGAGACGATGTTGGCAAAGAAGTCGAGTCCTTCGGCATTCATCACTTCGGCGACCTTTTCCTTGAAGGCGGCGACGCGCTTGTTGGTGACGTCGGTGCGCGAGGGCAGCGTCAACGGCGCGATCGGTTGCCGGGTGGCGCGCTCGATGGTGCGCAGCATGCGAATCTCGCGCGGCGCGACGAAGAGGATGGCGTTGCCGGCGCGGCCGGCGCGGCCGGTGCGGCCAATGCGGTGCACATAGGCTTCAGTATCGTAGGGAATGTCGTAATTCACCACATGGCTGATGCGCGGTACGTCGATGCCGCGGGCGGCGACATCGGTGGCGATGACGATGTCCAGGGCGCCGGATTTCAGTTGTTCAATGACGCGTTCACGCATCTGCTGATTGAGGTCGCCGTTCAGCGCGGCGGCGCTATAGCCGCGGGCATTGAGTTTGTCGGCCAGCTCGACGGTGGCGGTCTTGGTGCGCACGAAGATGATGGCGGCGTCGAAATTGTCCTCGACTTCGAGAATGCGGGTCAGCGCGTCGAGTTTGTGCAGGCCGGAGACCTGCCAATAGACTTGGCGGATGGCGGCGACGGTGGCGGTGGCCGTCTTGATTTTGACTTCCTTCGGCTCGACCAGATATTTCTGCGCCACGCGCCGGATCGGTTCCGGCATGGTCGCCGAGAACAGCGCAGTCTGGTGCTGTTCCGGGGTGTGCTCGAGGATCCATTCGACGTCGTCGATGAAGCCCATGCGTAGCATTTCGTCGGCTTCGTCGAGGACCAGCGTTTTCAGATGGTCGAGATTGAGCGTCTGGCGCTCCAGATGGTCCATGACCCGGCCCGGCGTGCCGACGATGACATGCGCGCCGCGCGCCAGTTGCTTCAACTGAATGGTGTAGCTTTGGCCGCCGTAGATCGGCATCACATGGAAGCCGGGCAGGTTCTTGGAGTAGCTTTGCAGGGCCTCGGCCACCTGGATCGCCAGCTCGCGCGTCGGCGTCAGGATCAGCGCCTGCGGCTTCATCAGCTTGATGTCGATGCTTTCCATCAGCGGCAGTGCGAAGGCCGCGGTCTTGCCGGTGCCAGTCTGCGCCATGCCGATGATGTCATGCCCGTCAAGCAGGATTGGGATGCACTGGGCCTGGATCGGGGAAGGCGTCTCGTAGCCGACTTCGGCGAGGGTTTTGAGGAGGGATTCGCTTAAGCCGAGATCGGCAAAGCTGTCGACGGATGTCGTCATGGTGTTGTTTCCTTTTCTCGTCGCGCTTGCGCTTTGTGATGCGGGCGACGGATTGGCCCGGGTGTCGGGCGGCTTGAGTGACCCCGACGCAGCCTTGCCGGGGGAATGAATCAATGGGGTGAATCCTGCACAAGAACCTGATAAAACCGGCGGCTGCTCGGAATGACTGTGGGCGAACCATCACGCATTGAGCTGATTATTATACCTTTTTTCGTCGCATTCGGCAATTTGGCCAGAATTGCGGCGATTCGCTCCAGGTATGTGCCGGGGCGAACGCCAGTCCGCTGTCTGCGCTGCCGTCAGTTTGTGGCGGCCGGGCCGTATTGCGGCCGGCTGCTCAGGGCGACGAACCAGCGCGAGCACACAAAGCCAAGCGCCAGTTGCGTCGGCGCCAGGCTGTGCTGACTAGGGCCATGGCGAGTCGCCAGGATCGGGCGGGTCAGGGGTGTTCTTCCAGCACGCCGTAGATCAGCACGTGGCGCTCGAGCACGTCGTCGAAGGCCGCCGGGACGATGGCCAGGCGATGCTCGGCCGGCGTTCGGCAATGCCCGTCAACCCAGGCTTCGGCCGCCTGACGCGCGGCGGCGAAGGTGTCGAACAGGCCGGCCAGAGCGGGCGAGCGGACCGGCAGGAAAGCGCCGCTGCGGCGGTCGAGCAGTCGGTCGCTGCCAAGCATTTGCACGGCGTAACCGGCGGCTGGCCGCGGCAGCGGCAGCTTATCGAGAGCGAAAGGATCGCCGAAGGCATCGGCGGCATGGTCGAAGCAGGGCATGCCAGTCAGGCGGGAATGTCGGGAACCAGCATTTGTTCGAGCAGGAAGATGCGATCCTTCAGCAGCAATTTGCGTTTCTTCAGGCGTCGGATCAACAACTCGTCGGGCGGTGGATTGTCGATCAGGTGGGCGATTACCAAGTCGAGATCGTGATGTTCCGTCCGCAGCTCGCGCAACTGGCTGTGGATGTCGCCGATATCGGTATCGCTCAAGGGATGCATGGCCATGTTCGACTCCTGACAGCTTCCTGTGTTTTGCTAGAATAGCCTGAACACCCCACGGGAGGAGAGAGAAATGCAGCACCATGTGATTGTGTCCTTCGGCAAGGATTGCGAGTACGACTTCAAGTTCGCTGGCGGCGGCGCGGCCGACGAGGCGCGCCAATGGTTCGACCGCGAGTTCGACACCCTTGAATGCGATGTGTCCACGCCGACCGGCAAGATTCTTGCCGTCGACCGCATTCTCAGCGTCGCCAAGTACGCCGGCGAGGAGCGTTTCCGCGATCAGCGTACCTGGGCCGAGCAATTCGCCAAGAACACCGCTGCCGTTCTCGGGCGCGATCTGATCCGCGTCGACGTCGAGCACTACAGCATCGGTTACTGATGAACAAGGCGTTCGTCCGGGAAAGCGACGGCGACGACGAGGAAGAACTTCAGGCGGCCCCCAGCCTTCCCGCCGGAACGCGCAATTACATTACCCCGGCCGGCCATGCCCGTCTGCGCGACGAGCTCGAAGGACTGGTCAAGCGCGAACGCCCGCGCATCGTCGATATCGTCGCCTGGGCCGCCTCTAATGGCGACCGCTCAGAAAACGGCGACTATATATATGGCAAGCGCCGCCTGCGGGAAATCGACCGTCGCATCCGTTTTTTGACCAAGCGCTTGGAGTTGGCCGAAGTGGTAGACCCGCTGCGTCAGGGCGACAACGACCAGGTTTTCTTCGGTGCCCGCGTCACCGTTGCCGATAGCGACGGCAACGAAAGTACCTACACCATCGTTGGCGTTGATGAAGCCGACGCCGCCGTCGGCCGTATCAGTTGGATTTCCCCATTGGCGCGAGCCTTGATCAAGGCTCGCTGCGGCGACGCGATTCGCTTCCAGAGTCCGGTCGGTCCGCGTGACCTCGATATCGTCGAGGTCCGCTACGAAACCATCGACTGACGGCCAACAATCGCCGATTGTCGTTTTGTTCCGCTTTTTCTCAAAAGGGGGCTTGACGGTGAGGTTTCTCTCTATATAATGCGCACCTCTTCAGTGGTGGCGGGGTTTTTCGGCGGTTGCTGAAGAGTGAAGTGAGAGGATGAAGTAGAAGTTGTTGCTTGACAGTCTGCTGTAGGTGCTTCATAATCTCGTTTCTCTGCTGCTGACGGACCGAACGGTTTGTTGGGGT
>JAIRKE010000042.1 GCA_031260295.1 Azonexus sp.
ATCTGTCAGCGTATCGTCGGTCCAAACAGCTTATCTATCCCGCCTCCAGCCCTCGCGGCAGGGGGATAACTGCGATTTCTAGGTTGAGTTGCTGGGCCGACTTTCTAGCGCAATGTGAGTCGCCTTTTTAGGGCCATGCCTTCAAAGCATTGTGGCTCACCGAACTGCGCATACCCTAGTCCTTGAGCGTCTGCTGAAACTCATTTTTTTCCAGAGGTGCAACATGCGCAAAGCCATCTTCCTGTTCTTCGTGCTGTTGGGCATTGGCTTCGGGTATTTGCCGGCTCGCAACGACGACTGGGGCGTGCGGATCGGCATGATGGTTGTGGGATTTTTGTTCGGAGGAGCGATTGGAGGCGGCTTGTCTCAGATCGGTAAGTCTCAGCCACTTCGCCGCCGATTGTTGACCGAGGAAGAGATGAATCCGATTCCTGGTGGGCTAGGGACATCCAGCCGGGATCTCGCTGCCAACTATTGGCGAGACGAAGGCTACCCTCCGTTCATGAAACCGCCGAGACCTGAGCATGGGCGTCATATGTTTGACGCTGACAAAAACCTCTGACATGTTTATTTTTTCAAAGTGCCTTTGACGGCTTGCTTTGCATCATCAATGACGTGTCCAGCATCCTGCGCACCCTGCTTAATTGTCTGCACCATCAGCGAACGGCCTGAGGATAAAGTGCCGTCAGACGTTTTCGTGACCTGCGCCTTGCCATCGAAATTCGTTTCATCGGACGCCGTGGTATCACGGATTCGCTGACCCTCCTTGTTGATAGTCCGGCGCAGTTCAGTCGGTGAATCTGGCTGCGATGCTGGCGCTGCGGATTGTGGTGTTGCGCCGAGGCGGTGCGCGTTACCCCTATTGGCACGGTGGAGTCCCGTGATGTCTGGTTTCAGAGCAGGGTCGTCGAGGTCTCCCAAGTGCTGGGTCGAAATGTCTCCGAATCCGGTGGGCATCGCGCTCCCATCCGAGAACACCCGCTGAGGTTGCAGAGATTGCCGGGCCAGTTCAGCGTCCATCAGCACGCGTGCCGAGGCGCTGTTGCCGCCATACTGCTGCGCGTAACGGGTAAACATTTCCAGATTGTGTGGGTCTTGGGCGATGTCGATCGAGATGGCCTCGCCACGTTCATAGGCACTCGAAACACGTTCAGCGAAAGTGGTCCGTGCTGCGAGACTGGCATCAGCTCGTTCCGAACGTGCTGTGGTGGAGGACAAGCGAGCCGAGAGATCCTGTGCTTCGCGTGCATCGGTGCTGATAGCGTTGACGAAACTGGAATCGTGGGAAACCCGGTCGCCAAACTGCTTGAAGGCCGAGATCTGTTCGCTGCTCATGGAAGACAGCGCTTTTTGCTCAGCAGCGGAGAGGCCGGAAGTGTAGTTTTTTTCCCCTGTCGCATTTGCCTGGACTCCGACGATGGGGGTATTGATACCGAGGTGAGCAGAAGCGCCGAGCATGATGCGTGCCACCTGCGCTTGTGTCAGGCCCGTGGTATTTGCCACATTCCTGCTGATTTGATCCAGCTTGTTGAGCGACTCCCCGGCCTCCTCGAATCCGCTCGAAGTGGAACCGCTGCTGTTGCGCGATGAGTGGAGTTTCGCCAGCCCTTTCGTAAAAGCCTCCGCCATCACCGCCGAACGCTCGTTACTCGCCGCCACCGCTTCACTGCGCGCCGCATCGACCTGCCGGCTGGCGTTTTGCACATCCTGCTCGGAAACCCGCACCGAAACCACCCGCGAAGCAAACCCCTGGTTGCGCAGCAGACTCACGGCCGTGCGTCCGTTCAATGCATTGCCGGTAAACGTGTCCCCCGAAACATCGTTCTGCCAACTGGACATGAAGGCCGAGGTGCGGTTGGGAGCCAGTTGCATCTGGTCCATCGCCACATTGCCCATCGACGCGTTGCCCACCGTGGCCGCCGAAGTCGAACCCGACAGCATTGCCTGCAACCCGGAAAGCCCGCCCACCAGCGCCGTCCCAAAATTCTCCATGCGCTTGAGCGCCGCCCAGGCCACGAACGGAATACTGACCGCCAGATAGCCCACAATGGCCTCCCCCGAAATCGCCCGCGAATAGATTGCCGACGAAGTCTGCAACGCCAGCGCCTTGGCGCCCGTACCCAGATCCGCCGCAGCCGCCAGATCGTAGGCTGCGTAGATGGATGCCATGTAGTTCAGGATCGCGTACAGTGGCGGCCAAAGCTGAATCCAGATCAGCACCGCCGCGTAGCCCTTGAAAGCCAGCATCGTCTCGCGCCCGCTGGTCAGCAACAGCAGCAGCACGAACAAGGGGAACATGGCGTAGGTGACCGCCTCGATCACATTGCGGAAGACAGGCAACGCCTGCTCGGCCACCTTGCCGAAGTTGAGCCAGGACGCATTGGCCTGCGCCACCGCCTGGGCGCGGCCTACGGCGAGCACCATCGCCGCCGGGTCGTTGGCCTGCTGCCCGGCCATATGTCCGCTATCCTCGATGGCATTGAGCATAGCGTTCTGCCGGATGATGTCCGCGGCGCTGGAGGCGGCATCGGCAATGCTGTTCTTGACGTAAGCCTGCTGAATCTGCCCGGCGATCGCCGCCGCCGCTCCCGCACCGGGCAACGTCGGGTTGAGCGTAAAAGCCAATTGCCCCTGAATGCGCTGAAGCTGAGCCGGCAGCCGTCCGTTCAGGCTCAAATACACGTTTGGGCAAGTATCCACATTGACGCTGCCACTGGCACCCGTCAGCGTGCTGAAACGCGCCGGGTTGGGTGAACCCATCAGCGCCCATACGTCGTTTCCCGCCGAGAAAGCAGCCGGCTCCAGCGTGCCGTCGATCAAATCGTAAGTCGTGCAGTTGTGGATCAAATTCACCAGATCAGTTCGGAAAGCCGGATCCTGGAACACCACGCCACTGGCCTGACGGATCAACCGGTTACCGAACATCAGCCCGTTTTGCGCATAGGCCAGTTCCGCCGGCAAAGCACCGGCGCCCGGGATCACCTGAAACGCCGTTTCAAACAAGCCCGTCAGCGTATGGCCGATCACGCTGGTCAGCCCGCCCAGAGCCGCCACCCCAAGCGGCACGTGGTCCACCACCTTGACGGCAGACCCGCCGGTCTTGTCCACAATTCCCACCGTGACCTTGGGCACGATCAGCACGCTGAAGACCAGCGCCGCCGTGGCCAGCCATTTCCAGCCTTGGAGCTTCTCCGGCGCGAAGGCATAGGCGATCAGCGCCGCCACGAAACCGCAGAAAGCCACCGCCGCCAATGCCGCGGCGTAGTCGCCCGAAGCCAGAATCGCCGCCGCCGCGTTGAACACCCCGAACAGGCTGTCGGCGTTCTGGTAGGCGTAGATTTCCCACATGGCCCGGGGATAGGAGAGCGTTTTACCGCGACGAGAACGCCGCCTGCTGGCCCAGCATGTCCATCACGTTCTGCGGCATGCTGGTGCGCAGCTGCCGTTCCAGTTGTTCCAGATGGCTGGCCACCGCGCGGAATGAGCCGACCTTCTGGTACAGCAGATTTTTTTCCTGGGAAATCTGCAACAGCATCGCCTGGGCGCGCTGGCGCACCTCTTTGGCCTGTTCGCGCTGGGTCTGCTGCAGCGTGTAATCCTTGTCCAGCGCCGCCATGCCCAGGCGCAGGTTGCGTTCCAGAAACACATAGGCGTAATCGGCAGCGATGACATCGCGGTACTGGCTGATCAGGCTGTCGGCCAAACCAGAGCCCGGAATGCTGGCACCAATCGACAGCATCCTGTAAACCGGCTCCGTGGTCTGGTTCACAAACCCCACCTCGGCCGAATTGTTCGGAATCGGTGTGCGCGAAGCGATCTTGTCGGCGATCGAGCGCATCAGCGTCTCCACGCGTGCCGTGAACGGTGTATGGCTGTAATTGGTATTCAGCGTCACCGCATCGCAGCTGGTGTAATCGTTGCAACGCAGCAGGTGCTGCACGACGTTGCCGCCGCTGCCGGCCGCCTGGCCATAGAGCAATTGGCTGATCGAAGTCAGCGTCGGCGCCACCGGTTCCGGGTCCCGTTTGGACTCCTCCGGGTAATAGACGATAGTGCCGACCATGCTCATGATCAGCTCGCGCTCGGCGTCGTCGAGCGAATTACCGGTGTACTGCAACGCCTTCCAGGTCAGGTTGCCGACGAAAGGCGCCTTGTTGCGCACGCTGGCATCGCCCGAAGAACGGGCCGAAGACAGGATGCTGGGCCGGTCGCTGCCGCAGCGTCTGCGCGCCGCGTCACGGTCGCTTTCCATGCCCATTTCCATCGCCAGATCGGCGCAGGTTTCCTGCGAGCTGTAGCCCACGGCCTCGGCAGCGGTGCTGACGATCGCCTTGGCGGTCTCGCAGGAATTGATGCGTGCGTTGTTGATCCAGGTTTCCAGCCCCTTGGCCCACTTGGTCAGCCCGCCCAGCAGGGGCGACACCGCTTCCAGCGCCAGTTGAAACGCGATGCCCGGCAGCGCCGCCGTGATGTTCTTCAGCATGTTCTTGAACTCCTGCGCCGAGATGTGCGAGAACGAACCGCCGAACACATCGATGCCGCCGCAGCCGGCCTTGGCGCTGGGAAACTCGATGGCCGCCAGTTGATAGACCTTGTTGGGCGAGCGCATCATCAGGCTGCCGCCGGTGTAGGTATTGAAAGTCTGGCCGCGGAACGCCCCCGGCGCGGTGTAGTTGCCGATGGCGCCGAGGTTGTTGAACATGTTGTTGACCTCGGTATTCAGGTCGCCCGCGCGGCCAGGGCCGGAGACCGCCAACAGGACCAGCGCGGCGGCGGCAGTGATGGCCTTGGCAGATGAAAGATGAACGAAACGAGCGCGGCGCATATCGGCCTCCTACGGCAAAACAAGGTACTGGGTCGTGTCCGGCAGCATGGCCTGGGCCTCGGGCGAGGAAACCTCGGCGATGCGCTCCAGCAACTGCGACTCCGACAACACGCCAAAGCCGATCGGCGTGATCTTTCCGCTGAAGGGCTGTGCCAGAAACACCGCCGGCACTTGGGTGACCTTCAGCGCGGTGGCGATGCCGTTGTCCGGGCGGGCATTCGGGAAACCCGGCATCGGCCCGCCATCGACGCTCACGGCGACGACCTGGATGCCGTAGCGGGCCTGGAAGGCCGCCAGCGTCGGCGCGAAGGCGTGGCAATAGGGGCAGTCCGAGCGGTAGAAGAAGAACAGCACATGCTCCTGTCCCAGCGCGGCGATGGACGCCGAGCGGTCTTCGCGCTGCCGCTGCTCGAACACCTCCAGCGCCCTGGCGTTGACCGGCCGGCCCTGCAAAGTCGGATCGAGCTCCGGCGTCGACCAGGCCACGCGCTGCGCCACGTCGGCAAAGTAGGAAGCGCGGCTGACGACCTGGGCCTCCAGCTCCATGTAGCGCCGCACATGGGCCTCGGTCGGCCGCATGATGGCGATGTTGCGAAACTCTTCCAGCGTTTTTTGCAGCCGCTCGAATTCCACCAGTTCGGCCGGGCGCTGCGGTGAGGTTTGTGCAGGCAGGGGTCTGGACGGTTCTATGGGTGCAGATTCATCCGTGGTCTCCGGATCCTCATAAAAATGCCAGCCGCGCCAGCCGTCCGACCAGTAGGACGGCGGATGCGGCGCAGCAGCAGCCCGCGTCGGCGGCAACCCTTGGCCGAGCGCGACGACAGGGCACAGACAGGCCAGCAGGCATGAGCAAAACAAATGATGGCGCCACATGGAAGTACCGTCACCGCAACGACTTCGGCGGCAGGCCGTCGAGGCAGTAGTTGATGCCGAATTCGATGTGCTGCTGGCGCGGCGCCTGGGCCGCGGGCAGCCGCACGCCTTCTTGCCAGAACAACACTTTCAACCGGCTGCAACCCGGCTGGCGGAAACGCTTCTCGGTGGCAACGTCGATGTAGATCGGCGAGCTGGCTTCAAAACGCCGTGTGATGGCATCGGCTATTTCGCCGCTCAGCACGCCATGGGCGCTGCCGCTGCCCGATTGCAACGCGGCCAGCATCAGCGGCCGGGCGTTCGGCACGGGAGTGCGAACGAGTTCATCGGCCCCGGCCGGGCCAACGGCCCATGCGAGCAGGAACGCCGTTGCCGCAGGGTGCAGACTCATTGGCACCTCCCTTGGCCGTAGTAACAGTTGACCGCGCCGGCGCTGTTGCTGTTCTGGATCGCGCCCACGTTGGGCAGGGTCGGCACGATCGAGGCATAGAACTCGGTCAGGTCCATGTGCCCGAAATCCAGGCTCTGCAACTGTGCGATCGTGAAGCCTGAGCAGTCGGGCGTATTCGCCGTGCCCCAGCCCTTGCCGACCT
The DNA here is from genome assembly GCA_031260295.1 of Azonexus sp. Lineage (GTDB taxonomy): Bacteria > Pseudomonadota > Gammaproteobacteria > Burkholderiales > Rhodocyclaceae > Azonexus. The sequence continues at coordinate 6,292 of JAIRKE010000042.1, forward strand.
GCAGCCGTCCCTGTTCATTGACCAGGCGCGCCAGCACCGAGTTGAAGCAGCACTTGCTGGTGGTGTGCTCGATGCACGAAATGCAAGCGCCAAGCACCCGGATACAGGAAGAGCAATAGGTGCCGATGGCGTGGCACAGTTTGGCGCCTTCCTTCATCGCCAGCTTGCCTTCCTCCTCATTGCAGGACATCATCGACATGACGATGTAGATAACCACCGCAATGGCCAGGCTCCACGGATCGACGGCGACGATCATGCTCTGGCCGGAATAGACCGCCACCGAACCCGCCGGCAGCGCCGCGCCGTTGACCGCCACCGTCACGCCATAAGTCGTGAAGCTCCCGGAAAACCCGCCGCCAAGCAGCAGCGCCTGCATGCCCTGGTAGAGAAACTGCCGGTTGCCGGCGTTCATCAGCACGTCGAACACCAGCCGCGAGCCGGTGCCAAACATGCTCTGGTTGGTCATGCCCTTGCCGGCGCCATCGGCGTAGCAGCAGTTCTTCAGCAGCCGGTCGCGGCAATGGTTGGCCTCGCCCTTGAACACCTGCATGGCGTCGGTGTCCAGATAAACCCCGGCCTCGCGCGCCACTTCCAGAAAGGACATCGAACGCGCGAAATCGGCGTCGTTCGTGTAGGCGGTATTGAAACAACCGCCGGCCAGACAGAAAGCGTTGGCCGGGCAGTTGCTGGCGCTGGAACCCGGAACAACCTGGCAGCCGCTGTAATACGAGGCGAGGTCTTGCAGCACGGCAGCGGGGTTGTTGGCGATTTGCTGCCCGGCCAGCACTGCCGGATCGTTGGGAGAAATGGCCTCGCGCGGCGTATGGGCCGAAGCCAGTGCGCCCAACAGTGCCTGGCACACCGGATCGTTCGGTGTCAGCGCGCAGGCGGCAAGCTGGGCGCTGCTCTGGCCCGAAAGGTTGGGCTGGCCGCCATAACTGATCTCTGGCGGCGTGGCGGTGTAGCCCGGCACGACCGCCGAGGCGCTGGAGGCGTCGACGCTGCCGCGCGCCAGCGGATTGGCGGCCTGGCCTGCGGCAACGCCTTCATCATGCGGGTCGGCGACAGCGGCGGTCTGAACGGCGAGGAAACTGGCCAGCGTGAGCCAGATGACGATCTGGCGCAGAAGAGCAGCGAATGAAAGACCCACGCGGCTCTCCTACGGTTTCAGCCGGGTCAGGAACACATGGGCGTCAGTGCGGAACGCCGGGGCGGCGCCTTGCATGTGCTCGAGCGCATAGTTCAGGCTGACGTCGCCGGCCGTGCGCAGAAATGCCCCCGGCGGCGCGCAACTGCCGGCGGCGCAGGAAACCGGGCGTGTGCCGTCGCGTACCAGAACGAAACTGGGCACGCGCGTGACCGCAAAGCGGTCGAAAGCCTGCGGATCGATCTGTACGGCGACTTGGTGTGCGCCGATCAGCGTTTGCACCTGGGCCACGGTGTCGCGCAGCGAGCCGTTGATGAAACCGCGCAGGATGACCGCGGCGCGGGCGCGCGCCGCCTGTTCGATCAGGCGCGCCAGCGTCGGCCGGGGCATCGACAGGCTGACGAAGATCAGCAGGCCGGGGCCGCTGGCCAGCCCTTGGGCGGCCTGCATGGCATCGCT
>JAIRKE010000044.1 GCA_031260295.1 Azonexus sp.
GCCCCCGCCGAACCCCAGCCGTCTTTGGTGGCGTTTTGGGCCACGGCGCTGGGGTTGTTGGTGGCGTCAAAAAAGGCTTTGGCCTTGGCCGCCAGTTGTTGGTTGTAGGCGTCGATGGCCGCGCCGATTTGCTGCTGGAAATTGGCGGTGCTTTTTTCGTCGGCGCTGGCGTAAATGGCTTGGGCGATGGTGCGCATTTTGCCCTGTAACTTGACCAAGGCGGCATAGTGCTCTGCGTCGATGGCGGCTTGGAACTCTTGGGCCGCCTGAGCGTTGCCAAACCACGACTGGATACGGGCGGGCAGGTTGGAACCGCTGACGTTGGCCCCAGGAGAAAGATTCATCGTGCTGGCAAGGTCAACGAATTGGTTGACGCCACACACTTTGTCGTTGGTATCCAGCTCGGCCCCCGAATCAATGATTTTGATGGAGAACGTGGGCCATTCATCTCCAAGGTAGGAGGCGATTTTTTGTGCCCAGGTCGGGTCTTTTTTGGCTTTTTCCACTTCCCCGTTGAGGACGGCTGCACACAATTCCTGTTTCAGCACCGTGATGCCGATCTGGTTGCCTTTGGCGGTGCCAATCATGGCCGACATGGGCGGCAGGGTGTCCGCCGTGTGGGTGGCGTATTCGCCCCAGATGAGGTTCGCCGCGCCGACGCCTTGGAGCACCATCCACATCACGACGTATTGGATGACGCAGTAGCCTGGCCCTATCGGCACAATAAAGGCGGTACCCACAGATGTCCGAATCGGCACCCACATCGACGACCATTTCTTGCCGAGCAGTTCGCCGTCGTGGGCGGTCTGCATCGTGCCGACAATCAAGCCATAGGACAGCAACACCCCGCCGACGATCAGAATTGCGGCGTTGAGTTGCCCAAGGATGCCACTCATCGGGTCGCCAGAACCGCCCCCGTGGGCACACACGGCCCCCGGCATATCGACCAAGGAACCAAACAGCGGGTTTAGAAAACAACCCACCGTGACGTCGGTATCGACGACATGCATAAACCCCGTTCCTGCGGCTTCGGCGAGCGCCAAGGCGGGGAAAAACAGGGCAAGGGAAAGGGCAAAAGCGAAAAATGGAAAGCGACGCATTGGAAGAACTCGTAAATGGTTCTTTCCAAATTACGAAACAAACCTTCAGATCGCAAGGTGCCGCTTTTATCAACTGCTTGTTCGGCTGAAAAAAAGGTGCCCCACCTGGTTTGCCGTCAGGTGGGGCTGTGTTTTTTGCCTGCGTCGTGGCTGAAACACAAAAACATCATAACCAGATGTTTCTCAAGTTGTCAAATGGCCGAAATACAGTTTCCCCCACACCCCCTTATAAATAGATGTAGAAGAGAACCTCCCGTTTTTTCAAAAAAAACGGTATTAAAACCTAGTATTCATGCGGCTTTTCGGGCGATCAGGTCATTTTTTCCATGTAATCAATTTTGATGATTTCGATAATCAAAATTGATGTTTTTTCCAGGTGCTTGACAAGCAATCATTTTTGATTTTAATAAAATCATCAGTGATTATTTTTCAAGGTGGAAAATGGCAAACAAAACGCATACGTATACCGACAAAACCGAAGTTAAAGAGATTTTGGACAGGGTGGCGGACGGAGAAGGAACGGTTTTCATCGGGGAAACTCGCTTGAAACCCCAGGTGGAATTCGTCATGCTCTTTGGGGCCAATCTTCTTGACGTGTTAAAAAAATACGACCTAGCACGAAACGATATGTTTGTTTTGTTCGCCGTGCTGGCGAAAATGGGTTATGGGAACCAGCTGGCCATTAAGCAAAACTCCATCGCTAAAGAACTTAGCATGGCTCCGCAAAACGTCGGCAGGTCATGGCGAAAACTCAAAGAGTATGGGGTTTTCATCGAAGACAAATTCGGCAACGAGTTTGTGAACTTTGATTTGTTCCTAAAGGGAAAAGGCCGTGTGGTATTGGATTTGTTCGAGGAACAGGCCCAACTTTCCCACGACGTGATGGAAGCCAAGGGCATCGAAACGAAACGACCTTTCCAAAAAATCGTACCGAAGGAGAAAAGGGTCAAACCGACTCGTAAGCCCCGCCCGTTGAAGCAGACCCAACAACCCAGTTTGCCCACCACGGAAGATATTCCGTTTTAGGAGCCATTCCTGCCCCCTTCCGTCATGGTTTGCTGACGCAAACCACCGCCCCCAAGGGGGCTTGACGGTCGCCCTGACGGGCGACGGTTTTTCGATTCGATCCAAAAAATGACGGGCTGAAAGCCCGTCGGGGGTGAGGATTGCGAAGCAATCCGAGGGGCGCGAGCCCCTGCATATTTCAAAGTATCAAAACCATTCCGGGGGCGGCTTATGGACCAAACCAGTCTGCAGGTTTAAACGCCATACCCTTCGAGTCTTTTTTGACCGTGCAGATGTCGTAAAATGCCCAAGCACTCACTAGAAAGTACAGCGGAATCTGATTCACGTGCAATAGAACAAAAACCGTAAGTTGAAGCAGGCCCCTCCCAAAGTAACCCGCGTAATAGTTATGCACGCCGAACGAGCCAAAGAAAAAGGCAAGGACAATGTAGGTCGTTCGACTCTTGGGAACGGACGGCTTCACCGTGTCGGCGGAATTCATTGTGCCGTTTCCACCGTGGGCGGTTTCAACGCCGACCGCAAGGCGTTGAATTTTTCACGCCCCAACCCTTGCTTTTGAACGCCGACATCGGCTTCTTGGAAAATGATGTCGAAAGTCGACTGCGGCAAACTCTTGGCCTGCAAAATCGCCAGCACCGCCCCGCCAATTGCTTTTTTCACATGGCCGTCGGCGTTGCGCTCCGCTTTACTCTGTTGGCTCTTCAAATGTGAAATGCGCTGTGCGATCTTCGCTTTTTTCGCTTTGAGGGCCTCGTCGAGTTTTGCCTGTTGTGCTTTTAAGGCTTCGACTTTTTGCGTGGTGCTCATAAGGTTGCCCCTTTTTCGTGAAGTGATGTTTTCAATCTACGAAATGGCGGGCAGGTGTCAATGCGAACGGCAGGCGGCGGGTTATTTTGTGGTGGCCTATTTCGCCAAGCCTGTTTTTTCCCCCCAAGCACTTCGTGGCAAGTCCTCACCCCTCCCAGAGGTCGGGCTTCGGACGGCGGCTCTTCATCGAAGATGAAGCGCAATACGAGTTTGTCCTTCGGACGAAACTCTTCTTGCGCCAAAGGGCTTCGCCCTCTGGACACCCGCCCCCTTCCGAACCCCTTCGCTTCGCTACGGGGACGCCCCCTCGGGGGCTTTCGGGAGGTCGCTTCGCTCCCCTCGACTTTGGGGAGTGTTTTTCGTAGTCTATTCTATGGCAACGTATTTTTTACGCACACGAACAGGCAAGGCGGCGACGGGCGCAGGGCACAAACACGCCCTGTATATTTCCGGCCAAGATAAATACGCCGACAAGAACGAAGTGCTGGCCGTGGTCGATAAAAACTTGCCGGTATGGGCGAAAGACGGGATCGATTTTTTCAAGAAGGCCGACGAGAACGAACGGTCGAACGGTCGTTCTTACCGAACCCTCATCATCGCCATTCCACGTGAAGCCGCCGATAAATTGAAATGGGCGCAAGACCTGACGGACGCTTTGCTTGAGGACAAACACGCTTACCGCCTGGCAATTCACGACAAGGGCGATGGCAACCCGCACATGCATTTAATGTTCACCGAGCGGGGGCGTAATTTTGAAAACAGCGACGATCCGAAAGATTACTTCACCCGCAACAATGCCAAGGACAAAAAATTCAGCGGGACAAAAAGCAAAGCCTGGTTGAAGGACGCCAAGGCGTTGTACCTGTCGCACGTTCAAAAGGCCGCGCCCGACTACCGATGGAAGCCAGCGGAACCAAACAGTCAGGAACCGCACATCGGGCCGAAGGTGAAGAACGCCAGTTTTGAGTTCGAAGTGGAACGAATCAAGCGGCAATGGCGGGTGAATGAGTTGCGGGACGCCAAAAAGGACGTGGTCGAGTATCGAGCGCTCCAAGCCGAGCGGGATCGCATCAAGGCCGAAATCGCCACGCTGGAAGGCCAACAGTCCGCCGCCGGCCAGCGCACGAAAACTGCCCCGTCTCCGCGCCCCACGGCCCGGCCGACGCCACAACCCGCCGTTCGTCGTTTCGCCCAACTGGCGAAGCGCGCCAGCAGGCAGACGGCGAAGGTGTGCAAAATTTTCACCCCGACCCGACCCGACGGCACGCTGAAATCGACGCAGGAAATCATGGACGATCTGGCCCGTATCGGGCAAGACCTCGCGAACACCTTCATTCAGATCGAGAAGCAACGGGCGCAGACGGCGGCGATACTGGCCAAAAACGCCATGAGCCAGTTCCAACCGTCCGCCAGTGTCGGGATACCTATACCAAGCCCCTACGAACCGCCACGGTATCGAGGGTGAGCGTGCTACGATCCGACGACCGCAGGTGCACCACGTCGGTGCACCACTTTTCGGCTTCGCACCCGTGGAAATGACCGAAAAACCCGATCCAAAACAACATCATACGAGCCGTGCATGCAATGCGGACGGCTTCGCCGCTGGTTAATTTAGGCGTTAGTTCACAAGCCAATGCCCGACATAGCCGTCAGGAGAGCAGAAAGCCAGGATGCTGCGGCAATACAGGCTCTGTATCGGGAACTTGTGAGCAGACCCGGCATTTTGGTCTCACCGGAACGGGTTGCCGAGGTGGCACAAGATCCACGTACCGTACTTTTCGTTGCCGAAGCTGAAGGGGTCGCGGTTGGCACCGTTCTCGTTTCGTTGTGCTTGGACGTCATGTTCCAAAACCAACCATTCGCGGTCGTCGAAAACATCGTGGTCTCCTCCGGTTGTCGCGGTTCGGGCATAGGTGCTGTTCTGATGCGAGAGGTGGAGCAATACTGTCTAGCCGCCCAATGTTCAAAGATCATGCTGCTGAGTGCCGCCGAGCGCGCGGAGGCGCATCGGTTCTTCGAGAAGGTGGGCTTTGTAGGATCGGCGAAAAAGGGGTTCATCAAGTACCGCAGGCAATTCAGAGTATGAGCGCGGCCAGACCTACCCTCCATTGAGCGGACCATTGTCGGCAAGCCACCAACTGCCGCTCATGTCGAACCTTAGCCGTCGAAAGCCATCATGCCCATCATCCGCGACTTTCAGCGAAGCGACGCACCGGAAGTCAATGCGCTGGCGCTTCGTGCCTTCGAGCAATTCAGGAATGCCTACGACGACTGGCCGGCGTTTCAAGCAAAGATCGCGAACATGTCCTCGCTGGCCGGTGGTGGGGAAATCGTTGTCGCGGAGGTTGAGGGACAGATTGTCGGCGCCGTCGCGTATATTGGCCCCGACGCCCCGAAAGCAGAGTTCTTTCAGCCCGAGTGGCCGATTATGCGGATGCTTGTCGTTTCTCCGGCCTCGCGCGGCCTTGGTATCGGTCGGGTGCTGGCGGAGGAATGTCTGCGCCGCGCCAAACGAGACGGCGCATCTGTGTTTGCTCTCCACACAAGCGAACTCATGCCGGTTGCCTTGCCCATGTACCAACGCATGGGATTCAAGTGGGTGTCAAACGCGCCAGCAATTCACGGTGTTGAATATGGCGTTTATCTCAAAGAACTCGACGACCAACCTTGCACTCAAGCAGACGGCCTTTAGCCGTCGCTTACCTTGTAGGTTGGAGCGTGCCAGGAACATCCATCCAACGAAAATGACGAGTATCGCCCCTGGAAACCAATCAATTGGCTACGAGACCGTTTCCGGAAACTTCATGTCTATCCGGAGCCGATCAAGTATCGGGGTCGCGACCGTGCGCGATTGGGCCACGTCTCTGCCGCTTGGTGGCCCTATTCTGCATCTGGGTTGTGGTCATGGTATGCCCATCTCGAAAGCCTTGATCGATGAAGGGTTTGACCAGAACCGCTTGTCTGCCCTGGCCAACACCATGCAAAGCAAATATATTCTTGGCTAAATCAATGCCAACCGCGACAATATTCATGTACATCCCCTTTCGAGTGAGCGATTCAGTACGAAAGCTCAATCATGGTAGCCCCGCTGTCAGCGGTTTCTGCCACACCTTCGGGGTGGGGATGTCTCTTTCATTCGGTAAGTCATGATCTCGCCACCTCGCTCCTTCGCCCAAATCGACGTTTTCACCGCCCAGTCAGGTATGGGCAACCCGGTCGCCGTGGTACTCGATAGCGCCGGCTTGAGCGACGATGCCATGCAACGCTTTGCGCGTTGGACCAACCTGTCGGAAACCACTTTCGTACTGCCGCCCACCGATGCGCGCGCCGACTATCGGCTGCGCATCTTCGCGCCCGGCGGCGAATTACCGTTTGCCGGCCATCCCACGCTCGGCTCGTGCCATGCCTGGCTGGCAGCGGGCGGCGCGCCGAAGTCGCCCGAGCGCATCGTGCAGCAGTGCGCCAAGGGATTGATCGACATTCGGCGGGATGGCGAACGACTAGCTTTTGCCGCGCCGCCCAGCAAGTACGGCGAACCTTTGCCCGCCGTGCTGGCGCAGGTGGTCCAGGCCATCGGCGTCAATACCGCGCATATCCTGCGCGCGCAGGTGCTCGACAATGGCCCGGTCTTCATGGCGCTGCAACTGGATAGCGCCAGCACCGTGCTGGCGCTGGAACCCGACCACGCGCGGCTGGCTCGGTTGAAGCAAAACGTGGGTGTGGTTGGACGATACTCATCCGGGCAAACCCGGTTGCCGTCCACCCAATCGAACCACACGGCTGGCACTGGCGAGCCACTGGTCGAGGTGCGCGCCTTCGTCCCCCTGATGGACATCAACGAAGACCCGATCACCGGCAGCCTGAACGCCAGTTTGGCACAGTGGCTGATAGAGGCTGGCGAACTGCCCTCCCGCTACGTTGCCGCCCAAGGCACCGTGCTGGGCCGCGCGGGGCGGGTACACGTCGAGCGCGACGCGCATGGCCAGGTGTGGGTTGGCGGCGATAGCGTAACTGTGGTGCGCGGTGAGGTGATGTTGTGACGACGCCGGGTGCAACCCTGTCCACTGCGTAGGCGTTGCGCACTTGGTTATGCCTTGTCACTAACTTTGCACCCAAACGGAAGGCCTTCGGCCGCCACTGATCTTGTACCTTGGCCGGCTCATACGAGCACGCAGATTTGGGAACGGTGACGCACGGTTGCTATTGATTTTGTAGCGTGCTATAAATTCAGTAGCACCCCTGCTTGATTATGTGAAAGGAGATCGCCATGCCTGTCATTACCGTTGCCATCCACCCGATCAGCCAAGATGAAAAATCCCGCTTGATCAGAAAACTGACTGATATCGCCGTTGAGATCACCAAAGTGCCGGCCGATAAATATGTCATCTTCATTGACGAATTTGAAAACGAATCCATTGGGCTTGCAGGAAAAACCCGGGCCGAGATTGTTGCGGAAGCATCGACCTAACATGTCGAGTCCCAAGCCTGGCGCAACGGTCAGAGGCTCTATCTCTGGGGCGCCGATCAACGCGCTGTTTGACCTCCTTGGGCGACGCTGGGCGTTGGGCATCCTCTGGTATCTAGGGGACGGTCCCAGCGCATTTCGTCAACTTCAGGAACGATGCGGCGGAATATCACCTTCCATCCTGAATGCCCGCCTCAAAGAGTTGCGCGCTGCCGATATCGTTGCGCGGACTATCGATGGCTACGCTCTGACAGAAAGGGGCGCCGAATTGCGCTCCTTTATTGTTCCTCTCGCCAACTGGTCGGCCGACTGGTCAAAGGATGTGTATGGATACGAGCGCCCCGGAATGAGTGAAAGGCTTGCCAATGAACATTCCGCAAAGAGAAAGCTAGCGATTAAAGTTACTGACTGATTTTGCGGCACCCCATGCCGTGCCGGCCAACCCACCGTGCCACTGCGCAGCCTACGGCCAGCAGTGAATTCCAACGTTGGATTCCGGGCGACGCAGACCAGAGCGAAGTCAGGATGGCAAAGGATCGCCGGACAGTTGATAATCCCGACGATCAACCTCTCATCGTGAGCAGACAAGCATGCGCATTCTTCATTCCATGATCCGCGTCGGCGACCTCGAACGGTCGATTGCCTTCTACACCGAAATTCTCGGCATGCGCTTGTTGCGCCGTCAGGACTATCCGGAGGGCCGGTTTACGCTGGCCTTCGTCGGCTACGGGTCAGAGAGCGAGGGCGCCGTGCTCGAACTGACGCACAACTGGGATACCCCGACCTACGATCTGGGCAACGGCTATGGCCACCTTGCGCTGGCGGTACCCGATGCGGCATCGGCTTGCACCGAAATCAAACGTCGTGGCGGCAAGGTGGTGCGCGAGGCCGGGCCGATGAAGCACGGCACGACCGTCATCGCCTTCGTCGAGGATCCGGACGGCTATAAGGTCGAATTGATCGAAGCCAAATGAACGGGGTGGAATCGACGGGCATCCACTCGATTGGGTAAACCCCGACTATTCCGGCACGGAAAGGCACGGAGCGGGCAAAGCCGATCACCCGGTAGCAAGCTCCTTGTGCAGCAGATCGGCCAACGGTTCCGGCTGGTGCAGATGGAAACCCTGGCCGTAGTCGACGCCGAGATCACGCACGGTGTCGAGCACTGCCTGGCTGGACACGAATTCGGCGACGGTGTGTAGCCTCTTGTGCTGAGCGAGGCGGACGATAGATTCGATAACCGCCCGGTCGTCGGCATCCTGATCGGCATTGCGGACAAACATGCCGTCGATTTTCAACGAATGCACCTTGAAGCGCTTTAAATAGCCGAAGCTAGACAAACCACTGCCGAAATCGTCCAGCGCCAATTCGCAACCCAGTTCACGGCAAAAATCGATGAAGTCGAGCGCCAAATCAAGCTGGGCGATCGCACAGCTCTCGGTGATCTCGAAACCGATCCGTTGCGGCGCAATGCCATGCTCACGGAACATGAACTCGATGTACTCCTTGAGCCCGGGATCAGCCAGCGTCAGGCCGGAGAGATTCACATGCAGGCGCGGCCCATCAACGCCGTCGGCCTGCCAGGCCGCGATCTGGCTGCAAACGGCGTTGATCACCCAACGGTCGATCAGAGGCATCATGCCGAAGCGTTCAGCAGCCGGAATGAAACGGCCCGGCTGGATAATGCCACCGTCCTCGCCGCGCATGCGGACCAACACTTCAGCATACGGCTCGACGCCATCATGCAACGGTACGATGCGCTGGACGTAAAGCAATAGGCGGTTTTTCGTCAGTGCCTCCGAAATCTCCGACAACGACAGGAATTCAGCCTTGCGCTCACGGAAATACCGGTCGTTCGGGAGAAATACTTGGAAGCGATTGCGGCCGCGCTCCTTGGCTGCATAGCAGGCAGTATCGGCGGCAATCAGCAATTCCGACTCGCTGTTCGTTTCCGGTCCGGCAACGGCGATACCGATGCTCGCGCCGATATGGAACGAACGCCCGTCCCAGACGAAGGGCTGGGCACAGATGTCGTCGATGATCTGCTGCGCCCGCCGCTCGGCCTCGGCCAAGTCGAGGCCGCTCAACACCATGCCGAATTCGTCGCCGCCCAGACGGGCGAGAAAACCGCAATCGAAGCGGGCATCCATCATGCGTGCCAGACTCTGCAACAGGACGTCGCCGGCAGCATGGCCACAGGTATCGTTGATGATCTTGAACTGGTCCAGGTCAATGTAGAAAATGATCAGCGAGCGGCCATCCCGATGATGTGCCGCCAACTCGCGGCTCAACTGCTTCTCGAAAGCGCGCCGGTTGTTCAAGCCGGTCAGCGCATCGTGGTCGGCGGCGAAAACCAGTTCCTCGACGGCTTGGTGCCGCAAGGTGATGTCGCGAATGCTGATGCGGTAGCCGAGGTTGCGTCCTGCCTCGGCGCGGATTCGTTGCCCGGCCATCAGCCCCCAGCGCACTTGGCCGTCGCGGGCGAGGATGCGAAATTCGATATCTTGGCCGGACTGGCCCTCCTGGGCCAGCTTCAGATGGCGCTGGACCCGCTCGCAGTCGGCTTCATGCACCAGCGGTAACGGAAAATCGGCCATCGCCATGCATTCGTCGACTGAATAGCCGGTCACCCGTTCGACAGCCGGATTGACCCACTGCAGACTGCCATCCGGGGCGAACCAGTTTTCCCAGCCGTAGGTGTAGTCGGCGATGGCGCGAAAACGCTGTTCGCTTTCGGCCAGTTCGCGGATATGCTGCTGCACGCCCTCGGCCATGGCATTGAAGCTATGGCCTATCGCCGCCACCTCGTCGTTACCGTGCAAGGCAACGCGCACACCGAAATCGCCGCGACCGATACACTCGCTGGCACGGGCCAAGGCGGTGAAATCGCGGGTTAGCCAATAGCAGGTGGCCAGCAGCAGCAAAAAGGTCATCCCCAGTGCAGCCAAGGAGATCATCACGCCTTGCTCGAACAGGGTATTCCGCGCATCGCTCAGGAAGCGCGACGACAATCCAAACTGCGCATGGCCATAGGCGACGCCGAGATAGGTGATGGGGAAACGGACGTGAATGATGTCGCCACCAGCCGCCAAGCCCCCTGCTTCCGGCAGCGGTTGCGCTGGATCCCAATTGGCGGCGGCACGCAGACGCCCCTGGTTATCGGTAACCGCCAAGTAATGTATATCCGCAGCAGAACTCCAACTGTTCAGGAACTCCTGTATCGCCGGATAGTCGCGTGTAGCAAGCGGGACCGCCAATGCCGTCCGGTACGCCTGCTCGATGATCTGGATGCGAACCTCGGCCTGTTGGGTCAGCCGCTGATCGATCACGCGCACGCTGTTGGCGACCAGCACCGACAACATCACGGCCTCGACCAGCATGCTGACGAACAACAGCCGGAAGCGGAGCGAACGGAGGAAAGAGCAACGCATCAAACCTGCCCCTGCTTCTGCAATTCGCGGTACAAGGCAACCCAGGGCGCCAATGCCCGCAATGATTCGTCGTCGATCTCCTGGTAACCCTCAAATCCCGTGCGCGCCATGAATAACCGCCCCGCCTCGGTGTCTGGAAAAGCCTGCAGCACCGCCTTGATGCGGCCGAGCAGCGGCTTCCCGAGACGCCGGTGGGCAATCGTGAAAACATGCGGGAGACACAGGCCGCTGCGGATGGTCCGCAGTTCCCGCTGCATTTCGACCGGCAGATAGCGCATCACCGTAGTCGATGTCAGTCCGGCATCAACCTCGCCCGCCACGACGGCACCCGCGACGGCGGCATGGCTGGAGCGCTCGGTGAGCCGATAGTCCCTGCCGCTTTCCAGGCCATTATCGGCCAGCCACTTGAGGCCGGCCAAACGGATCAGGCTGTTGTGGTCGGGCACCGCGATGCGCATGTCGCGAAGATCCCTGACATCGGTGAACGAGCTGTCATCGGCCATGGTCAGCACGGGTTCCAGACAGGCCCGATAGCGCAGCAGCGGCGCATAGTTCCGCTCCATGGCCATGACTGCCAAATGCGGCGGACTCATGACAATATCGTAATCCCCGACCATCAGGGCGGTGACAAAACTCGAAAAGCTCGGCGCCGAGTAAAGTTCGACCGGCCGCCCCAGGGATTTCCTCAGATAGCTCTTCAACGGACGGTAGAGCTGAATCAGGGTCAGCGGGCTGGTATGCGGGAGCACCGCCAGGCGCAAGGCGTGTTTCTGCTCAATGGCCGAACCAGACGCCGCGGCATGCAAACCGAGCAAGGCCAAGCCTGTACCGAGAATCCTTCTGCGCATCGCCCTATCCTCAATCAGATCATGGCCATCCGTCGTATCTAGGCAATTCTAGCTAGGTTAGGCAATTCCATCTATCGCGCAAGCTGTTGTAGTCCGTAGCACGGCCTCTGAAAACAAAAAAGGCCGGTGCAATTGCCGGCCTTTTTTTGATCCGGCTTTTGATCAAAAGCCGGGCGAAGAATCTGGTTGCGGGGGCAGGACTTGAACCTGCGACCTTCGGGTTATGAGCCCGACGAGCTGCCAACTGCTCCACCCCGCGTCAGTGAGCCTTTGATTATCGTTCAAAGCGTGCCATCCGTCAAGATTTTGCTACTTTTTGCCGATTACCGCCGCCGGGATACGACAACTAGCCTTCGGCCAGCGCCACTCGGCTGGCCGGAAAGCGAGCGGTAAAGCAACTGCCCTGGCCGATCTGGCTGGTGATTTCCAGTTGTGCCTGGTGACGGTTCAGCGAGTGCTTGGCGATGGCCAGGCCCAGCCCGGTACCGCCGGCATCGCGCGACCGGCCGCGGTCGACACGGTAGAAGCGCTCGGTCAACCGTGGGATGTGCTTGGCATCGATGCCGATGCCGGTGTCGCGGACAGCGAACTCGGCACCGTGCGGCGAGACTTTCCACGACAGCGTAACGGTACCGCCGGCCGGCGTGTAGCGCACGGCATTGGCAACCAGGTTGCCGAAGGCGCTGACCAATTCCGACTCGTGGCCGCACAAGTCGCCCTGTCCCGCGCGCTCGACGACGATGCGGTGGCGGCCGTCGGAAAGCGCCTCGGCATCGCGCTTGAGCTTGTCGAGCAGGCCGGCCATGTCCACCGGATCGTTCTCCGGCGGCGGTGCCGATTCGATCGAGGACAGAGTCAGCAGATCCTGGACGATCGACAGCATACGCGTCGACTGCTCAGCCATCAGTCCCAGGTAGTGCCGGCGCTCGGCGGCGTCGAAGTCGATTTCCTGCAAGGTTTCGAGAAAGCCGGCCAGCACCGTCAGCGGCGTGCGCAGTTCATGCGAGACGTTGGCGACGAAGTCGCGGCGCATGCGGTCAAGCTGGTCGGTCTGCGTCACGTCCTTGACCTGCAGCAACCAACTGTTCTCGGCATAGGCGATCACGTACAGCGACAGCACCCGCTCGAAATGGCGCTCCAGGCGCAGGATCAGCGGCCGCGCGAAATCGCCTTTGGCGAGATAGTCGATCAATTCCGGCGGGCGAACGATGTGGGTCAGCACCGAGCCGCGGTCAGACTGCGCGTCGAGCCCGAGTTGGCGCTCGGCGGTCTTGTTGCAGAACTGGATCTGGAAGTGGTCGTCGAGCAGCACGACACCGTCGTTCATCACATGTACGGCGGCGATCAGCCGAGCGATGTCGCGCTCGCGCTGCGCGATTTTGCCGAGTAATTCCTTCTCGTGGCTGTACAGCCGGCGAAAGACGCTGTCCCACTCACCATCGCCTTCCAGACTGGCGTCGAGCAGCGGCTGCCGCGACCAGCGTTCGAGACGTGAAAAATTGCGGGTGTGCCAAACCAGTTGCAAGCCAAGACCGATGCAGAACAGGCTCCAGCCCATCCAAGGGGTAGCGAAATAGCCAAGTGGCAAGGCCACCAGCCCGATCAGCAGCGCAAACAGCAGCGCCCGCGGCAGATAGGCGCTCACCCGGTTCAGGCGCCCCGGAAGCGGTAGCCGGTGCCGCGCACCGTCTCGACACGCTCGTGGTGACCGGAGCTTTCCAGTGCAGCGCGCAGGCGACGGATGTGCACATCCACGGTACGTTCCTCGATGAAAACGTGGTCGCCCCACACCTCGTCGAGCAACTGGGCGCGGGTATAAACGCGCTCGGCGTGGGTCATAAAGAAGAACAACAGGCGGAATTCAGTCGGCCCTAGGTCAAGCGGCTGGCCGCCCGCCACGACCCGATGGGTGGCCGGGTTGAGCGTCAGATCATCGATTTCCACCGCCTCGCCGGCCAGATGCGGGGCACGGCGGCGCAGCACGGCGCGCACGCGGGCGATCAGTTCCTTGGGCGAAAAGGGCTTGGTCACATAATCATCGGCCCCGGCTTCCAGCCCCTGCACCTTGTCCTCCTCATGGACGCGGGCGGTGAGCATGATGATCGGCAGTTCGCGGGTACGCTCCTCGGCGCGGATCTTCCTGGCCAGGGCGACGCCGGATTGCCCCGGCAGCATCCAGTCGAGCACCACCAGATCGGGCAGTACTGTACCGATGGCCGCCCAGGCATCCTCGGCGCTGGCCGCGCGGGCGACGAGAAAGCCGGCGTGCTTGAGATTGACCGCCAGCAGTTCCTGAATGGCCGGCTCGTCCTCGACGACCAGAATGCTCGGCGTGACCGTCGCCAGGGTCATTGG
>JAIRKE010000012.1 GCA_031260295.1 Azonexus sp.
CGTCGCCATCACCGGCAGCAACGGCAAGACCACGACCACGGCGCTGACCGCCCATCTGCTCAACGGTGCCGGCATTCCGGCCGTCGCTTGCGGCAACATTTCGCCGTCGGCCCTCGATGCGCTGATGGCTGCGCTCGATGCCGACACCTTGCCGGCGGCGTGGGTGCTCGAATTATCCAGCTTCCAACTGGAAACGACGTATCGCCTGGACGCCACCGCGGCGACCGTGCTCAACGTCTCGGAAGATCACCTCGACCGCTACGACGGTAGCCTGGCCGACTACGCCGCCGCCAAGGCGCGCATCTTCCAAGGCAAAGGCGCGATGGTGCTGAACCGCGACGACGATTGGTCGATGGCCAGCGGCCGCTGCGGGCGCCGGATCGTTACTTTCGGCCTCAACCCGGCGCCGCGTGCGACCGATTACGGCCTGGTCGACGGCGCCATCGTGCGCGGCGGCGAGCGCCTGGTCGATCTGGCGGCGCTGCAATTGTCTGGCCGGCACAATGCCGCCAACGCGATGGCGGCGTTGGCCCTGTGCGAGGCGCTGGGCGCCGCGCCGGAGCGCCTGATCGAGCCGCTGAAGGCTTTCCACGGTTTGCCGCACCGCGTCGAGACGGTGGCCGAGATCGGCGGCGTGCGTTACGTCGACGATTCCAAGGGCACCAACGTGGGCGCCACGCTGGCCGCCGTCGCAGGACTGGGCCGGCCGGTGGCCATCGTCCTCGGTGGCGACGGCAAGGGTCAGGATTTCACGCCGCTCAAGGCGGCGCTGGAGCAACACGGCCGCGCCGTGGCGCTGATCGGGCGCGATGCGCCGACGATTGAGCAAGCCGTTGCTGGTTGCGGTCTGCCGTTGCGCTGTTGCGCCGACATGATGGATGCCGTCGCCTGGCTGGCCGGCCAGGCTCGCGCTGGCGATTGCGTGCTGCTCTCGCCGGCTTGCGCCAGCCTCGACATGTACCGCGATTACGCCCACCGCGCCGAGGCTTTCGTCGCCGCGGTCAAGGAGCTGTCATGCTGATCTCAGCACTCGATGCTCCCCGCCGGCAACTGGCCGAAATCGACTACGCCCTGCTGTGGAGCGTGCTGCTGCTGCTGTTCGGCGGCCTAGTAATGGTCTATTCAGCCTCGATCGCTATCGCCGAGGGCAACCGCTATACCAACAACCAGCCTGCCTACTACCTGGTGCGCCACGGCGTTTTTCTGTGCATCGGCCTGGTCGCCGCCGCGGTGACATTCCAGGTGCCGCTGGCGCTGTGGCAGAAGGTCGCGCCCTGGCTGTTCCTGATCGGCGCCGTGCTGCTTGCCATCGTGCTGATTCCCGGCATCGGCCGCGACGTCAACGGCGCCCGCCGCTGGCTGTCGCTCGGCTTTGCCAATCTTCAGCCGTCCGAGCTGATGAAGCTGTTCGCCGTGCTCTACGCGGCCGACTACACGGTACGCAAGATCAATGTGATGCACGACCTGAAGCAAGCCTTCCTGCCGATGTTCGGCGCCATGGCCGTGGTCGGCATGCTGCTGCTGAAAGAGCCGGACTTCGGCGCCTTCGTCGTCATCATCGCCATCGCCATGGGCATTCTCTTCCTCGGCGGCTTGAAGCCGCGCCTGTTCGCGCTGCTGAGCGTCGGCCTGTTGATCGCCTTCACCATCCTGATCGTCGTTTCGCCCTACCGCCGGGACCGTATCTTCGGTTTCATGGATCCGTGGGGCGACGCTTACGGCCGCGGCTACCAGTTGTCGCATTCGTTGATCGCCTTCGGGCGCGGCGAATGGTTCGGCGTCGGCCTCGGCGGCTCGGTCGAGAAGCTGTTTTATCTGCCGGAAGCGCATACCGACTTCCTGCTCGCAGTGATTGCCGAGGAACTCGGCTTCGTCGGCGTGCTGGTGGTGGTCGCGCTATTCGCCGTGGTTGTCCAGCGCGCCTTCGCCATCGGCCGCCAATGCGTGCAGCTCGACCGCCTCTACCCGGCGCTGGTAGCCATGGGCATCGGCATCTGGTTCGGCGTCCAGTCCTTCATCAACATGGGCGTCAACATGGGCCTGCTGCCAACCAAGGGCCTGACCCTGCCGCTGATGAGCTTCGGCGGATCCGGCATCCTCGCCAACTGCGTGGCGCTGGCCATTCTTCTGCGGGTCGATTGGGAAAATCGCCAATTGATGCGCGGAGGCAAATTGTGAAAGCCATGGTGCGCATTCATCAATTGGCGATTTCGTCGCAGGCTAACTTGCGCAGCAAGTTAAGGGTGCAGCCCGGCCGTAGACAAAACAGGCGTTTGCCAACCGGAGGCGCCCAATGAGCAAGACCATCCTGATCATGGCCGGCGGCACCGGCGGCCATATCTTCCCGGCCCTGAGCGTCGCCCACAAGATGTGCGATGCCGGCTGGCGGGTGGTCTGGCTGGGCAACCCGGATGGCATGGAGGCGCGGCTGGTGCCGCCGCATGGTTTTGAGATGGTCTGGGTGCGTTTTGAGGCACTGCGTGGCAAAGGGCTGTTGCGCAAGCTGCTGCTGCCGGTCAACCTGCTGCGCGGTTTCCGGCAGGCGTGGCAGGCGCTGCGGCAGGTGCGGCCCGATGTGGTGCTTGGCATGGGTGGCTACATTACTTTTCCGGGAGGCATGATGGCGGCGCTAACAGGTACTCCACTGGTACTGCACGAGCAGAATTCCGTAGTCGGCTTGGCCAATCGCGTGCTGGCCTGGGTTGCCAGGCGCATCGCCACGGGTTTTCCGGGCGTGTTGCGCAAGGGGGTGTGGCTGGGCAATCCGGTACGCGACGAAATCGCCGCTCTGCCGCCACCGGCGGAGCGCTTTGCCGGGCGTGAGGGTGCTTTGCGCCTCTTGGTCATCGGCGGCAGTCTCGGCGCCCGCGCCTTGAACGAGGTAGTGCCACAGGCCATGGCGCAATTGTCGGCGGCCGAACAGCCGGAAATCGTGCACCAGGCCGGCGAGAAGCAGATCGACAAGTTAAAGGCCAATTACGCGGCGGTCGGCGTGCAGGCTCATTGCGTGCCGTTCATTGAGGACATGGCCGGCGCTTACGGCTGGGCCGATCTGGTCATTTGCCGCGCCGGCGCACTGACTGTCGCCGAACTGGCGGCGGCTGGCGTGGCCAGCATTCTGGTGCCTTACCCGTATGCGGTAGACGACCACCAGACCGCCAATGCCCGTTTCCTGGTCAACGTCGGCGGTGCTTTCCTGCTGCCGCAGGACGAATTGAGCGCCGACAGCATCGCGCTGATCCGCAACTACAGTCGCGGCCAATTGCTGGAAATGGCTGAGAAGGCGCGCAGTTTGGCTCGGCCCGCAGCGGCGGCGGATCTGGCGAGCGTCTGCGCCGAGGCGGCGAAATGAACATGAACAGAAATCAGGCATGAAACACAAGGTCAAACACATCCATTTCGTCGGCGTTGGCGGTTCGGGCATGAGCGGCATCGCCGAGGTGCTGGTCCACCTCGACTTCACTGTCAGCGGTTCCGATCTCGCCGCCAGCGCGACGACGCGCCGTCTCGAAGGCGAAGGGGTCAAGGTCACCATCGGCCATGCCGCCGCCCACATCGACGGGGCCGATGCCGTGGTGGTGTCCACGGCGGTCAAGGCCGACAACCCGGAAGTGATCGCCGCCCGCGAGCGGAAGATCCCGGTGGTACCGCGCGCCCAGATGCTGGCTGAGTTGATGCGCCTCAAGCGCGGCATCGCCATCGCCGGCACGCACGGCAAGACCACGACCACCAGCCTGGTCACCAGCATCCTGGCCGAAGGCGGCGTCGATCCGACCTTTGTCATTGGCGGCCGCCTCAATGCCGCCGGCGCCAACGCCCGGCTGGGCAGCGGCGATTACCTGGTGGCCGAGGCCGACGAGTCGGACGCCTCCTTTCTGTTCCTGTCACCGGTGGTGTCGGTGGTCACCAATATCGATGCCGACCACATGGAGACCTACGGCCACGATTTCGAGCGCCTGAAGGGCGCCTTCGCCGATTTCCTCAACCGCCTGCCATTCTATGGCGTCGCCGTGCTTTGTGCTGACGACCCGAATGTGTGCGCCATCATGCCGCAGGTCAGCAAGCAGATCGTCACCTACGGTCTGACGCCGGATTGCAACTTCTACGCCGACAACATCGTCGCCGATGGTGGCCGGATGCATTTCGACTGCGTGCGCGTCAACGGCAGCACCAGCCGCCTGCCGATCACCCTCAACACGCCGGGCCGGCACAACGTGCTCAACGCGCTGGCGGCGATTGCCGTGGCCACCGAGGTGCAGGTCGAGGATGCCGCCATCGTTAAGGCGCTAGCCGAATTCGGTGGCGTTGGTCGACGTTTCCAGCGTTACGGCGAGGTGGCGCTGCGCAACAACGACGGAACGGCGGGCGGCCATTTCACGCTGGTCGACGACTACGGCCACCATCCGGTGGAAATGGCCGCGACACTGGCTGCCGCCCGTGGTGCCTTCCCCGGCCGCCGTCTGCTGCTGGCCTTCCAGCCACACCGCTACACGCGCACTCGCGACTGTTTCGAGGATTTCGTCAAGGTCTTGAGCAGTGTCGACGCGCTGTGTCTGGCCGAGGTCTATGCCGCTGGCGAGGCGCCGATCGTCGCCGCCGACGGCCGCTCGCTGGCGCGCGCCCTGCGCGTCGCCGGCAAGGTCGAGCCGGTGTTCGTCGAGGACATCGCGGCGCTGCCGAAAACGATTATGGAAGTCGCCCGCGACGGCGACGTGGTGTTGTGCATGGGTGCCGGCTCGGTCGGCACCGTGTCGGGCAAACTGGTGGAGTGGCAATGAGCGGTTTCGGCAAGGTCGCGGTACTTTTCGGCGGAACGTCCGCCGAGCGTGAGGTTTCCTTGGACAGCGGCGGGCGGGTGCTGGCCGCGCTGCGGGGACAGGGCATCGACGCTCATCCCTTCGATCCGGCGACGCAGCCGCTGGCCGCGCTCAAGGGCTACGACCGCGCCTTCATTGCGCTGCACGGCCGCTACGGCGAGGACGGCACGATCCAGGGGGCGCTCGAACTGATGCACATTCCCTACACCGGTTCCGGCGTCATGGCCTCGGCCCTGGGCATGGACAAGTTCCGCACCAAGCTGCTGTGGCAGGCGGCCTGCCTGCCGGTGCCCGACTACGTGCTGCTCGATGCCAATGCCGATTTCGCCTCCGTCGAGCAGGCGCTCGGTCTGCCGCTGTTCGTCAAGCCGGTACATGAAGGTTCGTCAATCGGCATCAGTAAGGTCAAGGTGCCCGGCACGCTGGCCGCGGCTTACGCCGAGGCGGCGCAATATGATCCGTTGGTGCTGGCCGAGAAAGGTGTTATGGGCGGCGAATACACGGTCGGCATCATCGGCGACGAAGCCTTGCCGATCATTAAGATCGAGCCGGCCACCGAATGGTACGACTACGAAGCCAAATACAACCGTAACGATACGCGCTGCCTCTGCCCCTGCGGTTTGTCGCTGGTGCGGGAAACGGAGATCCGCCAGCAGGCGCTGGAAGCTTTCCGCCTGATCGGCGGCCGCGGCTGGGGACGGGTCGATTTCCTGATGGACGAGGCCGGACGCCACTATTTCCTGGAAGTGAACACCGCGCCGGGCATGACCGATCACTCCCTGGTGCCGATGGCCGCCCGCGCCGCTGGTCTGGACTATCCGGCGCTGGTGCGCCGCGTACTCGAACTCGCGGCGAACGACTGAAACATGATTGAGACATGAATGTGGAACAAACCGCACTTGCTCAACGCGCTGGCCGACCTGCTGCTGCTGGCGGCGGCGGCCGCCGCACTGGCGGCGGCGGCCGTCTGGGTGGCGCGCGTGCCGGCTTTGCCGATCGAGCGAGTGGATTTCGCCGAGCCGCTGGCCAATACCCGGCGCGAGGAAGTCGAGCGGGTGCTGCAGCCGGTACTGAAGGGCAACTTCTTCAGTGTCAACTTGGAAGCGGTGGGCGGCGCCTTGGAGCGCCTGCCCTGGGTGCGCAAGGTACAGGTCCGGCGGGTCTGGCCGGCGCGCCTGGAGGTGCGGATCGAGGAGCATCGCGCCGTGGCGCGCTGGGGCGAGGGACGCAGCGAACTGGTCAACAGCTATGGCGAGGTGTTCGCCGCGGTGGCCAGCGCCGAGCGGCTGGCGGCCTGGCCACTGCTCTACGGGCCGCCGGGCACAGCGCCGGAAGTGCTGGTGCGCTATGGCGAACTGCTTGCCCAGTTCGCGGCGGTCGGCGAGCGGCCGGTGCGTTTGCTGCTGACGCCGCGCCTGGCCTGGCAGATGAAGCTGGCCAGCGGCATGGCGGTAAACATGGGCCGCGAGCAGCCCAAAGCGCCGTTGAGCGGACGTTTGCAGCGCTTCATCGAGACCTATCCAGACACCATCGGCAAGTTGGCGACGCATCCGGAAATGGTCGATTTGCGGTATCCGAATGGTTTCGCCATGCGTCTCGCGGGCGGGGGGAAGGGAAATTAGAACCATGAGCAGGGACAACAAGGACATGATCGTCGGACTCGACATCGGCACGTCGAAGATTCTCGCGCTGGTCGCCGAGATCGACCCCGAGGGTCATCTCAACGTGATCGGCATGGGCTCGCAGGATTCACGCGGGCTGCGCAAGGGCGTCGTGGTCAACATCGAGGAGACGGTGCATACCATCAGCCGGGTGATCCAGGAGGTCGAGTTGATGGCCGACTGCAAGGTGCGCGACGTCTATACCGGAATCGCCGGCAGCCACATCAAGAGTTTCAACTCCAACGGCATGGTGGCGATCAAGGACAAGGAAGTGACCCAGGCCGATATCGAGCGCGTCATCGAGACGGCCAAGGCCATGCCGATTCCGGCCGACCAGGAGATTCTGCACATCCTCACCCAGGAGTTCGTCATCGACGGCCAGGATGGTATCCGCGAGCCGATCGGCATGAGCGGCATGCGCCTGGAGGTCAAGACGCACATCGTCACCGGCGCCGTCTCGGCCGCCCAGAACATCGTCAAGTGCGTGCGCCGTTGCGGCCTGGAGGTCAACGATCTGGTGTTGCAGCCGCTGGCTTCCAGCTACGCCGTACTGTCCGAGGACGAGAAGGATCTCGGCGTCTGCCTGATCGACATTGGTGGCGGGACCACCGACCTCGCCGTGTGGACCCAGGGGGCGATCCGCCATACCTCGGTGATTCCCATCGCCGGCGACCAGATCACCAACGACATCGCCATGGCCCTGCGCACGCCAACGCGCGAGGCCGAGGACATCAAGTGTAAATACGGCTGCGCCCTGTCACAGTTGGCCGACGCCGTGGCCAACATGGATGTCGCCGGTGTCGACGACCGGCCGAGCCGCAAGCTGTCGCGCAAGGCGCTGGCTGATGTCATCCAGCCGCGTGTCGAGGAACTCTACGAACTGATCCAGAACGAACTGCGCCGCGCCGGTTTTGAGGAGGTGCTGTCCTCCGGCATCGTGCTGACTGGCGGTGCCAGCGTGATGCCCGGCATGGTCGAGTTGGGCGAGGAAATCTTCCACATGCCAGTGCGTCTGGGCTGCCCGAAATACACCGGTAGCCTGGCCGACGTGGTGCAAAGCCCGCGCTTTTCAACTGCCTGTGGCCTGCTGCTCGAAGCCCAGGCGCAGCGCAAGCGCGGCCAGAAAATCCAGGAAAAGCAGGGATTCAGCGACGTCTTCCAGAGCATGAAGTCGTGGCTGGCGAAAAATTTCTGATGGCATTTGAACCGTTTTTTCAGAGGAGGTAGTTATGTTTGAAATTATCGAGAAGGAAGACTTGGGCACCATCATCAAGGTATTTGGGGTCGGCGGTGCCGGCGGCAACGCCATCGAGCACATGATCCGTGAAGGGGTCAACGGCGTCGAATTCATCGCCGCCAATACCGATGCCCAGGCCTTGGGCCGCAACGCTGCATCGACCAAGCTGTCGCTCGGCCAGAGCGGCCTTGGCGCCGGCGCCAAGCCGGAAAAGGGCCAGGAGGCCGCGCAGGCGCCCCGCGACGACATCCGCGCTAGCCTCGAAGGCGCCCACATGGCCTTCATCACCGCCGGCATGGGCGGCGGCACCGGCACTGGTGCCGCCCCGGTGGTGGCCGAGGTGGCGCGCGAAATGGGCATCCTGACCGTCGGCGTGGTCACCAAGCCGTTCTCCTTCGAAGGCGGCAAGCGCATGAAGGCCGCCGAGGCCGGCGTCGCCGAGTTCGCCAAACACGTCGATTCGCTGATCGTCATCCTCAACGACAAGCTGATGGAAGTCATGGGCGACGACGCCGACGTCGACGATTGCTTCAAGGCGGCCGACGATGTGCTGAAGAGCGCGGTCGGCGGCATCGCCGAGATCATCACCTACCCGGGCCTGGTCAACGTCGACTTCGAGGACGTGCGCACGGTGATGGGCGAGATGGGACGCGCCATGATGGGTTCGGCCGCCGCCACCGGCGTCGACCGGGCTCGCATCGCCGCTGAGCAGGCCGTTGCTTCGCCGCTGCTCGAAGGCATCAATCTGTCGGGCGCGCGCGGCGTGCTGGTCAACATCACCGCCGCTAAGGGCAACCTGAAAATGAAGGAAGTCAACGAGGTGATGAACACCGTCAAGACTTTCGCCGCCGACGACGCCCACATCATCTTCGGCGCCGTCTACGACGAGTTGATGGGCGACGCCCTGCGCGTCACCGTGGTCGCCACCGGCCTCGGCCACGCCGCCGCCAAGCGCCAGTCCTTCGAGGTCATCAACACCCCGGTGCTCCAGGCCATGGCGACCGGCACCAGCGATGCCGTCGCCTTCGGTAGCGGTCCGGCCATCGATTACAACCAGATCGCCGACGTACCGGCCGTCGTCCGCAAGCGCAACGTCACCGTCGAGGCGCTGGCCAACCGCGGCGTCGATCGCTACGACATTCCGGCTTTCCTGCGCAAGCAGGCGGACTGAGCCGGCGCCCACGTTCTCTGAAAAAGGGGGCGCCGCATTGTGCTACAATGTGGCGCTTTCCCAAAGACATTCAAGTACTTGGCATGCTCAAGCAACGCACGTTGAAGACCGTGATCCGCGCCTCCGGCGTCGGCCTGCACGGCGGTTTCAAGGTCAACATGACCTTGCGCCCGGCCGCTCCGAATACCGGCATCGTCTTCCGTCGCACTGATCTGCCGGAACCGGTAGACATTCCCGCCGCCGCCTTCCTGGTCGGTGACACGCGCATGTGTTCCTGCCTCGAAAAGGACGGCGTCAAGGTTGGCACCATCGAGCACCTGATGTCCGCTTTCGCCGGTCTGGGCATCGACAACGCCTGGGTCGACCTCGATGCGCCGGAAGTACCCATCCTCGACGGCTCGGCCGCGCCCTTCGTGTTCCTGATCCAGTCCGCTGGCATCGAGGAGCAGAATGCCGCCAAGAAATTCATCCGCATCACCCGCGCTGTCGAAGTCCGCGACGGCGACAAATGGGCCCGCTTTGAGCCCTACGACGGCTACCGCTTGGCTTTCTCCATCGTCTTCAACCACCCGGCCATCGACAAGTCGGCGCAGCGTGCCGAGATTGATTTCGCCGAGCACTCCTACATCCGCGAAGTCGCCCGCGCTCGTACCTTCGGTTTCATGCAGGAAGTCGAATACCTGCGCGAGAATGGCCTGGCTCTCGGCGGTGGCCTGGAGAACGCGATCGTCCTCGACGAATTCCGCGTGCTCAACCAAGACGGCCTGCGCTACGGCGATGAATTCGTCAAACACAAGATTCTCGATGCGGTGGGCGACCTCTACCTGATCGGCCATCCGCTACTTGCCGCCTATGCCTCGCACAAGGGCGGCCACGCGCTGAACAACCTGCTGGCCCGCGAACTGCTGAACAACCCAAATGCCTGGGAAATGGTCAGCTTCGCCGATGCCGCCCGGGCACCCGCCGGCGTTACCCGCTGGCTGACCCAGGCCGCCTGATCCGCCGATGTGGCTGCTGCGCCTGCTGGCAGTCATCCTGGTGGTCGCCATCGGCGCCGGCCTGCTGCTCTACGCCCTGATCGGCAATCGCTCCTGGCTGGTGCTGTCCTGGCGCCTGTTCCGCTGGGGCCTCGTTTTCGCGCTGATCGTTTTCGCCCTGATGATCATTGAGCGGATCGCCGTCATTCCACTCTAGCAGCGCGCGCCAGCAACGCCGTCAGTGCCCCTTTCAGCGGGCCTTCCGGCAGCTTGCCGGAAACCGTTTCCAGGCTGGCGACGGCCTGGGCGGAAAGTGGTTTTTGCGTCGAACCGATTGATCGCAAAGGTAATTGTCGGGGTTGTACTTTTACCAGCATGCCGTTACACTCTGGGCCTCCTTTTGATAACTCGTCGCACAAGCGCTGGCTCATCTGGCGCAACTTGGCGGCGACCGCACCGTTCTCGGTGTGGATAACGACTGTCCCCGACTGGTAGTTGGCAATATGTGCGGCGTAGCGCAACCCTGTGGGGGCGAGCGTCGCGAAACGGCGGGAAAGCTTGAGCAGCAATCTGGCATGGGCCATCAACCGAGCGGTGGTGGCGTTGTTGTCGAGGTAATGCTCTGGCTCATGGTACATGGAGGAGTTTCCGTGCAGATCATTCTGGTGTCGCGTCACTTGCGCACGGCGCGAACAATTACCATTATGCCCCGGCACGTGCTGTTGGCGGCGACCGGTTTCGTTACCCTGGTTCTGATCACGGCCATGTTGTTGTCCTGGTTGTCGGTGCACTGGCGCTTGCCGCTCGTCGAGGATCTGGTGCAGTCCCAGCAGCAGAAGGAAAGCCGGCGTATCCAGGATTACGTCAGCAATAATCTGCAACTGATGGCCACCCGCCTGGGCGAATTACAAGGCAAGGTGATGCAACTCGACAGCCTCGGTCAGCGCGTTTCCGGGCTGGTCGGCGGCAAGCCTGCCGGGCCAACGCCGGCCGCCGCCTCGGGAGACGGGCAGGGCGGTCCCTTCCTGCCGGTAGCCTTGAGTGCCAGTGAATTGCAGCAGGAAATCGAACGCTTGGCCGCCGCTGTCGACAACCACGCCGCGGAGCTGGAGGCGCTCGAATTTCATCTGCTGGAAAAGCGTGTCCGCGACCGCTTGCTGCCAACCACGTTGCCGGTCAAGTCAACACATCTTGGTTCAGGCTTCGGTGTCCGTCTCGACCCGATCGCCGGTATACAAGCCCGCCATGAGGGCATCGACTTCGTCGCATCGATGGGCGCGCCGGTCGTTGCCGCCGCCGACGGTGTGGTGCTGGTAGCCGAATCCCATCCCGAATTCGGCAACATGATCGATATCGACCACGGCGATGGCCTGACCTCGCGCTATGCCCACCTGTCCCGCCTCGACGTGGCGCCCGGCCGTCTGGTCAAGCACGGTGAGCGCATCGGTGCGGTCGGCAGCACCGGGCGCTCGACCGGTCCGCACCTGCATTTCGAGGTGCGCATGCTCGGCGTGCCCCAGAACCCGGCCCTGTTCCTCAAGCGGGGCGACGAGTTCGCGCGGCGCTGATCTCCCCCGTTTCCTTGATCCACCAGTTCGTCCCGGGCCTCCTCCGGGACGGCGTGCTAGAATCCGCGCTTTGCCGCGCCTGGCGCCACCATTACAGATTGCGATGATTTCCGGCCTCCTCAAAAAGATTTTCGGCAGCCGCAACGAGCGGTTGATCAAGCAGTATTCCCAGACCGTCAAACGCATCAATGCTCTCGAGCCGACGCTGCAAGGCTTGAGCGACGAGCAGTTGCGGGCCAAGACGGACGAGTTCCGCCAGCGCCACGCCAACGGCGAATCGCTCGACGACCTGTTGCCGGAAGCCTTCGCCGTGGTCCGCGAGGCGGGAAAACGCGAACTGGGCATGCGCCACTTTGACGTCCAATTGGTCGGCGGCATGGTGCTGCACTACGGCAAGATCGCCGAAATGCGCACCGGCGAGGGCAAGACCCTGGTCGGCACGCTGCCGGCCTACCTCAACGCCATTTCCGGCAAGGGCGTGCACGTCATCACGGTCAACGACTATCTGGCCAGCCGTGACGCCGAGTGGATGGGCCGCCTGCATCGCTTCCTCGGCCTCTCCGTCGGCGTAAACCTGTCGCAGATGGATCACGAGGCTAAGCAGACCGCTTACGCCGCCGACATTACCTACGGCACCAATAACGAATTCGGCTTCGACTACCTGCGCGACAACATGGTGTTCACCGCCGCCGAGCGGGTGCAGCGCGGGCTGAATTTCGCCATCGTCGACGAAGTGGATTCGATCCTGATCGACGAGGCACGCACGCCGCTGATCATTTCCGGCCAAGCCGACGACCATACCGATCTGTATGTGCGGATGAAGGATGTCGTGCCCAAGCTGACGCGGGCAGCGGAAGAGAAGGGTGAGGGCGATTACTGGGTGGACGAGAAGGGGCATCAGGTGCATCTCTCCGAAGCCGGCTATGAGCACGCCGAGGCGCTGCTGGCCGAGCACGGCTTGCTGGTCGAGGGCGCCAGCCTGTACGATGCCGCCAACATCCTGCTGATGCATCACCTGAACGCCGCCCTGCGCGCCCTGACGCTGTTCCACAAGGACCAGCAGTACGTGGTGCAGAACGGTGAGGTGGTCATCGTCGATGAATTCACCGGCCGTTTGATGGCCGGCCGCCGCTGGTCGGATGGCCTGCACCAGGCGGTCGAGGCCAAGGAAGGGGTGAAAATTCAGGCCGAGAACCAGACGCTCGCCTCGATCACCTTCCAGAACTACTTCCGCATGTACGGCAAGCTCGCCGGCATGACCGGCACCGCCGATACTGAAGCCTACGAATTCCAGCAAATCTACGGCCTGGAAACCGTCGTCATTCCGACGCACAAGCCGATGGTCAGGAAGGACATGAACGACCTGGTGTTCAAGACCGCCGACGAGAAGCACGCGGCGATCATCGCCGATATCAAGGCCTGCGCGCAGCGCGGCCAGCCGGTGCTGGTCGGCACCACGTCGATCGAGGCCTCGGAACTGCTGTCCGGGCTGCTCGACAAGGAAAAGCTGCCGCATTCCGTGCTCAACGCCAAGCAGCACGCCCGCGAAGCCGAGATCGTCATCGAGGCCGGTCGGCCGGGACAGATCACCATCGCCACCAACATGGCCGGTCGCGGTACCGACATCGTGCTCGGCGGCAGCATCGAGAAGGCGACTTCCGCCATCCGCCATGATGAATCCTTGCCGGAGGCCGAGCGCGAAACCCGCATCGCCGCCATGCGCGCCGAGTGGCAGCCGCTGCACGACCAGGTGCTGGCCGCTGGCGGCCTGCACATCATCGGCTCCGAGCGTCACGAGTCACGGCGCAGTGACACCCAGTTGCGCGGCCGCTCCGGCCGACAGGGCGATGCCGGTTCCTCGCGCTTTTATCTGTCGCTCGACGATCCGCTGTTGCGCATCTTTGCCGGCGAGCGCCTGCGTGCCATCATGGACCGCCTGAAGATGCCGGAGGGCGAGGCCATCGAGCACCCGCTGGTGACCCGTTCGCTGGAATCGGCGCAACGTAAGGTCGAGGCCCGCAACTTCGACATCCGCAAGCAACTGCTCGAATACGATGACGTGGCCAACGACCAGCGCAAGGTCATCTACCAGCAGCGCAACGAACTGTTGGAAAGCCAGGATATTTCCGAGACCATCAACGCCATGCGCGCCAGCGTCATCGCCGACATCTTCCGCGCCCACGTGCCGGCCGATTCGGTCGAGGAACAGTGGGACATCCCGGGCCTGGAGACGGAATTGCGCTCGGAACTGTTGATCGACGCGCCGGTCAGCCAATGGTTCAGGGACGAGCCGACGCTGTCCGACGACGAGATCCTGGACCGTATCCTGCGGGGCGCCGACGAAACCTATCAAGCCAAGGTCGCCCTGGTCGGCGCCGAAACCTTCCAGCAGTTCGAGCGCAACGTCATGTTGCAAAGCCTCGACACCAGTTGGCGGGAGCACTTGGCCGCCCTCGACCACCTGCGCCAGGGCATTCACCTGCGCGGCTACGCGCAGAAGAACCCGAAGCAGGAGTACAAGCGCGAGGCCTTCGAGTTGTTCCAGGGGCTGCTCGACCGCGTGCGCCGCGACGTCACCCGCGTCGTCTTCACCGTGCAGATCCGCACCCCCGAGGATGTCGAGGAAACCGCGCCGCACGCCGAGGTGCACAACGTCCGCTACCAGCATGCCAACTACGATGAGGCGCTGGGCGATGAGGCGGAGCAGGGCGAGGCGCGGCAACCCTTCCACGCCGGCCCGAAAATCGGGCGCAATGATCCTTGTCCTTGTGGGTCGGGCAAGAAGTATAAGCAGTGCCACGGCAGGCTGAGTTGAGCAATTACTAGATGGTTATCTCCCCAAAGCGGCGCATTGCGATTGGCTGCGCAATGGCTTTGGGCCCGATAGCAGTATTTCTTTTTGTATCTACGTTTTCTGCCTTTTTCAGCAGCAACACCATTCTGTTTTGGCGCTACGTGTCAGCATTTGGTTTTGCTGCCTTTGGCCCATTGGGTCTCATCGCCATCATCATCGGCGTGATAATTCACCAAACAAGTCACAAGAAGCCGATTTGCCAAATGAGTAAAATGGTATCTGTTTCAACCATTTGCCGCTAGTCGCCGGTCGCGAAAGCCCGGTGCTTGGTGGCTCCTTTTTGGACCCTCCACATGCCCGTCAACTACGCCACGCCCGCCGCCGATCAACTGTATGCCGTTGCCGGTGTGCGCCTCGGTGTCGCCGAGGCCGAGATTCGCAAGAAGAACCGCCGCGACCTGACGCTGCTGGCGCTCGATGCTGGCTGCGCCGTGGCCGGGGTATTTACCCAAAATCGCTTCTGCGCTGCGCCCGTACAGTTGTGCCGCCAGCATCTCGCCAGCGGAAAGGATATTCGCGCTCTCATCATCAATACCGGCATCGCTAATGCCGGCACCGGCGAGCCTGGGCGGCTGGCCGCCCAGGCCACTTGCGACGCGGTGGCGGCTCGGCTCGGCGTGGTGGCGGAGCAGGTGTTGCCCTTCTCTACCGGCGTCATCCTCGAACCGCTGCCGGTCGAGCGCCTTGTGGCCGGTCTGCCGGCGGTCGCGGCCGATCTCTCCGCCGACAACTGGCATGCCGCCGCGCACGCCATCATGACCACCGACACCGTGGCCAAGGCCGCCTCGCGTTGGTTCACGGTGAATGGCCGGACCGTCACCATCACCGGCATGTCTAAGGGCGCCGGCATGATCAAGCCGAACATGGCGACCATGCTCGGCTTCCTGGCCACCGACGCCGGCATCGCTCAGCCGCTGCTCGACCGCCTGGTCAAGGAGGCGGCCGATGCTTCCTTCAACTGCATCACTGTCGATGGCGACACCTCGACCAACGATTCCTTCGTGATGATTGCCAGCGGCCAGTCCGGTGTTACCTTCGCCAGCGAAAGCGATGTTGGCTGGGCCGAGGTCAAGGCAGCGATCGTCGCCGTCTCGGTCGAACTGGCCCAGGCCATCGTTCGCGACGGCGAGGGGGCGACCAAGTTCATCACCATTGCCGTCGAGGGCGGAAAATCCACCGAGGAATGCCGCCAGATCGGCTACGCCATCGGCCATTCGCCCCTGGTCAAGACCGCCTTCTTCGCCTCCGACCCCAACCTCGGGCGCATCCTGGCGGCCATCGGCTATGCTGGTATCGCTGATCTTGACGTCGATGGCGTCCGGGTCTGGCTCGACGACGTGCTGGTCGCCGAAAACGGCGGCCGGGCGGCGGCCTACCGCGAGGAGGACGGCGCCCGGGTCATGGCCCAGGCCGAGATCACCGTGCGCGTCGACCTCGGTCGCGGCGCGGCGGCGGCACGGGTTTACACCTGCGATTTTTCCTACGACTACGTCAAGATCAACGCCGACTATCGCAGTTAGGCCAAGCTAAAATCAGGCGACCTTAACCAGGGGAAACTCAGTCCTGGTGCACGGGTATGTGTCACCGTCGGCGCTTTTGTCGGTGGTGCGCTGGCTGCTTTTGGCGTGAGCTTCCTTTTCTAGCCTCGCTCAGGAACAGGCAATGGACATGCGCATAGCAAGTGAATTGACGACAAAGCCAGTACATGGCGTCGGTGAAGACGAAGTGCCAACAAGCGAAGTCCTCATACATGGAACGCCAACAGGCAAGCTCGTTTCGGGAAAAATTCTAGAAGCGGCAGTGCAATGGGAAAACCGGTACTTGCTATTCATGACTGACGATGTGCCTTTCGAGGAAATGCTCAGTATCCATCTCCTTGATGCCCAGATGAATGCGCTGGATTCAGCTCGTATCGGCTGTCTTTATTCGACAGGGACATTCACTTCGCTTCTGCTGAGCGAGCCGAACACAGTACAGTTCCGTTTTATCGGCGATACATTCTGGAGTATCGAATTGTTGTCTCGTCCTAGGTTTCGTGTCCCATTCATCTCGGAACCATCTGGAGTTTGGCGCTCTTTAGGTTTCTCCCGCCATTTTATTGTGCACGGGAATCCGCGTCCGCAGACGGTTGAGAGGGACCAAGTGTTTGGTCTTGCAGTATCCCGCACTTGGCCAGAAGGAGCCGCGTGCTAGACCGATAGATTGCCATGCCGGTTTTCTAGAGCGGTTCCCAACCCAGTTTGTCGCAAGGAGCATGATGAACGACATCCATCACGATCTGGCCAGGAAAACCCTGGCCATTCTTTGCATTCTTGCCCTGATCGGCCTGACGCTGTGGGTGCTGCGCCCCTTTTTGGCGGCGACCGTGTGGGCGGCCATGATCGTTGTCGCCACCTGGCCCTGGCTACGTTCGCTGGAGGCGCGCTTTGGCGGGCGGCGGATGCCGGCGGTGGCGCTGATGTGCCTGGGCCTGCTGTTTCTTCTGGTCCTGCCGCTGTGGCTGGCGATCGACACTATTGTCGACTATGCCGATGTGCTGACCGCGACTGCCCGCCGGATCGCCGAGCAGGGTCTGCCGCCGCCGCCGGACTGGCTGGCCGGCGTGCCCCTGGTCGGGGAGCGGCTGGTTGCGTTGTGGTTGCAGTTTTCGGCCGGCGGCGCGCCGGCCCTGGTGGCCAAGATCACGCCCCATGCCGCCGATACCGGCAAGTGGGTGCTGGCCCGGGTCGGCGGGCTGGGCGGCATGCTGGTGCAGTTCCTGCTGATCGTCGTTTTGTCGGCGATTCTCTATAGCGGCGGCGAGGATGCCGCGCGGCTGTTGCGCCGGCTCGGGCGGCGGCTGGCCGGCGGGCGCGGCGAGGGTGCTATCGTGCTCGGCGGCCAGGCGATCCGTGCCGTGGCGCTCGGCGTCGGCGTTACCGCCCTGGCTCAGACGATGCTCGGTGGCATCGGCCTGGCCGTGGCTGGCGTGCCCTTCGCCGCCCTGCTGTCGGCGCTGATGCTGCTGCTCTGCATCGCCCAGATTGGGCCGAGCCTGATTCTTTTTCCGGCGGTGGCCTGGATGTACTGGAACGGCGACAGCGGCTGGGCGACGGCCCTGCTGGTGTGGAGTGTGATCGTCGCCTCGCTCGACAACGTGCTGCGCCCGATCCTGATCCGCAAGGGAGCCGATTTGCCGCTGCTGCTGATTTTTGCCGGCGTCATCGGTGGCTTGCTGGGCTTCGGCCTGATCGGGATTTTCGTCGGGCCGGTGGTGCTGGCCGTGACCTGGACGCTGACCCTGGCCTGGATCGAGGATGCGCTCGGCAAGGACGAGGACGAAGCGGTCGCCGAGTCGCCGCCGGCCGAGTCAGAGCCGGTCGAGCTAGCGCCGGCGCAGCCGGATCAGGCGGAACCACCCGTCGCCTAGGGCCGGCTGGTCATCCTCACAGGCGAACTGCGGCGCCGTTGCCAGGACATCCTCGAAGACCACGTCGAGGCGGCTTGCCACGCGGCGTACCAGCGGGTTGGCCAAGCGCCGCAGCAGCGCCGGCTGGCCGCGCCGCAGGAATTTGTCGAAGACGATGACCGTCCCGCCCGGCCGAACGACGCGGGCGATTTCACCGAGGCAGCGCTCCGGCTGCGGCACCACGGCCAGGATCAGGTGCAGCACCGCGGCATCGAATGCGGCCTCTGGGAAGGGCAGGCGCTGGACATCGCCCTGTACCGGCGCGAAGTCGAGCTTGTCGGCGCGGGGCAGGGCGCGGCGCAGCATGGAGCGGTTGAGGTCGACGCCAACGTAGCGCGGAGCCGGCGACAGGTGCGGCAAGTCGAGGCCGGTGCCGACGCCAGCCAGCAGCACCTGTCCCCCGTCGTCGGGCAGGGCGGCCAAGCTGCGCTGACGCGCCGCCCGCGTTGCCCGCGCCACCGCCGCATCGTAGAACGGGGCTATCAGCGAATAGCTGGTTTTCAGGCTCATGCCATTTCCAAATCCACCAACTACTTTGTCGGCTTCGCTTGCCGTGCAATAGCATTGTCTACGCTTTGTCTTCGCGTACTCGATTGATTTAAAAAAGGAATCAATGCAGCACCCGTGGAACGGCCAGCGCGAACTCCGGAATTTCGGCCGTGAACTGGGTGCCGTCCGTAGTCACCATCTGGTAGCTGCCGCGCATCGTGCCGACCGGTGTCGCCAATTGCGAACCGCTGGTGTAGCGGAAACTTTCGCCCGGCTTCAGCACGGGCTGCCTGCCGATCACGCCGAGGCCACGGACTTCCCGCACCATTTGGTTGGCGTCGGTGATGATCCAGTGGCGCGACACCAGTTGCGCTGGCACGTCGCCGACGTTGCGGATGGTGATGGTGTAGGCGAACAGGTAACGGCCCTCATCGGGATTCGACTGCTCGGGAAGGAAGCGGGCGATCGGAGTGACTTCGATGCGGTATTTGGGGCGGTCGGGCATGGGATAATTCCGGCTGTTTTTGTCTTTGCAGGGGCCATCATGGCTATCAACGATTACATCATCGCGCCGAGCATCCTGTCAGCCGATTTTGCCAAACTTGGCGAGGAAGTGGTCAACGTCATCGCCGCCGGCGCCGATTGGGTGCACTTCGACGTGATGGACAACCATTATGTTCCCAATCTGACCATCGGACCGCTGGTCTGCGCCGCCATCCGGCCCTGCACCACGGTGCCGATTGACGTGCACCTGATGGTCAAGCCGGTGGACCGCATCGTGCCCGACTTCGCCAGGGCCGGAGCCGACATCATCACTTTCCACCCGGAAGCCTCCGAGCACGTCGACCGTAGCCTGGCGCTGATCCGCGACAACGGCTGCCAGGCCGGCCTGGTCTTCAACCCAGCCACGCCGCTCAACTACATGGACTACGTGCTGGACAAGCTCGACGTGATCCTCTTGATGAGCGTCAACCCCGGCTTCGGCGGCCAGCAGTTCATTCCGGCCACGCTCGCCAAGGCCCGCCAGGCGCGGGCCAAGCTGGATGCCTACGAGCAGGAGAGCGGCCGGCGCATTCGTCTGGAAATCGACGGCGGGGTGAATGCCGCCAACATCGCCGACATCGCCCGAGCCGGCGTCGATGCCTTCGTCGCCGGCTCGGCCATTTTTGGCGCTGGCAAGGATGGCGATCCGCATCGTTATGATTCCATCGTTGCGGCACTGCGCGCCGAGTTGTCGGCTGTTGGCGCTTAGGAGCCCCCTCTATGTCTTGGCCTCTGCTATTGCTGGGAGAAATCACGGCTTGGATTGGCATGTTCATCGCTCGTCTGGCGGGTTTGGCGACTGGGCGCACATTCGATCTTCCTCCCAAGAAAGCCCAGGCTATCGGCGAATGGCTGATCGTTGCTGTATTTGCCGGTGCGCTAATTGCTATTACCGTCATCTACTCATGAATCATCGGCCCATGCTTTGATGACGCGCCCTCCAACCATTAGCGCAAGTGCTGGCCGCTTGCCCTTCCAATCCGTTACCTTCGACCTCGACGGCACCCTGCTCGACACCGTTGCCGATCTCGCCGAGGCGTGCCGGCGGATGCTCGCCGAACTCGGCGAACCGCCGCGCAGCGAGGACGAGGTGCGCCATTTCGTCGGCAAGGGCATGGCAGTGCTGGTCGAGCGCTGCCTGACCCACGACCGGGTGCCGACACCGGAGTGTCTGGCCGCCGCCATTGTCGTCTTCCAGCGCCATTACGCCGAAGTCAACGGCCGGTATACGCGCCTCTACCCGGGCGTGCTGGAAGGCCTCGCTGCCTGGCGAGCGAGCGGCTTGCCGCTGGGCGTGGTGACCAACAAGCCGGCGCGGTTCACCGAGCCGCTGCTTGAACGCATGGGCTTGGCCAGCTACTTTGCCGTTGTCGTCTCCGGCGACACCACGGCGCACAAGAAACCGCATCCGGAGCCGATTCTGCATGCTTGCCGCCAGTTTGGCGCTGCGCCGCAGCACAACCTGCATATCGGTGATTCGAAAAACGACATTGAGGCGGCCCGCGCCGCCGGTTGTACCGCTTTCTGCGTGCCCTACGGCTATAACGAGGGAAGGCCGGTGGACAGTGCCGATTGCGATGCGCTAGTATCCGACCTGCTTGCCGCCCATCGGCTGGCACTCACCTATCTAGACCTCAAGCACAAATGACGACCTCGCGACTGTGGAACGAATGGCAAGGCTGGCGCCGCTGGCGTCCCTGATCTCCGTTCGCGCGCCGCGCCGGCGTACCGCTCACATCCGCTTTACATCGTCATTTTCGAGGCCTTCCCATGACCGAAATCGAATTCAATGCGCTCGCCGCGCAAGGCTACAACCGTATTCCCGTTACGCTGGAAACGTTTGCCGATCTCGACACGCCGCTGTCCATCTACCTTAAGTTAACCAGTGGTGCCAACGGTGGCCACTACTCCTACTTGCTCGAATCGGTGCAGGGTGGTGAACGCTTCGGCCGCTATTCGATCATCGGCCTGGCCGCTTCGACGCGCATCGTCGTCAAGGGCCACCAGGTGCTGGTGCTGACCGGCAACCGCGTTGCCGAACGCGAGGACGACACCAATCCGCTTGAATTCATCGGCCAGTACATGCAGCGCTTCCGCGTCCCACCGAGCGTTGGTCTGCCGCGTTTCTGCGGCGGCTTGGTCGGCTGTTTTGGCTACGACACCGTGCGCTACGTCGAAACGCGCCTGACCCGCACGGCCAAGCTGGACGACATCGGCACGCCGGACATCGGCCTCTTGCTGTCCGAGGAAATCGCCGTTGTCGACAACCTATCCGGCAAGCTGACGCTGATCGTCTATGCCGAGCCTGGTTTTCCCGGCGCCTTCCAGAAAGCGCGGGCGCGGCTCAAGGAACTGCTCTGCAAGCTGCGCACGCCGGTCGGCATTCCGGCCGAGCAGCCGGTGGCCTCCGAGCCGGCCGTTTCGCTTTTTGGCGAGAATGCCTTCAAGCAGGCGGTCAGGAAAGCCAAGGAATACATCACCGAGGGCGACATCATGCAGGTGGTGCTGTCGCAGCGCATGACCAAGCCTTTCGCCGCCAGCCCGCTGGCGCTGTATCGCACGCTGCGCAGCCTCAATCCGTCGCCCTACATGTTCTATTTCGATTTCGAGGAATACCACATAGTCGGCGCCTCGCCGGAAATTCTGGTCCGTCTCGAAGGCGATCGCGTCACCGTCCGCCCAATCGCCGGTACGCGCAAGCGTGGCGCCACGCCGGAAGAGGATGCGGCGCTGGCCGAAGAACTACTGGCCGACGAGAAGGAGCGCGCTGAACACACTCAGTTGCTCGACCTCGGCCGCAATGACTGCGGCCGCGTGGCCCGGATCGGCACCGTCAAGCTGACCGAGAACATGACCATCGAGCGTTACTCGCACGTGATGCACATTGTTTCCAACGTCGAAGGCCGACTGCAGCCGGGCCTCGCCGCACTCGACGTGCTCAAGGCCACCTTCCCGGCTGGCACCGTGTCCGGCGCGCCGAAGGTGCGGGCGATGGAAATCATCGACGAACTGGAGCCGGTCAAGCGCGGCATTTATGCCGGCGCCGTCGGTTATCTCGGCTTTCACGGCGACATGGACTTGGCCATCGCCATCCGCACCGCTGTGCTCAAGGGCGGAAAACTGCACGTCCAGGCCGGCGCCGGTATCGTCGCCGATTCCGATCCGCAATCGGAATGGGAAGAAACCCGCAACAAGGCCCGCGCCGTGTTGCGCGCTGCCGAACTGGCCGAGCAGGGTCTGGATACCCGGATCGACTGAGATCAAAAGGACGCCCAGAACATGCTGCTGATGATCGACAACTACGATAGCTTCACCTACAACATCGTTCAGTATTTCGGCGAACTCGGGCAGGAGGTCCGGGTCTTCCGCAACGACGCCGTCACGCTCGCCGAGATCGCCCGCCTGCAGCCGCGCTACCTGGTCATCTCGCCCGGCCCCTGCACGCCGGCACAGGCCGGCATTTCGCTGGCGGCGATCCGCGAATTCGCCGGCAAGATTCCGCTGCTCGGCGTTTGTCTCGGTCACCAGGCCATCGGCGAGGCTTTCGGCGGTCGCATCGTCCATGCCCAACAGTTGATGCACGGCAAGGTGTCGCCGGTCGAGCACAAGGATGTCGGCGTTTTCCGGGGCCTGCCCAATCCGCTGACCTGCACCCGCTACCACTCGCTGGCCATCGAGCGCGCCAGCCTGCCGGATTGCCTCGACGTCACCGCCTGGACCGCCGACGGCGAGATCATGGGCGTACGCCACAAGATGCTGGCCGTCGAGGGCGTCCAGTTCCATCCCGAATCCATTCTGACCGAGTGCGGCCACGATCTGCTCAAGAACTTCCTTGAGGAACACAGCTCATGACGCCGCAAGCTGCCCTGCAACGCGTCATCGAGCACCGCGAAATTTTCCACGACGAGATGGTGTCGCTGATGCGCCAAGTCATGAGCGGCCAGGTCTCGCTGGTGATGATCTCCGCCATCCTCATTGGCCTGCGCGTCAAGAAAGAAACCGTCGGCGAGATCGCCGCTGCGGCCAGTGTCATGCGCGAACTGGCGACGCCGGTCAAGGTGCCTTACGACAGGCATTTCGTCGATATCGTCGGCACCGGCGGCGATGCCGCCCACAGTTTCAACATCTCGACCGCCGCGACCTTCGTTGCCGCCGCTGCTGGGGCCAAGGTGGCCAAGCACGGCGGACGCAGCGTCTCCTCCAGTTCCGGTAGCGCCGACGTGCTCGAAGCGCTCGGCGCCAACATCAACCTCGATCCCGAAAAAGTCGCCGCCTGCATCGAGGAAACCAGCATCGGCTTCATGTTCGCGCCCAACCATCACGCGGCGATGAAGCACGTCGCCCCGGTGCGCCGCGAAATGGGCGTGCGCACCATCTTCAACATCCTCGGCCCGCTGACCAATCCGGCCGCCGCGCCGAATACGCTGATGGGCGTTTTCCATCCCGACCTGGTCGGCATCCAGGTGCGCGTCATGCAGCGCCTCGGCGCCGAGCACGTGCTGGTCGTGCACGGCAAGGACGATCTCGATGAAATCTCGCTGGGCGCTACGACCCTGGTCGGCGAACTGAGGAATGGCGAGGTAAGCGAATACGAAATCCACCCCGAGGATTACGGCCTGCAAATGCTGTCGCTGCGCAACCTGCGCGTCGGCAGCGCCGAGGAATCAAAGGCCATGCTGCTCGGCGCCCTCGACAACCGGCCAGGGGCAGCCCGCGAGGTGGTCTGCCTGAACGCCGGCGCGGCGCTCTACGTCGCCAACCTCGCCGACAGCATCGGCGCCGGCATCGTCCGGGCGCGCGAAGCCATCGCCAGCGGCGGCGCTCGCGCCAAACTCGACCAATTCGTGCAATGCACGCAACGTCTGGGGACGCAATGAGCGACATCCTGGCCAAAATCATCGCCACCAAGCGGCGGGAAATCGCCGCCGCGTTCGCCGCCAAGCCGCTGGCTGAGGTCGAGGCGGAAGCTGCCGCGCAGCCGGCTCCGCGCAATTTTGTCGGCGCCATTCATGCCAAGCTGGCGGCGGGACAGCCGGCAGTAATCGCCGAGATCAAGAAGGCTAGCCCGTCGAAAGGCATCATCCGCCCCGATTTCCGCCCCGCCGACATCGCCCGTAGTTACGCCGAGCACGGCGCTGCCTGCCTCTCCGTGCTTACCGACCGCGACTACTTCCAGGGCGCTCCGGAATACCTGCGGGCCGCCCGTGCCGCCTGCGCGCTGCCGGTGCTGCGCAAAGATTTTATCGTCGATCGTTATCAGCTTGCCGAAGCACGGGCCATGGGTGCCGATGCCATCCTGCTCATCGCTGCCGCCCTCGGCCTGGCCGAGATGCGCGAACTCGAAGCCGTCGCCCACGGTTACGGCATGGCCGTGCTGGTCGAAGTGCACAACGGCGACGAACTCACCGCCGCCCTGCAACTGAAGACACCGTTGCTCGGTATCAACAATCGCAATTTGCGCAGCTTTGAAGTCAGCCTCGACACCACGCTCGGTTTACTCGAGCGCATCCCAGCCGAGCGCATCGTCGTCACCGAAAGCGGCATCCTGGCACCGGCCGACGTCGCCCTGATGCGCCGCCATCGGGTCGGTACCTTTCTCGTCGGCGAAGCCTTCATGCGCGCCGCCGATCCAGGCCAGGAACTCGCCCGCCTGTTCGCCTGAAATCGATCACCTGCCCCGCCAGGCGCGTGGGAATGAAGAGCTATGGGAAAGCACGCGGGAGCGGCGAGAGATAGGAAAATCACCTCGCCCCTGTTGTGCCAGCGCAACAACTTCCCCGATGAATGCTCCTGCGTCAGCGGTAAAGCTTGTCCCTGGCGTCGGGAGGCCGGAAAATCAGCGCCAACCTTTCGATCTGAGAGGTAGCGCTTGATCGGTCGATCAGACCGGTTGAAGACAAACTACTAAGGAGATTCTCCGATGCAAAAGAAGATTATCGCTCTGGCTGTTGCCGGCTTGGCTTCCACCGCCGCCTTCGCCCAGTCCAATGTCACCATCTATGGCGTCGCTGACGTCGGCCAGGCTTGGGTCAAGAGTTCTGACGGCGCGAAGGGCACGAACCAGTCGACCGTTAGCCGTCTGGACAGCAACTCGTCCTATATCGGCTTCAAGGGCGCCGAGGCGCTGGGCAATGGCCTGACCGCCGTGTTCCAGTTTGAAACCACTGTTAACGCTGACACCGGTGGTTTCGGTGGCGGTCGTGACACCTACGCTGGCCTGGCTGGCGCTTTCGGTACTGTGGCCGCTGGCCGCCTGACCCACCCGCTGCGTGAAATGGGCGTCAAGGTTGACATCCTGCCGGGTGATGCCGGCATTGGTACCGTCAATTCCGTGACCGGCGCCATCAACGGCATCAAGACCGGTGCTGACGAGCGTGCCTCCAACGCCGTGGCCTACATTTCGCCGACCTTCGGCGGGGGGTTCAGCGTTACGGCCGCCTATGTCAATGGCGAGTACCGTACCAGCGGCGCCGACAGCGTCAAAGCCAACGCTTGGCAGATCGCCGGCAAGTACGACAATGGCCCCCTGTTCGTCGGCCTCGGCTACCACAAGACCAAGGATAGCGTGCGGACCGGTAGCGCGGATGTCGCTCCCTCTGGTGGCGGCTTCTTTGGTACCGACCAGCTTACTAGCAGCAGCATGGATGCCCGTGTCTGGCGTCTGGCCGCGGTTTACACCGCGCCGTTTGGCACCCGCTTCTCGGCTCTGTACGACGACACCAAGGTTGAGAACTTCCCTGGCGCTGGCGGTAACGACGTCAAGCGTGCCGCTTGGTCGCTCGGCGCTGCCCATACTTTCGGCGCCAACACCGTTGGCTTGCAGTATGGCCGCTCCGGCAAGACCAAAGTCTCCGGTGGCGCTTCTGATCTGAAGGACAAGGCTTCCATCTGGACCCTGGGTTACCAGTACGCGCTCTCCAAGCGCACCATGTTGCAAGCCCGTTACTCCTACCTGAGCAACGACAAGGAAGGCAACTTCAACTTCTATAACAACCCGGTCAAAAACGGCGCCGCTACCGGCAATGACGCTGACTACACCGGCTTCATGGTTGGCATGCGCCACACCTTCTAATCCAGCCTCGCTGGTTTAGAACCCTGAAAAACGGCCACCTTCGGGTGGCCGTTTTTTATATTCGGTTTGCTGTTGAATTGATTGCAAGGTTCCAGCGGGAGAGGACAGCTTGGGCCAAGCGTAGTGCATCAGCAGGCTGGTTACTGATGATGAGGCGCCCGGACTCAATGACCGCGAAGGATTTATGACCCGGCCATTGTTCTGTTTCAAACCACTAGGAACGGTTTTGCTTGAAGACCTTACCCGGACCTCTCGTTTGTCTTTCCCGCGAAAGCGGGAATCCATGGACTCCCGCTTTCGCGGGGGAGTGACGAGATGTAATGATTTGAACCGAAACTGCTCTAGCAGTATCCACGCGCATTGCGCGGCCGTTTCGCTGATCCGTTCCGTCCGACCAGAAGAATGCCGGGTTGGCGGCGTCAGCCGTGCAGTACCAGGTTGTCGCGGTGGATGATTTCGGCTTCGTCGACGTAGCCGAGGGTGGTTTCGATTTGGGCGGTCGATTTGCCGGCGATGCGGCGGGCTTCGCCGCTGCCGTAGTTGCAGAGGCCGCGGGCGACCTCGCGGCCATCCGGGGCGATGCAGGCGACGGCCGCGCCGCGCTCGAATTCGCCTTCAACGGCGGTAACGCCGACCGGCAGCAGGCTCTTGCCGGCTTGCAGGGCGCGCATCGCGCCGTCGTCGAGCAACAGGCGGCCGGCCAGTTGCAGGTGGTCGGCCAGCCATTGCTTGCGCGCCGCTAGGGGCGGCGTCTGCGAGACGAGCAGGGTGCCGACGGCTTCGCCATTGGCCAGGCGGACGATGGGGTCGCGCTCGCGGCCGCTGGCGATGGCGGTGTGGGCGCCGCTGCGGGCGGCACGTTTGGCGGCGATGACCTTGGTGATCATGCCGCCCTTGCCGATGCCGGTGCCGGCGCCGCCGGCCATGGCTTCGAGACGGTCATCGCCGGCCGTGGCCTTGGCGATCAGCGTCGCGGCCGGGTTCTTGCGCGGATCGGCGGTGAACAGGCCGCTTTGGTCAGTC
Source organism: Azonexus sp. (assembly GCA_031260295.1). Taxonomy (GTDB): domain Bacteria; phylum Pseudomonadota; class Gammaproteobacteria; order Burkholderiales; family Rhodocyclaceae; genus Azonexus. Next base: position 26,861 of record JAIRKE010000012.1, read on the forward strand.
AGGATGATCAGCGCTTCGGCTTCGATCAGGTTGGCGACCAGGGCGCCGAGGGTGTCGTTGTCGCCGAATTTGATTTCATCGGTGACAACGGTGTCGTTCTCGTTGATGATCGGCACGACGCCGAGCTCGAGCAGGGTGATCAGCGTCGAGCGGGCGTTCAGGTAGCGCTTGCGGTCGGCCAGGTCGTCGTGGGTGAGCAGGATTTGCGCGGTATGCAGGCCGTATTTGGCGAAGGCGCCTTCGTAGACCTGGACCAGGCCCATCTGGCCGACGGCGGCGGCGGCTTGTAGTTCGTGCACCGATTGCGGCCGCTTGCTCCAGCCCAGGCGCTGCATGCCGCAGGCGATGGCGCCCGAGGAGACGAGCACGACTTCCTTGCCTTGCTGGCGGATGGCGTGAATCTGCCGGGCCCAGTCGTCGATGGCCTGCAGGTCGAGGCCGGTGCCGTTATTGGTGACGAGGGCCGAGCCGACCTTGACGACCAAACGCTTGGCGCTGGCGAGACGGGTCTTGTTCATGCTTCCGGCTCCTCATCGTCGAATTCGTCGCAGGTGTCGGCATCGCTGTCGTCGAGCTCGGGGCGGGCCATCTGTTCCAGGGCTTCATGCAGGGCGTAGATCAATGGCCGGGTACCTTCGCCGCTGATGGCGGCGATGGGGAAGACCGGGCCGGCGTATTGGGTCGCTTTCTTGTAGGCCTTGAGGAAGTCGGCGATGGCTTTCTCGCGTTCTTCTTCCGGGATCAGGTCGAGCTTGTTGAGTACCAGCCAGCGCAGCTTGTCGGCCAGGGCCGGGTCGTGCTTGAGCAGTTCGCCGACGATGGCCTTGGCATCGCGGACCGGATCGGCGTCCGGGTCGAGCGGTGCGATGTCGACCAGATGCAGCAGGATGCGCGTGCGTTGCAGGTGCTTGAGGAAGCGGATGCCGAGGCCGGCGCCGTCGGCGGCGCCTTCGATCAGGCCAGGCACGTCGGCAACGACGAAGCTTTTCTCGTCGTCGACGCGGACGACGCCGAGATTCGGGTGCAGCGTAGTGAAGGGATAGTCGGCGACCTTCGGCCGGGCCGACGAAATGGCGCGGATCAGCGTGCTCTTGCCGGCATTGGGTAGGCCGAGCAGGCCGACGTCGGCGAGCACGCGCAATTCCAGACGCAACTCGAATTCCTCGCCCTGCTCGCCGTTGGTTTTCTGGCGCGGTGCGCGGTTGGTCGAGGACTTGAAATGTAGGTTGCCCAACCCGCCCTTGCCGCCTTTAGCCAGCAGCACTTTCTGCCCATCGACGGCAAGATCTGCCATGACCTCGTCGGTGGCTTGGTTATAGATCACCGTGCCGACCGGCATGCGCAACACGATGTCGTCGCCGCCGGCGCCGTATTGATCGGCGCCGCCACCGTTCTCGCCGCGCTGGCCGATGAATTTGCGGGTGTAGCGGTAATCGACCAGGGTGTTGATGTTGCGGTCGGCGATGGCGTAGATGCTGCCACCGCGTCCGCCGTCGCCGCCGTTGGGGCCGCCCATCGGGATGTATTTCTCGCGCCGGAATGTCGCCGCGCCATTGCCGCCGTCGCCGGCCTTCACGTAAATCTTGGCTTCGTCGATGAACTTCATGTCTGTTCCGTCTGCTTTCCGTTGGTGGCTCTGATTGCGGCGCTACAAACTAAAAAGCCCTATCCGGCGGATAGGGCTTTTGCTTCCGCGGGGCCGATTTACTCGGCGGCCGGGGTGATGGTAACCGTGCGGCGCTTTTTCTCGCCCTTGATGGCGAATTGGACGATGCCGTCCTTCAGCGCGAACAGCGTGTGGTCCTTGCCGCAACCGACGTTCTCGCCGGGGTGGAATTCAGTACCGCGCTGGCGAACGATGATGTTGCCGGCGAGGACGAATTGGCCACCGTAGCGCTTGACGCCAAGTCGTTGTGCCTGTGAGTCGCGGCCGTTACGTGAACTGCCGCCTGCCTTTTTGTGTGCCATTTGCTAGCTCCTTCTCTGAACTCAGGCCGCGATCGTGTCGATGCGCCGTTCGGTGTAGTTCTGGCGATGGCCCTGGCGCTTCTGATAGTGCTTGCGGCGGCGCATCTTGAAAATCTTGATCTTGTCGTGGCGGCCGTGGGAAACCACGGTGCACTTGACGCTGGCGCCAGCGACGAGGGGGGCGCCGACCTTCACCGACTCGCCTTCGCCTACCATGAGGACTTGATCGAGCGTGACTTCTGCGCCAACTTCTGCCGGTATCTGTTCTACTTTGAGTTTTTGGCCGGCGGAAACGCGATACTGCTTGCCGCCGGTTTTTATGACCGCATACATGGGTTGGACTCCGAAAATAAACCAAAGGGTACTACGAAGAACCGCGCATTATACGGAAAAGTTTCGCGAAGTCAAAGCCTTGTCGCAGCCCTGTGATAAACTCGGTCGATTTATAACAACGCTTTTCCCGCGAACCCACCGCCGGGGCGGGAAGGCTATAGCGTGGAGCTTCTCATGGCTGAAATCACTACGGCCTCCGGCCTCATCTACGAAGATACCATCGTCGGCGAAGGCGCCGAGGCCAAGGCCGGCGATCACGTCGTCGTCCATTACACCGGCTGGCTGATCGACGGCAACAAATTCGATTCGAGCAAAGACCGCAACGATCCCTTCGATTTTCCGCTTGGCAGGCGCCACGTCATCGCCGGCTGGGACGAGGGCGTGCAGGGCATGAAGATTGGTGGCGCACGCAAGCTGACCATCCCGCCGCAACTCGGCTATGGTGCCCGTGGCGCCGGCGGTGTGATCCCGCCGAACGCGACGCTGGTGTTCGACGTGGAGCTGCTCGCCATCCAATGAGCGGCGACGACAAAAAGGGCCGGCAGTCGCCCGTCGCGGCGGCCGAGGATCCTTGGGCGAAGTGGCGTCAGCCGGCACCGGCGGCAGACAAGGCTGACGAGTCTGCCAAGCCGGCTAAGTCCGCTGGACGACCCCAGCGGCCGCCGATTACGACGGCCGGTACGAGCGTACCGCCTGCACCGGCCGAGGCCGTGCCCACCGCGCCGGTCGTCCGGCCGCGGCCGACCGGGACGCTGAGTCCGCTGAAGAAGGCGGCACCGGTCCGCAAGACAGCGGCCAAAGGCGCTGCCAAACCCATGGTCGCCAAGCCTGCGGCGGCGGAGTCGGGGGCGGACGGTCTGAAGCGCATTCATGCACAGTCGCGCGGCGGCAAGGCTCGCGATGCCCGGCCGCTACGGCCGGAAAGCGCCGCGCCGGTGGCGGTACGCGATCCGGCCACAGTTCCGAGCGGCGTGCGTTTGTCCAAGGTGATGTCCGAGCGCGGCCTGTGTTCGCGGCGCGAGGCCGATCTGTGGATCGAGCGCGGCTGGGTCTTCGTCGATGGCGTGCAGGTGGCCGAACTCGGCTCGCGCATCGATCCGGCGGCGGCTATCACCATCGCCAGGGAAGCCGAGCGGAATCAAGCCAAGCAGGTCACGATCCTGCTGCACAAACCGGTCGGCTACGTTTCCGGCCAGCCGGAGCCAGACTGCAAGCCGGCGGTAGCGCTGATTTCGACCGAGACCTGGGTACGCCAAGCGGGCGATCCGGAATTCAAGCCATGGATGTTGCGCGGTTTGGCGCCGGCCGGGCGGCTCGACATCGACTCGACCGGCCTCCTGGTACTGACCCAGGACGGGCGCGTCGCCAGGAAGCTGATCGGGGAGGATAGCGAGACCGAGAAAGAATATCTGGTCCGCATCAGTGGCGAGATGATTGCCAACGGCCTGGAACTGCTGCGCCACGGCCTCAAGCTCGACGGCAGACCACTCAAGCCGGCCTGGGTCAAGCAGTTGAACGAGGACCAGTTGCACTTCATCCTCAAGGAAGGTAAGAAGCGGCAGATTCGCCGCATGTGCGAACAGGTCGGCCTGCGCGTCACCGGCTTGAAGCGGGTACGCATCGGCAAGGTGCGACTGGGCGACCTGCCGCTCGGGCAGTGGCGCTTCCTGCGGCCCGACGAGCACTTCTAAAATAAAAAAGCCGGCTGATGCCGGCTTTTTCGTGACCCCCGTTGTGGTTCAGCAGGCCGTGCCGCCCGCCGCCTCGCGTACTGGCGGCATCGCCAGGCCTTCGCCCTCGATGACTACCTTGCCGCCGACCGTACACACGGTGTCGAGCGTGACGCGGTTCTTGGCGACATTGACTTCCTTGACCGTGACGGTGGCCGTGACGGTATCGCCGGGGCGTACCGGCGCCTTGAACTTCAGCGTCTGCGACAGATAGATGGTACCGGGGCCGGGCAGCTTGTTGGCCAGCACGGCGGAAATGAAGCCGGCCGACAGCATGCCGTGGGCGATGCGGCCGCCAAACATCGTGTTCTTGGCGTATTCCTCGTCGAGGTGGGCCGGGTTCACATCGGTCGAAATACCGGCAAAGAGGATGATGTCGGTTTCGGTGACGGTCTTGGCGGTGCTGGCGCTCATACCTGGCGTCAGGTCGTGGATGGTGTAAGCGGTCATGCCGATTCTCCTGGATGGTCGTTGGCTCGAACAGGCGCACTCTAGCACGGCACTTGGCGTGATTGCCCTATTCGGCGCGCAGGGCCTCGACCGGATCGAGGCCGGCGGCGCGGCGGGCGGGCAGTACGCCGGCGGCGAGACCGATGACCACGGCCACCGCCTCGGCGAGCAGCACGAAGTTGAGCGGCGTATGCACCGGCAGGCTCGGTGCCGCGAGGTGGATCAACTGGGCCAGGCCGATGCCGAGCAGGAGGCCGAGCAGGCCGCCGAGGGCCGAGAGCGCCACCGCCTCGCCGAGGAACAGCGTCAGCACGGTATGGCGGCGGGCGCCGAGGGCGACCAGCAGGCCGATTTCGCTGGTGCGTTCGGTGACGGCGATGGTCATGATGGTGACGATGCCGACGCCGCCGACCAACAGTGAAATGCCGCCAAGCGCGCCGACGGCCATGGTCAGTACGTCGAGGATGTTGGACAGGGTTTTCAGCATCTCTTCCTGAGTGATGATGGTGAAATCCTCGCGGCCGTGGCGGGCGATCATCCGCTCGCGGATTGCCGCCGCGACGCTGGCCGAGGGCACGCCTTCGGCGGCGGCGATGTTGATCTCGTCGAGTCCTTCGCGGTTGAACAGTTCCTGGGCGCGGGCGGCCGGGATGAACACGGTGTCGTCGAGGTCGATGCCGAGGAACTGGCCTTTCGGGGCGAGCACACCGATTACCCGGAATTGCAGGCCACCGATGCGCAGGCGCTGGCCGAGCGCGTTCGCGGTCCCGAACAGTTCTTCCTTGACCTTCGGTCCGAGCACCACGAAGGCGCGGGCGCTGCTTTCATCCTCGTCGGGCAGGAAGCGGCCGCTTTGCAGCGTCGATTTGTAAATCGTCGGCAGGCTGGCGTTGACGCCGGAGACCAGCGTTCGCCGCGTGCGGCCATTGGCCGACAGCTCGGCGTTGCCGCGCACGTTCGGCGTCACGGCGACGACGTTGGGCAGGCGTTCGAGAGCCCGGGCGTCGTCGAGGGACAGCGGCCGAGCGCTCGACGGCAGGCCGGAGGGCGCGCCGCCGGTCCGGGTCTTGCCGGGGGTGACGGCGATGACGTTGGTGCCGAACTGGGTGAATTCGCCGAGCACGAAGCGGTGGATGCCCTCGCCGATCGAGGTGAGCAGGATCACCGCGGCGATGCCGACAGCAATGCCGAGCAGGGTCAGGAAGCTGCGCAGGCGCTGAGCAGTAATGGCGCGGGTGGCGAGATGGAGGGAGTCGGCGAACTGCATGGTCAATGCTTCATCAGCGCCTGCACCGGATCGAGCCGGGCGGCGCGGCGGGCCGGCATGACGCCGAACAGCAGGCCGGTACCGAGCGCCGTCGACAGCCCGGCGATCACTGCCCAGTCCGGCGGGTAAGCGGGAAAGACGGGAAAGGCCAGGCGTAATGCCAGGGCGCCGAGCTGGCCGAGCAGGTAGCCGACGACGGCGCCGAAGCTGGAGAGCATCGCTGCCTCGGTCAGGAAAACCAAACGGATGGTCCGCGCCGGGGCACCGAGTGCCTTTAGGAGGCCGATTTCGCCGGTACGCTGGGTGACGGCGACCAGCATCACGTTCATGACCAGGATGCCGGCCACTGCCAGGCTGATCGCGGCGATGCCGGCGACACCCAGGGTCAGCGTGCCGAGCAACTTGTCGAAGGTGGCCAGGATGGCATCCTGGGTAATCACCGTTACGTCCTCCTCGCCGTGGTGGCGTTGGCGGATGATCTCGGTGGCCTGCTGGCGGGCTAGCGGAATTGCCTCGCGGCTGCGCGCCTCGATCAGGATGCGGAACAGCGTGTTGGTGTTGAACATGGCCTGGGCCAGCGCTACCGGTACGATGACCAACTCGTCGGTATTCATGCCGAGACCCTGACCGCTCGGTTTCAATACGCCGATCACGCGCAAGCGCCGGTCGCCGACGCGGATCAGCTTGCCGACCGCCGGCTCGGTACCGAACAATTCGTCGCGCACGACGGCGCCGATCACCGCGACGGCGCCGGCGCTATTCCAGTCACCATCGGGCAGGCCGCGCCCTTGGACAAGCTCGAAGTTGCGCATCGGCAGAAATTCGGCGGTTGAACCGGCCACCATGATTTCGCGCAACCGGCCGCCATAACTGATTTCCGAAGTGCCGACGGCAAGCGGGGCGACGCGGCGGATGGCGCTGGCGCGGCGCAACGCGGCGGCATCGGCTATGGTCAGGTCGCGCGGCGTGGTGGTGACGACGTTGGCTGGGTTGAAGCCGCCGGTGCCGGTGCGGCCGGGCAGGACGATGACCAGGTTGGTGCCGATCGACGAAAACTGGCCGACGACGTAGCGGCGGGCGCCGTCGCCCAGCGCCGTGAGGACGACCACGGCGGCGACGCCAATCGACATGGCCAGTACCGACAGCGTGGTGCGCAGCGGATAGCCGAGCGCCGCGTCGCGGGCAAAGCGTAGGGTGTCAGCCAGGCGCATGGCTTATAGGCGGGGAGTCGGGGGCGGCGGCCGAGTCGTGCTGCAAGCGTCCGTCCTCCATCAGCAGGCGGCGGCGGGCGCGGGCACCGAGCGCCTGGTCGTGGGTGACGATGACCAGGGTGACGCCTTGAGCATTGAGTCCTTCCAGCAGGTTGATCACCTCCTCGCCGGTGTGGCGGTCGAGGTTACCGGTCGGCTCGTCGGCCAGCAGCAGCGCCGGCCGCATGATGGTAGCGCGGGCGATGGCGACACGCTGGCGCTGGCCACCGGAAAGCTGGTCGGGGCGGTGGTCGGCGCGTTGGTCGAGGCCAAAATCCTTGAGTGCTTGGGCGACGCGGGCCTGACGCTCCTTGGGCGCAATGCCGGCCAGCGTCATCGGCAACGCGATGTTCTCGGCCGCTGTCAGTCGCGGTACCAAGTGGAAGCTCTGGAACACGAAGCCGATCCGCTCGCTACGCACTTGCGCCAACTGGTCGCTGGAAAGTGTCGTCACGTCATGGCCTTCGAGGCGGTAACGGCCGGCATTGGGGCGGTCGAGTAGACCGAGCAGGTTGAGCAGCGTGGACTTGCCGGAACCGGAAGGCCCCATCACCGCGACGTATTCCCCGGCCTTGATGGACAGGTCGAGGCTGGCCAGCGCGTGCACGACCGAGTCGCCGAGGCGGAAGCTACGCTCGATATTGGCGAGTTCGATCAGGGACATGTGGAGAGGGGGAACCGTTGTGCCTAACTACAAACTAAAAAAACTCTTTGCGTGAAACCTTGGAAACCAGTGGCTTCATACCAGGGCGCACCAAGACTTTGGTCACAATTTCTCCGTCAAGGGAGCACTCTTCAAAGTCGCCATCAAAAAGCAGCACACGATTCCTGAATATCTTGGTGCCGCCATATGTAGCACCGCCGCACTGTCCGTTCAGGTTCCAGTTTCCGGGTACAGCGCGAACTATTATCAGATACCGGTCTTTACCAAGATTGCACCTTCGTTTCACCTCGTAAACTGATTCGACGCAGCCGTCTGGTGCGTTCTTCTTCAGATCAAATGTATTCCACAAATCCATTGTCTTCGTTGGCAGGTTGTACGCGGTGAAGTACCCAACCTCCAACGTATTCGAGTTTCTGTTGCACTCGATGCCAACAATTCTTGTGTCATCCGCACGAGGGAACGATCTGTCGTATTGCGGCGGCTTGAAAGCATAGCCATTTCCGAAGCCGAGGATTAGCACCAAGGCAAGGTATGGGCGCATGGACAAGATCATTTCGCTAGCCCCTCATCCGGGCGCACTCTCGCTCCCGCCTTGATCCCATCCTTCTCCAGCGCCGTGGCGATGCGCTCGCCGGCGGACAGGCCCTCCAGCACTTCGCTGTGTTCCCAATTGGAGAGGCCGGTACGGATGGTGCGCTCGACCAGTGTGCCGCTGGCTGCGTCGTAAACCAGCACGCGGCCACCTTCGCGGATGGCGGCGGTGGGAATGCGCAGGACGTTGTCGCGGGTTTCGAGAATGATCTCGACATCGGTGCTGTAGCCAACCAGTAGCTTGCCGGGCGGCGGTGGGTCGGTGAAATCGACCTCGACGTCGACCGTCCGCGCCTGTTTTTCAACTGCCAGCACATAGGGCGCGACGCGCCGGACCTTGCCGGCCAAGTGTTGCCCCGGCAGCGCATCGAGGCTGATGCGCACGGCTTGGCCGGGGGCGATCTTCGGCGCGTCCACCTCGTCCATCGGCGCCGTGACGTAGAGGCAGGAATCGTCGAACAGTTCGATCGCCGGCGGCGTCATCACGCCCGGCGGCGATGGTGTCGAGTATTCGCCCAGTTCGCCGACGATCTTGGCGATGATACCGTCGAATGGCGCAACCAGCGTGACGCGGCCTTGCTCGACGCGCGTTGCCCGGTAGCGGGCCTCGGCCTGGGCGACATCGGCGCGGGCGGTATTGCACGTGGCCCGGCGCACCTCGGCTTCGGTACGGGCGGCTTCCTCGGCGCTGCTGGAGACGAAGCCGCGCTCGCGCAATTCGGCCTGGCGGCGGGCTTCGCGCTCGGCGTTGGCGGCGGCGATGCAAGCTTCGTCGACGCGCTTGGCGGCAACCGTCACCTGGGCCTCGGCCAGCGCGGTATTGGCCTGCTGATCGTCGTTCCACAGCTTGAGCAGCAACTGCCCCTTTTTGACCTTGTCGCCCTCCTTGACGCCGAGGTATTCAATGCGCCCGCCGACGATGGTCGACAGCTTGGTGCGCAGGCAGGCCTCGATGCTGCCGGCACGGGTGTTGGTTAGCGTGGACTCGACCCGGCCGGTAGTGACTTCGGTCAGCGCGACCGGGATCGGCTTGGGCCGGGTACTCCAGAACAGTATGGCGGCGAGGACGACGATGGCGAGGACAACGAGGGCAATGCGGCGCATAAATTTAGAGCCTGTTCAATGGCATTTCATAGTACCCGCAAGGCAGCAAAAGGTTGCAATCGAGGCGCGCGCCGCAGGCCAGGCTGGAGCCTGGTCAAGGCAAGCAACGACGAGTGCGGCCTTTTGCTGCCTTGCCCTTCGGGTTGCCCCGCAAAGGCAGCGTCTGCGGCGTTGCAAATCCTCGCAATAGCAATGGCTATTGCTGCGGTATTGCGCCTTGCAGCCACTACCTTTGCGGGGCAACGGGTGCTATGAAATGCCATTGAATAGGCTCTTAGCGAAAACCGGGCAGCCAGCCCGACTGTTGATAACCCCAGACCGGCTCCAGCGTGCCCTGGAACAGCGCCTCGATGACCGGCGGTTCGGGCCAAGGTTCGTTCATGAAGGTCAGGCCGATTTCCTCGACGGTGCGCCCCGACCAGTAGTGCTCGGCGACTTCGTCGAGGGCCGCCAACGACAGGCTATGCGGCAGGCGCAGGTAGTCGAGCCAACTGGCATCGTGGAAGGAGCAGATGTAGGCGCCCTGCGTTCGGGCGCAGACCAGGTTCTTGCCGAACACGCGCTGCGGATGCTTGTGGCGGAAGGTCATGGCATCGGTGCGTGTGGCGAACAGCAGCAGGGCGTGCAGGCGGCTGGGGAAATGGTTGTAGCGGCGCTGGCGGAAATATTCCAGATGGTATTCGGCGAAGTAGTTCTGTACCGAGATCAGTTGGTCGCCCGGCGTTGGCTCGCCGCCCTCGGGCGCCGCCAGTGTGCTGCCGAACGGACTGCCCTTGAGGATGTCCCAGCCCGGCAGTTCGGCGCCGGGCTCCAGCCAGCAGAACAGTTCCAGCGTCGCGGTGTCCTTGATCAGGTTGTCCATCGGCTGTCGGGAGAAGGGAGCATCCCGCCATTCTGACCGATCGCCGGCCGTTGTCCAATCCTGGATGACGAGACAGCTGTTCGGCGGAGGCATTGCCTGTGGCCGAGGGGGATATTGAGGCGAGTCAGGGGCCGCTTGTTTCGTTATTTGTCGACGGTATGGATGCCGCCGACGCAGGGAACGAAGCGTACGGCGTTTTATCGGGATGGATGCCGTTTCTGGTGTTGGCACAGAGCCTGCCAGTCCGCCTTTGAGCGGCCTGCGCGAACGGTTCAAGCTCCCATTCAACGGCAAACGGCCCGGTCGCAAGCAGCCGGGCCGTCAAACTGCAAATGTTTACTCGCGGCAAGCGAGCGGGTCAGTTTTTCTTGACACCCTGATTCTTCAGGGCTTCCAGGCCTGCAAGATCGAGACTCATAACGGCGGTCTTGAGTTCGTTGATCGAGTCGGCGTCGCCCGATACCTTCACCGAGAAACGCTCGCCGAGCACGATACTGAACTCTCCGCTGTTGGACTGCTTGTCCCATTCTTCATGCATGAGGCGGCCGCTCTGCGTGTAGGTTTTTTCGTAGCCCTGGTCGGTTTCCTTGCTGTTTTCCACGCCAGCCCAACCGGCGAGGCTCATCAGACCCTTCACACTGCCCATGTCGGTGATGTCGAGATGCAGGGAGCGGCCTGAGTCGTCCGAGTACGTTGCTCGCGCTTCGGATATTTGCATGCCCATCGCGCCATTGCGCTCGGCAGAAAGGCTGGTGCGCTTCAGTCCGGCCAGTGTTTCAGGCAAGAAGGGCTTGAGCAGGTCCGGCGCCAGTGCCTCGACCTTGTCGCCGCCGCCGAGCACGGTTCCCATCATTTCACTGGCGGCCTTTTGCTGCGCGTCGGTATCGCCCGATTTCTGCGCCGCTTCCATCTTTTTGCCGGCTTCCTCCATCTTGCCGAGCCAGGTGTCCTTATCGAAGCTTGTGTTGCTGCTCGTGCTATGGGATGCACCACCCATCATCGACATCCCGGAGCCGGTGATACCAGCAACCGCAACCGAGATGATCCAGCCGAGCACGATCGCGCAGAGAATACTGAGCGCGGTATAGCCAGCGGATTTTTCGGGCGGGCATTTCATCATAACCGGCAGGCCCAGGTACAGCAGGTAGATGCTGTAGACGACGCCGGCCAGAACGATCAGTATGCCGAGCCAGGGAACGAGCAGGCCAATGTTGGCGATCCAGCTTGCGGTCAATGCGTAGGTGGCGGTTTTCAACGCTTGGATCTGGTTTTTCTCGCCGCTGAAGGTAGGCGCCAGCGCGTCGATGATCAGTGCCATTACATAGATCATCGCCAGGCTCAGCGCATAGCCGATGACCGCTCCGGTCAAACCGCTGCCGATCGAGGTGCGGACAGTCACGCCGAACGCGCTGTGGCCGATCAGGCTGCCCTTGATGAAACCCGCGATGGCCGGGATCGCGGCGACGATCACGATGTAGTTCTTGTAGAGATCGGGTACCGTCGCCGGTTCGGCGGCGATGACCGGCCATTCGGTTTTCGGTGTCGTCAGGATGTTCTTGATGCGTTCGATGATCTTGTCGGCGTTCATAGGTCTTCCCCCTGGGTTTTGAGGCTTTGCCTCGGGTAATTTTCCAAGCAAAGGACGGGATCGATGGCTGGCGTTGCCTCCGCCGCTGACTTGGGCGGAGGCAGGCTGTTCACTTGGGCATATCCTTGACATTGATCCTGGTTCCGCCGGGTATCTCGATGTCGCCCGGTTTCCAGCCCGCGGGGCAGGCGCCCAGCCACTTGGCTTGCATTGTCATGGCGGTATCCTGCCCCGCCTTGCCCGTCGTCTTGCCTTGGACGCGCCCGGTCTGCTTCATTGTGTAAGCGGAGTTGAAATCGCCAGTAAATTCCGTATGCGATGTAATCGTCATCCCCATGGTTTCGCATACCGCATCAATGACATAACCGGCCGAGGTTTTTCGGATATCTTGCTTCGAGCACTTGTGCTGACCGCCTAGCGAGGCAGCCATGCCTTTCATCTCTTTCTCGAACGCCGCGTCGATACACTGCCGTGTAATGTTTTCAGGCATTCCCGCACTGGATATTTTCATTTCCCACAGACCGGCCTTGCGCGTCGGCAGTTCGTCCGCCTGTGCGCCTGTCGCTGCGGCCAGCGCAAGCAACAAACCGCTGGCGCAGAAAAGAGTTGTGGATTTCCGTTTCATACAGTGGACTCCTGCATAGTGAATGAAACCTTAAGTATAGGCTTGGTGGCGTGAGCTCCAGTGGCCTGAACACAAGTCGTGAAATAGTACGCTTCCAGCTGCAATACGTTGCCGTTTCTGGCTGGTAATTTTCGCCAGGCGTGATAAGCTGAAATTGTGTCGGGGTAAGCAGCTCGCCGCGGCATGCAGGAGTAGCAGAAGCTGCGTTGCAGGAGAGTCTATGGTCGTTGTCAAAGGAAGAATTTCTTGAGATTACCGAGTAGTACTCTGAAACGGCGATAAGCCGAAAGCCCCGGTCGGTAAGGCAGGGGCGCAGCGAACGAAGCCCATGCGGTTGAACGCATGGGCTTCACTCATTGGAGATGCACATGTACGCCTGGCTGCCGGCCGGCGGTGGCTGCTAGGGACGGTCGAGGAATAGTTCGGGATCGACTGGCGTGCCGTTGAGGATCACCGTCCAGTGCAGGTGGGGGCCGGTGGCGCGGCCGCTGGCGCCGACGGCGCCGATTTTTGCCCCGCGTTCGAGCCTCTGGCCAGGGCGGACGGCGATGTCCGAAAGATGCATATAGGCGCTGAGCAGCCCCTGGCCGTGGTCGACAAATACAGTTCGGCCGCTGAAAAAATAATCGCCGGTGTCGATTACCACGCCGGGCGCTGGTACCTGTACCGACGCGCCGGCGGGCGCGGCGAAGTCGAGGCCGCTGTGTGGATTGCGCGGCTGACCGTTGAATACCCGACGCAGGCCGAAGCGCGACGACAGGCGGCCGTCGGCCGGACGGGCGAAGGTAGTGTCCGGCTCGGCGTCCGAGAAGCGTTGTTTGATGCGGTCGGTATGGGCCTTCTCCTGCGCGATGCGCGCCAAGTCGGCTGGACCGGGTTCGACCAGGCGCTGATTGGCGATACGCAGGCGCTGCTCCGGGTAGTTTTTGATACCGACCGGTATGCTGAGGCGGCGCGTGCCGTCCGCATCGGCGACAACGATTTCCAACGGAGCCGGCAAAGTGTCGAGCGGAATGCCGAGCAGGGCGTGCCAGCGGCCGTTGTCCCCGATCACCGCCAGTGCTTGCCCATGCCAGCGGGCGCTCGGTTTGCCGGTCCCGGCCGGGCCGAGGTCGACGACGGCAATGCCGCCCGGCACCGGGGTATGGGGCGGTAGGGCATGGGCCGCGCCAGTCAACAGCAGGCCGGCCAGCAGGAAGGACAGGCGGGTAGCCTTCATGTGTGGCTGGCCCACCACAGGCGTAGGCGTAGCCCCAGCTCGCTGGTATAGCCGAGGGAAACGAAACGGATATCGCCATCCGGGGCGACCACTACGAAGGCGGGAAAGCCGGGCAGACCGTAGCGTTTGCGGATGTCGCCGCTACTGTCGGGGACGGTCGGCCAGGCGTAGCCCCGTTCCCGCATCACGTGGGCGATCGCGGCGGCGTCGCCGGACTGGCTGGCGATGCTGGTTACCGGCCAGTCGGCGGCCAGCGCCGTAACGTTGCCGGCGGTGGTCCGGCAGACGGGGCACCAGTCGGCCCAGAAATAAAGCAGGGTGGCCTGTCCGTCGTGCCGGTCGGGGATGTGGACGGGGCTGCCGTCGAGTTGGTGAGCGGCGACTTCTGGCGCCGGACCGCGCGCCGCATTGCGCACTTGCCAGATTTGGAAGGCGGCCAGGGCGACGAGGAAAATACTTAGCTCGATCAGCCAGCGTCGCCAGCGGGGCGCTGCCCCCTGTTCCGTGCTCAAAGCTGTGCAGCCTTGAAGGTGTTGCATTGGTTCATGTCGCCGGATTCGAAACCGCGCTTGAACCAGTGCATGCGCTGGGCGGAACTGCCGTGGGTAAAGCTTTCCGGCACGATGCGACCGCGCGCCTGCTGCTGCAGACGGTCATCGCCGATGGCCGAGGCGGCGTTCAGCGCCGCTTCCAGGTCGCCCGGTTCGAGCACGTTCTTCATCGTATCGGTCCGTTTGCCCCAGACGCCGGCCAGGCAGTCGGCCTGCAATTCGAGGCGCACCGACAAGGCGTTGCCCTCGGCCTCGCCGACCTGCTGCCGGGCGCGTTGGACCTGCTCGGAGATGCCGAGCAGGTTCTGCACATGGTGGCCGACCTCGTGCGCGATCACATAGGCTTGGGCGAATTCGCCGGGGGCCTTGAAGCGGGTCTTCAATTCGTCGAAAAATTGCAGGTCGATATAGACCTTCTGATCGCCCGGACAGTAGAACGGCCCCATTGCTGACTGGCCGGTGCCGCAGGCGGTCGGCGTGACGCCGGAGAAAAGCACCAGCTTCGGCTCCCGATACTGCTTGCCACTGGCCTGGAAGACTTGGTGCCAGGTATCCTCGGTCGAGGCCAGCACCTGCGAGACGAAGCGGGCCGTTTCATCGTCGGCCGGCGGCCGGTGGGCTTTCGGCGCATGCTGCTCGACGGCCGGCAATCCACCGCCATCGAGCATGCTGAGCACGGTCAGCGGATTGACGCCGAGAAAATAGCTGGCGACTAGGGCGATGACGATGGCGCCCAGGCTTAGCCGGCCACCGCCCAGGCGCAGACCTCCGCCGCCGGCACCGCGTCGATCCTCCAGGTTGTCGCTTTCGCGTTGGCCGTCCATGCGCATGATCGGTTCCTCAGCGGTAGTGGTTGATGGCCGCCCGGGTTTCCTCCGCGACCCGGCGGGCGGCGGTGGCGAAGTTCTCGTCCTGGCCTGCGTACAGGATGGCGCGTGACGAATTGATCAGCAAGCCGCTGGCTGCCGCCGTGCGGCCAGCCGCGATGGTGGCCTCAATGTCGCCGCCCTGGGCGCCGATGCCGGGGACGAGCAGCGGCATGTCGCCGACGATCTCGCGCACGCGGGCGATCTCGGCCGGGAAGGTGGCGCCGACGACCAGACCGATCTGGCCGTTGCTATTCCACTCGTCGGCCGCCAGACGGGCGACGCGTTCGTACAGTTTTTCACCGCCGACATCGAGAAATTGCAGGTCGGAACCGCCGGGGTTCGAGGTGCGGCAGAGCAGGATCACGCCCCTGTCCGACCAAGCCAGCCAGGGCTCGACCGAATCACGGCCCATGTAGGGATTGACCGTCACCGCGTCGGCCCGGAAGCGCTCGAAGGCTTCGACGGCGTATTGTTCGGCGGTCGAGCCGATGTCGCCGCGTTTGGCGTCGAGAATGACCGGAATGTTGGGATGCTTTTCGTGAATGTGGGCGATCAGCGCTTCCAGTTGATCCTCGGCACGGCGGGCGGCAAAGTAGGCGATCTGCGGCTTGAAGGCGCAGGCCAGGTCGGCGGTGGCGTCGACAATGGCGGCGCAAAATTCAAAAATGGCGTCGGCGCGGCCTTTCAGGTGGGCGGGGAATTTGGCCGGATCGGGATCGAGGCCGACGCAGAGCAGGGAGTCGTTCTTTTGCGCGGCGGCGGCGAGGCTTTGGGTGAAAGTCATACGGCGTCCTTTGGCGAATCGGGCGGGAGAAAGCGGGAAAATTTGGCGGGCAGCAGGCAGGTTTGCAGACTGCGCTGGGTGAACAGGAAACGACCGTCGCAAACGAAGCCGAGCTGTTGCCAGTCGACTTCGCGGTTGAGCATCAGCGTACATTCGATCAGATCGCGCCGGGCGATTTTTGTGTTCCGCGGAAACAACGCCAGTACCGAGCCGTCGAAGCTGTTGCAGTCATGCAGGAAGAAAGGCTCCGCCTTGCGTGTGCGGCCGTTGACGTAGATGCGCGGCTCGTCGTTGAGTGGGCAGGCGCGCCCCCACTGCCACCAGTTGCTCTCGTCGAATTTCTTGACACGGCGGGCCAGCAGTTCGCGCTTGTGCTTGCGTAGATGCGGGTGCTGGATGTCGTACAACATGCGCCGCGTCTCGCCGGTTTCGACGGTTTTCGAGCAGACGAACTCCCTGTTGCCCGCCGAATGCGTATAGATGTGATCCGCTCCCGAGACGGCCCCGACCTTGACCGTGAACACGTCCGCGAGGCGTACGCTGTGATCATCGCGCAGGAACATCAACTGGCCGTCGACCTCGGTGAAAATGCGGCCATCCGCCATGCGCCGGTCGAAGCGGCCCTTCTCGAAGCGGAAGATGCAGCAGTTTGGCGTGGCGTCGGCGAACACGCGGACATCGCCGGTCTCGTAGAAATGCGTGACGCTGCCCTGGCCGTACAGCCAAGCATTGAGTTTTTTGGCGGCGGTCAGCTTGATGAATTCGCGCGGTACGATGAACACCAGTTCGCCACCCGGCTTCAGATGGCGGATGGCCTTTTCGATGAAGAACAGGAACAGGTTGCTGCGCGCATCGAACAGTTCGGAATCGAGCCGCTGCCGGGTTACAGCGGCGACATCCTGGTAGCGGACATAAGGCGGATTGCCGACGATGCTGTCGAACTGCTCATTCAGCGGGTAGGCGAAAAAGTCGTGGACTTCGGCCCCGGCCGGGGAAACGCGCGGATCGATCTCGATCCCGACGCAATTGGCACCGCGCTGGCGCAATACATTGAAAAAAGCCCCGTCACCCGCCGAGGGTTCGAGAAAGCGCCCCTGGTTCTGGCACAAGCCGAGCATGAATTCGACGACATTGGCCGGGGTGAATACCTGGCCAAGTTGTTCGACGTTGCGGGTCATGTCAGTCCAGTTTCACTGCAAAAGATGAAATTCTGCCAGGGGATCGCGCGGTATGCTGGGTCAATGCTGCGTGATCCCGCTTCAGGTCGCACCCCGGGTTTGTGCTGTGCTCCAACCCAGTTTACGTGCTGAGTGGGCAACGCCTTCACCGCTCGGCAAATGCGAGTTGCGCCCCGAGACCGGCAAATGCCACGGCAAAGCTGCGACGCAGCCAATCCTGAACATGCGGCGACTCGATAACCGACCGGCGAAACGCATGCGCGAGCAGCCCGTAGAGCACAAATATCACAAACGTCATGACCATGAACATCGCGCTCAAGCCAAAAAGCTGTAACAGCGGCGATGCTGTTCCCGGTTGGACAAACTGCGGCAGGAACGCCAGGAAGAAGATGGTTAGCTTCGGATTGAAGATGTTGAGCAAGAATGCCCTAGTGACCAGGGAAATCGCGCTGGCTCGGTGAATCGTCTGGGGTTCAAATACCGAGTGATCGCGCCACGTCGCGATGGCCAAGTAAAACAGGTACGCGACACCTGCGTATTTGAGGAGTTGGAAGGCCAGGGCGCTCGTATGCATGACGGCAGCAAGGCCAAGCGCCGTAGCCAGCAGATGCGGAACGATGCCCAGCGTGCAACCAAGCGAGGCGTAGAAACTGGCTCGACGACCCAACGTCAAGCCTGTGGAAACAGTGAACACCACGCCTGTGCCTGGAATCAGGACGACGATGAGTGATGTGAGGAGAAATTCTGCGGAAAACATGATGCGATGTCTTCTGCGAGGGCTAACGTGGTTTGTCCGACGCTTTTCTATCCTCCGCGTTCTCCCGCGCCTTCTTCTCCCAATACCGCTTGTTCTTGCTCTCGTCAGCGAAGCGGTAGCGTCCGGCAAGCTCGCAACCCTTCATCCCCGGATCGCACGGCAGGTTGTTGACCTTGGTGCAGCGATTGTCCACTTCATGTGGGCAGCCCCAACTGCCAGCCATGTCAGTTCTCCTTGCCCCAGGAATCCTTGAGCGTCACCGTGCGGTTAAACACCGGCCGGCCCGGCTGCGAATCGATGCGGTCGGCGACGAAATAACCGTGGCGCTCGAACTGGAAGCGTTGTTCCGGCTGGGCGTCTTTCAGGCTCGATTCGAGTTGGGCGGTGATGATCGTTTTCGAGGCCAGGTTGAGGTCGTCGAGAAAGTCGCGTTCCAAATCGGGGGCATCGCCTTCGCGCCGGGCTCCGGGGGCCGGCACGCTGAACAGGCGGTCGAACAGGCGGATTTCCGCCGGGTAGGCGTGGGCCGCCGAGACCCAGTGCAGGTTGCCCTTGACCTTGACGCTGTCGGCGCCCGGCGTGCCGGACTTGGTTTCGGGCAGGTAGGTGCAATGCACGGCGATTACCTTGCCGTCGGTGTCTTTGTCGCAGCCGGTGCATTCGACGACGTAGCCGTAGCGCAAGCGCGCCTTGTTGCCGGGGAACAGGCGGCGGAAGCCTTTTTCCGGCACTTCCTGGAAATCCTCGGCTTCGATCCACAGTTCGCGGCCGAAGGGCATGGTGCGTTCGCCGAGTTCTGGATGCAACGGGTGGTTGGGCGCTTGGCAGTCCTCGAATTGGCTGGCCGGGTAGTTGTCGATGATCAGCTTGAGCGGGTCGAGCACGGCGATGCGGCGCTGGTCGGACTCGTTCATGACCTCGCGCTGGGCGTCCTCGAACAACACGTAGTCGATCAGCGAATCGTTCTTGGAGACGCCGATGCGTTCGACGAAGAGTTTGAAGCCGTCGGGCGAGTAGCCGCGCCGGCGGGCACCGACCAGAGTCGGCATGCGCGGGTCGTCCCAGCCGGAGACGTGTTTTTCATCGACCAGTTGGATCAGTTTGCGCTTGGAAAGCACGATGTAGGTCAGGTTCAGGCGCGAGAACTCGATCTGCTGCGGCAGCGGGCGCTGCACCAAGCCGCCCTCAGCCAGGCGTGCCAGCAGCCAGTCGTAGAACGGGCGCTGGTCCTCGAATTCGAGTGTGCAGATGGAGTGTGTGATGCACTCCAGCGCGTCCTCGATCGGGTGGGCGTAGGTGTACATCGGGTAAACGCACCACTTGTCGCCGGTATTGTGGTGGGTGGCGTGGCGGATGCGGTAGATGGCCGGGTCGCGCAGGTTGATGTTGGGCGCGGCCATATCGATTTTGGCACGCAGAATGTGCGCGCCGTCGGCGAATTCGCCGGCCCGCATGCGCTGGAACAAATCCTGGTTCTCGGCGACGCTGCGATTGCGATAGGGCGAATCCTTGCCCGGCTGCGTCAGCGTGCCGCGATTGGCGCGCATTTCCTCGGCCGACTGGCTGTCGACGTAGGCATGGCCGGCCGAAATCAGGTATTCGGCGAAAGCGAACATCCAGTCGAAATAATCGGAGGCGTAGTAACGGTTGTTTTCGCCGCCCTTGTCACCAATCTGCCACGAGCAGCCGAGCCATTGGACCGAGTCGACGATGGAATCGACGTACTCCTGCTCTTCCTTTTCCGGGTTGGTGTCGTCGAAACGCAGGTGGCAGCGGCCGCCGTATTGCTTGGCGAGGCCGAAGTTGAGCAGGATCGATTTGGCGTGGCCGAAGTGCAGATAGCCGTTCGGCTCGGGCGGGAAGCGGGTGCGTATCCGTGCCGGGTCGAGCGGCGCGGCGGCGTGGTCGGCAGCGGGACCGGGACGGCCGGCCCAGCGGCGTTGGGCATGCTTGCCGGCCGCCAAGTCGGCCTCGATGATGTTCTTGATGAAATTGGCGGCCGGGGCGGCGGAATGGGTTTCGTTGCTCATGACGTGGCGCGGGAATGGGCTGGACGGCGAAGCGCCAATTCTAGCAGCGGGCGGGGCGGCCCGCTCGGGGCGCGGTCCTACAGCATCAACTGGCCCAGATACCAGCCGATGCCGGCCAGCAGCGCGCTGCACGGAATGGTCAGAATCCACGCCCAGACGATGTTGCCAGCGACGCCCCAGCGTACCCGCCGGGCGCCGCGCGTGGTGCCGACGCCGACGATGGCGCCGGTGATGGTGTGGGTGGTCGATACCGGGATGCCGAAGGCCGAGGCCAGGAATAGCGTGAAGGCGCCGCCGCTGTTGGCGCAGAAACCGCGTGCCTGATTTAGCTTGGTGATGCGGTTGCCCATGGTCTTGATGATGCGCCAGCCGCCGAACAGGGTGCCCAGGCCCATGGCCGTGTAGCAGGCAAGCACGACCCAGCCGGGGATTTCCGAGGTCGTGGTCGACATTCCGGCGACAATCAGGATCAGCCAGATGATGCCGACCGTCTTTTGCGCGTCGTTGCCGCCGTGGCCGAGGCTGTAGGCCGCTGCCGACAGCAATTGCAGGCGGCGGAAATGTTTATCTACCCGGCCCTGTGTCATGCCCCGGCAGATCCATGAGACGGCGACCATCAGCAGGCCGCCGACCATGAAGCCGAGAAAGGGGGCGACGAAAATGAAGGCGACGATCTTCAGTACGCCGGAGGCGATCAGGCTGCCGAAGCCGGCCTTGCAGACGGCGGCGCCAACCAGGCCGCCGACCAGGGCGTGCGAGGAGGAGGAGGGGATGCCGTAATACCAGGTAATCAGATTCCAGCCGATGGCCCCGACCAGCGCGCCGAAAATCACGTAATGATCGACGATGGAGGGGTCAATGGTGCCCTTGCCGATGGTGGCGGCGACTTTCAGGTGAAACAGGAAATAGGCCAGGAAATTGAAGCTGGCGGCCCACAGCACGGCATGCTGCGGCTTGAGGACGCGGGTCGAGACGATGGTGGCGATTGAGTTGGCGGCATCGTGGAAGCCGTTCATGAAATCGAACAGCAAGGCCACGATGATCAGGGTCACCACGACCCCCATGCTGATATTCAGGGTCTCCATCGCCGGGCGCTCAGGAATTTTCGAGCACGATGGATTCGACCGTGCCGGCCACGTCCTTGCAGCGATCGGTCACCGACTCGATCAGTTGGTAAATTTCCTTGAGCTTGATGACCTCGCGCACATCCGGCTCCTCGCGGAAGGTCCTGGACATCGCCACGCGCAACTGGCGGTCGACCTCCGATTCCAGATTGACGATCTCGTGGCACAGCTTGAGGATGGCCGGCGCGTTTTTCATGTTGTGCAACAGCTTGACCACGGCGCAGATGTGCTGGCAGCAGCGCTCGGTGGCGCCGGTCATTTCCCTGGCTGCGGCCGGGATACTGCGGATGTCGTACAAGGTGGTGGCCTCGGCGACGTCCTGGATCATGTCGAGGATATTGTCCATGCCGTTGATCAACTGGTGCATCTCGTCGCGATCGAAGGGCGTGATGAAGGCCGTGTGCAACTGCGCCACGAGATCGTGGGTGATCGTATCGGCCTTGCTTTCGAGTAAATCGATCTCGTCGACCAGCGCCTGGGCATTGTCGGCGCCATTGGTCAGCGCCTCGATCAGCCTGGTCAGGGCGCCGCCGCCCAGCGCGATCAACTCACCGTGGGCGTTGAAAAATTCGAAATACTTGCCCTCTTTGGGCATCAAGGCTTCAAACATGACGGTGGGGACGAGCTTCGTAACAAAAGTGCAATTTTAGCATCCCGGTTTTGCCACCGCTTGCGCTGCGTCAAGCGGCTCTGGATTTATCGCGGGCGGGCTAAAATCCGCAACTGGAAGAGTGCCCCCAACCCGAGGTGGTAGGTCGCGGGTGGGTGAAACAAACCCCAACATGAAAGGCATGGCGCACGGGGCGACCCAGCGCCCCAAGAGAGAAGGAGGAAAAATGGCAAGCGGATTCATCGCGGTTGGCGTCGGCGCAGCCCTCGGTGCCTGGTTACGCTGGTGGTTCGGCATCCTCCTCAATCCGCTGTGGCTGGCCGTGCCGCTCGGCACCCTGGTGGCCAATATCGTCGGCGGCTATCTGGTCGGCGTCGCGGTCGGCGTCTTCCATCTCCATGCCGGCCTGCCGCCGGCGCTCAAACTGTTCGCCATCACTGGCTTTCTCGGCGGCCTGACCACCTTCTCGACCTTCTCCGCCGAAATCGTCGAACGCCTGCTCGCCGGCCAACCGGCCGTGGCCATCGGCCTCGCCGCCCTGCACCTGGCCGGCTCGCTGACGGCCACCTGGCTCGGCTTGCTCAGTATTGGCGCGACGCGGATTTGGGTAAGTTAGGCCACAACCATGTCCTCCTTCCCGAAAACTCCAGAGCCACCGTATTACGCGGTGATATTTTTTTTGCTCCGAACACCTGGGGACAATGGTTACGATGCAATGGCCGAAAGAATGGCTGAGTTGGCGTCCCAACAACCCGGTTTCCTTGGCGCCGAAAGCGCTCGCGGCGATGACGGATTTGGCATTACCGTTTCGTATTGGTCATCCGCCGAGGCGATTGCGCGCTGGAAAGCGAATATCGAACATGTGGCCGCGCAGGAAATGGGCAAGGCTGCGTGGTATGCACACTATGAGCCTGCGAGTGGCCAAGGTCGAGTGTGCCTATGGCAAAACTGCGTCCTGACATGGCAGGTTTGCGTTTTGCCGCTTGACGACCGCAGCGGTGTCGTCGGAGGCAGCGAATATAATGCGGTCTCATGACACAAGTTATGTAGGTCGCGGTTCGCTGCGCTTACCACGACCTATGCTTGCTGGATTTAATCCGACTCCGCCCCTTTATCGATGGTCGCCGCCCATGCCATTGCGGCAAAAGCAACGCTGGTCACGCACGATCAGGCTTTTGGACGAGTGGTTGAGGGGTTAGTGGTAGAGGATTGGGTGGGGTAGATAGGGAATTGCCGAGGGGAATTTGATGCTGACCCTCTGGGTTTGAGGTTGCATAAAATTTTGGGCAAAATGGCAGTGAAAGCTAACGCCAAAGCAACAACCGATGCACATCGGCCAGGATTGGCGATGAGCTTGCCGGCCATTTTCATGTACGGAAGCTCTAGATTGCACAAAGTTTAAGCAATACCCCCTCGAAATCGTGTCATGGCATTTAAATGCAATCGCCCTGCCCACGGGTTATGCTGAATTTAATCCGACTCCGACCCTTTATCGTGCAGGCAATGCCCCTGGGGCAACGGGCGGCGGAATTGCTGACCCCTCTGCTCGGAACACTGCTCTTGACGATTGAGGCCATCTTCGCCGAGGACAAGATCCTGCAATACACCTCGGATCTGGATCAGGCATTGGCATGACGAGCGCAGCCGAATTACTGGCTAACGGGATGGTCACGATCTCCATCCTGCTCGCCGGACGCAACAATATTCACACTTGGTGGACCGGTATCGTCGGCTGCCTGATTTTCGCGGCCGTGTTCCATGCCGCCCGGTTGTATGCCGACGTCACCCTTCAGGGTTTTTTCGTCGCCGCCAGCTTGATCGGATGGCGGCAGTGGCTGCGCGGCGACCGGGGCCATGCCTTGCGGGTATCTCGCGGCGGCTGGCGGCTTCTGGGGCTGGCCGCCGGCGTCGGCACGGTCGCCGCCATCGCCTACGGTGCGCTCCTGCATCGTTTCACCGACGCTTACGCGCCATTCCTCGATTCGGCGATCCTCGCCTTCAGCGTCCTCGCCCAAATTTTTCTCATGCAGCGCCGTATCGAAACCTGGCCCTTCTGGCTCGCGGTCAATTCGCTGGCCGTGCCGCTTTATGCCAGTCGGGGTCTGTACCTGACGGCCGGCCTCTATGTCATTTACTGGATCAACGCCCTGGTCGCATGGCGCTGGTGGCGCAAACTGGCCTGCCGCCCGGAAGCGGCATGAACCGCCGCTTTCGTCGCGGACTGGTGGTCGGCAAATTCTGCCCGCTGCACCTCGGGCATGAATTCCTGATCGGACAAGCGCGAGAAAACTGCGACGAATTGATCGTCCTCAGCTATACCGAGCCGGGTTTCCCCGGTTACGACAGTCGCCGCCGCGAAGTCTGGCTGAAAACCCGCTTCCCGGATGTCATTGCGCTGGCGCTTGATAACCCAAGGCTGGCCGTTCTTGGCCGAGCTGCCGGGATCGAACATGTTCCCGCCATCCCCGCCGATGATGCCACGGACGACGTGCACCGCCGATTCGTCGCCTGGTTTCTCGATGCCGTGCTGGGCAAACGGGTGGATGGCGTATTCACCAGCGAAGATTACGGCGAAGGATTTGCCGAGATTCTCAGCCAGCGCTTTGGTCATCGGGTCGAACATGTCTGCGTCGACAAGGCGCGGCACACGATCCCCATATCGGGAACCCGGATTCGGGCCGATGTACATGCATGCCGCGCCTATCTTTCAGCGGAGGTTCACGCTTCCTTCGTCCGCCGGATTTGCCTTCTGGGCGGCGAATCGAGCGGCAAGACGACCCTGGCGGCGGCCTTGGCCGAAACCCTGAAGACCGCCTGGGTTGCCGAATACGGCCGGGAATTGTGGGAACTGAAGCAGGGCCGGCTACAGCTTGCCGACATGCTCGCCATCGCCACAACCCAGATACAACACGAGGAGGCAGCGGTTCGCCAGGCCCGCCGCTTTCTCGT
Source organism: Azonexus sp. (assembly GCA_031260295.1). Lineage (GTDB taxonomy): Bacteria > Pseudomonadota > Gammaproteobacteria > Burkholderiales > Rhodocyclaceae > Azonexus. Next base: position 51,364 of record JAIRKE010000012.1, read on the forward strand.
TTGCGATACCTCACCGCTGACGACCGCCTTCTACAGCCAGGCAATGTTCGGCCAGATTGAAGATGAGTTGTCGCGCCTCGCCGACCGCGCCTATGACCTGACGCTGCTGTGCGCTCCCGACTTCGAGTTCGTCCAGGACGGCACCCGCCGCGACCATGAATTTCGCATGCGCCAACATCAATGGTATGTCGATGTTTTGGCAAACAAGGGCGTCGATTACTATGTACTTCAGGGAGCACTGGAGCAAAGGGTTGCTGGTGCGGTTTCGCTCTTGGGGATGCTTAGATAGCCGAACGCGGGTAGCCAGCGGCGGCGAATATAATGCGGCCCCATGACACAAGCCCCTGCACGCAGCGTCCGTCCGCGACGCGATCAAAATCTTCACGACACCCTGACTGCCGATGCCCGGCGTTTATCGGCGTTGCAACGCGAGTTACAGCGTTCGGCCGGGGAGGGACGGAGCAAGGCGCAGAGCGAACTTGGGGCGCTGCTTGAACGTTCGCAGGCAGCGGTGGCGGCGCGGCGGGCGGGGTCGCCGCGGCCGGAATTCGCTGCCGATCTGCCGGTCAATGAGCGGCGCGGCGATATTGCCGCGCTGATTGCCGCGCATCAGGTAGTCATCGTTTGCGGTGAAACGGGTTCCGGCAAGACGACGCAGTTGCCGAAAATCTGCCTCGATCTCGGTATTGGCGCGCGCGGGCTGATCGGCCATACGCAGCCGCGCCGGCTAGCGGCGCGGTCGGTGGCCTCAAGGCTGGCGCAGGAGTTGAAAACCCAGGTTGGGGCCGGCGTTGGCGTCAAAATCCGCTTTCAGGATCGCACGGGGCCGCAGAGTTGGGTCAAGCTGATGACCGACGGCATTCTGCTGGCCGAGTCGCAGTCCGATCCTTTTCTCAATGCCTACGAGGCGATCATCATCGACGAGGCGCACGAGCGCAGCCTGAACATTGATTTCCTACTTGGCTATCTGAAGCAGTTACTCCCGAAGCGGCCCGATCTGAAGCTCATCATCACCTCGGCGACCATCGACGCCGAGCGTTTCGCCCGGCATTTCGCCGTCAATGACCAGTCGGCGCCGGTGATCGAGGTGTCGGGCCGTCTGTATCCGGTCGAAGTGCGCCACCGGCCCGTTATGGACATCGACGAGCGCGATGATGAGCGCGATCTTTACGACGCCATCGTCGATGCCGCCGACGAACTGGCCCGGCTCGGCCCCGGCGACATCCTGGTTTTTCTGCCCGGCGAGCGGGAAATCCGCGAGGCGGCGGAGGCGCTGCGCAAGCACGCACTGGCCCGGCCGGGGCTATCCACGGCGCATGCGCCGGAAATTTTGGCGCTGTTTTCGCGCCTGTCGGCCGGCGAGCAGGATCGCATCTTCAAGCCCTCCAGCGGTCAGCGGCGCATCGTGCTGGCGACCAACGTCGCCGAGACTTCGCTGACCGTGCCCGGCATCCGTTATGTGATCGATACCGGGCTGGCACGGGTCAAGCGCTATTCGTACCGCAACAAGGTCGAGCAGTTGCAGATCGAGAAGATTTCGCAGGCTGCGGCGCGGCAGCGAGCCGGGCGCTGTGGCCGGGTGGCTGCCGGGGTGTGCATTCGCTTGTATGACGAACAGGATTTCAACGCCCGCCCGCCCTTCACCGACCCGGAGATTCTGCGTTCCTCGCTGGCCGGCGTCATTCTGCGCATGAAATCGCTGCGCCTGACCGACGTCGAGAGCTTTCCCTTCCTCGAAGCGCCGCCAGCCAAGGCCATCGCCGACGGCTACGCGCTGTTGCAGGAACTCGGCGCGCTCGACGAGGACAATGGCAAGCTGACCCGCGTCGGCGAGGCGCTGGCCCGCCTGCCGCTCGACCCGCGCATCGGCCGCATGCTGGTTGCCGCCCGCGATCTCGGTTGCCTCCGGGAAGTGCTGGTGATCGCCGCCGGGCTATCGACGCAAGACCCGCGCGAGCGGCCGCAGGAGCGCCAGCAGGCGGCCGACGAAAAACACAAGCTGTTCGCCGACGAGAAATCGGAATTCCTCGCCTGGTGGAAGCTGTGGAACTGGTTCCAGAACGCCGTCGAGCACAAGAAAAGCAACAAGCAACTGGTCGATACCTGCCACGCCCACTTTCTTTCTTACCTGCGCCTGCGCGAGTGGCGCGAGGTGCATGGGCAGTTGCATGCGCTGATTGCCGAACTGGGCTGGAAAGAGAACGAGCAACCCGGCGGTTACGAGGCCATCCACATGGCGCTGCTCTCCGGCCTGCTCGGCAACATCGGCTGCAAGGCGGACGAATCCGGTTATTACCTCGGCGCGCGCGGCATCCGCTTTCTCATTCACCCGTCCTCGCCGCTGCAAAAAAAGGCCGGCAAATGGCTGATGGCCGGCGAGATCACCGAAACCACGCGCCTGTTCGGGCGCTGCATCGCCCGCATCGAAGAAAGTTGGATCGAGAAAGTGGGCGCTCACCTTATCAAGCGCCAGTATTTCGATCCGCACTGGGAGAAAAAGGCCATGCAGGTCGCTGCCTGGGAGCGCACGACGCTGTACGGCGTGGTCATCAATCCCAAGCGGCGCATCCATTACGGGCCGCTGGCTCCGGCCGAGTCGCGCGAGATTTTTATCCGTCAGGGGCTGGTCGGCGAGGAGATCGACGAGGCTTTTGCTCGCCGCTGGCCCTTCTTCCAGCACAACCAGAAACAAATCCGCGACATCGAGAAAATCGAACACAAGCAGCGCCGGCAGGATGTGCTGGTCGACGACGAACTGATTTTCGCCTTCTACGACCAGCGGATTCCCGAGGGCATCCACAACGGCGCGACTTTCGACCATTGGCGCAAGACAGCCGAACAGGAAAATCCGCGCCTCTTGTTCCTCGATAAAGACGACCTGATGCGCCATTCAGCGGCCGGCGTGACGACGGAAGCCTTTCCACATCAGATCAAGGTTGGCGGCGTGGAGTACGCGCTCACCTACCATTTCGAGCCGGGCTCACCGCGCGATGGCGTGACGCTGACCCTGCCGCTGGCGCAATTGAACCAGATTCCCGCGCCGCGCATGGAATGGCTGGTGCCGGGGCTGCTCAAGGAAAAGCTGGTGCAACTCATCAAAACGCTGCCGCAGAAAATACGCGCCAAGCTGGTGCCGGTGCCGGAATTTGTCGAGGAATTCATCGCCGCCACCGCCGGCAATGACCGCAAGATGAACCAGGGATTGATTCCGCCGCTGATCGACTACATTCTCGAAGCCCGGGGGCTGAATGCGCGTGGCTGGGCGGTCACGCCCGACGCCTTCCGCCCCGATGCGCTGCCGCCGCATTTCGTCATGAATTACAAGCTGATCGACGAGCATGGCCGCCAGCTCGACATGAACCGCAGCCTGCTGGCCCTGCGCGGCGAGTGGGGGCGGGAAGCGAAAGAGGAGTTCGCCGAACTGCACGAAACGCCCGCCGAATATACCCGGCTGACCGACTGGACCTTTGGCGAATTGCCGGAACTGATGGAGGTTCCGGTTGGGGGCCAGACAATCATCGGCTACCCGGCGCTGGTCGACGACGGCGACACGGTCAGCCTCAAGGTTTTCGACTCAGCCGAAGAAGCCGCCGACTGCCATCGCCGGGGCCTGCGCCGGCTGTTCATGTTGCAATTCCGCGAGCAGGTCAAATACTTCGACAAAAACGTCCCGGGCCTGACCCAGATGGCCATGCAATACATGAACCTGGGCAGCAGTGACGAATTGAAGCGCCAACTGGTCGAACTGGCCTTCGAGCGCGCCTGCCTCAATGAACCGCTGCCCACCACGGCGGAAACCTTCAAGACGCGCTGCGCCGAAGCCAAAGCGCGGCTCGGCCTCATCATGCAGGAAATCTGCCGCCTGGTCGGCACGGTGCTTGGCGAATGGCAGGCGGTGAACAAAAAGCTGCCCGCCTTCAAAGCACACGCGGCAACGGTGGCCGACATCGAAGCGCAGTTGAAACGTCTGCTCGCCAAGCAATTTGTCATCGACACACCCTTCGAGCGCCTGCAACACCTCCCGCGCTACCTCAAAGCCATCGCCATCCGCCTCGACAAACTGAAAGCCAATCCCGCCCGCGACGCGCAGTTGATGACCGAATTCGCGCCGCTGTGGAGCAACTACGAGCGGCGGGCGATTCAATTAGCCAAACTCGGCACGCCCGATCCACAAGTCGAACAATTCCGCTGGCTACTGGAAGAACTGCGCGTCGGCCTCTACGCGCAAGAGCTACGCACGCCGGTGCCGGTGTCGGTGAAACGGCTGCAAAAGCAGTGGGAGGGGGTTAAGAATGGGTGATGTGAAGAAGCAGGTGGGCAAGACGAAGGCAGAGATCGATGTGGTCGGGTGTTTCATTGCCGGCACGCTGGTGCATACCAAGGAAGGATTGGTGCCCATCGAGCAGATCAAGGTTGGAGATTGGGTGCTGACGAAACCGGAGAACGGGGAGGGGGAGCGGACTTACAAGCGGGTGACGCAGACTTTCCGGTATGAGGATCGGGAGATTTGGCGGTTGGAAATTTACTCGGCGAAGGAGTGTGCGGCAGCACAGGCCGAAAAGCGGGCCATGCATGATAGTGATCGTTCGTATTTGATTGCCACACCAAATCATCCGATCTGGATCAATGACAGGAAGGGCTGGCGCGATCTGATGGGTCGCGGTGTTATTCCATCGGATTATAACCCAGGCTGGATAAAGGAGAAGGGTTGGGCGAGTCTGAAGGATTGGGTTGAATCCAAAGGCTGGACGAGCCTGCAGCATTTGAAGTCTGGTGATGAATTGGAATTCGCTAACGGTGAATTGGCCGTTGTAACCGATGTATTTCCGCTAAACCGAACCTACGATGAAGGCGTTGCTTTACACGCGTTCTCGTTGGAGTGGGATGGTGGGGTGTCAATCGATCTGAGGAATGGTCAGTCTGGTGAATTCGATGGTGGAACGAAGCCACCGATTTCGGAGGATTATTGGGGGGAGAGTGAGGATCGTCCAGATTTTTACCGCACGACTGTTTACAACCTCGAAGTCGAGGATTGCCACAACTATTACGCCGGTACGCGTGGCATCTGGGTGCATAACACCAGCGCGGTAGGATGGGTAGAGCGTAGCGAAACCCATCACCACAGTTTTCAATGATTCCAGATAGCACGGTATGACATCCCGCCGGCGCGACTTCCTCCCCGGCGAGTTTCTTCACGGTCAATTGGGCAAACAGGAGGCGCTCGCTATTGATTGACCGCCTTGGTGTCCTTTTACCAAACACGAGAACGGCATCTGTTCACCATTGAAAGATGTTGATGGGAAAATAGATGGGTTTCGCAGCGCTCTACCCATCCTACGAGACTGGGTGCCCGGAAATGAATGGTGGGAGGTTGTGTTCCGCTTGCGAAATCCAACTACCGCGCTCAAAACAATTGCTCAGTGAGGGATGAAATGCTCAAATTTGTACGTGGATGTGTAGGTCTGGTCGCGCTCTGTTTTGTATTACCTGGAACGCTTGTGGGCTGTTCAGAACAGTCTCGGAACTTCGAGGCCGTCAAACGCATGGCGGAGCAGGGAGATGCGAAAGCGCAAACTGAACTTGGATCGATGTACGCCCAAGCTCAGGGCGTAGCCCTGAATGATGCCGAAGCCGTGAAATGGTTTCAGAAGGCGGCAGAACAAGGGGATGCGGAAGCTCAATTTTTTCTTGGAGTGAGATACAGCGGAGGCTACGGCATAGCTCAAAATGATGCCGAAGCTGTGAAGTGGATTCGCTTGGCTGCGGAACAGGGAAATGCAAAGGCGCAAACTGAGCTTGGAGAGATGTACCTCCGCGGCAAGAATGGCATAACAGAGGATAATACCGAAGCTGAAAAGTGGACTCGCTTGGCTGCAGAACAGGGAAACATGTATGCCCAAGTGAGCCTTGGGCAGACGTACAGGGATCCAGAAGCTGTGAAGTGGTATCGTTTGGCGGCAGAACAAGGATACGGGCATGCTCAAGCGCTCCTTGGACTTGTTTACGAAGGCGGTCACGAAGCCGGTTTTAGCGTAGCCAGGGATTATGCTGAAGCAGCGAAGTGGTATCAAAAGGCAATAGAACAAGGAGATGACAGGGTCAAACATGATCTCGAAAGAGTTTTGGCAAAAATGGCTGTGGATACTGAGGATCAATAGCCCGTGTAGTTTGCGCATTTTGTAGGTCGGTGCTGAGCGTAGCGAAACCCAGCATTTGGATAGGCCGAAACAATGACGCATATTTCGGCGAATGTGGTTTATCCAAGGTAAATGTTGAGCATCGTAGCGAAGCCCAACCTGAGCGGGCTTACCGGGTTAACGCCAAAGGCAAAAACGTGGCGGTTGCATCCTCGGCAAAATGGCGGATGACAATGTAGCGGTCGCGCAAAAGCGCGATGGTTTCGTTGACGGTGCTGTTTCCTGCAAAATAGGGACAGCTTCAGATTATTTTTCAACCCCCACCCAGTTTTCCAGCCGTAGTCCTGCCACGCGCTCAAATTCGCGCGTGTTGTGCGTGACCAAGGGAACATCTAGGCTGATGGCGTGGGCGGCGATCATGGTGTTCAGCGCGCCAATGGGCTGGCCTTGGCGTTCAAGCCGGGCGCGTAATTCGCCATAACACCAGATGGCCTGGTCGTTGAAGGGCAGGATTTCCAGCGGCGCCATGAACATTTCCAATGCCGCACGGTTGCGTGGCGACTGGCTTTTGGCGACGCCATAGGCCAGTTCCGCCGCAACCACGCTGCTGATGCCGATTTCGCCCAGGCGGTACTGGCGAAAACGCGCCAGTACTTCGGGCGGCCTGGCGTTGATGATGTAAATGCAGATATTGGTGTCGAGCAGGATCACGGCGCAATCTCTGGCCGGAACTGCGGTTGCGGTTGGTCGCGCTGAAGCGTGAAGCCCGGCTCGAACGATTCCAGCCCAGCTTGCAGCATGCCCCAAGGGTCATCCAGCGGCAGCAGCAATACGCCGTTGCCGAAATGGCGCACGCCAACCGCCTCGGCATTGGCAAAACGAAATTCCTTGGGTAGCCGAACCGCTTGGCTGCGGCCTGATTGAAAAAGACGGGCGGTTTCCACGATGGTATCTCCGGGCGAGAATGGATGGGAGGTATCCATCAATGGTGGTCACCGCGAAGGCTGAAGTAAAGCTGCCATGACGAAACATGAACTAATGCCTTTGTCACAAAAATGGTTTGTGGCATATCCATGTCGAAATGGCATGAATAGCGTATCATGCCATTATTGCCGATAATGGGGAGCGAAAAATGATGCATGTCAGCATTACGCCGAATGGCCGGATGAGCCTTCCGGCCGAGATTCGCAAACGCTTGGGCGTTGCCCATGGCGGGGCGTTGTTGCTTGAGGAAACGCCCGATGGGGTGATTTTGCGAACGGTGGCGCAGTCAATCGCGCGGGCGCAAACGATGGTCAAGAAATTTGCCGCGGGTCATGCAAGCGCACCGGCAAGCGTATCGGTGGATGCCTTTCTGGCCAATCGCAAGAAGGAGAGCGGCGAATGAGCGGTGTCGTCCTCGATGCTTCGGCGCTGCTGGCGCTCCTGAATGGCGAACCTGGTGCGGCGAGCGTGGCTGAGGCGCTGATGGAGGCGCGGATGTGTTCGGTCAATCTGGCTGAGGTGGTGAGCCATTACGTCTACGCCGGAATGCCCGTGACGGATGTTCATGCCATGTTGCATCCGCTGCCGATTGAAATTGTCGCGGCGGATGAGCCGCTTGCCCTTGCCGCCGGGGGCTTGAGAGGTGTGACGGCAGCCGCCGGTTTGTCGCTGGGGGATCGGTTCTGTCTGGCGCTGGCAAAGCGCGATGATCTGCCAGCCATGACTGCCGACAGGCAATGGCGCGTTATCGCGGATGTCGCTGGCGTGGACGTCGTGGTGATTCGCTAAGTCAGCAAGCGTAGGATGGGCAGAGCATAGCGAAAACCCATCACGAAGCTGCAAAAGGAAGCAAAAATGACTGACATCATGCTCGCGCTTGGGCGCAGTTTCGCCGATTTGAGGCATGGCCGGGTCTGGCTTTACGTGCTGACGCCGGCGCTGTTTTCGCTGCTGCTGGTCGCGGCGCTGGCGCTCTGGGCGCTCGGCGCCTTTGTCCAGCAACTGCTCGGCTGCCCGCCGATGACCTGGCTGGCTGCCTGGGGCTGGCTGTGGCTGGCCGTGTTTCTGGCCAATCTCGGCGGCTGGATGGCGATTCTCGCCATTGCCTGGCTGGCCGCGGTGCTGGTGGCCTCGGTGGCGATCATGCCGCTGATGCTGAAATTCCTGGCGGCGGGCCAATACCGCGATCTGGCGCCGATGGGTAAGGACAGCTTCGTCGCCGGGGCGGTCAACAGCGTGCTGGCCTCGCTGATTTTCATCGTTGCTTGGCTGCTGACCATTCCGCTGTGGCTGATTCCCGGCTTCTCGCTGCTGATTCCCCTGCTGTTGATGGCCTGGCTGAACCGCCGTGCCTTTGCCTGGGACGCGCTGTCGATGCATGCCAGCGAGAGCGAATGGGCGGCGCTGCGGCAACGCCACAAGGGGCCGCTCTTTCTGCTCGGCCTGGTCATGGCCCTGCTCGCTCACATTCCGCTCGTTGGCCTCCTAGCCCCGGCCCTGACGGCGCTGGCGTTTTCCCACTACAGCCTGGAGGCTCTGCGCCAGGCGCGCGGCGGCGCCATCGTTTCCATCGAAGGAGAGCGGGTGTGAGCCGCACCTTTGGCGCCGTCATCATCGGCGACGAAATTCTCTCCGGCAAACGTCAGGACAAGCATTTCGCCCGCATCGTCGAACTGCTCGCCGCGCGCGGCCTGCAACTTTCCTGGGTCGAATATCTGGGCGACGACCGGGCGCGTCTGACGGCGACCTTTCAGCGCACCTTGGCCGCCGGCGACGTGGTTTTTTCCTGCGGCGGCATCGGCAACACGCCGGACGACCATACCCGGCAGGCCGTCGCCGCCGCGCTCGGCGTTGGGCTGGAACTGCATCCGCAAGGATACGAGGAGTTACAGGTGCGCTTTGCCGGCGAGGTCATCAGCGAGCAGCGCAAGTTGCTGGTGACTTTTCCGGCTGGCGTCGACATCCTGCCCAATCCCTTCAACCGCATTCCTGGCTTCATGGTCAGGGATCACTATTTCACGCCGGGCTTTCCGCAAATGGCCCACCCGATGATCGAATGGGCGCTCGATACCTTCTATCGCGACCTGTTCCAGCCGAACGACGCCCGTAGCGAGAAGGCCTTTCTGCTGACCGGGCCGAATGCTTACGAAAGCGCGTTGCTCGACCTGATGGAACGCATCGTCGCCGCCTACCCGGACCTGCGCCTGTTCTCGCTGCCGTCCTTGATCGGCCAGGAGAGGCGGCATCTGGAACTGGGCGTCGAAGGGGCGCCGGAGCGGGTCGAGTGGGCCATGGCGGAGATCCGCACCGAAGTCGAGCGGCGCGGCATTAGTTGGGTCTGGCGACCCTGAGGGGAGCGGACGAAATATCGGATTTTCCCGGATGCCAGACAAACAAAAGCCCGCCGGGGGCGGGCTTTTTGGCAGTCCGGAGAGGACGGGATTTACTTGCTGATCGCCTTTTTGGCGGCGGCGCTGGTGGCGCTGCTGCTCTTGGCGGCCGGCACAATGACGGCCTTGGAGGCCGCTTGCAGGTTGGCTTCGGCGATGTCCGACAATTGCTTGGCCATCGAACTCATGCTGTCGAAGGCCTTGGTCGAGGCGTTCAGCATCGACTCCATGCCGGCGGCGAACACGTCACCACCGACCGGGGCCGTCCTGGCCTTGGCGACGACGCTGGAAGCGCTCTTGTTGAAGCTGTTGTACTGCGCTTCCATGACCGCAGTAATTTCCTTCTGCATTTCGGCGACCAGATCATAGACGTTACGCGAGTAATCGACGATTTTCTCGACGCCTGGCTCGGCCAGCTTGCTGTTCAGCTTGGCGATCTCGTTGGCGTCCTTGGCGGCCATCAACTGTTGAGTGTTGGCAACCGTATTGCTGAAGAACTCACGGGTGGTCGCCAAGTTCAGCGCCGTCAGGCGCTCGATACCAGTGAAGGCGGTACGCATCAACGACAGCATGACTTCGGTATTGGCCTTCTGGGCGGCGGTCAGTTGTTCCATATTCGGGTTGCTCATCATCATCTCCAGTCTGGGTATTTACTTGCAGCGGATGAAACAAAACCCCCGCCAGGCGGCGGGGGTCGGGGGAAGCAGAAAGTTACTTGCTCTTCTTGGCGGTGGTCTGGCCGACCGCCTTGACCGTCGCGTTGGTGGCGGCGGCGACGTTGGCTTCGGTGATCTCGGCGACCTGCTTGGCGGCCTTGTTCAGATTGTCGAAAGCCGAGTTGGCGGCGGCGATGGCGCTCTTGACCGCGGCGACGGCGACGTCGGAGCCGGCCGGGGCAGACTTGGCGGCCTTGTCCAGCAGATCGGCGACCTGCTGCTGGAAACCGGAGAACTGGGCTTCGATGGTCTTCGACAGCTCTTCCTGGGCCTGGGCGGAGATTTCATAGACGCTGCGCGAGTAGGCGACGGCCTTCTCGACGTTGGGCTGGGCCAGGGAAGCCTGGATCGACAGGGCTTCCTGAACATCCTTGGCGCCGAGCAGGGCCTTGGTGCCGGAAACGGAATCTTCCAGGACCGAGCGGGCGGTGTTCAGGTTCAGGGCGGCGATGCGCTCGGCGGAGGCCAGGGCGGCGTTGGCGACCGACAGCAGGGAGTCGACGGTGGCCTTGTTAGCGGAGGCAAATTGTTCGGGGGTCGTGAAGCTCATGAAAATCTCCTGAATTTAGGGGGGGCTGACAAGGCACTTGCAAACCGTTGCAGGGCCATCACTGTCCATGTTGCGCTGCGTCATGCTCTTTTAATTATAGTAGGAGTGACTGATACATTGTCAACAATTATTTGTGCGCTGCACAAATAATTTTACTCGATCAAAATCAGCCATTTGCTGCAGTCGCGGCGGCTTTTTACGAGGATGGAATCGTCCGCTGCGCTATGGGCGCGCGTCCACTTCGCCAAGGCCGGTGGCGCCTTTTAGTTCGAGCGACGGGCCGTTCGTTTCCGGCCGTTCGGGCGTCGTCGTGGCGTTGCTCTTGGGCTGGATGGTGACGCGCACACGTGGCGGTGGGGCGCTGGGACTGGTCTTCTCGCCGGCGGTGACCAGGTATTTGTCGTTGACGGCGTCGTACCAGATGTGATCGCCGCGAATTTCGTCCTCGCCGCTCCTGACCCAGGCGCGGTGGAACAACTCGACGATCTCGCTGTTGCTGTTGTATTCGATGCGTTCGGCTTCGCCTACGAGGTAGTCGTCGCGCCCCTCGCGCTTCTGGCGGAAGCGGGCCAGCCCGCCCGGGCCGCCGAAGGCGGTACCGAGTTGAAAGCCGTACTGGTCCTCGGTAATGACGATGCGATCAGCCTTGAGCACCATGGTGCCCTTGGTGATCACGACATCGCCTTCGAGAATCTGGATTTTCTTGGCATCATCGATCGATAGGCGGCTGGCTTCCAGATGCATTGGCTTGTTGCGGTCGGCCCGCTCGGCGAAGGCGGCGGAGGTCGCGAGCAGGAGCGAGGCAGCAAGGAGGATAAAGCGTGCGTTCATGGCGTCTGACCGGGGCGGATGTATACGCCCGTGACTTGCGATTGCAGCACGAGCGTCGAGGTATTGTTGTCGAGATGGGCGCCGATGCCCTTGGCCCAGGACTGGCCTTGGGTGATTTCGATCGGACTGCTGGTGAAGGCGGTGCCGAGATCGGGCTGGACGGTGAGATCGGGCATGCGGGCGCGCAGTTCGGGGCGCTCGGCGGTGGCGGCCCGGACGATATTGACGTTGTCCCACAAGAATATCGTTTCGCCTTGCGAGCTGACCAGCGCATTGTCCGCCGAAAAGGTCAGCGGCGGCCTGTCCTGGGGGAAGTGGATCAGGGTCGGCGAGCGCAATTCGGACGAGTCATCGTCCGGGAAGTGTTCGAGCCAGGGGGCCGTCAAGCGGTACCTGACCTGGCCGCTGGCATCGAAGCGGCGGACGGTGAAATTCTCCGCGATGGCATCGGGGTCGTGGCGCTGGCTGCCGTCGCGCCGCGCTTCATCGGTATTCACCACGCTTTGCAGCCAGAAACTGAGACCGGCCAGCAGGATGACCAGGATGATCGGGAAGAGCTGTCCCTGCCAGTTCTTCATTACGGCTTGAGGTAGGGCGCGAAGGCGGCCGCCAGCTTGTCCTGGGCGGCGAGAATGAACTCGATCGCTTCGCGCACGGCGCCGTGGCCGCCGCCCGCCTCGGTCAGCAGGTGGGCGCACTCCTTGACGATCAGTCGGGCATTGGCCGGGGCGATGGCCAAGCCACAGCGGCCCATCACCGCCAGGTCGATCAGGTCGTCGCCCATGAAGGCGCATTCTTCCCAGGCGAGGCCGCGCCGGTCGAGCAGGGCGGCGACGGTGGCCTCCTTGTCGCCGACGCCCTGGAAGACGTGTTCGATGCCGAGATCGGCGGCGCGCGCACTAACCACGCCGGAATTGCGGCCGGTGACGATGGCCAGCGCGAAACCGGCGCGCTGCATCAATTTCAAGCCGAGGCCGTCCTGGACGTTGAAGGTCTTCAGCTCGCCGCCATCGTTGGTGTAATGCAGGCCGCCATCGGTCATCACGCCGTCGATGTCGAAGGCGACCAGCTTGATGCGGGCGGCGCGGGTACGGGCATCAGCATTCATCAGATGACCTTGGCGGTGAACAGATCGTGCATGTTGAGGGCGCCGGCCAACCGGCCGTCGTCGCCGGTAACGAGCAGCGCGTTGATGCGCAGGCGCTCCATCATCTCGACGGCCTCGACGGCCAGCCGGCCGCCGGTGATGGTGTGCGGCGCCGGATGCATAACCGAGGCGATGGCGCCCTGGCGCAGGTCGATGCGCTTTTCAAAAGCGCGGCGCAGGTCGCCGTCGGTGAAGATACCGAGCGGCCGGTTTTCGTCGTCGACGATGGCGACCAGGCCGAGGCCGCCGCGCGACATGGCGACCACGGCCGTGGTGATGTCGGTAGCGGGCGCGACCGCCGGCACCCGTTCGGCCGGGCGCATGACGTCGGCGACGTGGGTCAGCAGGCGGCGGCCGAGCGAGCCGCCGGGATGCGAGCGGGCAAAGTCCTCGGGGCCGAAACCGCGAGCGTCGAGCAGGGCCACTGCCAGGGCATCGCCGAGGGCCAGCGCGGCGGTGGTGCTGGCGGTCGGGGCCAGGTTGTGCGGGCAGGCTTCCTGGTCCACAGCGGCATCGAGGTGAATGTCCGCCTGGCGGGCCAGGGTCGATTGCGGGGCGCCAGTCATGCTGATCAGTCGGGCACCCTGGCGCTTGATCAGCGGCACGATGCGCAACAGTTCTTCCGACTCGCCGGAATTGGACAGGGCCAGTAGCACGTCGTCGCGGGCGATCATGCCCAGGTCGCCGTGGCTGGCCTCGGCGGGATGGACGAAATAGGCCGGCGTGCCGGTACTGGCCAGGGTGGCGGCGATCTTGCGGGCGACATGGCCGGATTTGCCCATGCCGCTGACGATCACGCGGCCACGGCTGTTGAGGATCAGGTCGACGGCGCGGGCGAAAGCGTCGTCGAGGCGCCGGGCCAAGGCGGCGACGGCCGCCGCTTCGATGGTCAGCGTTTGCCGCCCCAGTTCCAGAGCGCGTTCCGGGGCGTGGCAAGGATGCGAAATGCTTGGATTCATGGATGGGCTGCGGTTATGATCAAACGAGTATACCCGAATCGCGAAACGGCCCTTGAGCGCACTCTCCCTCGTCCTTCTACTACTCGGTGCGTCGGTGCCCGCGGTGGTCATCTTCCGCCGTTTCAATCTGCCGCCGGTGCTCGGTTACCTGCTGGTCGGCAGCGTCATCGGGCCGCATGCGCTGAACCTGATGTCGGAGATCGACAGCATGGAACACCTCGCCGAATTCGGCGTCGTCTTCCTGATGTTCTCGATCGGCCTCGAATTCTCGCTGCCCAAGCTCTACGCGATGAAACGCATCGTCTTTGGCCTAGGGCTGTTGCAGGTACTCGCCACCATCGTCGTGGCCACGGCGTTGACGGTACTGGCCGGCGTCGGCTGGCAACTCGGGCTGGCGCTCGGCGGCGTGCTGGCGATGTCGTCCACCGCCGTGCTGACCAAGCTCCTGACCGAGCGCATGCAGCTCAACACGGCGCACGGCCGCGAGGTCATGGGCGTGTTGTTGTTCCAGGATCTGGCCGTGGTGCCGCTGCTGGTAATCATCCCCTCGCTGAACCAGCCGCCGGAGAAGCTGGCGCTGCTGCTCGGCGTCGCGCTGCTGAAGGCGGTGGTGGCGCTGGCGCTGATCCTTGTGTTCGGTCAGAAGCTGGTGCGCAAGTGGTTTACCTTCGTCGCTCGCGCCAAGTCTTCAGAGGTGTTCGTTCTCAATGTGCTGCTGATTACCCTGGGCCTCGCCACGCTGACGCAACTGGCCGGCCTGTCGCTGGCCCTCGGCGCCTTCGTCGCCGGCATGCTGATTTCCGAAACCGAATACCGGCTACAGGTCGAGGAGGACATCAAACCTTTCCGCGATGTGCTGATGGGGCTGTTTTTCGTCACCATCGGCGTCAAGCTCGACATGCACATCGTCGTCGACCTGTGGTGGCAGGTGCTGCTCGGCCTCCTCGCCCTGCTTGCCCTCAAGAGCCTGATTGTCGGCCTGCTGTCGTGGCGCTTGGGCGCTTCGCCCGGCAATGCTATCCGCTCGGCGCTATGGTTGTGCGCCGGTGGCGAGTTCGGCTTCGTGCTGCTCGGTGAAATCGCCCATATGCCGATCGAGGTCGAACAGGTTGTGCTGACGGTGCTGGTGCTGTCCATGCTGATCGCGCCGTTCATCGTCCAGCACAGCGAGAAGTTGGTAGTCCGCTTCGTCGCCAGCGAGTGGCTGATGCGCTCGATGCACCTGACCCAGATCGCCGCCCAGTCAATGGCCACCGAGCGCCATGCCATCCTCTGTGGTTTCGGCCGCAGCGGCCAGTATCTGGCCCGCTTCCTCGGCCAGGAAGAGGTCAGTTACATCGCCCTCGACCTCGATCCCGATCGCGTCCGCGAGGCTGCATCCGGCGGCGAGAGCGTCGTCTTCGGCGACGCCGGGCGCAAGGAGGCGCTGATCGCGGCCGGTCTGATGCGAGCCAGCGTGGTCATCGTCACCATGGCCGATACGCCGCTGGCCGAGAAAGTGCTGCATCACGTCCAGTCGCTACGCCCCGACCTGCCGGTGGTGATTCGCACCGCCGACGAGCGCGACATGGCCAAGCTGACCAAGGCCGGTGCCGCCGAGGTTGTGCCGGAAACGCTGGAAGCCAGCCTGATGCTGGCCTCGCATGCCCTGGCGCTGGTCGGCGTGCCGATGAACCGGGTGTTGAAGCGCATCCGCCTCGTCCGCGCGCAGCGCTATCGCCTGTTGCGTGGCTTCTATCGCGGCATGAGCGATCGCAAGGAGGACGACAGCCAGCAGCCGCGCCTGCATTCCGTCTGGTTGGGGCCGGGCGCCGCCGCCATTGGCGAATCGCTGGCCGAACTCGGACTGGAAGCCTGCGGCTGCGAAATCAGCGCCATCCGCCGGCGCGGCATCCGCTCCATCGAGCCGGCGCCGGAAACCCGCCTGGAGGAAGGCGACGTGATCGTCGTGCTCGGCGAACCGGGGGCGGTGATGGCGGCGGAGCAACGCTTGTTGCAAAACTGAAAAACCCGCCGCAGCGGGTTTTGTCAGGTACTGGCGTTGCCGGGCAGTGGCGAACGGCAATCAGACGCCCATGCAGACCAAGTAGGGTGTTCCATCGAGGACTTGGTCAGTAGCAACGGCATTTTTATTGTCCCTGCTGGTCATCATCGAACCCGTGGCGGTATTGCCATCGTCCATCAACAGATCCAGTTGCTTGGCGAAGCGGCCGGAAATGCCTTCCGAGCAGATGAAATACGTGCCGCGCAGATTGTTGCCCTTCAGATCCTTGAGGGGTACGTTGCTAGTACCGGTGACGCCAATTTTTCCGCCTTCCGCGTTTCTGGGAATGTATGCAGCTTTGTCGGCAGTGTCAGTCGACCCTGGCGCGAAACCGGCGAGACGGACATGCTGCCAGAACAGGTAGGATTCGGTTGATTCGTCGGAATCCCAAGCGCCATCGATGACTCCATTGCCCAACGTTACGCCTGTCGGAGCTGATATGGCGGTGCTGCCAAGGTGAGCCACGACATTCGCGTCATCGCCAGGCAGCGCCCGGAATCTGTCCTGATAACCATAGATATAGATCGGAATGGTCCGAAAATCATTGGCCAGGTTTTTTACCTTGGCGCTGTTGATCAATTCCTGCCCCTTCAGCACGCCGCCGAGCAACAGGCCGATGATGACCAGCACGATGGCGATTTCGACGAGGGTGAAGCCCGTTTGACGGCTTTTCATGACATGCTCCGCTCAACGACGAATAGTCATCAGACGCCCATGCAGACCGTGTAGGTTAGCCCATCGTCGATGCCGGCGGTGCCGGGAGTGTCCTCGGTGCCGGTAATGCCGGTATTGGGAATGGCTGAAGTACCGCCATCGCTGGTCATCATCGAACCGGTGGCGGTGTTGCCATCGTCCATCATCAGATCCAGTTGCTTGGCGAAGCGGCCGGAAATACCTTCCGAGCAGATGAAATACGTGCCGCGCAGATTGGTGATGGGTCTGTTATTGGCGCCAGTGACGCCAATACGACCGCCTTCCGCGTTCTTGGGAAGGTAGTTGTCGGAGCCGGCGACAGTCGGTCCGGGCGCGAAACCGGCGAGACGGACATGCTGCCAGAATAGATAGCTCTCGTTGGTTGGCGTTTCAGAATTCCAGGTGCCCTCGATGACGCCGTTGCCGACCTTTCCGCCAGAGGAGGCTGTGGCTAACGTGGCATCGGTGCCGAGGTGTGCCACGACATCCTTGTCGTCGCCCGGCAGCGCCCGGAATCTGTCCTGGTAACCGTAGATGTAGATCGGAATGGTCCGAAAATCATTGGCCAGGTTTTTTACCTTGGCGCTGTTGATCAGTTCCTGCCCCTTCAACACGCCACCGAGCAAGAGGCCGATGATGACTAGCACGATGGCGATTTCGACGAGGGTGAAGCCCGTTTGGCGGCTTTTCATGGCATGCTCCGGTTCAAATGCTTTGTCGTTTCATCTGCAAATTCCATGCCTGTGAAATCGGATGGAACTCCGTGGCTATACGCCTGATTTCGCGGGAAAAGTGTCGAAAAATGGACATTCTGTCGTAGTCATGGACGCCCGCCCCACGCACAAACTGGCCGCCTTCCTGGCCGACTGGTCGCATCTGCTGCTCGCCGCGCATCTGCTGATGCTGCACGTGCTGGCCTTCGGCGGCTGGCAACTGCCCGCCGTGCGCCTGCTGTGGGTGGCGGCGCTCGGCCTGTTCCTGCTCTGGCAGCCTTTTGTTGCCGGTGAGCGGCGGATCAGCCTGGGTCAAGGGGGGATTCTGTTCGCTGCGGTGCTGGCTTCGACCTGGTTTCTCGGGCCGTGGCTGTTGCTGATCTGGTGCGGTGCGCTGGCCGGGGCGATCGGCGGACGCGTATTGTGGAGCGAACGGCGCGGCGAGCGCATCGGCTACCTGCTGGCTTTCGGTTACGTGATCGGGGTGACGGTGTTCGGCGTGGTGCCGGAAATCTCGCCCAAGGTGGTGCTCGATCCGCTGCCACGCGCCGCTTTTGCCAGCCTGATGCCGTTGCTGCTGCCGCTATTGCTGGTATTCCCGGCGCGGACGCCGCAACGTCGGGCTGGCGAGGCATTCGATCTGTTCTACGGCATGCTGGTGTTCCTGGTCCTCGCCGTATTCGTGCTTGGTGCACTGGCTTATATGCTGGTCGGTGGTGTCGGCTACGTCGAGGCGTTGTTCTCGACCTCGCTGACCATGGCCGGCGCGCTGCTGGTCGTCGCTTGGGCGTGGAATCCGCGTGCCGGTTTTTCCGGCATCGGCTCGGCAGTGTCGCGCTACCTGCTGTCGGTCGGCATGCCGCTCGAACAGTGGTTGGTGGAATTGGCCGCCGAGAGCGAGCGCGAGAGCGATCCGGTGCGCTTTCTCGATGCGGCGATGGCGCGCCTGCTGGGCATGCCCTGGGTCGTCGGCAGCGCCTGGGAGGCCGCCGGGCAGACCGGCAGTGTCGGCGAGCGCAGTATCCATGCGCACGTCTACCAGATGGCGGATTTGGCGCTGACCGTCTATTTCCGCTTGCCGCCATCGCCGTCGATGCGCTGGCACGTCGAATGGCTGTTGCGCTTGGCGGCCGAGTTCTACGAGGTCAAGCGCCAGGCGCACGAATTGCAGCGTATCGGTTATCTACAGGCGGTTTATGAAACCGGGTCGCGCGTGACCCACGATGTCAAGAATCTGCTGCAATCCATGCAGGGGCTGTGCTATGCCGCTGCTCAGCCGGGCGATCCGGCGCTACGGGCCGGCCTGCTTGGCAAGCAGTTGCCGCTGATTACCGAGCGCCTGCGCGCCACCCTGGACAAGTTGCAGGCGCCGATGATCGAGCGTGGCGGTCGGGAGGCAGCCGGCGAGTGGTGGTGGCGCCTGCGCAGCCGCTATGCCGAGCGCGACATCGACTGGCTGGGCGTGCCGGCTGCCGGCGAGGAACTGCCCGCGACGCTGTTCGACAGCGTCGCCGAGAACTTGCTGCAGAATACGTTGGCCAAACGCCAGCGCGAGCCGGGCCTGGGAATCGCGGTGAGTTTTGCCGACGGTGCGCTGACCGTTGTCGACGGCGGAACGCCGCTGGCCCCGGCATTGGCCGCGACGGTGCTGCACGAACCGGTCGCTTCCGAGGACGGCCTGGGCATCGGCCTGTATCACGCCGCCCGCCAGGCCGCTGCCGCCGGCTACCTGCTGGAACTGGCCGAAAACCGTTCCGGCCGGGTGGCTTTCCGGCTTTCCTCCGCTCGAACATCTGCCGGAGCGCCGTAGGGCGGGTCTTGACCCACCGATCCAGCATCAAATTTGATTTTGAACCGGCGAGTCTTGACCCGCCCTATACCTTCCCCGCGTCATCGGTCGGGCCGATCAGCCGGTACACGACGGTCTGGCCTTTACCCTTGAGGGGGATGCTCAGCGGCTCGTGGAACAGGAACAGGCCGGCGAGCCGCTGGTGAGTCGTCGCATCGACCTGGATCATGCCTGGCACGCCTTCGCTGGTGATTCGGCTGGCCAGGTTGACGGTATCGCCCCACAGGTCGTAGATGAATTTCTTCTTGCCGACCACGCCGGCGACGATCGGGCCGGTGCCAATACCGATGCGCACGTCGAGCGGCGGGCCCGGTTGCGGGCCATTGCCGGCGAAATCGCGGCGCAACAGGTCGCGCATGGCCATCGCCAGTTCGGCGATGGCTTGCGTGTAATTGCCACGCTCGTGGTTGAGGCCACCGGCAACCATGTAGGCGTCGCCGATGGTCTTGATCTTCTCGACGCCGTATTGCTCTGCCAATTCGTCGAAGGACGAGAAAATGCGGTTGAGCATGGCGAACACCTGCTGCGGCGTCATTCCCTCGGCGATGCGGGTGAAATTGACGATGTCGACGAACATCACGGTGACATCGGCAAAACCATCGGCGATGGTTTGCTTGTCGCGCTTCAGGCGTTCGGCGATGGGGCCGGGCAGGATGTTCAGCAGCAGGCGTTCGGAGCGCTCCTGCTCCTCCAGCAACTGCGCGTGGGTGGTTTCCAGTTCGGCCCGGGCGCGGGCTCTTTCCACTACCGCGTAACGCAGCAGCAGATACACGATGCTGGAAATGGCGGCGAAATTGAGAGCGAAGAAGAAGACGCTGGTCTCTGTCGCGATCTTGGGCGCGTTGCCGAGCGGGCTGTCGGCCAGATAATAGTCAAAAAAGCCGGACAACGCGGTCAGGAACAGGTAGGCGACGAACCAGGCGATCGACTCGCGCGGGCCGAAGAACAGCACCGCGCCGATCGGCGCCAGCAGCCCCCACAGACTGGTGCCGCTGGCGGTGATGAAATTGCCGATGCCCCACTGCACGGCGAAAGGGGCGAACAGGAACAGCGCCAGTTGCGAATAGCGGAAGAAGTTGAAATTGCCGCTATGGAAGAAAAACAGCAGGTTGCCGACCAGCAGCAGTTGGAAGACGAAGGGTGCGGTGGCGGAGAATTGTGGCCCAAGCTGGCCATAAAGGAACAGCCAGAGCATCGAGCCAAGGCAGACGAGACCGGTGGCGAAAATCAGCAGGGATTTCTTCAGCCGCGTGTCGGCATCGTCGGCCGGGTCGATGCCGGCATTGCGCAGGGCGTGGAGGAAGGATGTCTGGCTCACGGGGTCGAGGCTAAGGCAGGCGGCTGGCGGTCATCATCCGGTTCATCAGGATGGGTAAGGGTATCCAGATTACCTCGTCGTCAAAATCGGGGGCTTGCGCCCGGCTGATGAACAGGGCGTCGTCATTGGCATTTTCTTTCTCATCCCCAATGGCTCCGAGGCGCCGATTACCATCCCGGCCGTAACCGCCTAAACCGTTACGACCGTGGGAGATGACGATGGCGGGCAATTCGCTGGCGATAGAGGCTGAGCCGTCCTTGACTTCAATGTTGCCTCGCGAGCACAGAGCGAAGCTGGCTTGCGTGGGCGCCGGCGGGGTCGTCTCAGGTGACTTGCAGTCTGGAACAGTTTTCTCACTAATATTGTCAGCAAACTTTGGATCAACCCGGTAGGTAAAACGCTGACCCCAGGGATCGGTTTCCGGCAATCCGAGCGTGGCCCAAGGGAGTACCCCGAAGCCCGTTTTTTGACCAGGGGGGCATTTATTTCCGTCCTTACTATCTTGAACAAGGCAGTCGTCGCTCTCTCCGGCGCCAGTGATTCCACTGGCGATGGCTGGTTTAGCCGGGGCTGGCAGACGGCCATTGGCAATCGCATAGCCAAGCAGCGCCTCGCGGATGTCGGCTAACTGGCGGCGGACTTCGCTCAAACGCTGGATTTCCTGCTGGGTGGTCAGGGTCATCATCAGGCCGCCGGCCAGCAGCGCGAAGATGACGAGAACAATCGCCAGTTCGACCAGCGAGAAGCCTTGATTATTCGATCGTTTCACTCGGTGGCGCTTTCTCTGGAATGCATATCACGATATCTTTCCACGGTTCATCCGGTACGAAGGCGGGGAGAAGGGCTATGTCGAAGTCGTTCGATTCGGCCTTTGGCGTATCGAAGGCGGCGAGATTTACCCCTTCAAGATAGTTTTCCTTTTTCTCGTCATTGGGGGGGATGCGATTCTGGTTCGGTTTCTTCTGGCCGGCAAAAATGATTACTCGGGAGCAGTTGGGCGGTCGCGGTTTATCGTCGCGGAGTTGCGTGATGAAAAACATTTCCTTCCAGTTGTTGCAAAAAGAAACAAAGGAAGAATAGCGAGAAGGATCCGGAGTTTCGGAAGTTTCGGGAGGAGCGGTTGCCTTGTTGCAGTCTAGCTTAGCCGTTCCCTTGGGGCCTTTAATCTCCAGCGATTGCAGGTGGGCGACAAATGTCGGGTCATTTAACAAATCGCTGATCCGCGCAGCAAAGTCGCTGCGCCGGATGATCGGGCGGAAAATCTCATCGACCGTGATCAACAGAAAGCGGTCATTGATGAAGGGCGAGCCGCTGGCCATGATGAACTTCTTGTTGCTGTCGTTCGGCGCTACCAGGCCGTTGATGCTGCCGGCGAAGTAATTGACCTCGCCCGCGACGGCATTCGCGGCATTGATGGGGTCGAGGTAGTTGTAGGCTTGGTAATTGCCGCCGCATTGGGTAAAGGCGGCATCCGCCAAGCTCCGGGATTGGCCGTCCAGGGGCGGCCCCGGCGCAACGACCACGGCCGCGATATTGCTGGCGATAAGGGTGCCGTTGCCGTCGATGATTTCGATCTGGCCTTGCGTATCCCAATTAAAGGCAGCATCGGTTTTCGGTTTTTTTTTGAAGCGGCCAGACACGATGTACCACAAGCATTCGCCATGTTGATCGCGCAAGGGAGGAGTGCGCAAACTTCGCCAAGGCAGTTTTCCAATGATTGAATAGTTTGTGTAATTGCCCGGAGGGTTCCCGGCTGCGGACCCTTCCTTTAACAGAGGATCGTCAGTATCGGGAAGAGGGAGATAACCAACGGAGTTGATGTCGGAGGGCATGGCCGCATGGCCGATCAAGGCTTCCTTGGCTTGCTGGAGCGCCTGGGCAGCATTCCTCTCCCGCTCCTGGCGCGCCCGGGTGCCATCCCAGGCCGAGAGGAAAAGGGCTGCGCCAATGCCAAGCACGAGAAAGGCGAATAGCAGCAAGGCAAAGCCGCGCTGTCCGTGTTTTGTTGGCAAGGGCATCTGAGTTCCTTTTAAGGAGGAGCAGTGCGCTTGATGGTGATTTGTCCACTGTCGAGCAGCGGCTGATGGCTGCCGGTGGCGGGGTCGAAGCTGTCGCCGACCGGCACTTTGGGCCGGGGCCCGGTACCGCTCCAGTCGGCCTGGCCGTTGATCCAGCGGGTGGTGGCGCCGCCGGAGCGGCGGACTTCGCCGCTGACGGTGACGCGCCGCTCGCCGCCCTCATTCGGGTCGCGCAGGCGCTGCTGGTCGAGGATCTGACGCTGTTGCGGGGTCAGGAACAGGCGGCCGAGGTCGCTTGTTTCGCCACTCTCCTCGCCCACGGCCAGGGTGGCGGCGAGGAGGAACAGGAGGAGCGAGGCGATGATTTTCATGGCTTTCGGCATCAGGGGCGGTCGATGGTGACCCAGCTCAACTCGCATTCTGCGCTCAATTGGGCGAGGTCGTTGCCGGCGCCGCGATTGTCGAGCGGGGCCAGCGTGCATTGGCGGATCAGCACCAGGGCCTTGGCCTCGCTTTGCAGGCTGGCGAGGATGCGCAACAGGTCTTCTTCGTGCACCAGCCGCAATTGCAGCCGCACCGGGCTGGCGAAATAGACGAAATCGCTGCCATTTTGGTATAGCGGCTGGCGCGGGCCGAACTCGTAATTGAGGCCGGGAATGCGCAGGCGGTGCTGGAGGTCGCGCAACAATTCGATCCATTCCAGCCGTCGCTCGGGGCCGGCAATGCCCGATTGCTGCAATTCCTGGAATAGCCGGGCGCGTTCCTTCAATTCCTGTTCCTCGCCGCGCGCCTGGCCCAGGTGCTGCTCGATGCGCTGCTTGCGGGTCGCTGCCGCATCGCGTTCGCGCTGCGCGCCTTGCCAGTCGCCGTAGCTCCACCAGGCCGACCCGGCGGCCAGCAGCAACAGCGCTAGGCCTCCCAACAGGGGCCACAGCAGCTTGTCCAGGTCGCGCCGGGTCAGGGTCATGGCGCAAGCCTCGTGATCTCGATCATGAACGGCTGCGCCAAGCCGGCCTCGCCAACATCGTCGCCACCGCGCAGCGGCCGCCCGGATTCCATGTCGAAGGGTCGTTGCAGAATGCGTACCGTGTTGTCCGGGTCGTTTCGCAGGCGTTCGACGAATTCGTTGAAAAGGGTCAGCACTTCCCGCGTGCTCGCCGTCGGCGCGAGTTGGACATGACCGTTGATGATGGTGGTTTCGCCGTGGCTGTCGATGGCCGAGGCATTGCCGGAAGCGTTACCCGCGACCTCGCGGCCGATCCGCCAGTCGAGGCGGTCGAGGATGATGGCCGGCATTTGTTCGAGAACCTGACCGAGGCGCCGCAGGGCCGGCTCGGGTGGTCGCTGCTGCTGGCCGAGCGCGGCGTGCTGGTCGGTCAGGCGGCGCAGGGTGGCGTTGTCGATGCCCAGTTGCGGGAAGGTGGCGGCAATCTTGCCGTAACGGTTTTCCAGATCGCTTGCGCTGGCTTGCAGGGTCCGGGTTTCCTGGCGCAGTTCGTAGGCCGTCCAGGCATTGTGGGCGGTCAGCAGCAGGCCGCCGAGCAGGGCGATCAGGCCGGCGGCGAGGATGCCACGGCGCAGCCGGTTGACCTGGTAAGCGTGGCGGTGGCCGGGGCCGGCGAATTGCTGGCGCGGTGGGTCGGTGGCCAGCAGTTGCAGATACAGCAGATCGCAGCGATTGTCTTCCGGCAGCGTTTTGAGGCTGAGCTTCCTGGCGGCGACATGGCTGTCGACGATGCTGAAGACGAGGTTGTCGTGCGCCAGGCAAGCCTTGCTGATAGCGGGGACGGCGGCCGGGCAGGCGACGATCAGCGCTGGCAAGTGGTCGTCGCGGCTGATCTGGCGCTGGCCGATCAGGTATTGCTGGAGCTTGCCGGCCTCGGCGGCGAAGCTGCTGGCGATGCCGGCGATGCTGCTGTCGACGATCGGGGCCATGCGCGAGAACAGGGTCTGGCCGTCGCGCAGGTAGCTTTCGCGGATGGAGTGATCCTGCATGGTCAGCAGCAGACAGCCCTGGCGCTCGCCGCCGAGCTTCTTCAGCAACTGGCCACCGAGTTGGGCGACGGTATAAATCCCGGAGAGCGGCGCCTCGGCGTTGGCGATGCGTGTGAGCCAGGGCTCGAAATGGGCCGGATTGGTCAGCGCCGAGAGCAGCAGTTTTTCGTTCTTGCGCCGGGTTTTCTCGTAGCCCAGGGAGAAGGCCGTGGCCAGCGGCGAACCCATGAAGTGCTGACTGATCTTGCGGGCAATCAGCGCCTGGCGGTCGCCGCGGGAGAGGAAGGGAATGGTTTCGAGGGCATGCTCCTCATCGGCGACGTTGGCCAGCAGCGCGAAGCGGCTGTCACGCCAGCGCGCCAGGTAGTGGCTGAAGGCGAGCAGGCCGTTGTCGCTGTTGGTGAAGCTGCCTTCGGCACGCAGGTGCCCTTGGCGCCAGACATAGGCCGTCAGGTGGTGGGTGTCGAGGTAGAACAGACGGTGGGCGGTCACGTGGGCAGCTTGCTGATGACGTCGTAGATCGGGCCGATGACCGACAGCATAATCCAGCCGAGCAGGGTACCCATGAACAGCGTCAGGACCGGTTCGATCAGCGCTTGCGCCTTGCCGACCGATTCCTTGACGTCGCGGGTGTAGAAATAGCTGACATTGAGCAGCGCCCGGTCCAGCGCGCCGGAGTTTTCGCCGACGCGCAGCATGCGCACCACCAGCGGCGGGAACAGCCCGACATCGTGGAAGGCGCCGGCGACGTTGCGGCCTTCGCGGATCGAGTGTTCGGTCTGTTCCAGCGCAATGCGGATGACATGGTTGCCGACGATGTCCTGGGTCGTGCGGATGGATTCGAGAACCGGGATGCCAGCGGCGTAGAGCATGGCGAAGGTGCTGGCGAAGCGCGACAGGATGATTTTTTTCAGGATCGGGCCGACAACCGGCAGGCGCAGCTTGAGGCCGTCGAACTGGACGCGGGCGACCGGGTTGTGGCGGATGATGAAGCCCCCGACCACGGCGACGGCCAGCGGCAGCAGCGGAATCACGTACCAGTAGTCGACCAGCAGGTCGGAGACGAAGAACAGCGCCTGGGTTTGCAGCGGCAAGGTCTGGCCCATGTTTTTCACGAACAGCTTCAACTGCGGCACCATGTAGATCATCAGGAACATGGTGGCGGCGATGACCACGACGGCGACGAAAGTCGGATAGAGCAACAGCTTCTTGGTATTCGCGGCCAGTTCGTCTTCCCAGCGCAGCGACTCGCCGATACTGTCGAGCACTTCCGGCAGTTGGCCGCTGTTTTCGCCGGCGCGGACCAGGTTGACCAGCACCTGGGAGAACACGTCGGGATGCGTTTCCATCGCCTGCGACAAGGTCTGGCCGCCCTCGATATTCTCGATCAGCACGGCCACCACCTCGCGGAAGCGCGGATGTTCGATCGAGTCGCGCAGATCGATCAGGCCGTCGAGAATGGGCACGCCGGCGCGCGTTAGTTGTTCGAGGTGGAAGCAGAAATTGATCAGTTCGGGCCGCGGCACGCCGCGCGGCCCGAACAGTGAACGATGCTCGACCAGCTTGCCGGTGACCAGATCGAGGTCCATGCGCTTCAGGCGCATTTCCAGGTCGATCAGATTGATGGCATCGAGCCGGCCGGTGGTCATCCGACCTTCGGTGCTGACGGCCTTGTAGTCGAAGAGCATGGCCCTGCTAGCCCGACAAGCAAATGGATTGCGCGGTTCCCCCCATCCCGGCCTTCCTCCGCAAGCAGGGGAAGGAGGGTGCTCCCTCCCCCGCTTGCGGGGGAGGGTTGGGGAGGGGGCTAGCAGCTGCAGGCTGGGATGGAGTGAAGCGCAACCCCGGCTTCGTCCGGCCAATGCCGGGATTCCACTTCGTTTCATCCCAGCCTGCGAGGCTGAGGGTTTTGTAGTCGAATAGCATGGCTACATCCGGTCGGTCAGGTCCACCACCCGCGTCAGTTCCTCCAGCGAGGTGGTACCGTTCAGCACGCGCCGCAGGCCGTCGTCGGCCAGCGTGGTGAAACCCTGGGCCAGTGCCCGGCTGCGGATTTCGTGGGTGGTTGCGCGACGGGCGATCAGTTCGTCGAGGCCGGCGTCGATGCGCAGCAGCTCCATGATGGCGAGGCGCCCGCGATAGCCCTGGAAGTCGCACTGCTCGCAGCCGGTCGGGCGGAACAGTACCGGCCGCTGGCCATCGGCGAGTGGGCCGAGCAGCCGCAGTTCGTGCGCCTCGGCGTGGTAGGGCGACTTGCAGTGCTCGCACAGGCGGCGGACCAGGCGCTGGGCGATGATGCCGATGATGTTGCCAGCCATGATGTCGGGCAGTACGCCGATGTCGAGCAGGCGTGGCACGGCGCCGATGACCGAATTGGTATGCAGGGTGGTGAACACCTGGTGGCCGGTCATCGCGGCGCGAAAAGCCATCTCGGCGGTCTCGGCGTCGCGCACCTCGCCGACCAGAATGACGTCTGGATCCTGGCGCATCATCGAGCGGATGCCGTTGGCGAAATCGAGCTTGGCGTTTTCCACCACCGAAGTCTGGCGGACCAGCGCCATCGGGTATTCGACCGGGTCTTCGAGGGTCATGATATGGATGCCCTCGGCGTTGATGTGGTTGAGCACCGAGTACAGCGTCGTCGTTTTGCCGCTGCCTGTCGGGCCGGTGACCAGGATGATGCCTTCCGGCCGGGCGATCATCAGTTTCAACTGGTGCAAGTGGTCCTCGGCCAGGCCGAGCCGTTCGAGCGGGACAATGCCTTTCTGCCGGTCGAGAATACGCAGCACGATGTTCTCGCCGTGGATGGTCGGCTGGCTGGCGACGCGGAAATCGACGGCCCGGCCGGACACCGAGAGGCTGATGCGGCCGTCCTGCGGCGCCCGCATCTCGGCGATGTTCATACCGGACAACACCTTGATGCGAACCGTCATCGCCGGCCAGTAGGATTTATGCAGGGCACGGATTTGCCGCAGCATGCCGTCGATCCGGTAGCGGATGCGCAGGAAGTTGGCTTCCGGCTCGAAATGGATGTCGGAGGCCTCGCGCTTGACGGCATCGGTCAGGATCGAGTCGATCAGACGTACCACTGGCTGGCTGTACTGGTCGTCGCTGGCCGAGATACTCTTCCAGTCGATCTCGCCGGTCTCGCTCTCGTGCAGGATGCCGTCGATCGACAATTCGTGGCCGTAATACTGGTCGATGGCCCGGTCGATTTCCGACTCACCGGCGAGCAGCGTCTCGATCTCGGTATGCTCGTCGATCAGCGTGCGCACGCGGTCGAGGCCGACGATGTCGTTGACATCCGAAATGGCCAGGGTCAGTCGCTGGCTGTGCTGGTCGTAATCGAGCGGCAGCAGGTGGTAGCGCTGGGCCAGTTCGCGCGGCACCATTTTCAGCGCCTGCGGGTCGACCACCGCATGCGACAGGTCGATGCTCTGCTTACCCAGGTTTTCCGACAGCGCCTGGCGCAAGGTAGCCTCGGTGACAAAGCCGAGCGACACCAGCAGCTTGCCGATCGGCTGGTTATGCTTCATCTGCTCCAGCAGCGCGATGCGCAACTGGTCTTCCGACAGGATGCCTTCGGAAATCAGAATCTGGCCGAGCGGTCGGCGTTGCAGCAGCGATGGACTCATCGGGTCAGGGCGGTAGATTGGACGAAAGGTCGGCCAAGCGGCGGCGTGCCTGCTCGCCGTCGAAGCTTGCCGGTCGTCGTGCTGCGGCCTCCAGAGCCAGCCGGTAGTGCTGGGCGGCGGGGCGGGGCTGGCGCAACTGATCGAGACTGACCGCCAGATTGAACAGGTAGTCGGGATTGTCGGGTTCCGCCGCGACGGCGTTGAAATAATGCTGCTGCGCCTCGGCCCAGCGCTGCTGGCGGGCATAGAGATTGCCCAGGGCGAAATTCAGTTCGGCCGATTGCGGTTGGGCGGCGAGCAGGGTCTTCAGCCGGCTTTCAGCCGTCTGCTCGTCGCCGCCGGCGGCGCGGCTGGCCAGCGTCGCCGCTTGTACCGCCGGATTGCTCGGATCGGCGACCAGCGCCCGCTGGCGCCAGCTTTCCGCCTCGCCAAGCCGGCCCTGATGCTGGGCGATGGTGGCCAGGGCCAGCAAGGCGTCGGTCTGGTTGGGGTCGCGCTGTAGCGCCTGGACGAAAGCCTGGCTGGCTCCCGGCAAGTCGCCGGCTTGTAGCCGGATATGCGCCTGGACGAGGTCGGGATCGATTCGCGGCTGGGTCCGCGTCACGCGGATCGGCGCGGCGGGCGGCGCTTCGGTGCGCGGCGGCAAGGTAGACGACGGCGGTTCGAGCCTTGGCGGCATGGCCGGCGGCGGCAGGAATTCAGCGGGCGGTAACGGCGGCGGCTCGGCCGGCGGCGCTGGTGCGAGCGGTACAGCAGGCGCGGTCGGCGCGTCGCTGGCGGCCACGGGCGGCTGCCAGCCAGCGCCAGCCAGGCTGCCGGCGTTGAGGCTGTCCATCTGGTGCCAGACGGTGGCGGCGATGGCCAGGCCGGCCAGCGCCAGGCCGCCGAGGGTCAGCCAGAGCCGGCTGTGGTTGCTGGCCGTCGGCCGCTGCTTGGCGGCAAAGCTGTTGCGCGCCACGGCCTGGCCGCTCGCCGCCGGGGCATAAGCCGTTGGCGGTGGCGGAGGCGGGGCCGATGTTTGCGCCGAACTGGCCAACTCGGCGTCGACTGCATCGAGATGGCTGGCCAGATCGGGCAACTGGCCCGCGCCGGCCGTGTCGCGGACCAGCGGCTCCAGGCTCAGGCCCTCGTCATCGGCCGCCGCCTCCTTGCCTGCCTGCTGGCGGGCGGCTTCCTGCTTGCTCGCCTCCGCTCGTTTCAGGGCATCCATCAGCAGGCTCATGCCGGGCCTCAGCGACTGGGAACGATGTTGAAGGGCTGCGCTTCGTTCGGCTGGGCGAAGAAATCGTCACCGGGCACGTGGGCGCGCAGGCTGGCGAAATCGCCGTCGATGCTGGCGTCGCGGATGACCACCGGACGCAGCAGGATGACCAGCTCGGTTTTTTTTGCCTGGTTGTTGCGGTTGTTGAACAGTTCGCCGAACAGCGGAATCTGGCCGACCACGGGGACGCGCTGGTTCTGGTAGTCGACCTTGTCTTCCATCAGGCCGCCGAGCACGGCGATATTGCCGCTGGCGACGCGCATGACGGATTCGATTTCCTTGGTGCGAATGATCGGAACCTTGTTACGGATGGGCGGGTCGCTGTTGAGCAGGTTTGGATTGGGATCGTCCACCTCGCCGATGACCGAGGTGATGGTCGGCCGGACGTTGAGCGTGATGGCGTCGTTGTGGCTGATCTGCGGCGTGACGCTGACCACCAGGCCGACCGAAACCGACTGTGGGGTGGTCGTGTAGGTCGTCCGGGAATCGACATTGGCGGTCGAGGTCGTGTCCGCCTTGACATTGAAATAGACGTAGTTATCGACCACCTTCAGCAAGGCGGTCTGGTTGTTCATCACCGACAAGCGCGGGCTGGAAAGCACCTTGGTCGTGCCGAAGGTGTTGAACAGGGTCACCACTGCCTTGGGGTCGAAATTGGGGCCGCCGCGCGAATAACTCAGATTGACGGCGTTGGGCGTCACGGTGTCGCCAATGAAGGCGAAAGCGCCGCCGCGCACCAGACTTTGCCAGTTGATGCCCTGCTGGTAACCATCGTTGAGCGTGACCTCGACGATGGTCGCCTCGATCAAGACCTGACGGCGAGCCGAGTTGACGACGCGATCAAGAAATTCCTGAATGCGGTCGTGCTGGCGTTGGGTGGCGCGAACGGTAACGACGCCGGTTTCGGCATTGATGATGACCGAGGCAGCTTCGCGGAAGGTGATAGGGCGGTAGGCGGCGCTCGCCCGCTGGCCGCTGGCTGGCGGGACGGCATTGGTTTGTCGGGCGTTGGCCTGAACCGCGCCGCTGGCCGGCTGTTCGGCGGTTTGCTCGACGAAGGTTTCGCGGGAGCCTTCCGGCAGGATTTTGTCGGTTTCGCGCAGCAAATCCTGGATGTTCTTTTCCAGCGATTCCCAGAAGCGGTTTTTCGAGTTGTTCTCGATCTGCGTGGTCGACACATTGCCGCCGGAACCGCCAACCATCGTGCCGGAAACGTCGCCGACGCCGGTGGCGATCTGGGTATTGGTCGACACGGTGGCCGTGACGTTGCGCGACATGTTCACGTAATCGACGTGGTAATGCTTCAAGAAAGGCGAGTCGGGCATTACCGCCAGATTCGGCCCATCCTGCTCGAAGCGCATGTCCACTTGGCGGGCGATGCGGCTGAGGATTTGCGGCAGCGTCTGGTCGATGGCGTTGAGCGTCACGACGCCGTTGATGCCAGGATGAATGTCGAAACTGACCTTGGCGTCGCGCGCCAGGACAAACAGCAGGTCATGTACCGGCACGTTGTTGACCACCACGCTGAAAGTCTCGGCCTTGGCCTGCGGGCGCGGCGCGGGCAGGGCCAGTGTTTGCTGTACCGGCGCCGGGATCGGGGCAGAGGCAAGGGCCGGGGCAGCAACGGCGGTTTCGCCGCGCAGATGGCCAGCGAGCGGTTCGCGCGGTGTTGGGGCCATGCAGGCTGCCAACAGCAGGGGGATGATCGTTGCGCTGAAATATCCGATTTTCATCGGCTCGTTACCTTGTCTCGACTGACAGGCGCCATCCGGCCCGTATCCGACCGATGCTAGCATGTTCCCCCCAATAGGTCGCCATGATCTAGCGTTCTCAATACAGGCGCGAAACCTGCCGTGGGAAAGGTTGCGCCGCCTTGATCGATTCGGGCAGCGCCAGCATCGCGGCGGCGGCGGCTTCGCGGCTGGGGAAGTCGCCGTAGATGACGCCGACCCGATCGCGGCCCGAGAGGCTGGAGCGGTAGGCGCGCAGTTCATCCGGGTCCAGCGCTGCGCTGGCGCGGGCGAGAAAATCCTCGATCCGACCGGTGTTGCCGGCATCGGTGGCCAGCAGTTGGATGAAATAGTGCCGGCGCGGCGCGCTGGCGATCCATTGCTCATATTGCTCCATGTGTCTGCGGGTCAGTGGCCCGAAGCGCAGGTTGGCGAGCGCGGCGGGCGCTTCGGCCAAGCCCAGCGGATGCGGCGGCGCCGGCTTGGCGGCCGGCGCTGTACTTTCCTGGGGGGCGCTGTCCGGACCGGTAGCGCGTGGACCGAAGGTGTAGGCGAGGATCAGCAGGATTACCGCCAGCAGGGCGCCGACCAAGCCCCATATCAGCCCGTGCTTGCCCGCTGCCGACTCGGCGCGTTGCAATGGCGCAAAGCGAGCATCCTGGATAGCGATGACGACATCGTTGCTGTCGACCTGGTGGCTACCCCGGGAATAGGCGGCGAGCAGCGACTTGTCGGCGAGGATGTTGATCCGCCGCGACAGGCCTTGGGAGGTTTCTGCAATCTGGCGGATGGCGGCTTCGCTGAAGGGATTGGGGCCGTGATAGCCGGCGGTGCGCAGGCGGAATTCCAGGTAGCCGGCGACGTCGTCGGCCTGCAGCGGACTCAAGTTGAAGTGCTGGGTGATGCGCTCGCGCAACTGGCGCATGTCGTTGGCGGCGAGGCGCTCGTCCAGTTCGGGCTGGGCGAACAGGGCGATTTGCAGGAGCTTGGCGGATTTTGCTTCGAGGTTGGAGAGGAGCCGGATTTCTTCCAGCGACTCGGCCGGCATGGCGTGGGCTTCGTCGATCAGCAGCACGACTTTCTTGCCGGCGGCGTAACGCTCGATCAAGGTTTCCTGCACGGCGCGCATCAGCGCGTGCGGCGCTTTGCCTTCACTGGCCAGCCCGAGTTCATCGGCTAGCGCGCCGAGCATGTCGTGGCGCGACAGCGAGGGATTGGCGAGATACAGCGTATCGACGTTGGCCGGCAGGCGTTCGAGCAACATCCGGCAGAGCATGGTCTTGCCACTGCCGACCTCGCCGGTGACCTTGACGATGCCCTCGTCCTGAGTAATGGCGTAGATCAGCGCATCGAGCGTCGGGCCGCGGTTGGCGCCGGAAAAGAAATAATCGGTGTGCGGCGTGATGCGGAAGGGCGGTTCGCGCAGTCCAAAATGTTCCAGGTACAGGCTCATCGGCGGTTCCAGCTTTCCATGCGGTTGTACAGGGTGGTGCGGTTGATGCCGAGGCGGCGGGCGGCGCGGCTCATGTTGCCGCCGCTCAACTCGATGGCCGCCTCGATATAACCGCGCTCCCACAGTTCGAGCGTGGCGTCGAGGGTCAGGCTCTCGGTCTGTTCGAGATGCTTGCGCGCCGCTTCGCGCACCCGGTCGAGGTCGACGGCGGCCAGCGCGCTCGGCGTCGCCGGCGCTTCCTCGTCGCCGGTGTCGAATTCGGCGCGTAATCGTTGTGGACCGATTTCCTGGCCGGAATGGCCGGCGGCCAGGCGGATCACGATGTTGCGCAATTCGCGCACATTGCCGGGAAAGGCGTAGTCGAGCCACAACGCCCGCGCCGCCGGGTTGAGCGAGAAAGGCGCCAGGCCGGCCTTGGCGGCGCAAAGTCGGGTGAAATGTTCAAGCAGCAGCAGGCGGTCGCCGCCCATGTCGCGCAGGCTGGGCACGGTGACGGAAAAGACCGACAGGCGGTGGTAAAGATCGGCGCGAAAGCGGCCGGCGCGGATCTCCTTGCGCAGATCGCGGTTGGTGGCGGCGATGATGCGGGCATTCGAGTGCCGCGTCTGGGTTTCGCCGACGCGCTGATATTCGCCGTTTTCGAGAACGCGGAGCAGCTTCGGTTGCAGTTCCAGCGGCAACTCGCCGATTTCGTCGAGAAACAGTGTGCCGCCATCGGCATCCTCGAAATAGCCGGAACGGGCGCCGGCGGCGCCGGTGAAAGCGCCGCGGGCATGGCCGAACAGCGTCGGTTCGAGCAGCGCTGGCGAGATCGCGGCGCAGTTCAAGGCCAGGAAGGGTTTGTCGCGACGGACGGTCAGGCAATGCAGATGGTGGCTGGCGACGACTTCCTTGCCGCTGCCCGACTCGCCCTCGATCAAAACCGGGAAGGCAAGGTCGGCGTACTGGCCGAGTTGCAGACGCAGGCGCTGCATCGGCAGGCTGTCGCCGATCAGGCCGGCGGCTGGCTCTGCCGCCGGCGTCTCGCCGAAGCTCAGCGCCTGCCGCAGCAGGGCTTCGAGCCGGCCGGGGTCGCAGGGCTTGCCGACGAAATCGATGGCGCCGAGGGTACGCGCATGGCGGGCATTGTCGTCGTCATTCTGGCCGGTCAGGGCGATGATCTTCATGTCCGGCGCCAGGGCCAACAGGTCGCCGATCAGCGCGAAGCCCTCGTCCGGGCGGTGCGGCAGGGGCGGCAGGCCGAGGTCGACCAAGGCCAGTTGCGGCGCCTGGCGCAACTGGCGCAGCAGGTTCAGGGCATGCGGGCGGGAATGGCTGGTCACCACGTCGAAGGCCCGGGCAAAGGTAAAGCTGAGCGATTCGGCGATCAGCGGGTCGTCGTCGACGATCAGCAGCAGGGGCTTGGCGGCAGGCAAGGACGCAAGGTTCCATTGGGCATCGTTCGATTATAGCCTCGTCCTCGAGGCGGGATGGCCGGGGTTTCTGCTAAAATCGACAGACTTTTTTTCCGGGAACGCGATTTGTCGGACGACATCCTGGTCGATATCGAAGACCTGCATTTCAATTATGACGGGCGACCCGTGCTGCAAGGGATCAACATGAAGATTCCGCGCGGCAAAGTGGTCGCCATCATGGGCGGTTCGGGCTGTGGCAAGACCACGCTGCTGCGCTGTATCGGCGGCCAGTTGAAGCCGACCGGCGGCCGCGTGCGCCTCGAACAGCACCGTGTATCGGAGATGTCTCACAACGAGTTGTACGGCATCCGGCGCAAGATGGGCATGTTGTTCCAGTTCGGGGCGCTATTTACCGACATGTCGGTATTCGACAACGTGGCTTTCCCGATCCGCGAACATACCGACATGACGGAGGAAATGATCCGCGACCTGGTGCTGATGAAACTCGCCGCGGTTGGTCTGCGCGGTGCCCATCAGTTGATGCCCGGCGAGCTGTCCGGCGGCATGGCGCGGCGCGTGGCGCTGGCCCGGGCGGTGGCGCTCGATCCGATGTTGATCATGTACGACGAGCCGTTTACCGGTCTCGACCCGATCGCCCTCGGTGTCATCGGCCAGTTGATCCGCAAGCTCAATGACGCCCTCGGCGCTACCTCGATCATGGTCACCCACGACATCCAGGAGTCGTTGCTGATCGTCGACTACATCTATTTCATTTCCGACGGCCGCATCGTCGCCGAGGGAACGCCCGACGAATTGCGCGCCTCGCGCGATCCCTATGTGCACCAGTTCGTGCATGCCGAGGTCGACGGGCCGGTGCGTTTCAATTACCCGGCGCCACCCTTGTGCGACGATTTCCTGGGGGCGGCGCATGGTTAGTCCCGTCGCCCTGTTGCGCCAGCTCGGCCAGGCGACGATCGAGCGCATCTGGCGCCTTGGTTTTGCCGCCCGCTTCCTGGCCGCGATCCTGCGTTTTTCCGGTACCTCCTTCCGCCGCCCGCAGTTGACGGCGCGCGAAGTCTATTTCAGCGGCGTGCTGTCGCTGCTGATCATCTCCGTCTCCGGCCTCTTCGTTGGCCTAGTGCTCGGTCTGCAGGGTTTTGAGACCTTGCAACGTTTTGGCTCGACCGAGGCGCTGGGCATTCTGGTCTCGTTGTCGCTGGTCCGCGAGCTTGGGCCGGTCGTTGCCGGACTGCTGTTCGCCTCGCGCGCCGGCTCGGCGATCACCGCTGAGATCGGCCTGATGAAGGCGACTGAGCAGTTGAAGGCGATGGATATGATGGCGGTCAACCCGATCGCCCGCGTCGTTGCGCCGCGTTTCTGGGGCGGCGTCATCGCCATGCCCTTGCTGGCCGCGCTGTTCTCGGCCATGGGTGTGCTTGGCGGCTGGCTGATCGGCGTCGTCTTCATCGGTGTCGACGACGGTGCTTTCTGGTCGCAGATGCAATCCGGCGTCGATTTCCGCTACGACATCGTCAACGGCGTGATCAAGAGTTTTGTGTTTGGCATCGCGGTGTCGCTGATTGCCGTTTTCGAAGGCTACGATTCCGTGCCGACCGCCGAGGGCGTGTCGCGAGCCATTACGCGGACCGTGGTGACCTCGGCGCTGGCCATCCTGGCGCTGGATTTCGTTCTGACTTCATTCATGTTCCGGGGAACTTAATGAACCGTACTACCATCGACCTGTGGGTCGGCATTTTCGTCGCTATCGGCATCGCCTCGCTGCTGTTTCTTGCGCTCAAGGTTGGCAATCTTTCGTCCGCCCACCTGTCGCAGACCTATACACTGCAAGCCAAGTTCGACAACATTGGCGGCTTGAAGGTGCGCGGCCCGGTCAAGAGCGCTGGCGTGCTGGTCGGCCGCATCACCGATATCCGCTTCGATCCGGCCAGCTATGAAGCCGTCGTGACGCTAAGCGTCGACGGTCGCTACCGCTTCCCGCGCGATACCTTCGCCGCGATCTACACGGCGGGCCTGCTCGGCGAGCAGTTCATCGGCCTCGACGTTGGCGGCGACGAGACGATGTTGCAGCCCGGCGATACGATCAGCAAGACGCAGTCGGCGGTGGTGCTGGAAAAGCTGATCGGCCAGTTCATGTTCAACAAGGCCGCCGAAGGACAGGAGACGAAGTGATGGGGATGGATACCTCGATCAGCCGAAGCTTGCGCGCCGCTCTGTTGGCGGCCAGCTTGCTGGCCGTTGCCGGCAGCGCTGTGGCCGAGGCGGAGAGCCGTCCGCAGGAACGCAATCCGAAAGATCCGTTCGAGTCCTTCAACCGCGCGATGTTCGCCGTCAACGAGGCGATCGACACGGTTGCGGCCAGGCCGGCGGCCCAAGCCTACGATACCGTCACGCCGCTGCCGGTCAAGGCAGCGTTCGGCAATTTCTTCGCCAATGTCGGCGATCTGTGGGTTGGCGTGAATAGCGCCTTACAGGGTAAAGGCGGCGATGCCGGCAATGACCTGGCACGCTTGCTGATCAATTCGACCATCGGCATTTTCGGTCTCTTCGATGTTGCCAGCGAACTCGGCCTCGAGCGGCACGACGAGGACTTTGGCCAGACCCTCGCGGTCTGGGGCGTCGGCGACGGCGGCTATGTCTTTCTGCCGGTGCTCGGGCCGCGCACTGTGCGCGACGCGGCGGCCTGGGGCGTCGATTACGCCGCCGATCCGGTGCGCTCCGTTGATCCCGTCCGCGTCCGCAACAGCGCGACAGTGGTCCGCTTCGTCGATATCCGCGCCAGCCTTCTGCCCTACGACAAAGTCATCAACGAGGCAGCGCTCGACCGATACAGCTACATCCGCGACGCCTATCTGCAACGCCGGCGCAACCAGATATTCGACGGCCGTCCGCCGCGACTCGACGACGACGATTACTAACTTATCCGACCAGCCTACCGATCATGAAAAAACTTCTCGCCCTTGCCGCCGCCGCCTGTCTCGCACTGCCGGTCCTTGCCCAGCAGGCGCCGAACGAAATGGTCCAGCATGTCACCGACGAGGTGCTCGACGTCGTCCGCAAGGACCGCGACATCCAGAGCGGCGGCACGGCCAAGGTGATGGAATTGGTGGACCAGAAGGTCCTGCCGCATTTCAACTTCACGCGCATGACGGCGCTGGCGGTTGGCAAGGACTGGCGCAAGGCGAGTCCGCAACAACAGCAACAATTGGCCGACCAATTCAAGACGCTCTTGGTGCGCACCTATGCCAATGCCTTGACCAGTTACAGCAATCAGAAGGTGGTGTACAAGCCGTTCAAGATGAAGCCCGAGGATACCGACGTGCTGGTCCGCACCGAGATCCAGCAGCCGGGCAACAAGCCGGTTGGCCTTGACTACAATCTGGAACTCAAGAATAGCGAGTGGAAGGTGTATGACGTGACGGTCGCCGGCATCAGCCTGGTCACCAATTACCGCGACCAGTTCGCCCAGGAGGTGCGCAACGGCGGCATCGACGGCCTGATCGCCTCGATCGCGGCCAAGAACCGCTCGCTGGAGGCCAACCAGGCCAAGAGCGAGAAGAAATGATCGAGCGCGACGGAGAACGCTTGCTGGTCAAGGCGCCGCTGTTGATGGCCAATGCTCGCGGCCTGCTCGACGCAGGTCGCGCCGCTTTGCGGCCGGGCGAGCAGGTTTTCGATTTTTCCCAGGTCGACGAAGCCGATTCCTCGGCCCTTGTCGTCATGCTCGGCTGGCTGCGTAGCGCGCCGTCCGCGCAGGCGAGCATCCGCTTCGCGCACATTCCGGCCGGCGTCCTGTCGCTGGCCGAGCTGTACGGCGTGACTGAACTGCTGCCGCGCGCGTAGTTTGATTGCGTCATGCACTTTTCCATGCCGTTGGCCCCCACCCTAACCCTCCCCCGTCCCCGATGGGGACAGGGGAGGGAACGAGGCTCCTTCCCCCGCGTGCGGGGGAAGGCTGGGATGGGGGCGGCGGCGCGAAAATGGTTTTGTAATTGAATCAAAACCGCTTTCTTCCAAGTGGCGTTTCATGACCACCGCAGTTTCCATCATCAACGTCGTCAAGCGTTTCGGCTCGCTGCAAGCGCTGGCCGGTGTCTCTCTCGACATCGGCGAGGGCGATTTTTTCGGTCTGCTGGGGCCGAACGGGGCCGGCAAGACGACCCTGATCTCGGCGCTGGCCGGCCTGGTTCGCCCCGATTCCGGCGTGCTGAAAGTCATGGGCCACGACGTCGTCCGCGATTTTCGCGCCGCCCGCCGGCTGCTCGGCGTGGTGCCGCAGGAACTGGTTTTCGACCCCTTCTTCAGCGTGCGCGAGACCTTGCGCATCCAGTCCGGCTACTTCGGCATCCGCAAAAACGATGACTGGATCGACGAAATCCTCGCCAACCTCGATCTGACCGGCAAGGCCGACACCAACATGCGGCGCCTGTCGGGCGGCATGAAGCGGCGCGTGCTGGTGGCTCAGGCCCTGGTGCACAAGCCGCCGGTGATCGTGCTCGACGAGCCGACCGCCGGCGTCGATGTCGAATTGCGCCAGGGGCTGTGGCAGTTCATCCGCCGCCTCAATGCCGAGGGGCACACCATCGTCCTGACCACGCATTATCTGGAGGAGGCAGAGGCGCTGTGCAAGCGCATCGCGCTGATGAAACAGGGGCGGGTGGTGGCGCTCGACACCACGGCCAATCTGCTGGCCGGGCATCCGGGCGATTCGCTGGAAGATGTGTTCATCCGGACGATGCGGGCATGATCGGTTTCTGGACCCTGTTCGAAAAGGAAATCCTGCGCTTCTGGAAGGTCGCCTTTCAGACCGTGGCGGCGCCGGTATTGACGGCCCTGCTCTATCTGCTGATTTTCAGTCATGTGCTCGATCAACATGTGCGGGTGCACGGCGTGCCCTACGGCAGTTTCCTGATCCCCGGCCTGATCATGATGCAGGTGCTGCAGAATGCCTTCGCCAATTCCTCGTCGAGCCTGATCCAAGCCAAGATCACCGGCTCGATCGTATTCGTGCTGTTGCCACCGATTTCCTATGGCGCCTTTTTCGCCGCCTACGTGCTGGCGGCCCTGGCGCGTGGGTTGATGGTCGGCGTTGGCGTGTTGCTGGCGACCGTCTGGTTCGTCGACTTGCAAGTCGTGGCGCCGGGCTGGATCGTCGCTTTCGTCCTGGTTAGCGGTGCCCTGTTCGGGGCACTGGGCATGATCGCCGGCATCTGGGTCGAGAAGTTCGACCAACTGGCGGGTTTCCAGAACTTCCTGATCATGCCGTTGACCATGCTCTCCGGCGTCTTCTATTCGATCCACTCGCTGCCCGCTTTCTGGCAGGGCGTGTCGCATTACAATCCCGTTTTCTACATGATCGACGGCTTCCGCTACGGCTTCTTCGGTGTTTCCGACGTGTCGCCGCTGCTCAGTTTTGCCGTCGTCTTCGCCTGCTTCGCCGGCGTCACCCTGCTGACGCTGGAATTGCTCAGGCGAGGCTGGAAACTCAGAGGCTGAACCCGCATGATGCATCCCGACCAAATCAAGCAACTCGTCCTGGCCGGGATGCTTTGCGACCATCTTGAACTCGACGGCGACGGTCAGCATTTCACCGCCCTCGTCGTCAGCGCCGAATTCGTCGGCATGAACCGGGTACAGCGCCAGCAGCGCGTGTACCAGACCCTCACGGAAAAGCTCGCCAGCGGGGAACTGCATGCTCTTTCCTTCAAGACCCTGACCCCGGAAGAATGGAGTGCCCAGCGTGGATAAGTTGTTGCTCAAGGGCGGTTCGCCGCTGTCCGGCGAAGTCGCCATCTCCGGCGCCAAGAACGCCGCGCTGCCGATTCTCTGTGCCTCGCTGCTCAGCGCCGAGCCGCTGCGTCTGACCAACGTGCCGCACCTCAACGACATCTCGACCATGCTGCGCCTGCTCGGCGAAATGGGCGTCGGCGTCACGCTGGAGGCGGATGGCCTGACCCTCGATGGCAGCGGCCTGAACAATCCGATCGCCTCCTACGAGCGGGTCAAGACCATGCGCGCCTCGATCCTCGTGCTTGGTCCGCTGGTCGCCCGCTGCGGCGAGGCCCGCGTCTCGCTGCCCGGCGGCTGCGCCATCGGCGCCCGGCCGGTCGATCAGCACATCAAGGGCCTGCAAGCGATGGGCGCCGACATCAAGGTCGAGCACGGTTACGTCCATGCCACGGCCAGCCGCCTCAAGGGGGCGCGTATTTGCACCGACATGGTGACGGTAACTGGCACCGAGAACCTGATGATGGCGGCTTGCCTGGCCGAGGGCGAAACCATCATCGAAAACGCCGCGCGCGAGCCGGAAGTGGTCGATCTGGCCAACTGTCTGATCAGCATGGGGGCGCGCATTTCCGGCGCCGGCACCGACGTCATCCGTATCCAGGGCGTCGCCAAGCTGCACGGGGCGACGCACGCGATCATGCCCGACCGCATCGAAACCGGCACCTACCTGTGCGCGGCGGCGGTCACCGGCGGCGACGTGCGCCTGCTGAAGACCTCGGCCGCCTATCTGGACTCCGTCGTCGACAAGCTGATGGATGCCGGCTGCGACATCACCGTCGAGCGCGACGCTATCCGCATCAAAGCGCCGCCGCGCTTGCAGGCCGTCAGCCTGCGCACGGCGCCCTATCCGGCCTTCCCGACCGACATGCAGGCGCAGTTCATGGCCATCAACTGCGTGGCCGATGGCGTTGCCACCATCCGCGAGACCATCTTCGAGAACCGCTTCATGCATGTAAACGAACTGATGCGGCTCGGCGCCAACATTCAGATCGAAGGCAACAACGCCGTCGTCCGTGGCGTCGACCGGCTGGAAGGGGCAACGGTAATGGCCACCGACCTGCGCGCCTCGGCCTCGCTGGTGATCGCCGGCCTGGTTGCCCAGGGCGAAACACTGATCGACCGTATCTACCATCTCGATCGTGGCTACGAGCGGATCGAGGAGAAGCTGGCTCGCCTCGGCGCCCAGGTGCGCCGGATCAACTAGGTGGGCGCCGGCCGCAGGAGGCCTCTCGTTCGTCATTCTGCTTTCGTACAAGGGCGCAATAGGCAAAACGCATTGCGCCATCCTGCCGGAATCGACCGCTGGAACGATCGGCGCAATGCGCTGCGCTTATTGTGCCCTACGCCTACGGCCCCGCGCGTGGCGAAGCGCAGTCGCAGAATCCAGACACCGCATGGATTCTGCGGTTATTTGATGAAAAAAGAGCTTTGCGTTCTCGCCGGCCTGGGCCATACTGCCGCACTCGGGTTTCCAGGCAGTGTGTTGTTCCTGCACCGTCATCGGTTTGTCAGCTCCTCGGTCTTGGTTCTCGTGTTTTTCAATCTTTTTCCAA
This sequence comes from Azonexus sp., assembly GCA_031260295.1. Lineage (GTDB taxonomy): Bacteria > Pseudomonadota > Gammaproteobacteria > Burkholderiales > Rhodocyclaceae > Azonexus. The sequence continues at coordinate 92,539 of JAIRKE010000012.1, forward strand.
GGATGCATACAAATGGCAAATGGCACCGTCAAGTGGTTCAACGACGCTAAGGGTTTTGGCTTTATTTCCCCGGCTGAAGGTGGTGAAGATCTCTTCGCCCACTTCTCCGCGATTCAAGGTGCGGGCTTCAAGACCCTGACCGAAAACCAGAAGGTTACCTTCGACATCGTCAGCGGCCCGAAGGGCAAGCAGGCCGCCAATATCCGCCCGGCCGAATAAGCCGCGGATACGCCTGTACGAAAAGCCCGGTTCGCCGGGCTTTTTTGCGTTTACCACCGGCCCGTGGCTTTTGTCGTCCCGATAGTCTTGGCTGCGGCTAGGGCGGCGGGTGCTTGCGCTAAAATGCAAGCTTTGCTCCCAGGCTGTGACCCCGTGACGACCATTACCATCGCCCTTTCCAAGGGCCGTATCTTCGACGAAACGCTGCCGCTGTTGGCTGCCGCCGGCATCGTGCCGAACGAGAATCCGGAAACCTCGCGCAAGCTGATCATCGAGACCAACCGCCCGCAGGTGCGCGTCGTCATCGTTCGCGCCACCGACGTGCCGACCTACGTCCAGTACGGCGCGGCGGATATCGGCGTGGCCGGCAAGGATGTGCTGATCGAGCATGGCGGCGAAGGACTTTACGCGCCGCTCGACCTCGACATCGCCCAGTGCCGGATGATGGTCGCCGTACCGGAAGGCTTCGACTACGCCAATGCCGTGCGCCAGGGGGCCCGCCTGAAAGTGGCGTCAAAATACATCAAGACGGCGCGCGAACATTTCGCCAGCAAAGGCGTCCACGTCGACCTGATCAAGCTCTACGGCTCGATGGAACTGGCGCCGTTGGCCGGCCTGGCCGATGCCATCGTCGACCTGGTGTCGACCGGCGGTACGCTGAAGGCCAACAAGCTGGTGGCCTGCGAGCACATCATGGATATTTCCTCGCGCCTGGTGGTCAATCAGGCGGCGCTCAAGGTCAAGCGCGAAATCCTGCAACCGATGATCGACGCCTTTGCCCGGGCGGTGGAGAAATAAACCGATGGTTATGATCAAACGCCTGTCCACGGTCGATGCCGATTTCTCGGCCCAACTCGACGCGCTGCTCGCCTTCGAGGCGACGGCCGACGAAGGCATCGAGCGCACCGTCGCCGGCATCCTGGCCGACGTCAAAGCGCGCGGTGACGCCGCGGTCATCGACTATACCCAGCGCTTCGACCGCCTGACGGCGGCTGCGATGAGCGATCTCGAACTGTCGGCCGGTGAATTGCGGGCCGCCCTCGACGGCCTGTCGGGCGAGCGCCGGGCGGCGCTGGAAGCGGCGGCCGGGCGCATCCGCGACTACCACCAGCGGCAGAAGCTGGAAGGCTGGTCATACACTGAAGCCGACGGCACCCGGCTCGGCCAGATGATTACCCCGCTCGACCGCGTCGGCCTCTACGTGCCGGGCGGCAAAGCTGCCTATCCGTCGTCGGTGCTGATGAACGCGATTCCGGCCAAGGTTGCCGGGGTCAAGGAACTGATCATGGTGGTGCCGACGCCGGGTGGCGAGAAAAACGCGCTAGTGCTGGCTGCCGCCTGCCTGGCCGGGGTTGACCGGGTGTTCACCATCGGCGGCGCCCAGGCCGTCGGAGCGCTGGCCTACGGCACGCAAACCGTGCCGCGAGTGGACAAAATCGTCGGTCCCGGCAACGCTTACGTTGCCGCCGCCAAGCGCCGGGTATTCGGCATCGTCGGCATCGACATGGTCGCCGGTCCCTCGGAAATCCTGGTCGTCTCGGACGGCACGGGCAACCCCGACTGGGTGGCGATGGACCTCTTCTCGCAGGCCGAGCACGATGAACTGGCGCAATCCATCCTGGTCTGCACCGACGCCGCCTTCATCGACCGCGTCCAGGCCAGCATAGCCAAGCTGCTGCCGACCATGCCGCGCCAGGAAGTCATTCGTACCTCGCTCGCCGATCGCGGCGCCTTCATCCTGGTCCACGACATGCTGGAAGCGGTGGCCATTGCCAACCGCATCGCGCCGGAACATCTAGAACTGGCGCTCGACGACCCCGCACCGTGGGTCGAGCAAATTCACCACGCCGGCGCCATCTTCATTGGCCACTACACCTCGGAATCGCTCGGCGACTACTGCGCCGGCCCCAACCATGTGCTGCCGACCTCCGGTTCGGCCCGCTTCTCGTCGCCGCTCGGCGTCTACGACTTCCAGAAGCGGACCAGCCTGATCCAAGTGTCGCCAGCCGGCGCCCAGACCCTGGGCCGTATCGCTGCCACGCTGGCCGACGGCGAAGGCTTGCCGGCGCATGCGAAATCGGCCGAGTTTCGCCTTGAGCGTTGAGCCACTTTGCTTCGAATACTGACAGTTTTTCCGTGCAAGTGACTAAACGAGGCCGCAGCCCCCTCGTCATTCCCGCATGCTCTTGGCGGGAATCCAGTGGCTCACCGCTCCGCGTAGCGGGGCATGACCACGGTGGAAAAAGCAAAGACGGTGGATACGTTGGATTCCCGCCAGAAACACGCGGAAATGACGAAATTGGAGCGGTCAGACCATGAGCAAAGACTGCACTAACGAAAACGGTGCCCGACCGGTATTGCGAGCGCTTTTCCTCGATTTCTCGACTGTTGGTCTGTCCGGCTTCGGCGGCGTGCTGCCCTTCGCGCGGCGCATGCTGGTCGAGCGGCGCGGCTGGATGACGGCCGAAGAATTCAACGCCCAACTCGGCCTCTGCCAATTCCTGCCCGGGCCGAACGTGGTCAACCTGGCGGTGCTCGTCGGCAAGCGCCACGGCGGGCTGGCCGGCGCCATCGTGGCGCCGCTCGGCCTGCTGGCTGGACCGTTCGCCATCGTCGTGCTGCTAGCGATGCTGTACGACGCCTACGGCCAGTTGCCGATTGCCCAATCGATGCTGCGCGGCATTGCCGCCGCCGGTGCCGGCCTGCTGTTCGCGATGGCTTGGCGGATGGGCAGCGCCATCCGCGACAAAGCGGTTTTCCTGCCCTTCGCCGCGCTGGTTGTGCTCGGCGTCGCTGGCCTGCGCTGGCCGATGCTGTGGGTCATGCTGGCCGGCCTGGCCTGCTCCGGCGGATTGGCCTACTGGCGCCTGGGACGGCGATGAGCACAGTCGTCGAACTATTCGTCGAGTTCGCCATCCTCTCCTTCGTCGCCTTCGGCGGCGCCACGGCGTTGCTGCCCGAGATGCATCGCTTGGTCGTGGACCAGCACCACTGGCTCGATGCCGCCACCTTCACCCACCTCTACGCCATCGCCCAGGCTGCGCCGGGGCCGAACGTCTTGGTCGTCACCCTGATCGGCTGGCAGATCGCCGGCCTGGCCGGCGCGCTGGCGGCGACGCTGGCCATGTGCCTGCCAATGAGCGTGCTGATCTACCTGTTGATTGACCACTGGGAAAGGTTTTCCGGCCGCCGTTGGCAACGGGCGATCAGTCTCGGCGTAGCGCCGCTGGCGGTCGGCCTGATCTTCTCCGGCGCAACGCTGATTACCCAGTCGGTCGGCCTAAGCGGCGCGGCGTTCGGCGTCCTAGCCGTCACCGCGGTCGCCGCTGTGCGGACCCGCTGGCATCCGCTGTGGTTCATCGCCGCCGGCGCTATCCTGGGAGCCAGCGGCTTGCTGTGACGCGGTAGCCGATGATCGCCACCTGACCGGTGATTGCTTGATCTGCGGTCAGGTGCCAAGAATATCGTGCAAGGCGTTGCCGAGTGCCAGGCAGTCCAACTCGCTGCCAATGCTGATGCGCAGGAACTGCTCGATGCGCGGTAGTTTGAAGTGACGGACGATGATGTTCCGGGCACGCAGGGCTCTGGCCAGTTCGCCGGCATCGCGTTGCGGATGGCGGGCGAAGACGAAGTTGGCGGCCGAGGGCAGCACGTCGAAGCCAAGGCCGGTCAGGCGGGCGACCAATTGGTCGCGGGTGGCGATGACCTGGCGGCAGGCTCGCGCGAAATATTCGTCGTCCTCAATGGCGGCGGCGGCGCCGGCAATGGCCAGGCGGTCGAGCGGGTAGGAGTTGAAACTGTTCTTGACGCGCTCCAGGGCTTCGATCAGGTCGGGATGACCGATGGCGTAGCCGACGCGCAGGCCGGCCAGCGACCGTGATTTGGACAGGGTGTGCACCACCAGCAGGTTGTCGTGGCGGGCGGTCAGCGGGATGGCTGATTCACCACCGAAGTCGATATAGGCTTCATCGATGACGACGACCGAGTCGGGGTTGGCGCCGGCGATCCGGTCGATGGCCGCCAGCGGCAGCAGGCGGCCGGTCGGGGCGTTGGGGTTGGTGATGATGATGCCGCCGTTGGGTGTCTGGCAATAGTCTTCGGGGTCGATCGAGAAATCGTCGGCGAGCGCGACGGTGCGATGGGCGACGCCGTACAGGCCGCAATAGACCGGGTAGAAGCTGTAGGTGATGTCCGGGAACAGGATCGGCTGCGGGTGCTTGAGCAGGGCCATGAAGATGTGCGCCAGCACTTCGTCCGAGCCGTTGCCGACGAATACCTGTTGCGCCGCGACGGCGTAGCGCTTGGCGATGGCTGTTTTCAGCAGGTCGGCGTTGGGGTCGGGGTAGAGCCGCAGGCGGGCGCCGTCCTCGCCCAGTTCGGCGCGGATCGCCTCCAGTACCTTGGGCGAAGGCGGGCTAGGATGTTCGTTGGTGTTGAGCTTGATCAGATGGGCGATTTTGGGCTGCTCGCCCGGCACGTAGGGGGTGAGGTCGCGGACGACCTGGCTCCAGAAGCGGCTCATAGGATCTCGCTGGGTCTTGAGTGAGGTCGAAATGGTATCATGGCGCCCCGATTCACCGTTTTTGATGACTTTTCGCTATGCGGCAAGCCGAAATCACCCGTAACACCCTGGAGACGCAGATTACTGTCCGTCTCAACCTCGATGGCACCGGCCAGGGCCAGTTCGCCACCGGCGTTCCCTTCCTCGATCACATGCTCGACCAGATCGCCCGCCATGGCTTGATCGACCTCGATATCGCCGCCACGGGCGACCTGCATATCGATGCGCACCACACGATCGAGGACATCGGCATCACTTTTGGCCAGGCGCTAGCCAAAGCCTGGGGCGACAAGAAGGGATTGACCCGCTACGGCCACAGTTACGTGCCGCTTGACGAGGCGCTGTCGCGCGTTGTCATCGATTTATCTGGCCGTCCCGGCCTGGAGTTCAATGTCGATTTCGCACGGGCGATGATCGGCCAGTTCGAGGTCGATCTGGTGGCCGAGTTTTTCCAGGGCCTGGTCAATCATGCCGGGATGACCCTGCACATCGACAATCTGCGCGGCAAGAATGCCCACCATCAGGCCGAGACGATCTTCAAGGCCTTCGGCCGGGCGCTGCGCATCGCGGTGACGCCCGATCTGCGCATGGCCGGTTGCATGCCGTCGACCAAGGGAACGCTGTGAGCATTGCCGTTATCGACTACGGCATGGGCAATCTGCGCTCGGTGTCGAAGGCGCTGGAGCATGTCGCCGGTGCCGTGCCGGTCGTTGTTACGGCCGATCCGGCCGTGGTCGCCGCCGCCGGGCGCGTGGTTTTTCCCGGGCAGGGGGCGATGCCTGATTGCATGCGTGAACTCGATGCCCGCGGCCTTTCCGCTGCCGTTCTGCAGGCGGCGCGGGATAAGCCTTTTCTCGGCATTTGTGTCGGCCAGCAGATGCTGTTCGAGCGTAGCGAGGAGGGCGATGTCCCCGGTCTCGGCGTGTTTCCTGGTACGGTCCGCCGTTTTCCCGAGGCACGGATGGTTGATGCCCGGGGGGCACGCCTGAAGGTGCCGCACATGGGCTGGAACGAGGTCTGGCAGAAGCCGCATGCGCTCTGGTCGGGTATCGCCGACGGCGCCCGCTTCTACTTTGTGCATAGTTATTGCGTACAGCATGACGATCCGGCGTTGACGGCCGCTGCGACTGACTATGGCCTGCCCTTTACCTGTGCGGTGGGGCGAGATAATATCTTCGCGGTTCAATTTCATCCCGAGAAAAGCGCGCGCGACGGCCTGCAACTCTTGAAGAACTTTGTCGAGTGGCAACCCTGATTTCGCGCTGGCCGAATTTTCCCCGATCATTTCCCCCATGCTGATCATTCCCGCGATTGACCTGAAGGACGGACAATGCGTCCGCCTCAAACAGGGCCTGATGGAACAGGCCACCGTTTTTTCCGATAGCCCGGCCGAACAGGCGCGACGTTGGCTCGACCAGGGGGCGCGACGCCTGCACCTGGTCGACCTGAACGGCGCTTTCGCCGGTAAGCCGAAGAACGCGGCGGCGATCAAGGCCATTCTGGCCGAGGTCGGCGACAACATTCCGGTGCAACTGGGCGGCGGCATCCGCGATCTCGATACTATCGAGGCTTGCCTCGACGGCGGTTTGTCCTACGTCATCATCGGTACCGCTGCGGTGAAGAATCCCGGTTTCCTGCACGATGCCTGCGTTGCTTTTCCCGGCCACATCATCGTCGGCCTGGATGCCAAGGACGGCAAGGTGGCGACCGACGGCTGGTCGAAACTGACCGGCCACGACGTGATCGATCTCGGCAAGAAGTACGAGGATTACGGCGTCGAGTCGATCATTTATACCGATATCGGCCGCGACGGCATGTTGTCCGGCCTCAACATCGAAGCCACCGTGCGCTTGGCCCAGGCACTGACTATTCCGGTGATTGCCTCCGGCGGCTTGTCGTCGCTCGAGGATATCCGGGCGCTGTGCGCCATCCAGGGCGAAGGCGTGGTCGGCACCATTGCCGGTCGTGCCGTTTACGACGGCTCCCTCGATTTCAAGGCCGCGCAGGATCTCGCCGACGAGTTGGGGGCCTGATGCTCGCCAAGCGCATCATTCCTTGTCTCGATGTAACCGCCGGCCGCGTCGTCAAGGGCACCAATTTCGTCGATTTGCGCGATGCTGGCGATCCGATCGAGATTGCCCGCCGCTACGACGAGCAGGGCGCCGATGAAGTGACTTTCCTCGACATCACGGCCTCGTCCGATCAGCGCGACATCATTCTGCACATTGTCGAAGCCTGCGCCGAGCAGGTTTTCATTCCGCTGACCGTCGGCGGTGGCGTGCGCAAGGTCGAGGACGTGCGCCGCTTGCTCAATGCCGGCGCCGACAAGGTGTCGATCAATACTGCCGCGGTGCAGAATCCGGACTTGGTGTTCGACGCCTCCAGCAAGGTCGGTGCGCAGTGCATTGTCGTTGCCATCGACGCCAAGCAGGTCGGGCCAGGCGAGTGGCACGTGTTTACGCACGGTGGCCGCAACGATACCGGGCTGGACGCTATCGCCTGGGCGAAGCAGGTCGAGGCGCTGGGCGCCGGCGAAATCCTGCTGACCAGCATGGACCGTGACGGGACCAAAAATGGTTTTGACCTGGCGCTGACGCGCAGTGTTTCCGACGCAGTGCGGATTCCGGTGATCGCCTCGGGCGGCGTCGGCAATCTGCAACACTTGGCCGACGGCGTGACCGAGGGTCGGGCCGATGCGGTACTGGCTGCCTCCATTTTCCATTTCGGCGAGTACACGGTGCGTCAGGCCAAGGAGTATATGGCCGCGCGCGGTATCGAAGTGCGCCTGTAATGGCCGATCTCGACCATTCACTGTCCTGGCTGGAAGCGCTCAAGTGGGACGTCGACGGCATGATCCCGGCCATCGCCCAGGACGCCGGCGGCCGGGTGGTGATGTTTGCCTATATGAACCGCGAGTCGCTGCAAGAAACGGTACGCTGCGGCTACGCGGTATACTGGTCGCGTTCCCGCCGGCGTCTATGGCGTAAGGGTGAGGAATCGGGGCACGTGCAGAAAGTGCTGTCGATCCGCACCGATTGCGATGGCGACGTACTGTTGCTGGCGATCGAACAGGTCGGCGGCATCGCCTGTCACACTGGACGGGAAAGCTGCTTTTTCAATGAGTTGCGGGGAGAATATTGGGTTCCCAGCGATCCGGTATTGAAAAACCCTGAGGAAATCTACGCAAAATGAGCACGCACGACATCCTGCACCGCCTTTCCGACACCCTGGCTTCGCGCCGTCACGCCGATCCGGAGAAATCTTATACCGCCAAGCTGTTTTCCGAGGGACCGGATTCGATCCTGAAGAAAATTGGTGAGGAATGTGCCGAATTGATCATGGCCGGCAAGGAAGGCAAACGTCTGAAAGTGGTCTGGGAGTCGACCGACGTCATCTATCACGTGCTGGTCCTGCTCGCTTTCTATGGTCTGGGCATCGAGGATGTATCGCAGGAGATGCGGCGGCGCGAGGGGATTTCCGGGATCGACGAAAAGGCGGCGCGGGGCAACAAGTGAGCGACTGCCTGTTCTGCCGCATCGCCGCCGGCACCATCCCGAGCCAGAAGGTTTACGAGGATGAGGAGATGCTGGCTTTTCGCGACATTTCTCCAGCACGTCCGGTGCACGTCCTGCTGATTCCCAAGAAGCACATCGCCTCGCTGATCTCGGCGACGCCCGAAGACGCGCCGTTGCTCGGTCGCATGCTCGTCCGCGCCAACGCCATCGCGGTTGCCGAGGGCAGCTCCGAAGGCTTCCGGGTCATCATCAACAACGGCCGGGTGGGGCAGCAGGAAGTGCCGCATCTGCACATTCACGTCGTCGGCGGACCGGACCCGGTCGGCCCCATGCTCAAGCGCATCTAGGAGGCAACCATGGGCAGCTTTTCCATTTGGCACTGGCTGATTGTTCTGGTCATCGTCATGCTCGTTTTCGGTACCAAGAAACTGCGCAACATCGGCCAAGATCTCGGCGGCGCCGTCAAGGGCTTCAAGGATGGCATGAAAGAAGCGAATGTCGACGCCGATCCCAAGTCGGCCGAGACCCAACAAGTGCCTCCCAAGGTCGGCGAAACCATTGATGTCGAGGTCAAGGATAAGACCACGAGCTAGCGGCTTGCCGCTGCTGATGGTTGGCGGCATTCCGGGGGCGGCGGGGAAATCGAGGCTGACCCTAATCGCTTTCTGGGATAGGTTTTGATTTGTCGATTTCTGGTGTAAAGGGCAAGTCAAAAGTAGAGTCAGTTGACTGGAAGAAGTGCGATTGTGAGTGAAATATCTGTTGCTCTGGTTTTGATAGTCCACTTTTTTTCGTATTCGATAGTTGCATCACGGTACAACGCAAGGTTGGATAGCGAGCAAGCAGCGGACCGGATTTCTACGTTTATTATCGGGCCGCGATCTTTGGGTAATTTGTGGAAATTTCTATTCGGATTTGGGTTTGTCAATTCTGGAGACACATTGCTGATAATTGCTAGCGTGGTGCATTTGGCTACCACGTCATGTATTGTCGGTGCCATTATTTTTTCACTATTCTGGATTTGAAGCATCTGCCGCTCGGTCGACAGCCCGCGTAGGTTGGGCTGAGCGTAGCGATGCCCAACGTTGGGGTTCGCCTGCGGCTCACCGCCAACCTACGAAACGCAGATCACAAAGCAGTACGCAGTTAAACCAAAATATGCTCTAGCTGTTGCATCCCGAACAACTGCAAGTATTCAATGACTGACAACCATGTTTGACATCGGCTTTTCCGAATTGATGGTGATCGGCATCGTCGCCCTGATCGTGATCGGGCCCGAGCGCTTGCCGCGGGTCGCCCGTACCGTCGGCCATCTGCTCGGCCGGGCCCAGCGCTACGTCAATGACGTCAAGGCCGACATCAACCGCGAGATACAACTCGACGAATTGAAGAAATTGCAGTCGGAGATTGCCGATTCGGCCAGGGGGATCGAGGATTCGGTGCGCAAGGAACTCGATGTCGCCCGCAGCGCCGTCGAGGCGCCGCTCAAAGAAACCATCGGCGAGGTCGAGGCGCTCGGCCAATCGGCTCCCGTTGCTCCGGCTGCGGCCGATGATCCGGACAAGCCCAGCGCATGAGCGATCCCCAGGCGAGTTCCGCCTCCGAAGAGTCCTTCATTTCCCATCTTGTCGAGTTGCGCGACCGCCTGTTGCGCAGCTTGATCGCCGTCGGCGTGGTGTTCGGCGTGCTGTGCATCTATCCCGGTCCGGGCCAGATTTACGACTTTCTCGCCGCACCGCTGACCGCGGCCTTGCCCGAAGGCACCAAGATGGTCGCCATCGGCGTCATCACGCCGTTCATGGTGCCGCTCAAGGTGACGGCCATGGTGGCTTTCCTGGTGGCGCTGCCGTTCATCCTTTACCAAGCCTGGGCCTTCGTTGCCCCCGGCCTGTATGCCCACGAGCGGCGTCTCGGCCTGCCGCTGATCATTTCCAGCACCCTGCTGTTCCTGCTCGGCATGGCCTTCTGCTACTACTTTGTCTTCGGCCAGGTGTTCAGTTTCATCACCAGTTTCGCGCCGAAGAGCATCACGCCGGCGCCGGATATCGAAGCCTACCTGTCCTTCGTGATGACCATGTTCATCGCCTTCGGGCTGGCTTTCGAGGTGCCGGTCGCCTTGGTTGTCCTGGTCAAGCTCGGCGTCGTCGATGTCGCCAAGCTCAAGGAATGGCGTCCCTATTTCATCGTCGGCGCTTTCGTCGTCGCCGCCATCGTCACGCCGCCGGATGTCGTCTCGCAATTGGCGCTGGCGATCCCCATGTGCCTGCTGTACGAAATCGGTATCCTTGCCGCTCGATTCGTGTCGCCGCGGGTCAAGGGAGAGGGCGGGGAGCAGTCCTCCAGCAGTTCATAAGGCCGGTTTATCCGATGCTAGCCGGCATCGTCCTGTGCGCGGGGATTCTGGCTATTCTTTTTCCTGGCGGAAAGTTGGCCGCTTGCCGATCCGTACTTCAACCTCGGAGATGTTGCGGTCGCGGCGGAGCCGCAGGCTGGCCTTGTCGTCGGGACGCAAGGCGGCGATCTGGTCGATCATCGCTTGCGGATCGCGAACCGGCTTGCCGTTGACCGCCAGCAGCACATCGCCGGGGCGGATGCCGGCGGTGGCGGCCGGGCCGCCGTGCATGACGCCGGCGATCAGGGCGCCGTCGGTATCGGGCAGGCCGAAGGATTCGGCCAGTTCCGGCGAAATTTCTTGGGTCTCGACGCCGATCCAGCCACGGGTCACGGAACCGTGCTCGATGATCTGTTCCATGATGCTGCGGGCGCTGGAGACTGGGATGGCGAAGCCGATTCCCTGGTTGCCGCCGGTACGCGAATAGATCGCGGTATTGATGCCGACCAGGTTGCCCCTGACGTCGACCAGCGCGCCGCCGGAATTGCCGGGATTGATCGCGGCGTCGGTCTGGATGAAGTTTTCGAAGGTGTTGATGCCCAGGTGTGAGCGGCCCAGCGCCGAGACGATGCCCATGGTGACGGTCTGGCCGACGCCGAAGGGATTGCCGATGGCCAGCACGACGTCGCCGACGCGCACCTGCTCGTCCTGGTCAAAGGTGATGGTCGGCAGTTTGTCGGCCTTGATTTGCAGCACCGCCAAGTCGGACTCGGGGTCGCTGCCGATGATGCGGGCCTTGTGCGAGGAACCGTCGTTGAGCGAAACCTGGATGTCGTCGGCGGCCTCGATGACGTGGTAATTGGTCAGGATGTAGCCGTTGGGGCTGACAATGACGCCGGAGCCGAGCCCGGCGGCGTTGCGCTGTGCCGGGCCGTCAGGGCGCTCGCCGAAGAAATGGCGGAAAATCGGGTCGTCGAGCAGCGGATGGCGCTGCTGGCTTATCGTCTGGGTGGTATAGATATGCACCACCGACGGCAGGGCGGCACGCGCCGCGTCGCGGTAGGAGCCCGGCATCGGCGCTTCGCCGTCGGCGCTGTACGGTGCTTTCTGCAGGGCGACGACGGTCGTCGGGCGCTGGTCCAGCCATTCCGGTTTCAGCGTGCCGACCACGAACAGGATGGCCACCGCAATGGTTACCGTTTGTGCAAAAATCAACCACAACCTGTGCATGGGAAGACCGTATCAATGAAATGCGACGCTTTGCTGAATTATCTGGACGGGTTGCTGGAGCCCGCGAAGTTCCACGATTATTGCCCAAACGGTTTGCAAGTGGAAGGACGCGGCGAGCTTCGCCGCGTCGTCGCCGGCGTTACCGCCAGCCAGGCCTTGCTTGATGCTGCGGTGGCCCGCGATGCCGATGCGATCCTGGTTCATCACGGTTATTTCTGGAAGGGCGAGGATGGCCGCGTCACCGGCATCCGCAGGCAGCGGCTGGGCACGCTGCTGCGCCATGACATCAATCTCTTGGCCTACCATCTGCCGCTCGACGCGCACCCGACACTGGGCAATAACGCACAACTGGCCGTGGCCCTCGACTGGTGGCCGGAGGGTCGTTTTGGCGAGCAGGACATGGGTTGGCTGGGCAGCGCTGACGCCGGCGACAAGCTGGCCGGATTGAGCGCCCGGGTCGCCCGGCAACTGGGCCGGCAGCCGCTGGTCATCGGCGACCCGGAGCGCCCGATCCGGCGCGTCGCCTGGTGCTCCGGCGGGGCGCAGGGCTATTTCGAGCAGGCCATCGCGCTCGGGGTCGATGTCTATTTGTCCGGCGAAATTTCCGAGCAGACCGTCCATCTCGCCCGGGAAAGCGGCGTCGCCTACGTCGCGGCCGGCCACCATGCCACCGAGCGCGGCGGCATCCGGGCGCTGGCCCGACACTTGGGCGAAAACTGCGATCTGATTTGCGAATTCGTCGACGTCGACAATCCAGTTTAGCTATAGCGCCCGCTTGTCGATGACGCGCAGGGCCTTGCCGAGCGAGCGCTCGACGCTGCCGAGCTCGACCACTTCGATGCGGGCGGAAATGCCGATGTAGGACTTGATGTGGTGCTTCAGGTCGTGGGCCACGAATTCCTTTTCCGGGCCGCTGGTGAACTGGAACTCCGGCTTCATTTCGACCTTGATCTTGAGCGAGTCGAGATGGCCGTCGCGGCTCAGTTCGATGACGTAATGTGGCGCCAGGCGCGGTTGCTTGAGGATCAGTTCCTCGATTTGCGACGGGAAGACGTTGACGCCACGGATGATCAGCATGTCGTCGGAACGCCCGGTGATCTTGCCGATGCGCCGCATCGAGCGGGCGGAGGGCGGCAGCAGCGCGGTCAGGTCGCGGGTGCGGTAGCGGACGACCGGCATCGCTTCCTTGGTCAGCGAGGTAAACACCAGTTCTCCCTTGCTGCCTTCGGGCAGCACCTCGCCGGTCTCGGGATTGATGACCTCGGGATAGAAATGGTCTTCCCAGATCACCGGACCGTCCTTGCTCTCGACGCATTCGCTGGCGACGCCGGGGCCGATGACTTCCGACAGGCCGTAGATGTCGATGGCGTCGATGCCGAAGGTGTTCTCGATCTCGCCGCGCATGGCGTCGGTCCACGGTTCGGCGCCGTGGATGCCGATGCGCAGCTTGGCGCTGCGCGGATCGATGCCCTGGCGACGGAACTCGTCGGCGATGTTGAGCATGTAGGAGGGCGTGACCATGATGATGGTCGGCTGGAAGTCGCAGATCAGTTGCACCTGTTTCTCGGTCTGCCCGCCGGACATCGGGACCACCGTGCAGCCGAGTCGCTCGGCGCCGTAGTGGGCGCCCAGGCCGCCGGTGAACAGGCCGTAGCCGTAGGCGACATGGACGATGTCGCCCTTGCGTCCGCCGGCCGCGTGGATCGAGCGGGCGATCAGGTTGGCCCAGGTGTCGATGTCCTTTTGCGTGTAGGCGACCACCGCCGGCTTGCCGGTGGTGCCGCTGGAGGCATGGAGGCGGACAACTTCCTGGCGCGGCACGGCGAACAGACCGTAGGGGTAGTTGTCGCGCAAATCCTGCTTGGTGGAGAACGGAAAGCGGGCGAGATCGGCCAGTTCGCGGAAATCGTCCGGGCAGACGCCGGCCGTGTCGAACTTGGCCCGGTAGTGCGGAACGTTGGTGTAGACATGATTGAGCGTCCATTTGAGACGCTCTGTTTGCAGCGCGACGATCTCATCGCGGCTGGCGTTTTCGATGGCGTGCAGGCCCTTGTTCACTCTGGTTTTCCTCCTGAACCTATAATTGTCATGTGCGGAGGGACGTCTTCGCTTGAGCCAGATCAAGCCTTGCCGCTTTCGCCGGGCTGCCGTGCGACAATAAGCGGCTATGTTGCTGACCGCCATCCGCGGGCTGATCGCCCATGCTTTCCCGATTCTCGTTGCCCAACTGGCCTCGATCGGCATGATGGTGGTCGATACCGTGGTGCTCGGCCACGTCAGCTCGGTCGACCTGGCCGCCGTGGCCATCGGCGGCGGCATCCATGTCGCCATCGCGTTCGCGCTGGCGGGCGTGTTGCAGGCCATCGGCCCGGTGGTTGCCCAGTTGCACGGCGCCCGCCGCGATGGCGAAGTGGCCGGCGTGCTGCAACAAGGCTTCTGGCTGGCCCTGTTGCTGGCGTTGCCCGGCATGCTGTTCCTGCAATTCCCGGGCGCCGTGCTCGGCCTGTCGAGCATGGACGGCGCGGTCGAGGCCAAGGTCCGCGACTATCTGGCGCTGCTCGCTTGGGGCTTGCCGGCCTCGCTCTGCTACCGGGCTTTCTACACCTTCTGCAACGCGCTGGGCAAGCCGCGTGTGTTGATGGGCATCGGCCTCGCCGCCCTCGGCCTGCATGCCGTCCTGGCCTGGGGCCTGGCGCTGGCCGGCTGGTTCGGTACGCCGCTCGGCGTTGCCGGCTGTGCCTGGTCGAACGTGATCATCGCCTGGCTGGTCTGTTTCGCCGCCGCCGCTTATCTGGGCCTCGGTCCGCTCGGCCGCCGCTACCAGCCGTTCGCCGCCTGGCAGCGGCCGCGCTGGCGAGCCTGGCGCGAGCTGCTGCATCTTGGCGTGCCGATGGGCGTTTCCAATTTCATCGAAATCACCTCGTTTACACTGATCGCGTTGTTCGTCGCCTCGCTCGGGGCCACCGTGGTCGCCGGCCACCGCATCGTCGCCAACCTGTCGGCCCTGGCCTACATGCTGCCGCTGGCGCTGGCCATCGCCACCATGGCCGCGGTCGGTCAGGCCATCGGCGCCCGCGACTGGGTGCTGGTGCGCGCCAATGTGCGCGCCGGCCTGCTGCTGGCGGCACTGCTGTCGACGCTGGTCGGGCTGGCCTTGTGGCTGGCCGCCGAGCCGCTCATCGCCGTCTATACCGACGATCCGGAGGTGCGCCAGGTGGCGCTCGGCCTGGTGATCTACCTTGCCGTCTGCCAGTTCTGCGATGCCTTGCAGACCATCGCCGGCCACGTCCTGCGCGCCTGCCGCGTGACCTTCGTGCCGATGTTGGTGCAGATGCTGTGTTTCTGGGGCGTTGGCCTGCTCGTTGGGGCCTGGCTGTGTTTTTACTGGTCGCCGCCGCTCGGTGTTGCCGGCTTCTGGCTGGCCGCCGTGTTCGGCCTGCTGCTGGCGGCGGCGCTGCTGCTGCCGCTGATGCGGCGGGCCTTGCAGGCGCTTGAATCGGCATCGTGATGATGAATTTTGGCCGACAATGAACGGGGTCTCAACGTCTTGGATTCCCGCTTTCGCAGGGAATGACGAAGAACTACCACTTTCGGAGTAAATGCGATTGCCCTGACGACTCTCTTTATCACGCTTGACCCGAAAGACAGTTGCTCTAAACTCCTAGGTTTCTCACATTTTTTTACCCCATCAGACGAGGAGACAAATGAGCGAATCTCGCATCCATAATGCCGCCCTGCGCAGCAAGATCATGTCGGCGGACGAAGCCGCTGCCCTCATCAGGCCCGGTGACAACGTTGGCATGAGCGGTTTCACCGGCTCGGGCCATCCCAAGGATGTTCCGCAGGCGCTTGCCCGGCGGATGGCCGCCGCCAATGAGCGTGGCGAGACGTTCCGTATCGGCCTGTTGACCGGCGCATCGACCGCGCCTGAGCTCGATGGCGCGCTTTTCAAGGCCAACGGCGTTTCCATGCGCCTGCCCTACCAGTCCGACCCGGACGGCCGCAGTCGGATCAACAGCGGCGATTCCTGGTACATCGATGCTCACCTCTCGGAGGTGGCGCAAAACACGGCTTGGGGACATTACGGCAAGCTCGACGTCGCCTTGATCGAAATCGTCGCCATTCTCGAAGACGGCCGGCTGGTTCCGTCGACCTCGGTCGGCAACAATCCCACTTGGCTGGAACAGGCCGATCGCGTGATTCTCGAAGTCAATGCCGGCCTGAATGCCAAACTCGAAGGCATGCACGACATCTACAGTATCGCCCTGCCGCCGAATCGCCAGCCCATTCCGATCACCAAGCCCGGTGATCGCATTGGCGAGCCCTACATGCGAGTCGATCCGGCCAAGGTCGTGGCCGTGGTCGAAACCAATTGTCCTGATCGTGATACCCAGTTCTCCGCCCCGGATGAGAACTCGCGCCTCATTGCCGCTCACATCCTCGATTTCCTTGATTACGAAGTCAAAAAAGGACATATCCCGGCCAACCTGCTGCCGCTGCAATCGGGCGTGGGCAACGTCGCCAACGCGGTGATGGCGGGTCTGAACGAAAGCGCTTACGAGAATCTGACCGCCTGTACCGAAGTCTTGCAGGACGGCATGCTCGACATGATCCGTTCCGGCAAGCTGGTCTGCGCCTCGGCCACGGCCATCTCGCTGTCCAAGGAAGCCCTGGCCGACTTCAACGCCAATCTCGACATTTACCGTAAGCGCATCATCCTGCGTCCGCAAGAGGTCAGCAATCATCCCGAAGTCGTTCGCCGGCTCGGCGTCATCACGATGAACGGCATGCTCGAAGCCGACATCTACGGCAACGTCAATTCCACCCACGTTCTCGGCTCCAGGATGATGAACGGGCTGGGCGGTTCCGGCGACTTTACGCGCAACGCCTACCTCTCGATCTTCATGACGCCGTCGATGGCCAAGAACGGTGCGCTGTCCTGCATCGTGCCGATGGTCTCGCACGTCGATCACACCGAACACGATGTGCAGGTGCTCGTTACCGAACACGGGTTGGCTGACCTGCGCGGACTCGCGCCGCGCCAGCGTGCCAAGCTGGTGATCGAGAAATGCGCCGATCCCAAGTTCCGTCCGGCTCTCCGGGATTACCTCGCGCGCGCCGAGAAGGGCGCCAACGGCCAGCAAACCCCGCACCTGCTGGGCGAAGCTTTCGATTGGCATTTGCGCGCGCTGAAGGGCGAATCGATGTAGTAGATGTAAACCGCCCCCCGCCTGCGCAGGGGGCGGCGCTTGGCGCGGCTTTGATTGAGTCGCGCACTTGGGTTTCCGCACATGCGCGCGGGACATCCCTTCCGCCCTGCGAGGCATCTTCCCCCCGCAAGGGGGAGGGGTTGGGGAGAGGGACGGGGTAGTCAGCGGCGCTATGTGGAACTTTGTTGATTCCACCGTTCGGAGAAGAACATGGCCTTGTTTCTCAGCGAAAACGATGTCCGCCAACTGCTGACCATGGAAATGGCGCTGGCCGGCGTCGAATCGGCGCACCGTGACCTGGCGCTCGGGCAGGCTCTCGATACGCCGCGCCAGCGCAGCCGTCTGCCGCAGACCACCCTGCACATCCTGCAAGGCGCGCTGCCGGCCCAGGGCGTGCTCGGCTACAAGGCTTACACCAGCAACCGCAGCGGCAACCGCTTTCTCGTACATCTGTTCGACGCCGCCAGCGGCAAGCTGCGGGCGGTGCTCGAAGCCGACTATCTGGGCATGATGCGCACCGGCGCCGCCAGCGGTGTCGCCACCCGCTGGCTGGCCCGGCCGGACAGCCGCGTCGCCGGCGTCTTCGGCGCCGGCTGGCAGGCCGAGGGGCATGTGCGGGCGCTGTGCGCCGCCTTGCCGCTGGAGCGGGTCAAGGTATTCAGCCGTAGCGCTGACAAGCTGGCAGAATTCTGCGCCTGCCTCAGCGCTGCCACCGGCGTTGCCGTCGAAGCGGCGGCCAGCGCCGAGGCGACGGTGCGCGATAGCGACATCGTCGGCACCGTGACCACGGCGGCGAAGCCGCTGTTCGAGGCCGAGTGGCTGGCCGAGGGGACGCATATCAATGGCGCAGGCTCCAACGCGCTGATCCGCCAGGAAGTGTCGGAAGCGGCCATCCGCCGTTGCCGCGTGGTTGCCGTCGATACCGTGCCAACCGCGCTGGCCGAGGCTGGCGACCTGCTGCCCTTGCTTGAGAAGGGGCGCTTGCAGCCGCGCCAACTGGTCGAACTGGGCGACATCATCATCGGCCGTCAGCGCGGCCGTCAGGAAACCAGCGACATCACCCTGTTCGAGTCGCAAGGCATGGCCATTCAGGATCTGGCGGTTGCCGTGCGCGTGGTCGCCGCCGCCGAGGCCGCCGGTATCGGCCGCGAATGGGGGGCAGGGTCGCCGCTGACGGAAGTTTGACCGGGCCGCCTGCTTGGCGGGAAAATGCGGGCACGCTTATCGGCAGGAGAGATGGTGAAGGCAGGGTTCTGGAGTTCCGACCAGGTTTCCGGCATCGCGTGGGCGACCATCGGTCGTTGCCTGGCGCGCCTGAACGGAGATGGTGCCGCATGAAGCTGTCCGACATGCTGGAAATGGCGGCGTACACCGATCCCGGCCTGCTCCGCTCGCGCAACGAGGATGCGGTGTTCGCCGATGCCGCGCTCGGCATCGCCATCCTGGCCGACGGCATGGGCGGCTACAACGCCGGCGAAGTGGCCAGCGGCATGGCCTGCACCCTGTTGGCCACCGGCTTTGCCCGCTTCGTGCCGACCTGCAACGAGCACATCGACGGCGGCGGCGATCCGGCCTTCGTCCGCCAGCATCTGGTCGACGAAGTGATGGCCGCCAACCGGGCCATCTTCCATGCCGCGCAAGGCGAGTCGCGCTACGTCGGGATGGGGACGACGCTGGTGCTGGCCTGGTTCTACGACAATCGGGTCGGCGTCGCCCATGTTGGCGATTCGCGTTTCTATCGCTTGCGCCGCAATGATTTCGAGCTGCTGACCCGGGATCACTCGCTTTTGCAGGAGCAGATTGATAGTGGCATGATTAGCCCCGAAGAGGCCCGTTTTGCGGAACACCGCAATCTGGTGACGCGGGCGCTGGGGGTCTATCCCGAGGTCGATGTCGAGGTGCATGTGCATGATGTGCAAGCGGGCGACCTGCTGCTGCTGTGTTCGGATGGCCTCAGCGAGATGGTCGACGAGGAGGGCATCAAACAGACGCTGCAAACATTGGGTGGCAACCTGGAGCTGGCTGCCGAGCAACTGGTGCATCTGGCGAACGACAACGGCGGGCGGGATAATATTTCGGTGATCCTGATCCGGGTGCTGGGCGACTATGCGGTAGCGCGCGGCTGGGCGCGGCGGCTGTGGGCGGTAATGAAGTAGACGAGGAACAAGATGGCAAAACTGATCCTATCCATGGACGGCCTGGTGCTGAAGGAAATCGTGCTCGACAAGAAACGCCTGAGCATCGGCCGCAAGCCGAACAACGACGTCCAGATCGACAACCTGGCCATCTCCGGCGAGCATGCGGTGATCGTCACCATCCTCAATGACGCCTTCCTCGAAGACCTGAACAGCACCAACGGCACTTTGGTCAATGGCCAGCCGATCAAGAAATGCATCCTGCACAACAATGACATCATCGAATTGGGTAAATACCGCCTCAAGTTCATGGCCGTCGAGCCCGAGCCGCACAGCGATTTCGAGAAGACCGGCGGGACGCGCCAAGCCATGGCCAGGCTGGCCTCCGAAATGGAGTTGCTGCCGATCGAAGGTGCGCCGACCCGCTCGCGACCCGGCGTGCCGCTCCCTCCCTCGCAAACCGGCGTGCCGCCGGCGCCGAGCATTCCCGGCGCCGCCGCTATCCAGTTGCTCAACGGCCCCAATGTCGGCAAGGAATTGCCGTTGACCAAGACGCTGACGACGCTCGGCAAGCCCGGCCAGCAGGTCGCGGTGATCGCCCGCCGGCCGCAGGGCTATTTCATCACCCACGTCGAGGGCAAGGAATTTCCGGTGCTCAATGGCCAGTCTCTCAACGTTCAGGCACACCCCCTTGGCGACCACGACATCATCGAGATCGCCGGCATCAAAATGGAATTTTTCCTCAAGGCCTGACGGCCTCGGGCGCGGGGTATTCGTGATGATCCAGAATCTTCGCCACCGGTCGGAATGAAACTGCGCGTACTCGGATGCAGCGGCGGCATCGGCGGCGAAAGCCGGCGGACCACGGCGCTGCTGGTCGATCACGACGTGTTGATCGATGCCGGGACCGGCGTCGTCGACCTGACGATTCCCGACATGGCCTTGATTGACCATGTTTTTCTGACCCACTGCCATCTCGATCACATCGCGGCGCTGCCGCTGCTGGTCGATACCGTCGCCGACCGGCGGCAAACGCCGCTGACCGTTTACGGCACGGCGCCGGTGCTGGCCCTGTTGCGTCGGCACATCTTCAACTGGGAAATCTGGCCGGATCTTTCTCAGCTACCGAGCGCCGAGCAGCCATTCCTGCGCTACCAGGCCATCGAGCCGGGTGTCCCGGTAAGCTTGGGGGCACGCAGCTTCACCGCGCTGCCGGTGGATCACCACGTGCCGGCCGTCGGTTACCGCCTAGATTCGGGCCGGGCCAGCCTGGTCTTCTCCGGCGATACCGGTCCCTGCGATGCCTTCTGGCAGGCCGTCAACGCCGTCGACAACCTGCGCCACCTGATTATCGAGTGCGCCTTCCCCAACCGCGACGAGCGGCTGGCGACGTTGTCCAGACACCTCTGCCCCTCGCTGCTGGCTGCCGAACTGCGCAAGCTCGAACGCTGCTGCGCCATCCACATCGCCCACCTAAAACCCGGCCAGAGCGCGCTGACCATGGCCGAAATTGCCCCCTGCCTCGACGACTTCAAGCCGCAAATGCTGACCACCAACCAGGTGTTCGAGTTTTGAGATGACGCATTGCGGACGGCGAGGTGCCGTGAATTGTCGATTGAGGCGTCCCGGCGCATTTTGATTATGTGTTGATTGTCGCGGGCTGTTGTGTAATGCATTGATTTTATACAATATCTATCCTTTTTGACTCATCCCGTCCCGGGTGGCACGCAAGCTGCTCTATCGTTGTCAGCGGTCTTTCCCGCCTTTTCAAAAGGAGATTCAAATGAAGCGCGTACAACAGGGTTTCACTCTGATCGAACTCATGATCGTCGTGGCCATCATCGGTATTCTGGCGGCCGTCGCCATTCCGCAGTACCAGACCTATGTCGCCAAGTCGCAGGTATCGCGGGTCATGGGGGAAGTGGGCGATATTAAAAATGGTGTCGAGGTTTGCCTGACCGAGGGGCGCGAGACTATTAATTCGAACTTTGAACTGGGCGCAGACATAGGACTTACTGAATGTGATCTGCAAGCGTCGGCATCCTCGCTCTTGGAAGGGGATGCGCAAGGCGAAGGCGTGGATCCGCCTGCCGGCTTGGGCTACCCGATCGTAGACCCAGAAACTTTGGATCCTTCCGCAGCCATCACGGTTACAGGAACATTCGGCAACGCCGCTGCGATTATTCTCAAAGGCAAGACCCTGACTTGGCATCGTATTAACAGTGGCACTTGGGTGTGCATTACCGACGTTGATAAGAAGTTCCGTCCGCGCGGCTGCGAAAATAGCACTATTTAATTAAACCCGCCCGGATTGCAAATCACAAGCGCCCTTCGGGGCGCTTTCTTTATTCTGGTCGGCGGATGGCTCCGCTACCTTGGTTCGCCTGCTCACCCATGTTCTTGCGCCAACCACTTCCCTCAATTTTCCTGCGGCTGCTGGTTTTGATCCTGCCCATGCTGCCGGGCGTCTTCGCCGCCTGGTGGCTCGAGGTCTACCGGCCCTGGTTCTGGGCGGAGTTTCTGCTGCTGGCGGTCTTGGCCCGTGGCCGCTCCTGGCTCTTCGCGCTCTGCTTGGCCGCGCTGTGGCTCGGGGACTATCTTTTCGTCTTCGCGCAAATCAACCTGTCGTCCGACTATGGCGATGCGCTGGAACTGCTGCGCTTTCTGCCCTACTCGAACGTCGGCTGGATTGCGGCGGCTTTCGCGGGCGTCGCTGCCCTGTTGCTGTGGGGTTGGTTGTGCGTGCAGGTGCACCGTTTGGCGTCGCCGGGCCGCGGCATGTTGTTATGGTCCTTGCTGCTGCTGGGCATCACGGTCGCATGGCCGGGCCGCGACGGCTTCAATCACACGGAAGGTGCGCTCTACGCCATTCGCCAGGCCAAGCTGGCCGGTTCCTGGGTGCTGGACAGTCTGTTCATGCGGGAGTCCCTGGCGTTCTTTGAATACCGCGATCCGGATTCCGTCGGCCAGTTCGGCGACCTCCCGCC
>JAIRKE010000053.1 GCA_031260295.1 Azonexus sp.
CCCGAGCCCGAGCCCGAGCCCGAGCCCGAGCCCGAGCCCGAGCCCGAGCCCGAGCCCGAGCCCGAGCCCGAGCCCGAGCCCGAGCCCGAGCCCGAGCCCGAGCCCGTTGCGGAGGCCAGGGAACTGCCGCCGACGGTGACGGCATCGCCGACGCTGTACGATATTTTTGTCGAAGAGGCACGCGGCTACCTGCAGACCTTGATCGACAGTCAGGTTGCGCTCGTGACCAACCCGGCGACGCCGATTGCCTTCGAGACGACCCGGGCGGCCCATACCCTGGCCGGGATTGCCGCGACGGTCGGCCTGATGCCGCTGCACCAATTAGCCAGTGCGCTGGAGCATGCCTTGCTGCGCCGCGAACACGCGGCCAAGCCGGACAGTATCGAAGGCCTGGAAACTGTGCGCCAGGCCATCTTTGCACTGGAATCGATGTTCGCCGGGCTGGTCCTGCAGCGGGCGCCGGATGACGAGTCGAGGCTGATCGCCGCGCTTGAGGACATCTTCCATGCGCCGCTGGTCGAATCAGCGGCGACGACCGGCGACGGCATTCCCTCGTCTGACGCTGCCGTTGCTTCGGAAGCTGCCGTCGAGACGCCGGTGCCGCAAGACGTGGCGCAGTTGCCGCGGCTGACCGACGAACTGGATGAGCAACTGTTGCCGATCTTCCTCGAAGAAGCCGGCGACCAATTGCGCGACCTCACCATGCATTTACGCGCCTGGCGGGCCGATCCGGCCGACGGTGCGGCGCCGCATGCGATCGCGCGCCTGCTGCACACCTTCAAGGGCAACGCCCGCATGGCCGGGGCACTCAACCTCGGCGAAGTGACCCACCTGCTGGAAACTCGGGTGGACGAGGCGATGCGGGCCGGCGCCGAAGGCGCCGCGGTGATCGACGAAATCGAGAGCGGTTGCGATACCCTGGCCTTGGCCGTCGAGCATCTGCGGGCCGGACCGCAGGTCGAGGAGCCGGCTGCTGAGGCAAATCCGCTTGCCGAGGCAGCGGCGCCCAGTACGTCGCCATGGCAGCGCCGTGAGCGTCGACGGGCGAGTGATGCGGCAGCAGCGCCCAGCGCTGAAGCGGCGCCAGCCGTGGTCGAGGCCGATGGCGAAGGCGAGATTGGCGGCCTGCAGGCAACATTGCGCGTCCGGGCCGACCTGATCGACCGCCTGGTCAACGAGGCCGGTGAGCTGTCCATTGCCCGCGCCCGGATCGAGGGTGAAATGCGTAGCCTGAAGGGCTCGCTGCTGGATCTGACGGAAAACGTCATCCGCCTGCGCCGTCAGTTGCGCGAGATCGAAATCCAGGCCGAAGGCCAGATTCAGGCGCGTGTCGCCCAGGCGCACGATGGCGAGGCGGAATTCGATCCGCTCGAACTCGACCGCTTTACCCGCTTCCAGGAACTGACCCGCTTCATGGCCGAGTCGGTCAACGACGTCGCCACGGTGCAGCAGAGTTTGCTGAAGAACCTCGACGATGCCAACGCCGCCATTCTTGCCCAGGCTCGCCTTAACCGCGGCCTGCAGCAGGAGCTGATGGGCGTGCGCATGTTGCCTTTCGCCAGCCAGGCCGAGCGCTTCTATCGCATCGTCCGGCAAACGGCCAAGGAGGTCGGCAAACGCGCCAGTCTCGATCTGGTCGGCGGCCAGGTGGAAATCGACCGCTCGGTGCTCGACAAGATGCTCGGGCCTGTCGAACACATGCTGCGCAATGCCGTTACGCATGGCCTGGAAAGCCGCGAGCAGCGGCTGGCGGCGGGCAAGGAGGAAGCCGGCGAAATCGCGCTGAGCTTGGTTCAGGAAGGCAATGAAATCATTCTGTCGTTGTCCGACGATGGCCGTGGTCTCGATGCGCCGCGTATCCGCGAGCGGGCCGAGGCCATGGGCCTGTTGCAACCGGGGCAGGCCATTGAGCCGGGCGCGCTGCTCGACTTCATTTTCCGTCCCGGTTTCTCGACGGCGGCTGAATTGAGCCAACTGGCTGGGCGTGGCGTCGGCATGGACGTGGTCAAGACGGAAGTCACGGCCTTGGGCGGGCGGATCGAAATTGCCACCGAACTCGGGCGCGGCACGACTTTCCGCCTCTATCTGCCGCTGACGCTGGCGGTGACGCCGACCCTGCTGGTCCGTGCCGGCCCCCAGTTGTACGCGGTGCCATCGACGATGATCGAACAGGTGCTGGAATTGAAGGACAAGCAACTGGCGATCCTGCAGGAAAAAGGCGAGGCCGAGTGGCAGGGGCATCACTACCCGCTGTATTTGTTGTCGCATCTGCTTGGCGCCGTCACGGCGCAGCCGGAAGTGCACCGCCGCTACTGGGTGCTGCTGCTGCGCTCCGGCTCGCAACGGGTCGCCGTGCAGGTCGACGAATTGCGCGGCAACCAGGAAGTGGTGGTCAAGAACATCGGCGCCCAGCTTGCCCGGGTGGTCGGTATTGCCGGCGCCACGGTGCTCGGCGACGGCCGCGTGGTGCTGATCCTCAACCCGGTGGCGTTGGCTAGCCGGGGCGTCGTGTCGTTGCTGCCATCGGCCGAGGTGGCCGCTGCGCCGGTCGTGGTGCCGGAGACGCGGTTGCCGACGGTGATGGTGGTCGACGATTCGCTGACGGTGCGCAAGATCACCAGCCGCCTGCTGGCCCGCGAGGGCTATCAGGTGATGTTGGCCAAGGACGGCGTCGATGCGCTGGAGCAGTTGGTCGACGACCTGCCGGACGTGATCCTTTCCGACATCGAGATGCCGCGCATGGACGGTTTCGATTTCGTCCGCAACCTGCGCGCCGACGAGCGCCTGCGCGGCTTGCCGGTGATCATGATCACCTCGCGCACGGCCGAGAAGCACCGCAACTACGCCTTCGAGATCGGGGCCAACCACTATCTCGGCAAGCCCTACGACGAGGACGAATTGCTGGGCCTGGTCGCCGGCTACTGCAAGAAGGCGCATTGACCACGGCGCAAGCGCAGGCCCGGCCTTCAGGCCGGGGTCAAGCGAGCCAAGCGTGATTTTGGCGCCGCAGGCGCCCCAAACTCGTGGCGAGGAAGTTCCGGGTTTTTGCCCGGAGGGGCTCAACGATGGCGCTCGCCGCGGCGACCCCGGATACGGGGCTTTTTTATCGCGCCGGCTTGGCTTGTCCATTAATTCCATTTCCAAATCAACCGATTACTTTGTCGGCTTCGCTTGCCGTACAACCGAACTGTCCGTGCTTCGCCTTCGCGTACTCGGCTGATTTAAAAATGGAATAAAATCCCGGCCATGGACAACGTCAATCTCACCGACCACTTTCTCATCGCCATGCCGGCGATGGAGGATCCCTATTTCTCCAACGCCCTGGTCTACATTTGCGAGCACAACGAGAACGGGGCTCTCGGGATCATCGTCAATCGCCCGATCGACCTGAATCTGGCGGGCCTGTTCGAGAAGATCGACATCAAGCTGGAGTGGGACAACCTGGCCCGGTTGCCGGTGTATTTCGGCGGCCCGGTACAGTTGGATCGCGGTTTCGTGCTGCACCGGCCCTTGGGTGGCTGGCAGTCAACGCTGACAATCAACGAGGAGGTCGGCCTGACCAGTTCGCGCGACGTGCTCGCCGCCGTCGCCGCGACCGGCCAGCCGGCCGAGATTATCGTCAGCCTCGGCTATTCCGGCTGGGATGCCGGCCAGCTCGAGAACGAGCTGGCGCAGAACTCCTGGCTGACCGTGCCAGCCAAATCCGGCATCCTGTTCGACCTGCCGCCCGAGGAGCGCCTGCCGGCGGCGATGCAGAATCTCGGCATCAGCTTCAGCCAGCTTTCCGACGTTGCCGGGCATGCCTAACGGCACGGTCCTGGCCTTCGATTTCGGCGCCAAACGCATCGGCGTTGCCACGGGAGAAAGCCAACTCGGCAGCGCCCATCCGCTAACGGTGATCCACGCCGAAGCGAACGACCAGCGGATGGCCGCGATCGGCCGCCTGATCGCCGAATGGCAGCCGGTGCTGCTGGTCGTCGGCCTGCCGGTTCATGTTGATGGTACCCCACATGAAATGACCAAATTGGCGATGAAATTCGGCGAGCGCCTGCAAAAACGCTTTGAATTGCCGGTTTCCTACGCCGATGAACGGCTGACCTCGCTTGATGCCGAGGCGCGCCTGCGCGAAGCCGGCCGCAACAGTCGCAGCGCCAAGCCGCTGCTCGACGCCGTGGCGGCCCAACTGATTCTGCAAACCTGGTTTGAAAGTCCGTCTCATGTCATCCCTGCCGAATTTTCCTCCTGATCCGCTGCCTGACGCCGAGGCCCAGTGCCGCCAACTGGCCGAACTCCTGCGTCCGCAGCTTTACCGCCAGCCCGCGCTGGTCGGCATCTACAGCGGCGGCGCCTGGATCGCCGAGCGTCTGTGCCAATTACTCGGACTACCGGAGGAGATCGGCCTGATCGACGTCTCCTTTTATCGTGACGATTTCGCTGAGAAGGGCCTGCATCCCCAGGTCAAACCGACGGTGATTCCGTTCGATGCCGAGGGACGCCACATCATCCTGGTCGACGATGTGCTCTACACCGGCCGGACGACGCGGGCGGCGATCAACGAACTGTTCGACTACGGCCGCCCGGCCTCGGTCGAACTGGCGGTGCTGGCCGACCGCGGCGGTCGTGAACTGCCGGTCGCCGCTACCTACGGTGTCTGGGACGTGACGCTGTCTGCCGGCGAGAGCCTAGTGCTCGATCGGGATGACGCGGATCGCCTGAGGTGGAGGCTGGAACATGCATAACCCGCAGTTGAACCAGGATGGCGAACTGAGCCATCTGCTTTCCATTGAAGGCCTGCCGCCGCGCATCCTGACGCAGATTCTCGATACCGCCGCGTCCTTCATGGAGGTCTCGGCGCGTGATGTGAAGAAAGTGCCGCTGTTGCGTGGCAAGAGCGTCTTCAACCTGTTTTTCGAGAATTCGACGCGCACGCGCACCACCTTCGAGATTGCCGCCAAGCGCCTGTCGGCCGAGGTCATCAATCTCGACATCAACAGGTCGTCGACGGCCAAGGGCGAGACCCTGCTCGACACCGTCGACAACTTGTGCGCCATGCACGCCAACCTGTTCGTCGTGCGCCACGCCTCCAGTGGCGCGCCCTACCTGATCGCCGAGCACCTGCGCCGCATCGGCCGTGACGACGTGCATGTGGTCAATGCCGGCGACGGGCGCCATGCCCACCCGACGCAGGGCCTGCTCGACATGTACCCGATTCGCCACTACAAGCAGGACTTCACGCAACTGCGCGTGGCCATCGTCGGCGACATCCTGCATTCGCGCGTCGCCCGCTCTGACATCCACGCGCTGACCACGCTGGGCGTGCCGGAAGTCCGCGCCATCGGCCCGGAAACCCTGCTGCCCAAGCATCTCGACAGGCTTGGCGTGCATGTTTTCCACGACATGAACGAAGGCTTGCGGAACTGCGACGTGATCATCATGCTGCGCCTGCAAAACGAGCGTATGAACGGCGCATTGCTGCCGTCGGCCGGTGAGTATTTCCGCCACTTCGGCCTGACGCCGCAGAAACTGGCCCTGGCCAAGCCCGATGCCATCGTGATGCATCCGGGGCCAATGAATCGCGGCGTCGAAATCCATTCGGCAGTGGCCGATGGTGCGCAGGCCGTGATTCTGCCCCAGGTCACTTTCGGCATTGCCGTGCGTATGGCCGTCATGAGCATCGTCGCGGGGAATTGAGATGAATATCGAAATCAAAAATGGCCGCATCATCGACCCGCAACATGGCACCGACCGCGTCACCTCGCTGTTCATCGCCGACGGCCGCGTTGCCGGACTGGGCGAGGCGCCAGCCGGCTTTGTCGCAGAGAGCCGTATCGATGCGACCGGTTGCGTCGTCTGCCCTGGCCTTATCGACCTCAGTGCCCGTCTCAACAGCATCGAGGCCGAACTGGCCGCCGCCGTCGCCGGCGGCGTCACCTCGGTCGTCGTGCCACCCGACGCCGACCCGCCGCTCGACGAGCCGGAACTGGCCGACCGCCTGGTACATCGCGGCGCCGAGATCGGCAAGGCACGGGTGCTGCCACTCGGTGCCCTGACGCTCGGCCTCAAGGGCGAGCGTCTGGCCGAGTTGGCCGGCCTGAAGAAAGCCGGTTGCGTCGCCTTTTCGCAGGCCATGCTGCCGGTGGTCGATACCGAGGCCCTGCTGCGGGCGATGGAATATGCCGCCACCTTCGGTTTCGCGGTCTGGCTGCAACCGCAGGATCACTGGCTGGCGCGCAACGGCATCGCGCATGAGGGCGAGGTGGCCAGCCGCCTCGGCCTGGCCGGTATTCCGGTTGCCGCCGAAACCATTGCCATCGCCACCATCGTCCAATTGGTGCGCGACACCGGCTGCCGCGTGCATCTGACCCGATTGTCGTCGGCGGCCGGCGCGGCGCAAGTGGCGCAGGCGCAGGTCGAGGGCTTGCCGGTGACTTGCGATGTTGGCGTGCATCACCTGCTGCTCAGCGAGCACGACATCGGCTTCTTCAATCCGCACGCCCGTTTCGTGCCGCCCTTGCGCAGCCAGCGCGACCGGCAGGCTTTGTCGGCGGCCGTCGCCGATGGCTTGGCGGCGATCTGCTCGGACCATACGCCGCTCGCTGCCGACGACAAGCTGCTGCCGTTCGGTGAGGCCAGACCGGGGGCCACCGGGCTGGAGGTGCTGCTACCGCTGACCCTGAAATGGGCGGCGGCAGCAGGCGTAGACCTGATCCGAGCGCTGGCCCGCATCACTACAGTGCCGGCGGCGATCCTCGGTCTACCTCAGGCGCATCTGGCACCCAGTGCCGTGGCAGACATTTGCATTTTCGATCCGGCCGCCGAGTGGCAACTGAGCGCCGACAGCCTGCGCAGTCGGGGCAAGAACTCGCCCTGGCTTGGTCATGTGCTGACCGGCAAGGTCAGGGCGACGTTGGTTGGCGGCCGCGTGGTATTCGCTGGCTAGGTTTCGATATTTCTCCGGCTTGGCTTATTGTCATATTAATATAGAATATACCGTCCGCTTGAAAAGTCCGGCGGGCGGTTTTTCTTTCAATCTGGCAATACCTTTTACGGAGGATTTCCGATGAAACGCATCCTGTCGAGCATCGCGCTGTTCCTGGCCGGCATCGGCCTGGCCTTGGCGGCGGTCAACATCAACACGGCCTCGGTCGACGAACTGAACACCGTCAAGGGGATCGGGCCAAGCAAGGCCAAGGCGATCGTCGAATACCGCGAGAAGAATGGGCCGTACAAGACGCTCGACGACTTGAAGGAAGTCAAGGGTTTCGGCGCCAAGAGCGTCGACAAGCTGCGTGGCGAACTGTCGGTCAGTGACGCCTCGGCCGCCGCGCCGAAGAAGAAAAAATAACTGGCCAGCGCGGTATTTTTCGAGGGCGGGAGTTTCCCGCCCTTTTACGTTGACGCGGCTAGGCGGGCCACCGCTTCCGGCGTGCAGCCGCTGACCGACAGCACCTTGCGCCGCGAGGTCTGGCCGCTTTTGAGAATGACGGCGGCGCGGCCGCAACCGAGCCGTTCGGCGATGAAGGCGAGCAGCGCGGCATTGGCCTTGCCGTCGACCGGCGGCGCGACCAGGCGAATCTTCAGGGCATCGCCCTGCAAACCGGCGCATTCCGTCTTGCGCGCGCCGGGCTGGATGTGCAGGGTCAGCGTGATGTCGCCGTTGCCGCCGACCCGGTACCAGTCGCTCATTCCATTTTTAGATCAGCCGAGTACGCGAAGGCGAAGCGTAGACAGTGCGGTTGCACGGCAAGCGAAGCCGACAAAGTAATCGGTTGATTTGGAAAGGGAATCACAGGTAGATCAACACGACTTGCAGCAGCAGGATGGCCACCAGCGGCGACAGGTCGATGCCGGAAATGGTCGGCACGATGCGGCGTATGGGGTCGAGCAGCGGCCGGGTCAACTGGTGGGCCAGGGACGCCACCGGCGAATAGGGACTAACCCACGACAGCACCGCTAGCAGGATCACCGCAATGATCAGGATGTAGACGGTCAGGCGCAGCAGTCCGCGCACGGTGAGCAGCAGGATCATCGAGCCGGCGCCGGGCACATCGCCCAGCGGCGCGCCGGAAATGCCGACGATCAGGCCGGCCAGCAGCGCTTGCAAGGCGAGCGCCGCCAGTAAACTGGCCCAATCGATGCCGGCGAAACCGGGAATGAACCGGCGCAGCGGCTTGACCGCCCAATTGGTCAGTTTCACCACGAAATCGCCGATTTGCCCGGCAAAGGAAACACGCGCCAACTGCATCAGGAAACGCAGCAGAAATAGCGTCGTGAAGAAGCTGACAACGGCATTGAGCAGAAAGAAAACGGCTTCCATCAGTCGCCTCCGAGCAGCTTGCCGAGTTCGCGGCCGCGCGCCTCGGCGGCCTTGACGCCGGCGACGATGCCAGCCTTGACGCCGGCCTCCATCATGACGCGCAGCGCGGCCTCGGTGGTGCCGCCCTTGGAGGTGACCCGTTCACGCAGCGCGGCTGCCGGCTCGCTCGACCGGGCAGCCAGGGCGGCGGCGCCCTGGACCGTCTCGATGGCCAGTTGGCGGCCCTGCTCGGGCGTCAAGCCGAGTTCCGCCGCAGCCTGCTGCAAGGCCTCGATGAACAGGAAAACATAGGCTGGGCCGCTGCCGGACAGGGCGGTGACGCCGTCCATCCGCGCCTCGTCATCGATCCAGACGGTGCTGCCGACGGCGGCCAGCATCCGGTCGGCGGCGGCGCGGCCGGCCGCGCCGACTTCCGGCAGGGCGTAGAGGCCGGTGATGCCGGCGCCGATCAGGGCCGGCGTGTTGGGCATGCAGCGGACGATGCGCCGGTGGCCGCCGAGAAAGCGCGACAGCGTGGCCAGGTCGAGGCCGGCGGCGATGCTGACAACCAGCGCCGATCCGAGCTTGCCGACGAGCGGCGCGCAAGCCTCGCGCATCTGCTGCGGCTTGACCGCCAGCACCAGGAGATCGCCGGCGTCGGCCAGCTCGCTCACAGCGCCGACGCAGCGCACGCCGCAGGTCTGTTGCAGGCGTTCGCGGGCTTCGCTGCCGGGATCGACGACGGTGATGTCGGTGGCGGCGAAACCGTGCTTGAGCATGCCGCCGATCAGGGCGTTGGCCATGTTGCCACCGCCGAGGAAAGTGATTTTCATGGTGTTTGTGCTTGTCTTTCGCCAAAAATGGCTGTGCCGATGCGGACGATAGTCGCGCCCTCGGCCACGGCGGCTTCGAGATCATGGGACATGCCCATGGACAGGGTGTCGATTGCCAGGCCGGCGGCCCGCATTTCCTCCGCCAGTTCGCGCAGGTGACGGAACGGGGCACGTTGCGCGGCGACATCGTCGCTTGGCTCGGGAATGGCCATCAGGCCGCGCAGGCGCAGATGGGGTAAAGCGGCCACGGCCCGGCACAGGGCCGTGGCCTCGTCAGGGCGGCAGCCGCTCTTGCTGGCCTCGCCGGAGACATTGACCTGAACGCAGACCTGTAGCGGCGGCAGTTCGGCCGGGCGCTGGGCCGCCAGGCGCTCGGCGATCTTCAGCCGGTCGATGGAGTGGACCCAGGCGAAATGCTCGGCGACGGTCCGGGTTTTGTTGCTTTGCAAGGGGCCGATGAAATGCCATTCGAGATCGCGGTCGCGGGTGGCGACGGCCTTGGCCGTGCCTTCCTGCACGTAATTCTCGCCGAAGGCGCGTTGCCCGGCGGTAGCGGCGGCGAGCACGCAATCCAGCGGCCAGGTTTTGCTCACCGCCAGCAACCGGACGCTGTCCGGCGGCCGCCCGGAGTGCCTGCAAGCGTCGGCGATACGGACGAGAACGGCTTGCAGGTTGCCGGCGATTGCGCTCATAATCCTTCGATCATTTCAGACAAATCCCAGTATACACGCGCCCTGAGGACGATCCGCATGGACATTACCGAACTGTTGGCCTTCAGCGTCAAGAACAAGGCTTCCGACCTCCATCTCTCGTCCGGTCTGCCGCCGATGATCCGGGTGCATGGCGACGTGCGCCGCATCAACCTGCCGGCGATGGAGCACAAGGATGTGCACGGCATGGTGTACGACATCATGAGCGATGCCCAGCGCAAGACCTACGAGGAAACGCTGGAGTGCGACTTCTCCTTCGAGATTCCCAACCTTGCCCGCTTCCGGGTCAATGCCTACAACCAGCTGCGCGGCGCCGGCGCCGTGTTCCGGACCATTCCGTCGAAGGTGCTGACCCTCGAAGATTTGAACTGTCCGAAAATCTTCAAGGATATTTCCGAGTATCCGCGCGGCATCGTGATGGTCACCGGGCCGACCGGCTCCGGCAAGTCGACGACGCTGGCGGCGATGGTCAATCACGTCAACGAGAACAACTACGCCCACATCCTGACTGTCGAGGATCCGGTCGAATTCGTCCATGAACCGAAGAAGTGCCTGATCAATCAGCGCGAGGTCGGGCCGCATACCCTGTCCTTCGCCAATGCGCTACGCGCGGCGCTACGCGAGGATCCGGACGTGATCCTGGTCGGCGAAATGCGCGACCTGGAAACCATCCGCTTGGCACTGACGGCGGCCGAGACCGGGCACTTGGTGTTCGCTACCCTGCATACCTCGTCGGCGGCCAAGACCATCGACCGCGTGGTGGACGTCTTCCCGGCGGCGGAAAAGGAAATGGTCCGTTCGATGCTGTCCGAATCGCTGCGCGCCGTCATCTCGCAGACGCTGCTCAAGACCAAGGATGGCAGCGGCCGCGTCGCCGCGCACGAGATCATGATTGGCACCCCGGCCATCCGCAACCTGATCCGCGAGAACAAGGTGGCGCAGATGTATTCGGCGATCCAGACCGGCCAGAACTACGGCATGCAGACGCTGGACCAGAACCTGATCGAGATGGTCCGGCGCAATATCGTGTCCAGCGCCGAAGCCCGCAACAAAGCGGCCAACAAGGACACCTTCCCGGGCTGATCCGGGGACCGGTGCACAACCAAGAGGAAACACCATGGAACGCGATCAGGCAATGAAGTTCATGCACGATCTGCTGCGCCTGATGGCGCAGAAGAAAGGCTCGGACCTGTTCATCACCGCTGGTTTCCCACCGGCGATCAAGATTGACGGCCGGATCACCCCGGTCTCCAACCAGGTGCTGACTTCCTCGCACACCGCCGAGCTTGCCCGGGCCATCATGAACGACCGCCAAGCCGCCGAGTTCGAGGCGACCCGCGAGTGCAACTTTGCCATTTCGCCGTCCGGCATCGGCCGTTTTCGGGTCAATGCCCTGGTCCAGCAGGGGCGCGTCGCCGTCGTCTTCCGCACCATCAACATGAGCATCCCAACCCTTGACGACCTGCAATTGCCGCCGGTGATCAAGGATCTGGCAATGACCAAGCGTGGCCTGATCATCTTCGTCGGCGGCACCGGTACCGGTAAGACCACCTCGCTGGCGGCCCTGGTCGATTATCGCAACGAGAATTCCTACGGTCACATCGTCACTATCGAGGACCCGATCGAGTACGTCCACGAGCACAAGAACTGCATCATCACACAGCGCGAGGTCGGGGTCGATACCGACGACTGGGGGCCGGCGCTGAAGAACTCGCTGCGCCAGGCGCCGGACGTGATCCTGATGGGCGAAATCCGCGACCGCGACACCATGGACTATGCCATCGCTTTCGCCGAGACCGGCCACCTGGCGCTGGCCACGCTGCACGCCAATAGCGCCAACCAGGCGATCGACCGGATCATCAACTTCTTCCCGGACGAGCGCCGCCAGCAACTGCTGATGGACCTGTCGCTGAACCTGCGGGCCATGGTTTCGCAGCGCCTTCTGCCGAAGAAGGACGGCAAGGGGCGGATAGCCGCCGTTGAGATCTTGCTCAACTCGCCGCTGATCTCCGACCTGATCTTCAAGGGCGAGGTGCAGGAGATCAAGGAAATCATGAAGAAGTCGCGCGAACTCGGCATGCAAACCTTCGACCAGGCGTTGTTCGACCTCCACGATGCCGGCAAGATCAGCTACGAGGACGCATTGCGCAATGCCGATTCGCTCAACGACCTGCGCCTGCAAATCAAGTTGCGCGGCAAGGAATCGAAGGATCGCGACCTGAACACCGGTATTGGCCACCTCGACATCGTCTGACCAGCAGGATCACCATGCGGCGATTGCTTGTCCCCCTGTTTGCCCCGCTGTTCGCCTTATTCCTTGCCGGCACCGCGACGCTGGCTCAGGCTGCTGGCCTCGATGCTATTTCCAGCGGTGACGCCAGTGCCGGGGTCAAGGAAGCACTGGCCAGGGGGGCCGATTTTGCCGTTGCCTCACTGGGCAAGAAAGACGGATTTCTCGGCAACGCCAAGGTCAAGATTCCGCTGCCCGGCACCCTGCAAAAAGCCGAGAAGGGGCTGCGCCTGCTCGGCATGGGCAAGCAGGCCGACGAGCTGGTCATCACCATGAACCATGCCGCCGAGAATGCCGTCGCCGAAGCCCGGCCGATCCTGACCGATGCCATCAAGAAGATGACCGTGCGGGACGCCAAGGACATCCTGACCGGCGGTGGCGACAGCGTCACGCAATATTTCA
>JAIRKE010000016.1 GCA_031260295.1 Azonexus sp.
AGCATCCGCGCATGAGCGAATCTCCTACTTTTCCTCTCGCACCGACGCCGTTTACCGGCGACAGCCGCGAAGTCGATGCCGGCGCCTGTTTCGACTGGCTGCAACAGGGCTGGCTGCTGTTTCTTGCCAATCCCGGCGTCTGGATCGGCTGCACGGTACTGCTGCTGGTCATTCTGATGGCCATTTCCGTCGTTCCCGTTTTCGGCCAGATCGCCGTCCATCTGCTGGTACCGGTGTTCGGCGCCGGCATGTTCCAGATCTGCCGCCAACTGGCGAGCGGCGGCGAGGCGCAGATTGCCGACCTGTTCATTGGCTTCCGCCACAATGCCGGCCCGTTGGTGATGGTCGGCGTGATCTACGCGGCCAGCGTCTTCGGCCTCGCTTTCATGGCCTTCCTGCTGGTCAGCGGCGGTATTCTCGGCGGCGCCATTACCGGCAGCGTGGCCGGCTTCGGCATCACCTTCGGCGGCATCATGCTGGCCGGACTGCTGGTCATGGTGCTGTCGGTGCCGGTCATCATGGCCACCTGGTTTGCCCCGGCCCTGGTGCTGTTCCACGACATGAAGCCGGGTGCCGCGATGCGCGCCAGTTTCGCGGCCGGCGCCCGGAATTGGGTGGCGATGGTGATCTTCGGCATCTTCCTGAGCGTCGCGCTGTTCTTCGCCATGCTGCCCTTTTTTCTCGGCCTGCTGCTGTTGCTGCCGATCTTTTCCGGCGCGGTATACGCCTCCTACCGCGACATTTTCGAGGGAGCCTAGGTCGTGCGCGCCCAGACCGTATCACCCGCCGAGGGCTGGCGCTGGCTGGCCACCGGCTTCGCCATTTTCCGCCGCAATCCGCCGATCTTGTCGCTGCTGGTTGTGATCTACTGGCTGACCGTGATTTTCCTTAACGTGTTGCCGGTGATCGGCGCCATCGCCGCCTCGCTGGTCATTCCTGGCCTGTCGGTCGGGTTGATGCAGGCGGCGCGCAATATCGAGCGCGGCCAAGAGGTCGGCATCCAGACGCTGTATGGCGGGCTGCGCGAGAACACGCGCACCCTGCTGGCGCTCGGCGCCCTGTACCTGGCGGTGACGCTGGGCATTCTCGGCCTGTCGACGATCATCGACGGCGGCGACCTGCTGCGCTACATGCTGGCGTCCGGCCGCGCCGAGCGGGCGGTGGTCGAGGATGCCGACTTCGCGCTGCCGGCGCTGTTCGTGCTGGTCATGCTGGTGCCGGTGCTGATGGCCTGGTGGTTCGCCCCGGTACTCGCCGCCTGGCACCGCCTGCCGCTGGGCAAGGCGCTGTTCTTCAGTTTCGTCGCCTGCTGGATGAACTGGCGGGCTTTCCTGGCCTACGGCGCGGCCATGCTGCTGCTTGCCGGCCTCGCCCCTGCCGTGCTGGTCGGCCTGTTGGCGCTGCTGCTGCCCGGCGTTGCCGGTTTTATCAGTTCGCTGCTGATCGTGTTCATGGTGCTGGTCATGGGGCCGGTGGTTTTCGCCAGCTTCTATGCCAGTTACCGGGACATTTTCGGTATTTCTGAAATTGTCTGAGAGATCCCTTGGGCCGCTCGGCCTCTTCGGCGGGACCTTCGACCCCGTGCATTTCGGCCACCTGCGGTTGGCCGAGGAAGCCATCGACCAACTGGCCCTGGAGGACGTGCGCTGGATTCCCGCCGGCCAGCCGGCGCACCGTGGGCCGCCCAGGGTCAGCGCCGGGCAGCGGCTGGCCATGGTGCGCCTGGCCGTTGCCGGCAACCCCGGCTTTTCCGTCGATGCCGCCGAAGTCGAGGCGACGGTGCCGAGCTACACGGTGCCGACGCTGGAACGCCTGCGTGCCGAGTTGGGCGTCGACCGGCCACTGGTGCTGCTGCTCGGCGCCGATGCCTTGGCCGGCCTGGAAAGCTGGTACCGTTGGCGCGAACTGTTCGCCTTGACCCATATCGCCGTCTCGCACCGTCCCGGTTTTCCCGTCGCCGCGACTGCGTTGCCGCCGGCGCTGGCAGAGGAATTTGCCGCCCGCCAGCGGGACGACGCGGCGGCGCTACGCGTGGCGTCGGCCGGCAGCATCGTCGCGTTCGAGATGACCCAACTGGCCATTTCGGCCACGCAGATTCGGCAATTGCAGGCGGCCGGCCGCTCGGCCCGCTACTTGCTGCCGGACAAGGTGCTCGACTATATTCAAACCCACTCTCTTTACAGAAATTCCTGATGGATACAAAGAAGCTGCAAAAAATCGTCGTCAATGCCCTGGAAGACATCAAGGGCAAGGACATCGAAGTCATCAATACCGCCAAGCTCACGTCGTTGTTCGATCGCCTGGTCATTGCCTCCGGCGACTCCAACCGCCAGGTCAAGGCCCTGGCCCGGAACGTTCAGGACAAGGTGCGCGAAGCTGGCGCCGAGGTGCTGTCCACCGAAGGCGAGGAGGCCGGCGAATGGGTGCTGGTCGATCTCGGCGACATCGTGGTTCACGTCATGCAGCCGGGCGTGCGCCGCTACTACAACCTCGAAGAGCTGTGGCAGGCGACGCCGGCCCAGCGCCGCTCGGCAGCGGAGCAGGCTGCCGCCGGATGAAGCTGTGCGTGCTGGCCGTCGGTCATCGCCAGCCCGCCTGGGTCAGCGAAAGCTGCGCCGAGTACAAGAAGCGCATGCCGCGCGAACTGCCGCTCGGCATCGTCGAGATCAAGCCCGAGCCGCGCGGCGCGAAAAGCCGCGAACAACTGTTGGCCGCCGAGAAGCTGCGTATCCGCGAGGCTTTGTCGGGCGGTTGCCGCATCGTCGTGCTCGACGAGAAGGGCGACGACCTGACCACGCTCCAGTTGGCCCGCCGGCTCGAAGCCTGGATGCGGGACGGCCGCGACGTGGCTCTGCTGATCGGCGGTGCTGACGGCCTCGACGAGGAATTTAAGCAGCAGGCCGACGACCGCCTGCGCTTGTCGAGCCTGACCTTGCCGCACGGCCTGGCGCGGCTGCTGCTGTGCGAGCAGTTGTACCGCGCCGTCAGCGTGCTGAAGAACCATCCTTATCACCGCGAGGGCTGAGGCGCCGGTAGCGCACTTTCCCATTGCTCGCGCTGTTGACTACACTACGCCCATGCGTCTTTATCTTGCTTCCCGTAGCCCGCGGCGGCGCGAATTGCTGACCCAGATCGGGATTGCTTTCGATACCGTGCTGCTTCGCGAAGGTTCGCGGGTAGATAGCGAAACCGACGAGACGCCCGGCGTCGGCGAGGATCCGGTCGCTTACGTCGAGCGCATCGCCCGGGCCAAGGCCGAGCACGGGCAACGCATTGTCATTGAGCGGCACCTGCCGCCGCGGCCGGTGTTGGCTGCCGACACGACGCTCGAATTCGCCGGGCGGATCATCGGCAAGCCGGTCGATGCCACCGACGCCGTCGACATTCTGCGTCGCTTGTCGGGGCAGAGCCACCGCGTGTTGACCGGCGTCGCCGTGACCTACCTGGGATGCACCGAGTACGTGCTGTCGGTCAGCGAGGTGCGTTTCCGCCGGCTCGACGAGCACGAAATCCGCCACTACGTGATGAGCGGCGAGCCGATGGACAAGGCCGGCGCCTACGGCATCCAGGGCCGTGCCGGGCTGTTTGTCGAACACCTGGCCGGCAGCTACACCGGGGTCGTGGGCTTGCCGGTGTGCGAAACCGGCAACCTGCTCAAGCGCTTCGGCTGGCAGTTCTGAGCCGGGTCGGGGGCGCCGCCAGTTCCAACAACAGCGTCGCCGCCTGCGCTGCGCCGTCGATGATCGGCGGTGGTGTCGGCGGCAGCGCCCACAATGCCGCCAGTGCCGCTTCCAGTTCGCCGTTTTGCAGAGTTTCGGCAGCGATTTCGCGGCAGCGGCCGTGGTCGTGTAGCCAGGCGATCAGACAATCCTGTTCCGGCCAGTCGGCACGCCGCTGGTAGAGCACCGGCGTGCCGTTGGCCGCCGCCTCGGTGAAGGTGCCGTAGCCGGGCTTGGTGATGACGGCGTCCACCGAGCGCAGCAGGTCGGTGAACGGTAGACCGGAGTCCTCGGCGGCGATGGCGTCGGGATGGCGGCAGTCCCATTCGGCCGGCACCAGCCAGCGAATTCCCGGTTGGCGCGGCCAGGTGTCGACCGGCAGGCGGTGGGCGATGCCGCCCATGGCGATCAGTACCGCCCGCTCGTAGCCCAAGCCGAGATCGCGGCGCTTGCCCAGCGCGGCGATCGGGCCGACCGGCCGTAGGTTGTCCAGCGCTGTCATCGCCATGCCCGGTGTTACGCGCAGGAAGGCGGCAGCCGAACGGTAGGCGGCCAGCATGTCGGCATGGATCGGCGCGGCCCAGTCGGCGTCGCCGAAGAAGTGAGCGAACAGGTCGGCCCAGTTCAGCGAGCACAGACTGCAGGCGGGAATGCCGGCGCGGGCGGCGCCAGCCAGCGGCAGGTAGCTGACGTTGGTCAGCACCAGGTCGGGCCGCAATTCGGCCAGCAACGCCGCCTCGGTCGCGACACGGTCGCTCCAGCCGGCGTGGGCCTGGCGATAGGCGGCGGCGCTGGCGACCGGATCGATGCGCGTGGCGTCGACCATCACGTAGCCGAAATCACTGGCCTCGGCGATCAGTGCAAAGGATGGGCGGATGCGCTGGCGCAATTTGGCCGGCGGCAGCCGGCTGCGCAGCGTCAGCCGCACATCTGGCCGCATTTCGGCCAGGGCATTGAGCACCGGCGCGGAGATCGCCAAGTGGCCGAAGCCGTGGCTGGAGATGTCGACGAACAGATGCATGTAGCGGGTAAGAGTGCCGAGTCTACCCGCCGCCGATTTCAGCGGTGCTTGAAAACCGGTTTGCGTTTCTCGACGAAGGCTGCCATGCCTTCCTTCTGGTCTTCGAGGGCGAAGGTGGCATGGAAGACGCGGCGCTCGAACAGCAGGCCCTCGTTGAGCGAGGATTCGTAGGCGCGATTGACCGATTCCTTGATCATCATGACCACCGGCAGCGAGAAGCCGGCGATGGTGGCGGCGGCCTTCAGCGTTTCGTCGAGCAATTGATCGGCTGGATAGACGCGGGCGACCAAGCCGGATTTTTCCGCCTCGGCGGCATCCATCATGCGTGCGGTCAGGCACATGTCCATCGCCTTGGCCTTGCCGACGGCGCGCGGCAGGCGCTGCGAGCCGCCAGCGCCGGGCATGGTGCCGAGCTTGATCTCGGGCTGGCCGAACTTGGCCGTGTCGGCGGCGAAAATCATGTCGCACATCATCGCCACCTCGCAGCCGCCGCCCAGGGCGTAGCCGGCCACCGCTGCGATCACCGGCTTCCTGGCGGTTTTGATGCGCTCCCAGCCGCTGGTGATGTAATCGTTCTTGTAGGCGTGCATGTAGTCGTAATCCTTCATCGCGCCGATGTCGGCGCCGGCGGCGAAGGCCTTGTCGTTGCCGGTGATGACGATGCAGCCGATGTTGGCATCGGCCTCGAAAGCATCGACGGCGGCGGTGATGCCGGCCATTACCTCGGCGTTGAGGGCATTCATCGCTTCCGGGCGGTTGAGGCGGATCAGGCCGACCTTGCCAATGGTTTCGCTGAGGACTACTGCGCTCATGAGTCTCTCCTAAAGATGGTCGCACCGGCGACGGGCGGACCGAATCGAATGTTTGCTCTGATGGCCCCGAGGCCCGGCAGATGGCATCTTAACTCCCCTGCCGTCTGGTCCGCCGACGATGTATTCTGGGGCGGCCACAATTTTTCCCGAACCACGGAGGTAATCATGAGCGACAGCAACCAAGCCGACATCGACCGTTTGTGCCTCGAACAGATGGCCGATGCCCTGATTTATGCCGACAACCAGGGCGTTATTATTCGATGGAATGCCGCCGCCACCGTACTGTTCGGCCATTCGTCGGCACAGGCGCTGGGTCAGAGCCTTGATTTGATCATTCCTGAAAGCCTGCGCGCTACCCATTGGTCGGCCTTCGACCGGGCTATGGAAACGGGGGTCACGCGGCTGAATGGCCGGGCGACGGTGACCCGGGCACTGACCGCCGACGGCGGCGCCGTCTACGTCGAAATGAGTTTCGCCGTCGTCACTGATGGCAACGGCAAGGCCATCGGCTCCGTCGCCATTGCTCGCGACGCGACCAAGCGTCGCCAGGAGGAGAAGGAACTGCGCGAGCGCTTGGCGGCGCTGGAGCGCGGCGCAGCCTGAACGCCGGCTCGACTAGTCGCCGGTCGGCGAGACGCGGAAAGCGCGTAGCGTTGGCATATCGCGCAGTGCCTCGACCAGCTTGGCGGTGTTTTCCGGGTGCGTGGTGCGGATCACCATCCGGTATTCGAAAAAGGCGCCATCGTCGGTGATGCGGTAGCTCATGTTGGCAACATTGAAACCGTGTTGTTGCAGGAAATCGTGGATTTCGGCCTCGGGCATTACCTCGTCGCGGTTGAAGCGTAGCGCGTGGTGGGCGTAGGTGTGCGAGCGCAGACGGGATTCGATCCAGCGGAAGGCCGACAGCACGCCCAGGGTCAGCGCTGTCGCCAGGATCGCCGGCAGGTAGAAGCCGATGCCCATCAAGATGCCGATGGCCGCCGTAATCCAGATCGATGCCGCCGTCGTCAGCCCGCGCACGCTGAGGCCTTCCTTGAAGATCACGCCGGCGCCGAGAAAGCCGATGCCGGTCATGATGCCCTGCGCCATGCGCGTCGGATCGGTACGCACCGAATCCATCGGAATGCCCGGCAACCATTTCGACTGATACAGCGTGACCAGCATCAGCAGGCTGGATGCCAAGCAGACCAGCGTATGCGTGCGAAAACCCGCCGGCCGCGCATGAATGCTGCGCTCCATGCCGATGATGCCGCCGGCCACCAGCGCGCCGACGAGATGCACGGTAATGATCGCGAAATCGCTTTCCATGAAAATCATCCTCCCGATGTCAGGATTGCTGTGTCGGTATATGTGGCGGATAGGCTACGACTGGAAGACGGTCCGTAGCAATCGGGAAATCAGGTGACATTGGTTTCCCGGAAAGGAAGGAGACGCAAGTGCGCTTCGTTTTCAAACCATTCGGGGAATCCCCCGGCTCTGCCGGGGTGGCAGTAGAAGTTTGACTTTTGCGGGAGTCGTCCATGCGTGACATTCCCCTTATGAGCCGCCAAGCATACAGAAAGGAGAAATCACGATGGACGACTTTGAGAGGGCATGCGAGTGAGGTTTTCAGCCGATTGGCTCAGTAGGAGGAAGTAGAAGGAGGGTTTTGTGTGGGAAAACCACGCTGCTTACCGCTGAAAACAACCTTGCTCGCCATTCGCCACCGCCGCTTGGCCGCGAGCGTGGGGCTGGTCAAGGCGCTGGGGGGCGGTTGGCAGATGCCGGCGCCGTCGTGATGCCGACATCGTACAGGCAATAGCGACCCGGCCCGGCGTTCTTGGCGCGATACATAGCCTGGTCGGCATGATGCAACAAGGTTTCGGCGTCCGCGGGGTCGGCGGGGAAGACTGTCATGCCGATGCTGGCCGAAAGGGCAGCGGCCGGCGCACCGCCGATCGGCTGCTTGACGCCGGCCAGGATGCGTTCGAGCATTCCGCACACATCGTCCACGGCATTGACTTCGGCGAGGAGCAGGACGAATTCGTCGCCGCCCAGGCGGGCGACGGTGTCGCCTTTGCGCAGCGCCTTCTCCAGGCGGTGGGCGACTTCGATCAGAATTCGGTCGCCGGCATGGTGGCCTTGGCCGTCGTTGATTGCCTTGAAGCCGTCGATATCCAGATAGCAGACAGCGACCGAGCGGGCGGAACGCTCCGCCCAAGCCAACATCTGCCGCAGTCGATCCATCAGCATCCGTCGATTGGGCAGGCCGGTTAGTGCGTCAAAGTAGGCCAGCCGTTCGAGTTCACGCTGCTGCGCCTTGAGCGGCGTGATGTCAGTAAAGGTTCCTATGTAGGAAATGGTGCGGCCATTGCTGCCATGCACCGCGCTGATTGTCAGCAGTTCGACGACACTGCGGCCGTTTTTGTGCCGGTTGGTGATTTCGCCACGCCACACGCCGTTCGCCAGCAGCGTCCGCCACATGGCGGCGTAAAAATCGGCATCATGGGTGCCGGATTGCAGGAAGCGCGGACTTCTGCCGAGGACTTCGTCGCGTGAATAGCCGGTGATCGTGCAGAAGGCGTTATTGACCTCGACGATCCGGCCTTGCCGGTCCGTGATGATGATCCCATCGTGGACATGGATGAACACGCCCATGACCAGCTCGGCCCATGACAGATCGCGCTCCTCCATCTCATGGATTCCCGGAGCGATGGTCATGCTTGAACGTGGGTTATTGAGCATGCGAGATCAGAATACTGTGGTTGCTTTAGCTATTTTTCATACGTTTAGGAACTTCTGACGCAATTTGAAATCATCCAGACAACAGGGCCAAATGGAGAAAAGGGTATCGGCGAAGCGAACCCTAAAACATGTCTTTCGGCGCTTCGAAGCGTTCGGGATAAAGAATTTCTTCCTCGCTGATCGCGTGTCGTCCGATGGCCTTGACCAGCTTCTCCGCCAGTTCGGCCGATGCCCGATCGACGCGGTTCTCTACCGCCGAGATATGGGCTTGGGTGACACCGACTAGGCTGGCGAGTTCATGCTGAGTCAATTTACCCCTTTTTCTGGCAGCTCGAAGTGGGTTCATCGATGACACCAATATATGCATTTGTTTTTCTGAATGATAGGTTTCTGTTATCGATGTGTCAATAGCCGTAATATATTACCGGTTTATAGGTTTTGCCTATATTTTTGCGCAATGAAAATTGGCCATCGAATCAAGGCATCGCGCGAAAGCACGGGCATCAGCCAAGGAGAATTGGCGCGGCGCCTGGGGGTTTCTCAGCCCAGCGTTTCCAACTGGGAGAATGGCAGATCCGAGCCCAGCGTCGACAACCTGCGCGCCTTGGCGGTGGAGCTCGATGTCTGGTTCGAGTGGCTGGCCACTGGCCGGGGTTCGCGGGCGTACTCTTCCCTGGTCCAGCAAGTGCCGCAGGAGCATCGCGTCCAACCCGATCCTCCAGATGACGAGCGCGATTTACGGGCCATCTACCGTCGCCTGGAGCCGGGGCGCAAGGCGGCGTTGCTCGATTTTCTCAAGCGTTGGGGTTGATGCGGCGCAGCAGCGCTTGCAGATCCAGCCAGGCGATGCCCAGCCATTCGTGCAGGGCATAATAGGAGGTTTGCAGGGCGCTGGCCTGCGGCAGCCATTCGAGGAAGTGCTCCGGCCAGACATGGTTGCCCACTTCGGTCGGCGCCGGCACCACTTCCAGTCCGGTCGCCGTAAACAGGCGGCGTGCCCGCGGCATGTGGAAGGCCTGGGTGACCAGCACGATGCGCCGGATGCCGGCAGCCCGCAGCAGTTCCGCCGACATTGCCGCATTATCGGCGGTATCCAGCGAACGATTCTCGCGCCAGCGCACTGCCACCCCGAGTTCGTTCTCTAGTACGTCGCCGATCACCTCGGCTTCGGCGTGCTGGGCATTGACCGGTCGGCCGCCGCTGACCAGCACCGGCAGGGGGTGGCGTCTGGCCAGCACGGCGCCATAGCGGGCGCGCACCAAGCTACGCTGGTTCAGCGTTTCGCCGCCGTACTCGGCGGCGTCGATCAGGCCGCTACCGAGGATGACGATGGCCTCGGCGCCCTGCGGCTCGTCGAATACCGGACCGGCTCGTTCCTCCAACGTCCCGGCCAGCCAACCAGCGACCGGCGGCAGGCTTTGCGCCAGCAGCAGTAGCGTACCGACGACGGCTAGTCCGCCGGCCCAGCGTCGGCGCCGGAACAGGCCGGCCAGGGCCAGCAGCAACAGGCTGTTGGCCGGCGGCAACAACAGCGTGGCGAGCAGATTTTTCAGGAACCAGGTGGTGGGCATCGGCCGGACGGCGGCAACAAGTGTCGCCGAGTGTGGCCGGCCGGGCCGCTGGCGTCAATGGCGTCGGACTGGAACTGGCCGGGTAATCAGCCGTGGCCGAAGGCGAAGTGGCGTAGCAGGCGCCAGGCTTGGCGCGACGTTTCCCGCAGGTGGCCGGCGAGCCAGCCGAGTGCCGCGGTGATGCGGCGGTTGGCCGC
Organism: Azonexus sp.; assembly: GCA_031260295.1. Taxonomy (GTDB): domain Bacteria; phylum Pseudomonadota; class Gammaproteobacteria; order Burkholderiales; family Rhodocyclaceae; genus Azonexus. The sequence goes on from JAIRKE010000016.1 coordinate 10,045, forward strand.
CGGGCTTTCGATCCAGCGGTAGAAGGCCAGACCGGCGGCGATGCTGGCTGCCCAGGTCAGGACCAGAACGGCTATTGCCGCTGCCGGCGATTCCAGGCCGCTCAGGGTGAACAGGCCGTTGGTCAGCAGCAGTATCGGGAAATGGACCAGGAACACCGAGTAGGAAATTCGCCCGAGGAAGGCCAGCGGCTGGAAGTCCGGCCAGCGTTCGAGCAGGCCGCCACGGCGGCTGAAGCCGAGGGTCAGCGCAATGCCGAGGGCGAGCGCGATGCGCAGGCGAAAATCGACGACCAGCGCGGCGATGGTGACGGTGGTGATGACTCCCAGCCAGGCCGCCAGGCGCCGTCGGTCGGAGGCCCACCAGGCGGCGGCGCCGAGGCCGTAGGAGCCGAAGAAATAGAGTGCCCAGTTGTTCCAGCCAGTGTCGCGGTTGAACCAGAACAGCGAGGCAACGGCGGCAGCCAGCACCAGCGCCGGGGCGACTAGGTTACGGCGCCCGATCCACAGCAGCAAAACCATCAGCGCGAACAACTGGAAGTCGATGGCGACGTACCAGACGCCGGCCGACAGCGACGCGACGCCGAGCACGCCTTGCAATAGTGCGACGTGGGCCAGCCACTGGCCGAGCGTGGCGCGCTCGGGAATGGCGGTATCGTCCATCCAGCGATCGGCGACTGCCGAGCAGACGACGGCGATGGCAATGGCAGCGAGGAAGGGGATGACCAGACGCAGGTAGCGCTTCCACAGCAGCGGCAGCGGCGAGCCGGCCAGCGCTTGGCCATGAGCCGACAGGCCGCGGGCGGCGAGAAAGCCACCGATGACCAGGAACACCTGTACCGCCATGCGCGCGTAGTCATACAGCCAGCCTAGCGTGCCCGGCAGCAGTTCACGTGCCGTCGCGGCCAGCGGCCCGTAGGAGGACAGGTGATGCAGGACGATCAGTTGCGAGGCAATGGCCTTGAATGCATCGATCAAGGGCATGCGCTGAGTTTGATTCATGGCGCGGATGTTACACTGTTTGCTGCGGCGCACAAAACAATGATTTTGTTTTGCGAGAATGGCTTACAGACAACGCGCGACGAAACATCCAGTGTAGCGTTCTGGCAAATCGATCCATACCCGGTGCCCGCTGCCGGGGGCGACGCCGACCGGCTGGCCGTCGGCGTTTTCCATGCACGTTGGCGTCAATGCGTGGTTGCCGTCGGGGTGCACGCATTCCAGCCGGTCGCCGAGCGCGAAGCGGTTCTTGACGGTGATTTCCATCAGGCCGCGCGTCGGATCGTAGGCGATGGCGTCGCCTACGTACTGGCTGCGCTCGGATTCGGAATGGCCGCGCAGGTAGTTCTGGTACTCGGCGTCGTGGTGGCGCTGGTAGAAGCCGTCGGTGTAGCCGCGGTTGGCCAGGTTTTCCAGGTCGCCGAGCAGGGTCGGGTCGAAGGGGCGGCCGGCGACGGCGTCGTCGACGGCCCGGCGATAGGTCTGGCAGGTACGGGCGACGTAATAGGGGCTTTTGGTGCGGCCCTCGATTTTCAGGGAATCGACACCGATGTCGACCAAGCGCTGTACGTGCTCGATGGCGCGCAGGTCCTTCGAGTTCATGATGTAGGTGCCGTGTTCGTCTTCCTCGATCGGCATTAGTTCACCGGGGCGTTGTCGTTCTTCGAGCAGAATTTCGCTGTCGCGGTCGATGAACTGCACGGGTTGCGCCTCCGGCGCATGCACTTTGTAGCCCCAGCGGCAGGAATTGGTGCAGGTGCCCTGGTTCGGATCGCGGTGGTTGAAATAGCCGGAGAGCAGGCAACGGCCGGAATAGGCGATGCATAACGCGCCGTGCACGAACACCTCCAGCTCGATGTCGGGGCAGCGTTGGCGAATTTCGGCAACTTCGTCGAGCGATAGTTCGCGCGACAGGATGATGCGGGTCAGCCCCAGCTTTTGCCAGAAGCGCACGGTCGCCCAGTTCACGGTATTGGCTTGCACCGACAGGTGGATCGCCTGCTCCGGCCAAGTTTCGCGCACCAAGTCGATCAGCCCGGGATCGGACATGATCAGTGCGTCCGGCTGCAAAGCAATGACCGGCGCCATGTCGGCCAGGTAGGTGGTGAGCTTGGCGTTGCGCGGGAAGATGTTGCTGACGACGAAAAATTGCTTACCGCCGGCGTGGGCTTCGGCTATGCCCTGCCTGAGGATGTCCAGGTCGCCGAATTCGTTGTTGCGCACGCGCAGGCTGTAGCGCGGCTGACCGGCATAGACCGCGTCGGCGCCGAAAGCGAAGGCGGTCCGCATCATGCCCAGCGAGCCGGCCGGAGCGAGGAGTTCGGGGACCATACGCATAGTAGAATCGGATAAAAACCATAAATTGTAGAACGTATGAGCGAAGAGATACTGATCAATTTCACCCCGCAGGAAACCCGCGTTGCCGTGTTGCAACAAGGTGTTGTCCAGGAACTGCACATGGAGCGCACCGCCAGCCGCGGCTTGGTCGGTAATGTCTATCTCGGGCGCATCTGCCGCATCCTGCCCGGCATGCAGTCGGCTTTCGTCGAGATCGGCCTGGAACGCACTGCCTTCCTGCACGTCGCCGACATCTGGCAGCCGCGCGAGACGGCTACCGACCGGCCGATCGAGAAAGTTCTGGCGGAAGGACAGAGCATCGTCGTGCAGGTGGTCAAGGACCCGATCGGGACCAAAGGAGCACGGCTGTCGACGCAGATTTCGATCGCCGGTCGGATGCTCGTTTACCTGCCGCAGGAAAAGCATATCGGCATTTCCCAGCGTATCGAGGCCGAGGCCGAGCGCGAGGTGCTGCGCGAGCGCATCGTCCGGCTGGTTCGGGAGGGCGAGCAGGGTGGCTTCATCGTCCGGACCATGGCCGAGAACGCCAGCGACGAGGAATTCGCCACCGACATCGCTTATCTGAAGAAAATCTGGGCCGACATCCGCGACAAGGCAGCAACGGCCGCGGCGCCGAGTGTGCTGTACCAGGAGCTGTCGCTCAGCCAGCGCGTCCTGCGTGATTTCGTCAAGCCGGACACGACGCGCATCGTCATCGATTCGCGGGAGAATTTTCAGAAATTAGGTGCCTTCGCCGCCGAATACACGCCGGCGGTGCGGCCGCTGCTCGACCACTACACCGGCCAGCGGCCACTGTTCGATATGCACGGTGTCGAGGAGGAAATCCAGCGGGCGCTGGCCCGCCGCGTCGATCTGAAATCCGGCGGCTACCTGATTATCGACCAGACCGAGGCGATGACCACCATCGACGTCAATACCGGCGGTTTTGTCGGCGTGCGCAACTTCGACGACACCATTTTCAAGACCAATCTCGAGGCGGCCGTCACCATCGCCCGCCAACTGCGCCTGCGCAACCTCGGCGGCATCATCATCGTCGACTTCATCGACATGGAGAACGCCGAGCACAAGAAAGCGGTGCTGGAGGAATTCAACAAGGCGCTGGCCAGCGACCACACACGCTTGACGGTCAACGGCTTCACCCAACTCGGCCTGGTCGAGATGACCCGCAAGCGCACCCGCGAGTCGCTTGCCCATGTGCTTTGCGAGCCCTGCCCGACCTGCGGCGGGCGCGGCGAAGTGAAGACCGCGCGCACCGTCGCCTACGAAATCCTGCGCGAACTGCTGCGCGAAGCGCGCCAGTTCAACGCCCGCGAATACCGCATCCTGGCCGGCCCGGCCGTTGTCGACCTGTTTCTCGACGAGGAGTCGCAGGCGCTGGCCATGCTCTCCGACTTCATCGGCAAGTCCGTCTCGCTACAGTCCGAGCCGAGTTACTCGCCCGAACAGTACGACATCGTGCTGATGTGATGAGTCTCCTCTGGCTAGAGCCAGGGGCTTTCTCGCCATAAATTTGGGGCGCCTTCGGCGCCCCAATTACGCTTGGCTCGCTTGACCCCGGCCTGAAGGCCGGGGCTTGCGCTTGCGCCGTGGTTAGACGATGCCGGTCGCGTAGTAGACGCCGATGATCACGAACACCGCCAGGGTCTTGATACAGGTGATGGCGAAGATGTCCTTGTAGGACTGGCGGTGGGTCAGGCCGGTTACCGCCAGCAGGGTGATGACCGCGCCGTTGTGCGGCAGCGTGTCCATACCGCCGGAGGCCATCGAAGCGACGCGGTGCAGTACCTCGAGCGGAATGCCGGCAGCGTGGGCGTTCTCGATGAAGGTGTCGGCCATTGCCGCCAGCGCGATGCCCATGCCGCCCGATGCTGAGCCGGTGATACCGGCCAGCGCTGAGACAGTGACGGCTTGGTTAATCAGCGGGTTGGGAATTGCGCTCAATGCGTTGGCGATGATCAGGAAGCCGGGCAGGGCAGCGATCACCGCACCGAAGCCGTATTCCGACGCGGTGTTCATCGTTGCCAGCAGCGCGCCGGCGATGGCTGTCCTGCTGCCGGCGGCGAACTTGGCGACAACCGTCCGCCCGGCGAATACGAAGACTGTCGCGATGCCGGTCAGCAGCGCCCCGACGACCGCCCAGACGGCGGCGATGGCCTTGGTTTGCACCACCACCGGCGCGGGGTCGCCGATCACCGCCGGGATGAACGAAATCGACTCGCCGTAGAAGTAGGGAATGGCTACGGTGAAGACCTTGTTCATGACGCCGACCATGATCAGTGGCAGGATGGCGATCGCCGGATGGGCCAGCTTCTCGTGCTCGAAGGGTTCCGGTTCGTTGAGCAAGTTGGTGCCGTAGCCTTCCTGGAGCTTGAGCGCCTTGCGCCGCTGCCATTCGAGATAGGAAAGGCCGGTGATCAAGATGAACGTGGCGCCGATGATGCCCAGCCAGGGAGCAGCGTAGATGTTGGTCTTGAAGAAGGTGGTGGGGATGATGTTCTGGATCTGCGGCGTGCCCGGCAGCGCATCCATCGTGAAAGTGAAGGCGCCGAGGGCGATGGTGCCGGGAATCAGGCGCTTGGGGATGTCGCTCTGGCGGAACATCTCGGCGGCGAAGGGATAGACGGCGAAGACCACGACGAACAGCGAGATGCCGCCGTAAGTGAGGATGGCGCAGACCAGCACGATCGCCAGCATGGCCCGGTCGCGGCCAATTAGGCCGATTACCCAGGCGACGATGGATTTGGAGAAGCCGGACAGTTCGATGACCTTGCCGAACACCGCGCCGAGCAGGAAGACCGGAAAATAGTTCTTCACGAACTCGACCATCTTGGCCATGAACAGGCCGCTGTACATCGGCGCCACCAGCGTCGGCTCGATCAGCAGCACGGCACCCATGGCGGCGACCGGGGCGAAGAGGATGACGCTGTAGCCGCGATAAGCGACGAACATCAGGAAACTAAGGGATGCCAGAACAATCAGGAAATTCATGATGCCGCCTCCAAGTTTTTGTTGTTGGCTGGTACGCCCCACCAACCGAAGGTGAGTGCCACCTCCGACCTTGTCCAGCCCCCTGTCATCGGTCGATGTATCGATTGGTCATTTATTCTGGCACGATGTTCGTATCCGGCGGAAATTTTTTTGCCGGGGGCTTGCATGCAATCGGCACACCGTTCCGTTCTCGGACGGTTATGCCGCCGCGATCCGCGTTAGACTTTTCGCCTTTGCGTCATCGTCCCGATGCCGCGACCATCCGAAGGAGACCGCGATGCCCAGCGATTCTGAACTCGATGCCCTCATTCCTGCCCAGACCTTCGATCGCCGCGATTTCCTGGCCGCCAGCCTGGGCGCCGGTTTCGCGCTGGCTGTGCAGCCGGTGATGGCGCAGACGGCGATCCATACCGACGCCACTGGCCTTATCGCCGGCGAGGTCAAGGTTCCGGTCAAGGATGGCGACATGGTCGCCTACCACGCCCAGCCGCAGGATGTGGCCAAGCCACCAGTGGTGCTGGTCGTCTCGGAGATATTCGCCGTGCACGAATACATCCGCGACATCTGCCGCCGCCTGGCCAAGCTCGGCTACCTGGCCATCGCGCCGGAACTGTTCGCCCGCCAGGGCGATCCGCGCACCATCGACAGCATTCCCGAAATCATGGCCAAGATCATCAGCAAGACGCCCGATGCCCAGGTCATCAGCGATCTCGATGCCTGTGTCGCTTGGGCTGCCGCCAACGGTACCGACACCGCCCGCCTGGCGATCACCGGCTTCTGCTGGGGCGGTCGCATTACCTGGCTGTACGCCGCCCACAACCCGCAACTCAAGGCTGGCGTCGCCTGGTACGGGCGGCTGGTCGGCGAAGTCAACGAAATCACGCCCAAGCACCCGATCGACCTCGCCGGCCAATTGAAGGCGCCGGTACTCGGCCTGTACGGCGGGCTTGATGCCGGCATTCCCCTGGAAACTGTGGACAACATGCTGGCGCTCCTGAAAACCGGCAGCCCCGCGGCCCAGGCTTCGTACATCAAGATCTATCCCAACGCACCGCATGCCTTCCACGCCGACTACCGGCCCAGTTATCGCCCGGAAGAAGCGGCCGACGGCTGGCAACGGATGTTGGAGTGGTTCAAGGAGCACGGCGTCTGATTCTATTTCGTGCTCAAGACGACAAAGAAACTCCCCGGAAACCGTCATTCCCGCGCAGGCGGGAATCCATAGCGTGTCCTCTTGCAACAGCGTTTGCTGGATTCCCGCTTGCGCGGGAATGACGGAGTGTTTTTTCGACGGGCCGCCCACGCGGCGGTCGCGGCTTTTCTGCCGAAACACACTGTTGTCAGGGTGGCGCGTCACGATTTCACGGACCCGGCGCCGGGGCTTCGTGCTACCCTTCGCGCCTTGCCAGACCAGACTTTCGACCGATCATGACCACCGCCGAATCTCCTGTGACCACGCCGCTCGATCCTCGCGCCCTGCTCAAAGACCTGCAGGTGCGTTTCGATGTCTTCCGCAATCACAGCCCGCTGGCCATCGGCATCGACAAGCAGGTACAGGCCCAGATGCCGGATCTGGAAAAGAAGGCCCTGCGCCTGGCCATGCGCAACCACACCATCTCGACCCGCTACCTGAAGGAGATGGAAAAGGCGGCGGTGCGCCTGAATCTCGATGGCACGCCGGCCGGCGAAGTGACCGAGGAAAACCGCCGGCACGCCGGCGAACTGCTGCGCGAACGCTTCAAGAAACAGAACGAGCAGCGGCGGGCGGCGCAGGCCACGGCCAAGGCCGCCGAAGCGGCTGCCCGGGCAGAGGAACAGCGGGCCGCCAAGCTGCACCAGTTGACCGAGAAATTCGGCCGCAAGGGCCGCTGACGCCAGCGTTACGCTGGCACCCAATATCTCGCGTGCTGGCACGTGCTGCTGCCGGAAATGAAAACGGCCTCCCGCGTGGGAGGCCGTTTGAATTTTGGTGGGGCGTCACAGATTCGAACTGTGGACCTACGGATTAAGAGTCCGCTGCTCTACCAACTGAGCTAACGCCCCAAGTCTCTGGTGGGTCGGGCGAGATTCGAACTCGCGACCAACGGATTAAAAGTCCGCTGCTCTACCGACTGAGCTACCGACCCGACGGAGCCGCGCATTATAGCCATGGCTTAACAGAGCGTCAACGCGCCGATTCGACGATTTATACTGGGCAGGGCGATGCCGCTAGTTCAGCGCCAAGCGCCGGCAGATTTCGCTGGTCAGCGCCGACTGGTTCATCGAATAGAAATGCAGGCCGGGAGCGCCGCCGGCGAGCAGGCGCTGGCACAACTCGGTGACGACGTCGAGGCCGAAGGCGCGGATGGATTCGGTATCGTCGCCGAAGCTTTCGAATTTTTTGCGCATCCAGCGCGGAATCTCGGCGCCGCAGGCGTCGGAGAAGCGGGCCAGCTTGGTGAAACCGGCGATGGGCATGATGCCGGGCACGATGGGAACGTTGACGCCGCGCGCGCGGGCTTGATCGACGAAGTTGAAATAGGCGTCGGCGTTGAAGAAATACTGAGTGATTGCCGAATTGGCGCCGGCCTTGACCTTGCGCGCGAAGGCGTCGAGGTCGTCCTGCGGGCTGCGCGCCTGTGGGTGCCATTCCGGGTAGGCGGCGACTTCGAGGCTGAACCAGTCGCCGGTCTCGCTGCGGATGAATTCGATCAACTCGTTGGCGTAGCGGAATTCGCCGGCCTCGGCCATGCCCGAAGGGAGATCGCCGCGTAGCGCGACGATGCGGCGGATGCCGGCGGCCCGGTAGTCGGTCAGGATGTCACGGATGTTGGCGCGGGTCGAGCCGATGCAGGACAGATGCGGCGCCGCGTTGTGGCCTTCGGCGGCGATTTCTTTGACCACGGCGAAGGTGCGCTCGCGGGTCGAGCCGCCGGCACCGAAGGTGACCGAGAAAAAGCTCGGTTGCAGCTTGGCCAGGTCAGCGCACACGGTGCGCAGCTTGGCCATGCCTTCCGGTGTTTGCGGCGGGAAAAATTCGATGGAGATTTCGGGTTTCATTTGTTTAACCAGATGAAGAATTCACGATTGCCGTCGCCGCCGGCGATTGGGCTGTCCAGCCAGGCGCGGACGGTCAGGCCGAGGATGGCGGCGCAGTCGCGCAGCTTGCGTTCGACTTGGGCGTAGAGCGCCGGGTCGCGGACGATGCCGCCTTTGCCGACATGGCCGGGGCCAACTTCGAACTGCGGCTTGACCAGCAGCAGCAAGTCGCCGTCGGCGGCCAACAACGGGGGCAGTTGCGGCAGGATCAGGGTCAGCGAGATGAAGGAGAGGTCGCCGACGATCAGGGCGAAGCCTTCCGGCGGCTGCGCATGGCCCAGGTCGGCCGCGGTCAGGGTGCGGCAGTTGATGCCTTCTAGTGCGGTGACGCGGGTGTCGTTGCGCAGTCGGTCATGCAGCTGGCCGTGGCCGACATCGACGCCGACCATGTGCCGGACGCCGGCCTGCAGCAGGCAGTCGGTGAAGCCGCCGGTAGACTGGCCGACATCGAGACAGGTTTTGCCGGCCACGGCGAGGCCGGTGGTGGCCAGCGCTCCGGCCAGCTTGAGGCCGCCGCGCGAGACGTAGCGGTCGCTGTCGTCCGCGTTGACGGTTAGCGCCGCGTCGGCCGGTAGTTCCAGCGACGGCTTGGCGACCGGCTTGCCGTCGCAGACGACGCGGCCCTCGCCAATCAGCCGTTGCGCCTGCGTGCGCGACGCGGCCAGCCCGCGCTGGACGAGCAGGGCGTCGATGCGCAGCAGGCCGTGCCGGTCGACCGGCGTTTTCACCGGTTTTTCCGCGGCCGCCCGCCCCCCTGGGCGGGCATGGAAGGCATTCATGCTCATCGGGGACGGCTCCGGATGTCGCTCAGTAGCGGTAGTGCTCGGCCTTGTACGGGCCTTCGATTGGTACGCCGATGTACTTGGCCTGTTCCTCGGTCAGCGTCGTTAGTTGCACGTTGAGCGTCTTCAGTTGCAGGCGGGCGACTTTTTCGTCGAGATGCTTGGGCAGCGTGTAGACCCCGACCGGGTAATTGGCGGTCTTGGTGAACAGCTCGATCTGGGCGATGGTTTGGTTGGCGAACGACGAGGACATCACATAGGACGGGTGGCCGGTGGCGCAGCCGAGGTTTACCAGGCGGCCTTTGGCGAGCAGGATGATGCGCTTGCCGTCGGGGAAGATGACGTGGTCGACCTGCGGCTTGATTTCTTCCCACTGGTATTTTTCCAGCGAGGCGACATCGATTTCGTTGTCGAAGTGACCGATGTTGCAGACGATGGCGTTGTTCTTCATCGCCGCCATGTGGTCGTGCGTGATGACGTGGAAATTGCCGGTCGTGGTGACGAAGAGGTCGGCCTGGGCGGCGGCGTATTCCATGGTGACGACGCGGTAGCCTTCCATGGCGGCCTGCAGGGCGCAGATCGGGTCGATTTCGGTGACCCAGACTTGGGCCGACAGCGCGCGCAGGGCCTGGGCCGAGCCTTTGCCGACATCGCCGTAGCCGCAGACGACGGCGATCTTGCCGGCGACCATGACGTCGGTGGCGCGCTTGATGCCGTCAACCAGCGATTCGCGGCAGCCGTATAGGTTGTCGAACTTGGACTTGGTAACCGAGTCGTTGACGTTGATGGCCGGGAACTTGAGGTCGCCGCGCGCGTGCATCTGGTACAGGCGATGCACGCCGGTGGTGGTTTCTTCGGTGACGCCCTTGATCTGCGCCAGGCGGGTCGAATACCAGGTCGGATCGACGGCCAGCTTGGCCTTGATGGCGGCGAAGAGGATGGTTTCTTCTTCGGAACCCGGCTTGGCCAGTACCGAAATATCCTTCTCGGCCTTGGCGCCGAGGTGCAGCAGCAGGGTGGCGTCGCCGCCGTCGTCGAGGATCATGTTCGAGTAGCCGCCGTCGTGCCACTCGAAGATGCGGTGGGTGTAGTCCCAGTAATCGACCAGGCTTTCGCCCTTGACCGCGAAGACCGGGATGCCGGCGGCGGCGATGGCGGCGGCGGCGTGATCCTGGGTCGAGAAGATGTTGCACGAGGCCCAGCGAACTTCGGCGCCGAGCGCGGTCAGCGTCTCGATCAGCACGGCGGTCTGGATGGTCATGTGCAGCGAACCGGTGATGCGCGCACCCTGGAGCGGGCGGGTCTTGGCGAATTCCTGGCGGATCGCCATCAGGCCCGGCATTTCGGTTTCGGCAATGCGGATTTCTTTGCGCCCCCAGTCGGCCAGGGACAAATCGGCGATAACGTAGTCTTTGCGGTCAGCCACAGTAAGCTCCTCGTAAACCGTGGCCGGGCGGGGGCGGCGTTCAACTCACCGAACCCCCTGCGCCCGGCAGGGTTGAACAGTGAGCGCCGTTGAGAACCGAGCCTGAGAGAATTTTCTCTTGCAGCGCCCCTCGGTAGGTTGCGGATTATAAACCGCTTTGTGCTCTCGCTTCAGGCTTTGTCGCCGGCCCAGTAAAGATCCATATCCTTGATGCCCCACTTGGCGGCATCCTCGCGGCCGGCGATTTTTTCTGCGCTACGCGCCAGATCGATGGTCTCCGGCCTGATGTAGGCTTGCGAGCGGGTCGAGAAAAAGACCCGGACCCGGGGTTTAAGCAGAGATTGCTCGTTCTGCTCGGTGACCACGCCGAGCTTGCCCGATTCGAGGCGAACCAGGGAGCCGATGGGGTAGATGCCCAGACTCTTGACGAAAGCCTGGAAGACCACGGGGTCGAAATGCCCTTGCCATTCCGCCATGCGCTTGATCGATTCGGCCGGATCCCAGCCGGCCTTGTAGGGGCGGTTGGAGGTGATCGCGTCGTATACGTCGCAGACGGCACCCATCTTGGCGTACAGGCTGATGGTCTGGCCGTTCAGGCCCTTGGGGTAGCCGCTGCCGTCAATCTTCTCGTGGTGGTGCAGGCAGACGTCCTGGCTCATGTCGCTGCTGCCGCTGCCGGCCAGCAGCAGCTTGTGGCCTTCCTCCGGGTGCGTCTTGACCAGGGTGAATTCCTCATCGGTCAGCTTCCCCGGCTTGTTGAGCACTTCCAGCGGAATCATCGCCTTGCCGAGATCGTGCAGCAGGCCGGCCATGCCTGCGGCGCGGGTCGCTGGCTCGTCAAGCCCGAGCTGGCGGGCGAGGGCGATCATCAGGGCGCAGACGGCCACCGAGTGCATGAAGGTGTAGTCGTCGGCTGTTCTCAGCCGGGCCAGGCTGATCAGCGCCCCTGGGTTGCGCAGGATCGAGTTGGAAATTTCCTCGACCAGCGGAGCCGCCGCATCGGCCTCGATGGCTTTGCCCATGCGGGCTTCCTGGAACATCGAGGCAACCGCCTCCTTGCCGAGGGTGACGATTTTCGAGGCCCGCTTCAGTTCGTCGGAAAAGGCTGCCCTGGATTGAATCACTGGCGCTTCCGGCGGAATGGCCGCGGCGCTTTCCACGGTCTCGACCGGTTGTGCCAGTCCGGCCTCGATATCGAGGCCCTTGGCAGCGTCGATCCACACTTCGCGCACGATGCTGTCGCGGATCAGCGCGAGATCGGCCGGATCGCTGAGGACGAAGCGTGTCCGCCAGAACGGGTGATCCAGCCAAGCGCCGCAGAAGGCCTGCAGATGCATGCCGAGGCAGAGTTGGTCGACGGGGATTTTTTTCAGCATGTCGGCCGATTTTAATGAAAAAGGGGAGCGCCATGCTCCCCCTTCCGGCTGGCTAGGGCTTTTTGACTACAGACCAGCGTCGCCGCGCAGCAGAGCGGCGCAGTCGGTCGCTTCCCAGGTGAATTCCGGCTCGTCGCGGCCGAAGTGGCCGTAGGCGGCGGTCTTCTGGTAGATCGGACGGAGCAGGTCGAGCATATTGACGATGCCCTTCGGGCGCAGGTCGAAATGCTTGCGCACCAGCGCCGTCAGCGTTTCGTTGCTGACCTTGCCGGTGCCGTAGGTCTCGACCATGATCGAGGTCGGCTCGGCGACGCCGATGGCGTAGGAAACCTGCACCAGGCAGCGGGCGGCCAGGCCGGCGGCGACGATGTTCTTGGCGACGTAGCGGGTGGCGTAGGCGGCGGAACGGTCGACCTTGGACGGATCCTTGCCGGAGAAGGCGCCGCCGCCGTGCGGCGCGGCCCCGCCGTAGGTGTCGACGATGATCTTGCGCCCGGTCAGGCCACAGTCGCCCTGCGGGCCGCCGACGACGAAGCGGCCGGTCGGATTGACCAGGTACTTGATGTCGCCCTTGATCAATTCCTTGGGCAGCACCGGCTTGATGATCTGCTCGATGGTGGCCTCGCGCAGGTCTTCCAGGCTGATGTCTGGTGCGTGCTGGGTAGACAGCACGACGGTATCGATCGAATGCGGCTTGCCGTCGACATAGCGGACGGTGACTTGTGACTTGGCATCCGGGCGCGCCCACGGCAGGCGGCCGTCTTTGCGCAGCAGCGCCTGGCGCTCGACCAAGCGATGCGACAGATAGATCGGCAATGGCATCAGCGACGGCGTTTCGTCGCAGGCGTAGCCGAACATCAGGCCCTGGTCGCCGGCGCCCTGGCCGAGATCGTCGTCATAGGCCTTGTTGACGCCCTGAGCAATGTCGGGCGACTGTTTGTCGTAGGCGACCAGCACGGCGCAGCCCCGATAGTCGATGCCGTAGTCGGTGTTGTCGTAGCCGATGCGCTTGATGGTATCGCGGGCGATCTGGATGTAATCGACGTTGGCGGCCGTGGTGATCTCGCCGGCCAGCACCACTAGACCGGTGTTGCACAGAGTCTCGGCGGCGACCCGGGAATATTTGTCCTGGGCCAGGATGGCATCGAGGATAGCGTCGGAAATCTGGTCTGCGACCTTGTCTGGATGGCCTTCGCCCACCGATTCCGAAGTGAAGAGATAATCGCTCATGGAATACTCCAATGGTCCATTGTTCCGGCGTTACCGGCTTCGGACCACGAGCTGGCGACGCTTTAGCAGAATTTTTGAATCGCCCCGCAAGTTGTCTGTTTAACTCGGCGATTCCATAATCTTACCCTTTTACCGCTGGCCTTCAACCCTTGTAATGACATGGTCTTTGTCTTCAGGATTCTTTCCCGCCTGCCTCTGTGGCTGGTTCATGCGCTTGGCGGCTGGCTCGGCCGGTTGACCTACCTGGCCTCGCCGACTTACCGGCGCAACCTGCGGGGCAACATGGCCCAGGCCGGTATCGACCCGGCGCTGTGCGGTGCCGCCGCTGCCGAAGCCGGCAAGCAGATGCTCGAATTGGCGCGCATCTGGCTGCGCCCGCTGGCCGAGGCCAATGCCCAGGTGGTCGAGGTGGTCGGCGGCGAGTTGGTCGCAGCGGCGCGGCAGGCTGGCCAGGGTATCGTCTTCCTGACGCCGCACCTCGGCTGCTTTGAGATCACCGCGCAATATCTGTCGGCGTTGGGTGATATCACGGTGCTGTACCGGGCGCCGAAATCGGCGGCGGCACAGGAATTGATCCTGACCGGGCGCAAGCGCGCTCAATTGCACCTGGCGCCGGCCGACCTGTCGGGCGTGCGCGCGCTGATCAAGGCGTTGAAGAAGGGCCAGATGGTCGGCATGCTGCCTGACCAGGCGCCGAAGACCGGCGAGGGCGTCTGGCTGAAGTTTTTCGGCCGCTACGCCTACACCATGACCCTGGCCGCGCGGCTGACAGAAACCGGGGCGGCGGCGCTGCTGACCTGGGGCGAACGTCTGCCCGGCGGGCGCGGTTATCGCATCCATTTCCTGTCGCCCAGCCGGCCGTTGAGCGGCTCGACCATCGAGCGCGCGCAGCAGATCAACAACGAGATCGAGGCGCTGATCCGCCAGTGCCCGACGCAATACCTGTGGGGCTACAACCGCTACAAACAGCCGCGCGGCGCCGAGCCGCCACCTGCGGAAACACCGGCCTGAGGCAAGCCGCGCATATCGCGCCACGGCAGGGCAAATTCCTTTTCCATTCGATTAAAATGGACATTTCCGGCGCTCGCCGCCGGGAGCAGGGTTCCGCGCATGCCGGAGCGGGGCCGTGGCTGGCCAGCGAATAATGAACCGGTCATCTGGAGAACAGAGGTCTCGCCATCATGAACAGCCTGAACATCCAAATCCGTCCCGTGACGCCGCCCGACGTGCCGGCGATTTCCGCCCTGGCCAGGGAAATCTGGCAGGCCACCTACCCGGGCATCATCACCCAGGCGCAGATCGATTTCATGCTTGAACAGCGCTATGGCCACGAACGGCTATACGACGATCTCGAGGATGCCGACAAGTGGCTCGACCAGGGTTTTTACGGAGAGCGGCGGATCGGCTTCGCCTTCAGTGAGATTTATCAGGACGAGTTCAAGCTCGACAAGCTGTACATTCATCCCGATGTCCAGCGGCGCGGCGTCGGCGGCCAACTGATCACCCATGTCGCGGCGCGCGCTGAAAAGCTCGGCTATCCCTGTGTGATCCTGGCGGTCAACAAGCGCAACGAAAAGGCGATCTCCTCCTATCGCAAATACGGCTTCGCGGTGCGCGAGACGATTGTTGCCGATATCGGCGGCGGCTTTGTGATGGACGACTACATTATGGAGAAAAAGCTTTAGGAATTTGAGCCAACGTTCTGTTCCTGCTATGATTTTAGAACATCAAGCGGAGCGTTTCGTGAGACTCGAATTTCTCAAGATGCACGGCCTGGGCAATGATTTCGTTGTCCTTGACGGCGTTCGCCAGCAACTGGCCCTGACGCCGGAGCAGTTGCGCTACTTGGCCGACCGTCATTTCGGCGTCGGCTGCGACCAGGTCTTGCTGGTCGAAAAGCCGACCCGGCCGGACGCCGACTTCCGCTACCGCATCTTCAATGCCGACGGCGGCGAAGTCGAGCAGTGTGGCAATGGCGCCCGTTGTTTCGTCCGTTTCGTGCATGAGACCGGCCTAACCGATCGGCGCGAGATCCGCGTCGAGACGCGCGGCGGCATCATCGTGCCGCGCCTGGAGGCGGATGGCTCGGTGACGGTGGAGATGGGCGTGCCGCGCTTCCAGCCGCCGGAAATTCCCTTCCTGCACGACGATGATGTAGTCATCTACAACCTCGACGTGGCCGACGAGATGCTCGAAGTCAGCGTCGTTTCGCTGGGCAATCCGCATGCCGTGCAAGTCGTCGACAGCGTCGAAGCGGCGCCGGTTGCCGCCCAGGGGCCGCTGATCGAAGGGCATGAACGTTTTCCGCAACGGGTCAACGCCGGCTTCATGCAAGTCGTCGACCGCCACACCATCAAGCTGCGCGTTTACGAGCGCGGCACCGGCGAGACGCTGGCCTGCGGCACCGGCGCCTGCGCCGCTGTGGTCACTGGCATCCGCCGCGGTCTGCTCGATTCGCCGGTGCGCGTCGGCACTCGCGGCGGCGACCTGACCATTGTTTGGGGCGGCGCTGGCCGGCCCGTCCTGATGACCGGCCCGGCCGTCACCGTATTTTCCGGAGTGATCGAACTATGAGCGCGTTGTTTCCCGAGGACGTTGCCGACTACCTGAAGAACCATCCCAGTTTCTTCGAGCAATACGCCGACCTGATGGCCCAGATTTTCCTACCGCATCCGCATGGCGGGCGGGCCATCTCGCTGGCCGAGCGGCAGATGTTGAGCCTGCGCGAGAAAAACCGCGCGGCCGAGGCCAAGCTGGCCGAACTGATCACCTTCGGCGAGGAAAACGACGCCATCAGCGAGAAGGTGCATCGCTTGGCCGTCGGGCTGATCGCCGCCGAAACCTTCCAGGCGGTGATCCACCTGATCAATTTTCACCTGCGCGACGATTTCGCCGTGCCGCACGTCGCTTTGCGCCTGTGGGACAAGCCGGAAGGTATCGAGGACCTACCGGAGTTCGCTGCCGTCAGCGAGGAACTGCAAGTTTTCGCCGAAACCCTCGGCCGCCCCTACTGCGGCTCCACCGCCGGCTTCGGCACCGCCTCGTGGTTTGGCGAACAGGCGCCGCATATCCGCTCGCAGGCGCTGATCGCGTTGCGCAACGGCGGCGGCACCATCGGCTTGATCGCGTTGGGCAGTGAAGAAGGACAGCGTTTCTACGCCGAAATGGGCACCCTGTATCTCGAACGCCTTGGCGAGCTGGTGTCGGCGGCGCTGGCCCGGGTCACCAAGAGCATGTTGTGAGTACAGCGGCGGCAGTCGATGCCTGGCTGGCGGTGCTGGCCGAACAGCGTCGGCAGTCGCCGCACACCGTCGCCAACTACCGGCGCGACCTGCAGCGTTTATGTGAGCTGGCCGGCGATACCGAGCTCGGCCGCCTGCAGACCCATCACATCCGCCGTTTCGTCGCCCAGTTGCATGCCCGCGGCCTGTCCGGGCGTTCGTTGGCGCGGCTGCTGTCATCCTGGCGCGGTTTCTTCGCTTGGCTGGGGAACGATGACGTGGTGTGGGCCAACCCCTGCGAGGGTGTGCGTGCCCCGAAGTCGCCGCGACATCTGCTCAATGCCCTGGCGGTAGACGAAACCAGCCGGCTGCTGCAAGCAGAGGAGGCGGAAGACGACATTTTCGCCGTGCGCGATACGGCGATGTTCGAACTGTTTTACTCCTCCGGCCTGCGTCTGGCCGAACTGGCGGCGCTCGATTGCGATGCCCTCGACACGGCGCGGCACGACGGCGAAATCCGCGTCGTCGGCAAACGCGCCAAGGCGCGCCTGGTTCCGGTTGGCCGCCAGGCATGCGCGGCGCTGGTCGCCTGGGCGGCGGTGCGCGACACACTGGCAGCGGCCGGCGAGCCGGCGCTGTTCGTTGGCCGCCTGGGGCGTCGACTCGGTCATCGCGCCATCCAGTTGCGCCTGGCTGAACGGGCCGTGCGCCAGGGCTTGCCACAGCATGTCCATCCGCACATGCTGCGCCATTCCTTCGCCTCGCATGTGCTGCAATCCTCCGGCGATCTGCGGGCGGTGCAGGAAATGCTCGGCCATGCCAGCATCGCCTCGACGCAGGTTTACACCCACCTCGATTTCCAGCATCTGGCCAAGGTATACGACGCGGCGCATCCGCGGGCCAAGGCCAAGTAAAAGGCGCTAACCGTATGCACAAACATTCAAGCGTTTTTCTGACCCTTACCCTGTTTTTTTGGGTGTCAACTGGCATCACAGCCGAGGTCATCGAGTTCTCCGGAGAATATGTGCTGCGGACGGATGAAATAAGCCAGGACATTCTCGGAAACCAGGTGTGTTTCCTTCCGACGCCGGAAACTGCGGACCGCGCGCCTCGTAACAAGAATGACAAGAGGCTCGTTTGGTTCTGCTTCTCAAACAACGAGTCAGCGATGAATGTGCTTTCTATTTCAGGCGTGTCGCAAGGCGGTGGATGCGGATTTAGAGGTACTGCGGAGGTCCGCGTTTCAAAATATGTTGTCTATCGTGGTGAGGGTGATGGCAACGACAGAGCGGAGTTGGTAAGCGCAAAAGCAATCTCAATTCCATCGGTTATTCCATGCGAATAGGGCCATTCACTACAAACCTGGGCTGGTTATTTGCTCGCTGCAGTTCGCCACACGCGCATTGACCTTTGGCGGCGTAGCGCCTACTATTAACGGTTTCAAAAAATTGCCGGAATCAAGGAGTTCGTCATGGCCATCAACCGTACCCGCCGCTCTTCCCTGGAGCGCCGCTGTGTTTCCAAGTCCAGCAAGCGCTTGTTCAAGGGCGAAGGCAAGACCCTGTTCAAGGTCATCTACGCCGCCGAGTGCCACGCCCGCAACCGCAAGGGTCTGGGTTCCTGACCCGTTGCCGTAAGAATCGACCCCGGTCGCCGCAAGGTAACCGGGGTTTTTTCATGTTCTGGCGTTTTTCTGGCGACGAAGCCCCAAATTTCCGTTTGGGGCAATTCACGGCCCGTTTCTGGCGGGCCTGTGGCCTCGCGCTGTTGTTGCTGTTCGCGCAGCATCTGGCGCAGACGCATGCGCTGGAGCACCGGCCGCTCGACAGCCTGAGCGCCACGGCCGGCAGCGATGCCGCCGATTGTCCGCAGTGCTTGGCCCTTGGTGGTTTGCACGGGGGCGCAATGGCAACGACTGGCAGCGCGCTGTCGCCTGCCGCGAACGATGTTCCACTCGCTTTCATGTCCGCCGCCGAACCGTCGCGGCGACCAACTACGGCGCACGCCATTCGCGCGCCGCCGGAAAACCGGGGCTGATTGACCGGTCGAGGGCGAACCCTGCTGCCCTCTCACTGGCCCTTCGATCACAAGTGATCGAAGGGGGAAAACCTCATCCCAATACGCTCCATAAGGGGCGTTTACCCCGTTTTCCGGAGAATTTTCGATGATTCGTTCTTCTTCCAGGGTGCTGGCTGCGGTCAGCACCCTCGTTTCCTTGCCGGCGGTGGCTGGTGAGACGGAGCTACAGGTGCTGCGTGCTGAAATCGAGCAGCTAAAGGTAGCTTATGAGCAGCGTATCGCCGCCCTCGAGGCCCGCGTACAGTCCGCCGAACAGGCCCGTTCCGCGCCGGCAGCCGAGCCCCCGGCCGAGCAACGTGCGGCGGCAGCGCCGGCCAGCGGCTTCAACCCGGAGGTGTCGCTGATCCTCCAGGGGCAATACAAGAACATGAAGGACGTTGCCGAGCGCAGCATCACCGGTTTCGCCTCGACCGCCGGCCACAATCACGGCGACGGCATCGAGGGGGTCAGCAAGCGCGGTTTCTCGGTCGAGCACAGCGAGCTGGTGCTGGCCGCCAACATCGATCCCTACTGGCGCGGCCAGGCCATCATCGCGGTACAGGACGGCGACGCCGAGGTCGAGGAGGCCTGGTTCCAGTCGCTGGCCATCGGCCATGGCATCGGCCTGAAGGGCGGCCGCTTCCGCTCCGGCATCGGCTACCTCAACGAGCAGCATCCGCATGCCTGGGATTTCGCCGACGCACCGCTGATGTACCAGGCCTTGTTCGGCGAGGAGGGCAGATACAAGCAGGATGGCTTGCAATTGAAGTGGCTGGCGCCGACGCCGATGTTCCTCGAATTTGGCGCCGAGCTCGGGCGTGGGGCCGATTTTCCGGGTAGCGAGCGCAACAAGAACGGTGCCGGCGCGGGCGCCGTCTTCGCCCATATCGGCGACGACGTGGGCATCGAACACAGTTGGCGGGCTGGCGTTTCCTACCTGCGTACGCGGGCCAGCGAGCGCGAATCGCGTTTCGAGGATATCAATGGCTTGGAGGCGGCCGGTTCCTTCGCTGGCCGCTCGTCGACCTGGATCGCCGATTTCATTTGGAAATGGGCGCCGAACGGCAATCCCAGCGAACGTAATTTCAAGTTCCAGGCAGAGTATTTCCAGCGTAGCGAAAAAGGTAGCCTCGATTGCTACGACGAGCAGGGGGCGGGCAACGCCTGCGATCCGCTGGCGGCCGGCGAGCGTGTCGTCAGCGACTACCGGACGCGCCAGTCCGGCTGGTATGCCCAGAGCGTCTATCAGTTCTTGCCGCGTTGGCGTGCCGGCCTACGCTATGAGCAACTGGACAGCGGCTCGCGCAATTTCGGTGCCAATGCCGCCAACCTGGAGGTCGACAGCTATCGGCCGAAGAAGGCGACGGTGATGCTCGATTACAGTTGGAGCGAATTCTCCCGCCTGCGCCTGCAGTATGCTCAGGACAAGTCGATGCGGGGCCTGACCGACAACCAATGGACGTTGCAATACGTGATGAGTCTCGGCGCCCATGGCGCGCATCGTTTCTAGGAGGCGAGCGATGAAAAGAATCCTGTTGTTGTGCTTGCTGGTCGCGGCGCCGTTGCTGGCCCGGGCCGATCTGCGCGTATTCGCCACGGTTCCGGAGTGGGGGGCGCTGGTCAAGGAAATCGGCGGACCCCATGTCAGTGTCTATACCGCTACCCACGCCTTGCAGGATCCGCACCGCATCGAGGCTCGGCCATCGCTGCTGGCCCAGGCCCGCCGTGCCGACCTGCTGGTCGCCACCGGTGCCGACTTGGAAGCCGGCTGGTTGCCGTTGGTCCAGCGCGACTCCGGCAATGCCGCGATCCAGAGCGGCCGGCCGGGCTATTTCGAGGCCGCCGCCGTGGTCCGCTTGCGCGACGTCCCGGCCGTGCTCGACCGTGCTCAGGGCGACATTCATGCCGCCGGCAATCCACACCTACATCTCGACCCGTATAACGTGCTGAAGGTCGGCGAGGCGCTGGCGGCTCGTATGGGCGAACTGGATCCCGCCCAGGCGGCCGATTACCAGGCTGGTTTCCGCGCTTTCGCCGAACGCTGGCAGGCAGCCATCGGTCGTTGGGAAAAGCTGGCGGCGCCGTTGCGCGGTGTGCCGGTGCTGGTGCATCACCAGTCCTTCGTCTACCTGACCCATTGGCTGGGCATGCGCGAAGTCGGCATGCTCGAACCGAAGCCGGGCATCGAGCCGACCAGCGGCCATCTCACTGCGCTACTGGCCCGCCTGCAGGCGCAGCCAGCGAAGATGGTGCTGGTTGCGGCCTACAACCGCGACGGGCCAAGCCAGTGGATCGCCAGCCGTAGCGGTCTGCCGATGGTGCTGCTGCCGTATACCGTCGGCGGTACGCCGGCGGCGGGCGATCTGTTCGCTCTCTACGACGACACGCTGCAGCGCCTATTGCAGGCCTTGCAATGAGCCTGCTGCTGCAGGCCGAGGCGCTGGTGGCCGGCTGGTCGGAGCCGGCCACGCCGGCGCTCGATCTGCAAGTGGCGGCTGGCGAGATCGTTGGCCTGACCGGCCCCAACGGCGTTGGCAAGAGCACCCTGCTGGCGGCCGCTGTCGGCCGGGCGCGGATCTTTTCCGGGCGGCTGACGATGGCACCAGGGCTGCGTTTGGCGCTGCAGACGCAGCAGTTGCCGCCGGTCGACGGCCTGCCCTTGTCCGGCCACGATCTGCTGGCCGTCACCGGCGCCGTGCCGGCCGGTCTGCCGCCGTGGCTGGAAGGTCGCCTCGGTGAGCGTCTCGACCAGCTGTCCGGCGGCCAGCGTCACTACCTGGCGCTGTGGGCGGCCATCGCTGTGCCGGCCGACCTGCTGTTGCTCGACGAGCCGACCAATAACCTCGACGCCGCCGGCGTGCGCCATCTCGCTCAAGCCCTGCGGCAGCGCGCCGCCGCTGGCGTCGGCATCCTGATCGTCAGTCACGACGCCGACTTCGTCGCGGCGCTGTGCCATCGCACATTGGTTCTGGAGGCGCCGGATGTGGTCTGAACTGTTTCTCGTCCCTTTCCTGACCGGTTTGGCGTTGGCCGTGGTGCTGCCCCTGCTCGGCTGTTATCTGCGCCTGCGCGACGAATGGCTGGCGGCCTTGGCCTATGCCCATGTCGCTGCCGGCGGGGCGCTGATGGCACTGGTTGCCGGCTTGCCGCCAACCCTCGGCGGCCTGTCGGCGGCGGCCCTGGCCGGCGCCGGCCGGCATTTCGCCGCGCACCGCCTGGCTGGCGGCGCCAGCCAAGCATTGTTGCTGCTCGGTGGCTGGTCGGTGGCGGTGTTGCTGGCGGCTAACCAGCCGCTGGCCGAGCGCCTGGCCCAGGCGCTGTTCGACGGTCAATTGTATTTCGCCGACAGCGGCCGGCTGGCTTGGGTTGTGACAGGCTCCGTGGTGGCCGTGGCGGGACTGCGTTGGCTGTCCCGCCGCCTGTTGCTGGCCCGCCTGTATCCCGACCTGTTCCGCCTGCGCGGTTTGGCACCGTGGCCAGTGCGGCTCGGTTTCGATTTGCTGGCGGCCTTGCTGTTGGCGCTGGCGACGATGAGCCTGGGCGTAATGGCCACGTTCGCACTGCTCTTCGTGCCGCCGTGGCTGGCCTTTCGCCGTGGCCGCGGCTGGCGGCAGGCGCTGGGCTGGGCGGTGATAGGCGGTGTCGTCGCCTATGGCGCGGCGTTCGCCCTGGCGTTGCATTTCGACCAGCCTTTCGGACCTGTCCTGGCCTTGTTGTTGGTGTTGGTCGGCCTGTTGATTGCGTGACGCGGGACGGCGTGCTAAAACATCCACCTTGCTCGCGGAGTATTTATGGTTTTTTCCTTTTTCAAGAAGCCAACCCAGAAAATGCCGGAGCGTCGGGCCGCCAAGCCGCGCGCCCAGGCGCCCGAGTCCGTGCCGCCGAACGTGGCGGAAGAGGCTGCGGCATCGTTGGCGGCGCCTCTGCCGGATCTTGAATTCACCAACAGCAATCCGCTCGGGGCCGGCGCGCCGGCCGCCAAGGTGGTGTCTCCGGCCGCCAAGCCGGCGGCGCCGGTTCGGGCCGTTATCGATCCCAATCTGGCCAAGGACGATTTCGACGATGCTGACTTCACCGAATCGAGCGTCATGGGCATCGACGTCGATCAGGACGCCGACCCGGTCCAGAGCGACGTCGAACATGTCGTCGTGCTGTTCGCCAATGGCCAGGAAGCGGCCGCCCGCTCGCTGCTGGAAACGCTGATCCGCAGCTATCCGGGCGATGAGGGCAGGCGTTTCTGGTTGCTGCTGCTCGATTTGCTGCAATGTGTCGGCGACCGCGCCGCCTTCGACAAACTGGCCCTCGAATTCGCCGAGACCTGGGAAACCTCGCCATCTTCCTGGCGGCGGACTGAGCCGGTGGTGATGATGAAAAGCAACGGCCAGCGCCGCCTAGTGCTGCAGGGGGTGCTGACCGCCGAGGAGGGGGCCGCCTCGGTGACAGATCTGGCCGGGCTGGTGGCGCAGGGCCTGCCGGTTGTCGTCGAATGCGGCAAGCTGATCAGTTGCGATGACGAGGTGGCCGGGCGACTGGCGGCGATTCTGCGCGAAGCTCGGCGGAACGGAGTAGCGGTGGAGTTGAAGGAGATCGATGGTTTCCTGGCCCGCCTCAACGAGCGCCTGCTGTCCGCCGCCGGGCGCGAGTCGGATTGGGCGCTGCTGCTTGAATTGCTGCAGCGGCACGGTACGCAGGAGTTGTTCGAGGAGCGCGCCGTCGATTACGCGGTGGCATTCGAATTGTCGCCGCCGTCCTGGGAGGGCACGCCGCCTCCGGCGGCCGCGCCGGAAGAGGATGAGATGCTGCCGGCTAGTGACGCGTATTATCTGGAAGGCGACCTGAAGAACCGCCGTTTCGATGAACTGGTCGAGGTGCTTGATGGCCACGAACTGCCCATTGTTGATTTTTCCGGCGTCCGCAGCATGGATTTCTTCTCCGCTGGCCAACTGGTCAACCGCATCGCGCCGTACAGGGCGCGAGGGCGCGAGATCCTGATCCGTAGCCCGAATCATCTGGTCGCCGAGCTGATGGCCGTGGTCGGCCTGAACAAGCAGGCGCGCATCATCGTTCCCAAGTCTTAATCAGGAAAAAACATGGAGCAATATCACGGCACCACGATTCTGTCGGTGCGCCGGGGCAGTGTCGTCGCCATGGGCGGCGATGGTCAGGTGACGCTGGGTAATATCGTCATCAAGGGTTCCGCCAGAAAGGTGCGCCGCCTGTACCAGGGCAATATTCTGGCCGGTTTCGCCGGCGGCACCGCCGATGCCTTCACGCTGTTCGAGCGCTTCGAGGCCAAGCTGGAGAAGCATCAGGGCCATCTGGTGCGTTCCGCCGTCGAACTGGCGAAGGATTGGCGCACCGACCGGGCGCTCCGCCGGCTAGAGGCCATGCTGTCGGTGGCCGACCGCGAATCCTCGCTGGTTATCACCGGCAATGGCGACGTACTCGAACCCGAGCATGGCATCGTCGCTATCGGTTCCGGCGGCGCCTACGCCCAGAGCGCGGCGCGCGCCTTGCTGGAGAACACCGAGCTGGGGCCGCTCGACATCGTGACCAAGTCGTTGGAAATCGCAGGCGACCTGTGTATCTACACCAACCGCAATTTCACGCTCGAGGTGCTCGAATGACCACGATGACGCCGAAGGAGATCGTCTCCGAACTCGACAAACACATCGTCGGCCAGCACAACGCCAAGAAGGCGGTGGCCATTGCGCTGCGCAACCGCTGGCGGCGCTCGCAGGTGATGGAGCCCTTGCGCCAGGAAATCACGCCGAAGAACATCCTGATGATCGGTCCGACCGGCGTCGGCAAGACAGAGATCGCCCGCCGTCTGGCGCGCTTGGCCAATGCGCCGTTCATCAAGATCGAGGCGACCAAGTTCACCGAGGTTGGCTACGTCGGGCGCGACGTCGAAACCATCATCCGCGACTTGGTCGAGATGGCCATCAAGTCGCACCGCGACCGCGCCATGCAGGCCAACCGCGCCCGCGCCGAGGATGCCGCCGAGGAGCGCGTGCTCGACGCCTTGCTGCCGCCAGCGCGCAATCCCGGTTTTTACGCCGAGGAGTCGGCGGCGGCGACGGACAGCGCTACCCGCCAGAAATTCCGCAAGAAGTTGCGCGAGGGCGAGCTCGACGACAAGGAAATCGACATCGAACTTGCGGCGCCGATGATGCAGGCCGAGATTTTCGCGCCGCCGGGCATGGAGGAACTGACCCAGCAGATTCAGGGCATGTTCCAGAACATCGGCGGCGGCAAGAAGAAGTCGCGCAAGCTGAAAATCAAGGAAGCGCTGAAGCTCTTGACCGACGAGGAGGCGGCCAAGCTGGTCAACGACGAGGAGGTCAAGCTGGAGGCGGTCAAGGCCGTCGAGCAGAACGGCATCGTCTTCCTCGATGAGCTGGACAAGATCGCCAGCCGTTCCGAGATGCAGGGCGCCGATGTCTCCCGTCAGGGCGTGCAGCGCGACCTGCTGCCGTTGGTCGAGGGGACCACGGTGTCGACCAAGTACGGGATGATCAAGACCGACCACATCCTGTTCATCGCTTCCGGCGCGTTTCACCTGTCCAAGCCCTCCGACCTGATTCCCGAATTGCAGGGGCGTTTCCCCATCCGCGTCGAACTCGATTCGCTGTCGGTGGCCGACTTTGAACGCATCCTGGTGCAGACCGACGCCTGTCTGACCAAGCAGTACCAGGCGCTGCTGGCGACCGAGGGGGTGACGGTCGATTTTGCCGCCGACGGCATCCGCCGCCTGGCCGAGATCGCCTACCAGGTCAATGAAAAGACCGAAAACATCGGCGCCCGTCGCCTGCACACGGTGATGGAAAAGCTGCTCGAAGAAGTGTCATTCGAGGCCGGCAAGGTCGGGCTCGATCAACTGCAAGTCGATACCGCCTACGTCAACGCCCGCCTCGGCGACGTGGCGGCCGACGAGGATCTGTCGCGCTACGTGCTGTAAGGTTGGTATTCCACGATCAGCCGCCCAGGCGCTCCAGGCGCCGCCGGTCGCGCTTGGTCGGCCGACCGTGAATGTCGGCCGCCGGTTCGACACTGAACTTGCGCCGCATCTGCGCGGCCTCGCGGGCGGCGATGCTATCCGGCGTTTCTTCGTAGAGTTGGCGCGCCTCGCTGGCTGGCCCGCGTTTTTCCGACAAGGCGAGCACCGTCACTTGCCAGCGGCTGTCGCCGTTGCTGATGTCGAGCCGGTCGCCGATCTTGATTTCACGCGCCGGTTTGGTCGACGTATCGTTGAGCTTGACCTTGCCGCCGCCGACCGCGTCGCTGGCCAAGCTGCGCGTTTTGAAGAAACGCGCAGCCCACAGCCATTTGTCGACGCGAATGCCGCTCACCGTGGCAGTACGGATTCGCCGGCGTACAGTTGTTCAACCGTCTCGCGCTGGCGGATGACGTGGACCGCCGCGCCATCGACCATCACCTCGACGGCGCGCGGCCGGGTGTTGTAGTTCGAGGCCATGGCCATGCCGTAGGCGCCGGCCGACATCACCGCCAGCAGGTCGCCTGGCTCGATGGCGAGCGGCCGGGCCAGGCCGAGGAAGTCGCCGCTTTCGCAGATCGGGCCAACCACGTCGTAATCGCGGGTAGCGTCGGGGCGCGGTGTGACCGGCAGGATGTCGTGCCATCCATCGTAGAGGGCAGGACGTATCAGGTCGTTCATGGCAGCGTCGATGATGGCGAAATCCTTGGCTTCGCCGTGCTTGAGGTATTCGACGCGGGTCAGCAGCAGGCCGGCGTTGCCGACCAGGCGGCGGCCCGGTTCGAGTACGACCCGCAAGCCGCGACCAGTGAGCTTGTCGAGCAGCGGATTGAGGTAGGCGGCGGCGGTTGGCTGCACCTGGTCCTCACGGTATTTGATGCCAAGGCCGCCGCCCAGGTCGATGTGATGGATGGCGATGCCTTCGGCCGCCAATTGGTCGATCAGGGCCAAGATACGGTCGAGGGCCTCGGCAAAGGGCGAGGGATCGAGCAATTGCGAGCCGATGTGGCAGTCGATGCCGGTCACCGCGATGTGCGGCAGTGCTGCCGCGCGCTGATAGAGGGCCAGGGCATCGTCATAAGCGACGCCAAACTTGGCTTCCTTGAGACCAGTGGAGATGTAAGGATGGGTCTTCGGATCGACATTGGGATTGACGCGCAGGCTGATCGGGGCCTGCTTGCCGAGCTGGCCAGCGACTTCGTTGAGGCGCTCCAGTTCCGGGACCGATTCGATGTTGAAGCAGAAAATGCCGGCTTCCAGCGCCTGCTGCATCTCGGCGACGCTCTTGCCGACGCCGGAGAAGACCACCTTGCGCGGGTCGGCGCCAGCCGCTAGCACCCGTTGCAGTTCGCCGCCGGAGACGATGTCGAAGCCGGCGCCGAGGCGGGCGAACAGATTGAGGACGGCGAGGTTGGCATTGGCCTTGACGGCATAGCAGACCAGCGCGCCAGCGCCGGCGGGATGGGCGGCAAGGACGTCGTGGAATTCGCGTAGCGCGGCTTCCAGCGCGGCGCGTGAGTAGACATAGGCAGGCGTGTCGAACTGCTCGGCAATGGTCGGCAGGGCGACGGCTTCGGCGTGCAGGACGCCGTTTTTGAGAGCGAAGGGAGTCATGATTTTGGCTGATTGGGGGGCGTGCTAACATCCACCACCGTGGCCGGCTGGCCACTACCTAATATGGGCTTCGGCGCCGGGCCGGGCGGCAGTTCGAGCGGCCCCTTGGTGCCGCAGGCGGCAAGGCTCAGAACAATCAGCAAGGCGGCGATTCGGGACATGTGCAAGGCGTTGGCGGCAAAAATGAAATGGTATCACGATGGATGACAAGGAATTCGGCAGCCAGGCCGACGCAGTGATGGCCCGGATCGAGGCCGCGCTCGAGGCTTCGGGGGCCGCTGTCGATTTCGAGTTGGCGGCGGGCGGTGTGCTGGAAATCGAGTTCGCCGACGGTAGCAAGATCATCGTCAATCGCCACGGCGTGATGCGCGAAATCTGGGTTGCCGCCCGCGCCGGCGGTTTTCATTTTCGCTGGGACGGCAGCGCTTGGCGCGATACCCGCGACGGGGGCGAACTGCTCGACAAGCTGGCGGAACTCGCCAGCCAGCAGGCTGGCGAGCCGGTCAGTTTGATCTGATCAGTCGCTCGGTGGCAGGTTGATGTCGGTCGCTGGTGGGGCATCCGGCGCTTCTTCCTCAGCCGGAATGTTGCCCATGTTCTCGGCGTAGACGTAATTGCGCTCGCGCCCCTCGCCGAAGGCGACCAGACCGTCCGGTTGGGTCGGCAACTGGACCGGAATATCCTTCAGTGCCCGCTGCATGTAGCCGATCCAGATCGGTAGCGCCGTCGAGCCGCCGGTTTCGTTGTTGCCGAGCTTGCGCGGCTGGTCGAAACCAACCCAGGCGCAGCCGGTCACCGTCATCTGGTAGCCGCAGAACCAGGCATCGACGTATTCGTTGGTGGTGCCAGTCTTGCCGGCCAGATCCTGCCGCTTCAAAGTCGCCGAGGCACGGGCGGCGGTACCGTAGATGGTGACGTCGCGCAACATCATGTCCATCATGAAGGCGTTGCGTGGGTCGATGACACGCAGCGTCTCGTCGCCGGCGGCACGGATACTGGCGGCCTGGGCGAGTACCTGGCCCTTCTCGTTGCGGATCTCGCGCACGATGTAGGGATTGAGCTTGTAGCCGCCGTTGGCGAATACTGAGTAGGCCGTCACCATTTGCCACGGCGTGACCAAGCCGGCACCCAGGGCCATGGTCAGGTAGGGAGGGTGGCGCTCGGCGTCGAAGCCGAAGCGGCTGATGTAGTCCTGAGCGTAGTGAGGATTGATCGATTGCAGCAGGCGGACCGAGACGAGGTTCTTCGACTTGGCCAGCGCCGTCCGCAACTTCATTGGCCCATCGTATTTGCCGTCGTAATTGCGTGGCATCCAGGCTTGCGAGCCGGTCTGACTGGCGGGAACGACCAGTGGGCTGTCATCGACGATGCTGCCTGGGCCGTAGCCCTTTTCCAGCGCGGCGGAATAGATGAAGGGCTTGAAGCTGGAACCGGGCTGTCGCCAGGCCTGTGTCACATGGTTGAACTTGTTGCGGTTGAAGTCGAAGCCGCCGACCAGGGCGCGGATCGCGCCGTCTTGCGGCGACAGTGAGACGAAGGCCGATTCCACCTCGGGCAACTGGCTGATTTGCCACTGGCCTTTGTCGTCCTTCAGCAGGCGAATGATGGCGCCGCGACGCAGGCGCTTGTTTGGCGGCGCCTTGTCATCGAGCATGCGGGCTGCGAATTTCAGCGCGTCACCGCTCAGCGTGACCGTCTCGCCACCCTTGCGATAGACCTTCAATTCGCTGGTACTGGCCGACAGCACCAGCGCCGGGACCAGATTGTCGGCGTCGTGGATGTCCTGTAGCGCTTCATCCAGGCTTTCGTCCTGGTCGGATTTGAAGTCGGCCATGTTGAGGAAGGATTCGGCGCCGCGATAGCCGTGGCGGCGGTCGTAGTCCATGACGCCCTTGCGCAGCGCGTTGTAGGCGGCCTCTTGTTCGCTCTTGAGCAGGGTGGTGTAGACCTTCATGCCGCCCGAGTAGACGTCTTCCGGGAACTGCTCGGCCGCTAGTTGGCGCGCCATCTCGGCCGCGTACTCGGCATGGACCGCGAATTCGGACAGTTCGCGCTTGATGACCAGCGGTTCCTTGAGTGCGGCTTCGTGCTGGGCGGCATCGATATTGCCGAGTTCCAGCATCCGGCGCAGCACATATTGCTGACGCTGTCGGGCGCGCGTCGGGTTGACCACCGGGTTGTAGGCCGACGGCGCCTTCGGCAGGCCGGCCAGCATCGCCGCTTCGGCGATGGTGATGTCTTTTAGCGACTTGCCGAAATAGATCTGGGCGGCGGCCGCGAAGCCGTAGGCGCGCTGGCCCAGATAAATCTGGTTGATGTAAAGCTCGAGAATCTGATCCTTGCTCAGATTGTGCTCGATCTTGAACGACAGCAGGGCTTCGTACAGCTTGCGGGTGAGGGTCTTTTCGTTGGTCAGGAAGAAATTGCGGGCGACCTGCTGGGTGATGGTCGAGGCCCCCTGGCGCATGCGGCCGCCAAGCACATTGGCACTGACGGCGCGGGCGATGCCGAGATAGTCGATGCCGCCATGCTGGTAGAAGTTGCCATCCTCGGCGGCTAGGATGGCCTGTTTCATCAGCGGCGGCACGTCGTCGATCGCCACTACAGCGCGCCGTTCCTCGCCGAATTCACCGATCAGGTAGCCGTCGGCGGTGTAGACGCGCAGCGGAATTTTCGGCCGGTAATCGGTTATAACTTCCAGCGACGGCAGTTTCGGGTAGGCGAGGACGAGAACGATCAGGGCGATGGCCACGCCGATCGCCACCAGGCCGAGCAAAACGGCGATCGGATAGAGGATCAGGCGCAAGGTCAGGGGCAGGGGAGACAAAGTGATAAAAGCCCGTGCGAAGTAGAGTGGCGCGAATTATACGCTGACCGTTTTGATGCCCGTAAAAAAGCTTTACATGTCCTATGGTTGTTGCTAGCATCTGAAGTGAATTATTGGTTATTTAGCTAACTTCGTATTCCGTAAGGACTTTTTGGGGGGTCTGGGTGGGTTTCGATATCTCAGCGTTGTTAAATCCCAAGGCACGCCCCTTGCTCGGACTGGATATCAGTTCCTCCGCCGTCAAGATGGTGGAGTTGGCGGCCAACGGAAAAGACGGTTTTCGCGTCGAGCGCTACACCATTGAGGTGTTGCCCAAGGACGCGGTATCCGATGGCAATATCGCCAATCTCGACAGCGTTGTCGATTGCGTGCGTCGTGCCTGGAAGCGCATGAACACGTCGACGCGCAATGTCGCCATGGCGCTTCCGGGGTCGGCGGTGATCACCAAGAAGATCATCGTTCCGGCCGGCCTGCGCGACGACGAATTGGAGGTACAGGTCGAGGCGGAAGCCAACCAGTACATTCCCTTCGCCATAGACGAAGTCAATCTGGATTTTCAGGTGATTGGGCCGGCGCCGTCCTTGCCCGATGAGCTGGAAGTGCTGATTGCCGCCTCCAAGAAGGAGCGTGTCGAGGATCGTGTGGCCGTGGCCGATGCGGCCGGGCTGAAAGCGGTGGTGGTCGACGTCGAGTCGCTGGCCTCCCTTTCGGCCTATGAGCTGATCGAGCCCCAGTTGCAGGACTCGGGCAGGAATCAGGTGGTCGCCCTGATCAACGCCGGGGCCAACGTGATGGATTTGACCGTTATGCGCAACGGTCAGCAGGTGTATACTCGCGAGCAGGCCTTTGGCGGAGCCCAGCTGACCCAGGATATTACCCGCCATTACGGCATGAGCTACGAGGATGCCGAGGCGGCCAAGCGGGCTGGTAATCTGCCGGAGGGTTACGAAGCCGAACTGCTCAATCCCTTCATGGAGAGCCTGGCCCTGGAGGTTTCCCGGGCCTTGCAGTTTTTCTTTACCTCGACGCAATTCAATCAGGTTGACCACATCATTCTCGCCGGCGGCTGCGCGGTCATTCCTGGAATCGACGAGGTCGTGGCGACGCGCACTCAGGTCAATACCCTGATCGCCAATCCTTTCGCCGACATGGTGCTGTCCGACCGGGTCAGGGAAAGAAGCCTGCTGGCTGATTCCTCATCGCTGATGGTGGCCTGCGGCCTGGCCTTGCGGAGGTTCGATCCATCATGATTCGCATCAACCTCCTGCCGCATCGGGAAGCGGCCAAAAAAGCCCGGCGCGAGCAGTTCTTCGTACTCGTCGGCTTGGTCAGCGTGCTTGCCGCGTTGGTGGTGTTTGCCGTGTATACTTTTATTGGTGCTGCGATCGACAATCAGGTTGGGCGTAACGATTTCCTGAAAAAGGAAATTGCCGTGCTCGAAAAGGATCTCGACGAGATCAAGCGCCTCAGGGAGCAGACGCAGGCCCTGCTGGCGCGTAAGCAGGTGATCGAGAACTTGCAGCGTGATCGCGGCGAGACGGTCCATTTGCTCAGCGAACTGGTGAGGCAGGTTCCGGAAGGCGTTTATTTGAAGTCGCTCAAGCAAACCGGAGTCAACGTCAGTATCACCGGCTATGCCCAGTCCAATGCCCGGATTTCGACCTTGATGCGGAATCTGGAGGCGTCGCCCTGGCTTGAGCAGCCGCGGCTGATCGAGTCCAAGGCGGTCGTGCTCAATGGTCGGCGGATCAATGAGTTCGGTATGAACTTCGTCCTGACCCGGGTCGCACCCGACGATGGGAAGGGGAAGAAATGAAATCGCCAGAGATCACCGTGGCAAAAATGGATTTCCAGGCGCTGGCGGCCGATTTCCGCAATCTGAACCCGAATGATCCCGGCGCCTGGCCTGTCGCACCGAGAATTGCCGCGCTGCTGGGCATTTTCATCGCCGCCTTGGTTGCCGGGTGGTTACTCCTGTGGAGTGATCAGCTAGCGGAACTGGAAACAAAAGAACAGGAAGAGGTCGGGCTGAAGCAGCAGTATCTGGACAAGAAAAAGCAGTCCGTCAATCTGGATCTCTATCAGGAGCAACTGGCCGATATCGACCGCTCTTTTGGCGCCCTGCTGAAACAGTTGCCGAACAGGTCGGAAATTGACGCCCTGCTGATTGAAGTGAATCAGGCGGGTCTTGGGCGGGGGCTGCAGTTCGAATTGTTCCGGCCGGGCGCGGAGCAGATGCGGGATTTCTATGCCGAGTTGCCGGTGGCAGTCAGGATCAACGGCGCTTATCACGATATCGGCGCCTTCGCTGCCGATATTGGCAAGTTGCCGCGCATCGTCACGCTCAACAACATCGCGATTGCGCCACAGAAGGATGGCTTGCTGTCGCTCGATGCGACGATCAAGACCTTCCGTTACCTGGATGAAGCGGAAGTTGCCAGTCAGAAAAAGGCGACAGAGAAAAAGGCGACAGCGGCGAAAGGAGCGAAGAAGTGAAACGGATCGTGCTCGTTGCCCTGTGCGGGCTGCTGGGTGCCTGCTCCGGCGGAGACCAGGGAGAGTTGCGGCAATGGATGGCCGACAATTCGGCCAATCTGCGCGGGAATATTCCACCCTTGCCGCAGGTCAAGCCGTATGAACCGGTGCCTTACGATGTCGAGGGTAGCTTGGATCCGTTCAATTCGGCA
The DNA here is from genome assembly GCA_031260295.1 of Azonexus sp. Classification (GTDB taxonomy): domain Bacteria; phylum Pseudomonadota; class Gammaproteobacteria; order Burkholderiales; family Rhodocyclaceae; genus Azonexus. The sequence continues at coordinate 42,684 of JAIRKE010000016.1, forward strand.
AAAATCGAACCAGAGGCCAGAAATAAGCAGCTGCCCGGCCAAACGGGGCCTGATTTCGAGGCGCGCGAGTTACGCAACAGTCTGTTGGAAAAGTATCCGATCGAGTCATTGAAAATGATCGGCTACATGAATGTTAATAACCGTCCGCTGGCCGTGATTCAGGTCGACAACAAGGTCAAGCAAATCAGGGTAGGCGATTATATCGGCCTCGATTTCGGCATGGTCACTCGGATCACCGACAAGGGAGTCGAACTGAGTGAAATGATTCAGGATTCTGCCGGTGACTGGAGCGAACGCACCAGTTCGCTGTACCTGCAGAGCAAGGAGGGAAGCAATAAATGAAAATGATCAAAACAATGCTGCTTGCAGCCTCGGCCTGCCTTGCCTTGGTCTCGCCGTTGCGGGCGCAGGAAGAAGCGAATGCCATCGAGGCGATCAACGTGGCGCAGCAGGGTAGCGACATTGCCGTCCGGATCGATTTGAGACAGCCGCTGGCGGCAGCACCGGCTGGCTTCAGCGTGGCCAACCCGGCGCGCGTGGCGCTCGACTTCCCGGCTACGGTCAATGCCTTGGGCAAAAACAGCCAGGTGTTGAATCAGGGCGACCTGCGCAGTTTCAATGTCGTGCAGGTTGGCGACCGAACCCGTCTGGTGCTGAATCTGATTGGCAACATGAATTATTCGACCCGCCTGGATGGCAACTCCCTGTACGTGACGCTGACGCCGATTACCCGGGTTGGCGGGTCACCCACTGAGCGGGTGACCACCTTTGCCGAGGAAAGTCTGCTCGGTACTCGCCATGTCCTGCGTGATGTCGTGTTTCGCCGCGGGAAGGATGGCGAGGGGCGGATCATCGTTGATCTTAGCGATGCCGGTACGGGTATCGACATTCGTCAGCAGGGTCCCAACCTGATCGTCGATTTCGTCAAAACCACCGTGCCGGAGCATCTCCGCCGCCGCCTGGATGTGACTGATTTCGCGACGCCGGTGACTAGTGTTGAAACCCGCACCATGGGTGACAATGTGCGTATGACCATCAGCCCGCAAGGCCTGTGGGAGCACAATGCTTACCAGAGCGACAACCAGTTCGTGGTTGAGGTCAAGCGCATCGTCGAGGATCCGAACAAGCTGGTGCAGGGATCGAAGATTGGTTACCAGGGGCCGCGTGTCAGCATCAATTATCAGAATGGCGATGTCCGGGCGCTATTGCGCCTGATGGCGGAGGAACTGGGGTTCAATGCGGTGATCAGCGAAACGGTCACCGGTACGACCACGCTGGTGCTCAGGGACGTGCCGGCCGATCATGTGATCGACATCATTTTCCAGCAGAAGGGGCTGGACATGCGCAAAAAGGGCAACATCATGATGATTGCCCCGCGTGACGAGATTGCCACTCGCGAGAAGCTGGAGTTCGAGGCCAGACAGCAGATCAATGAATTGGAGCCGCTGCAGTCGGAACAGTTTGCCCTGAACTACCACCGCGCCAATCAAGTTGCCAGGCTGCTGGCTGGCCTTTCGGTGGCTGGCGCCGGCGGTGGCGGTGGTAGTGGTAATACCGCCTTGCGGATGTTGAGCAAGCGTGGCAGCACGATCGCGGATATTCAGTCCAACTTGCTGTTCGTCACCGATATCCCGAGCAAGCTGGATGAAATCCGGGCCTTCATCAAGGCAATCGATATCGGCGCTCGCCAAGTGATGATCGAAGCCCGGATAGTCGAGGCCAACGATCAGTTCAACCGCAGTCTCGGTGTCAAATTAAATTTCATCAATTCCCAGCAGGTTCAGCTTGGCGGTTCCAGCATCCATACCGCCGGCGGTCGGAGAGACCCAGCGATTCGACCGGGGAAATACAAGGAGGACGGTTCAATAGACTGGAGCGGAGGAACACCATCTACCTTGGTCCAGAACCCGATGGCTGGCGTCAATCTGCCCTCCTTTACCTCGACCGGCGGAACCTTGGCGCTGTCGCTGTTCAATGCCTCCTACACGCGCATACTGAATCTTGAGTTGGCTGCATTGGAAAGCGATGGCGGGGGCAAGATCATTTCCAGCCCCCGTGTGATTACCGCGAACAATGTCACGGCCAAGATCGAGGATGGAACCGAAGTGCCGTACGTCACGACGCAAAGCACTGGTGGGGCGATAACGCAGACCGTCAGTTTCAAGGCGGCCAAGTTGTCGCTGGAGGTGACGCCGCAGATCACGCCGGAAGGAACGGTGCGCATGTCGCTGGTGGTGAAGAAGGAGGAGCCGGACTGGACGAAGGCCATCTTCGAAAATCCACCGATCAAGAGTTCGGTGGTCGAAACCGATGTCGTGGTCGAAAACGGCGGCACGGTGGTGATCGGCGGCGTATTCGTGACCACTACTCAGGGAACGACCGAAAAGGTGCCGCTGCTTGGCGACATTCCCTTCTTCGGCTGGCTGTTCAAGTACCGGAACGATATCAGTGACCGCCGCGAACTGCTGGTCTTCATTACACCGCGCATCATGTCGGACAAGCTGCGTTTGAATTGAGTTTTTGGCGATTGGCAAAAGGGCCGGCTTTGCCGGCCCTTTTTTTGTCCGTGCTGAGGACTCGGATAGAATCAAGACGTGGAACATTTTCAGAATATTTACTTGATCGGCCTGATGGGGGCTGGCAAAACGACGGTCGGTAAGCAACTGGCCCGGCGCCTGGGGCGGCAGTTCGTTGATTCCGATCACGAGATCGTGGCCCGGACCGGTGTCGCCATTCCCACCATTTTCGAGATCGAGGGCGAAGATGGGTTTCGTCGGCGCGAGGCGCAGACCATTGCTGAACTTACCGAATTGTGCGGTATCGTGATGGCTACCGGTGGCGGGGTGGTGCTCCGGCCGGAGAACCGGAGCCGCTTGCGCGATACTGGCTGGGTTGTTTACCTCAACGTGCCGCCGGCCATGTTGTATGAGCGCACCCGCCATGACCGCAATCGCCCGCTGTTGCAGGTGGCCGATCCTTTGGCGCGCCTGGAGGCCTTGCATGCCGAGCGCGATCCGCTGTATCGCGAGGTTGCGCATTTTGTTGTCGAGGGTTCGCATTTGGTGGCGAGCGGTATTGTGAACCTTCTACTCCGGGAATTTCCCCAAATGAGTCCAGCATGATGCAAACCTTGAACGTCACGCTCGGCGAGCGTTCTTATCCAATCCACATCGGCTGCGGCTTGCTGGCAGATGCCACATTGCTCGGCCCCTATCTCAAACAGAAAAAAGCCGTCGTCGTCACCAATGCGACCATCGCCCCGTTGTATTTGCAGGCGCTAATGGATGCCTTGGCACAGGCCGGTGTCGAGGCGCAGCCGGTGATCCTGCCGGACGGCGAGCAATACAAGAACTGGGAGACGCTGAACCTAATTTTCGATGCCCTGCTCGGTTCCCATTGCGAGCGCAGTACCACGCTGATCGCCTTGGGCGGTGGCGTGATCGGCGACATGGGGGGATTTGCTGCGGCCTGCTATCAGCGCGGCATGTCCTTCATCCAGGTGCCGACGACTCTGCTGTCGCAGGTCGATTCATCGGTTGGTGGCAAAACTGCGATCAATCATCCACTCGGCAAGAACATGATCGGTGCCTTCTACCAGCCGCGTCTGGTGCTGGCCGATCTGTCCACTCTCGATACCCTGCCGGAGCGCGAACTGGCGGCGGGTTTGGCCGAGGTGATCAAGTACGGTTTGATTCGTGACCCCGATTTCTTTGTCTGGTTGGAAAACAATCTCGATGCTTTGATAGTCTGCGACAAGGAAGCGCTGGCCTATGCCGTGGCTCGTTCCTGTGCCAATAAGGCAGAGGTGGTCGCGGCCGACGAGCGTGAAACGGGTGAGCGGGCGCTGCTCAATCTCGGGCATACCTTTGGCCACGCTATTGAAACCGGCCTGGGCTACGGCATGTGGTTGCATGGAGAGGCGGTGGCAGCCGGCACGCTGATTGCCGCCGAACTGTCGGCGCACCTGGGGTGGCTGACAGTCGACGATGTACGCCGTATCGAGCGACTTTTCGTTCGTGCCGGCTTGCCGGTGAATGCACCGAAATTGGGTGCGGCGCGCTACCTTGAGTTGATGCGGCACGATAAAAAGGTTCAGGATGGCAAGCTGCGTTTGGTGCTCCTTGAACGGATCGGCCGAGCCGTTATGGTAGACACCGCCAGCGAAACGGATATCGCAGCGGCGATCGAGGTGCGTTGCACCTGAATGGGGCGTTAGCCATAACCCGCGCACAGAATTGGTGCGATGCAGCATCTTGAATTGACAAGAGGTTGCCAGTACATTTAACCGCTGTGGGTCCTCCAAGCTGAAGCTTGGGCTTCCTTGCCACGAGTTTGGTGCGCTTTCGGCCCCAGGGTTGCTTCCTACCTTGCATGGCATGTTTTGTGCGTGACGCGTGGTCTCATATTCTCGTCCAGGCCGAGGCGTCGAATGATGATGCCCGGCTTTTTCGTCATTGGCCGCAAGCACCCGGTCATTTATCTGAAGGAACGCGCGTGATGAAACCGGCAGTGCCTGAGCGGCAGGGGTTGTACGACCCGACCAATGAACACGACGCTTGCGGCGTGGGCTTCGTGGCCCATGTCAAGGGGCAGAAGAGTCACAGTATCATCGAGCAGGGCTTGCTGATTCTGAAAAACCTGGATCACCGCGGTGCTGTCGGTGCCGATCCGCTGCAGGGCGATGGGGCCGGCATCCTGATCCAGATACCGGACTCGTTTTATCGTGAGGAAATGGCCAAGCAGGGTGTGATCTTGCCGCCAGCCGGAGAGTATGGTGTCGGCATGGTTTTCCTGCCGCAGGAAGCTGCCTCACTGGTTGCCTGCGTCGAGGAAATCGAGCGCTCGGTCAAGGCCGAAGGCCAAGCTCTGCTCGGTTGGCGCGACGTGCCGGTCAATCGCCAGATGCCGATGTCGCCGACGGTCAAGGCCAAGGAGCCGGTGATCCGCCAAGTCTTCGTCGGTCGCGGCCCGGATGTCTTCGTCACCGATGCGCTGGAGCGCAAGCTGTATATCATCCGCCGCCGCGCCGCCAATGCCATCCGGGCGCTGAATCTGAAGCACGGCCAGGAATTCTACGTGCCCTCCTTTTCCGCCCGCACCGTCAATTACAAGGGTTTGTTGCTGGCCGATCAGGTTGGTGTGTATTACCTCGATTTGCAGGATAAGCGCGTCGTCTCGGCGCTGGCCCTGGTGCACCAGCGGTTCTCGACCAATACCTTCCCGACCTGGGATCTGGCCCATCCGTTTCGTTACATTGCCCACAATGGCGAGATCAATACCTTGCGCGGCAACGTCAACTGGTTCAAGGCGCGCGAGCAGGCGATTTCCTCGCCGATCCTCGGCGAGGACCTGAAGAAGGTGTGGCCGTTGCACTATCCCGATCAGTCCGACTCCGCCTCCTTCGACAATGCTCTCGAACTATTGGTTATGGGCGGCGGTTACTCGCTGGCTCAGGCGATGATGCTGATGATCCCGGAAGCCTGGGAAAAACACATGATGATGGACGAGAACCGGCGCGCTTTCTACGAATACCACGCGGCGATGATGGAGCCGTGGGACGGTCCGGCCGCCGTGGCCTTTACCGATGGCCGCCAGATCGGCGCGACGCTCGACCGCAACGGCTTGCGTCCGGCGCGCTACCTGGTAACCGAGGGCGACCTTGTGGTCATGGCCTCCGAATCCGGTGTGCTGCCGATTCCGGAAAAGAAGATCGTCAAGAAGTGGCGCTTGCAGCCGGGCAAGATGTTCCTGATCGACATGGAGCAGGGGCGCATCATCGACGACAAGGAACTGAAGGATGGGCTGGCCAACGCCAAACCCTATCGCGAGTGGATCAACAAGATTCGCATCAAGCTCGACGAGGTGCCGTCGACCGGCAATGAGCCGCGCGGCGCTTCCTCAGCTTCTCTGCTCGACCGTCAGCAGGCTTTCGGCTACACCCAGGAGGACGTCGAGGTCATCCTGGAGCCAATGGTGGAGAACGGCGAGGAGCCGACCGGCTCAATGGGTACCGACTCCGCCCTGCCGGTGCTGTCGAAGAAGAACAAGACGCTATATACCTACTTCAAGCAATTGTTCGCGCAGGTCACCAATCCGCCGATCGATCCGATTCGCGAGGAATTGGTGATGTCGCTGGTGTCCTTCATCGGACCGAAGCCGAACCTGCTCAACACCGCCGACATCAATCCGCCGATCCGCCTCGAAGTCACGCAGCCGGTGCTGACCAGCGCCGAGATCGAGAAACTGCGCAATATCGAGCGCCATACCTCGGGCAAGTTCCGTTCCTTCGAGTTGGACATCTGCTACCCGCTGGCCTGGGGCAAGGATGGCATCGAGGCGCGTCTCGCTTCGCTGGCGGCCGACGCCGAGGACGCCGTACGTTCCGGGGCCAACATCCTGATTGTTTCCGACCGCAAGCTCGATGCCGAACATGTCGCCATTCCGGCGCTGCTCGCCACTTCGGCCATCCACCAGCATTTGGTCAAACAGGGTTTGCGCACCAGCACCGGTCTGGTCGTCGAGACCGGCTCGGCGCGCGAGGTGCATCATTTTGCCTTGCTTGGTGGTTTCGGCGCCGAGGCCGTGCATCCCTACCTGGCGCTGGAGACCATCGCTGCGATGGCTAAGGGCGACGCCGAGAAGGCCGAGAAATACATCAAAAACTTCGTCAAGGCGATCGGCAAGGGGCTGAACAAGGTCATGTCCAAAATGGGGATTTCGACCTACATGTCCTACACCGGCGCCCAGATTTTCGAGGCCATCGGCCTGAAGAAGGATTTCGTCGAGAAGTACTTCACCGGCACGCCGTCGAATATCGAGGGCATCGGCATTTTCGAGGTCGCCGAGGAAGCCATCCGCCTGCACCGGGAAGCCTTCTCGGCCGACCCGGTGCTGGCCGGCATGCTCGATGCCGGCGGCGAGTACGCCTACCGCGTGCGCGGCGAGGATCACCTGTGGACGCCGGATTCGATCGCCAAGTTGCAGCACGCGACCCGTTCCGGCAAGGTCGAAACCTACAAGGAATACGCCCAACTGATTAACGATCAGAGCAAGCGTCACTTGACCCTGCGCGGCTTGTTTGAGTTCAAGCCGCAGGGCGAGCCGGTGCCGCTCGCCGAGGTCGAACCGGCCAAAGAGATCGTCAAACGCTTCGCCACCGGCGCTATGTCGCTCGGCTCGATTTCGACTGAGGCGCACACGACGTTGGCGCTGGCCATGAACCGCATCGGCGGCAAATCCAATACCGGCGAGGGTGGTGAAGACGCCAAGCGTTTCCAGTCGCTGAAGGCCGGCCAGAAACTGTCGGAAGTCATCGGTGCGTCGCGCATCGAGCGTGACTACGAATTCAAGGCAGGCGACTCGCTACGCTCGGCGATCAAGCAGGTCGCTTCCGGCCGTTTCGGCGTCACCGCCGAATACCTGGTCAATGCCGATCAGATTCAGATCAAGATGGCTCAGGGCGCCAAGCCGGGTGAGGGCGGCCAATTGCCGGGGCACAAGGTATCCGAGTACATCGGCTTCCTGCGCCATTCGGTGCCGGGCGTCGGCCTGATTTCGCCGCCGCCGCATCACGACATCTATTCGATCGAGGATCTGGCGCAACTGATCCATGACCTGAAGAACGCCAACGACCGTGCCTCCATCTCGGTCAAGCTGGTTTCCGAGGTTGGCGTTGGCACCGTTGCCGCCGGTGTTGCCAAAGCCAAGGCTGACCATGTCGTGATCGCTGGCTTTGACGGCGGTACCGGTGCCTCGCCGGTGTCCTCGATCAAGCATGCCGGCACGCCATGGGAACTGGGTCTGGCCGAGACACAGCAAACCCTGGTGCTGAACCGCCTGCGCTCGCGCATCCGCGTCCAGGTCGACGGCCAGATGAAGACTGGCCGCGACGTGGTTATCGGCGCCCTGTTCGGTGCCGACGAATTCGGTTTCGCCACTGCGCCGCTGGTCGTCGGGGGCTGCATCATGATGCGCAAGTGCCACCTCAATACTTGTCCGGTCGGCGTCGCCACCCAGGACCCCGAGCTGCGCAAGCGCTTTACCGGCCAGCCCGAGCATCTCGTCAATTACTTCTTCTTCGTTGCCGAAGAGGTGCGCGAAATCATGGCCCAGTTGGGTATTCGCCGCTTCGACGAGCTGATCGGCCGCGCCGACCTGCTCGACATGCGCGCCGGTATCGAACACTGGAAGGCCAAAGGTCTTGATTTCTCCCGTGTCTTCCACCAGCCGACGGTGCCGGCCGAGGTGCCGCGCCGCCATACCGAAACGCAGGACCACGGCCTGGAGAAGGCGCTCGACCACAAGTTGATCGGCGAGGCCAAGAAGGCGCTGGAGAAAGGCGCCAAGGTGCAGATCGAGACGTCGATCATTAACGTCAACCGCACCTGCGGTACCCTGCTGTCGAGCGAAGTGGCGCGCCGTTACGGCCATGCCGGCCTGCCGGACGACACCATTCACGTCAAGCTGACCGGCACCGCCGGCCAGTCCTTCGGCGCCTTTTTGGCGCGTGGCGTGACGCTGGAACTGACCGGTGAGGGCAACGATTACGTCGGCAAGGGCCTGTCGGGCGGCCGCATCATCATCAAGCCGAGTCCGGATTTTCGCGGCGACACGCAGCACAACATCATCTGTGGCAATACCGTGATGTATGGCGCGACCGAGGGTGAGTCCTTCTTTGCCGGCGTCGGCGGCGAGCGCTTCTGTGTTCGCAACTCCGGCGGCACCGCCGTCGTCGAGGGTGTTGGCGACCACGGTTGCGAATACATGACCGGCGGCACCGTTGTCGTGCTGGGCATGACCGGCCGCAATTTCGCCGCCGGTATGTCGGGTGGTATCGCTTACGTGCTGGACGAGGACGGCAGTTTCAAGCAGCGCTGCAACCTGGCACAGGTGGCCTTGGAGAAGGTGCCGCCGGCCGCTCGTCATGTCGCCGGCGAGCCGCTGCACCGCGGCTTGGCCGACGAAACGCAACTCAGGGATCTGGTCACTCGCCATGCCGAATACACCGGCAGCCAGACCGCCCGGCGGATTCTCGCCAACTGGGATGAGTGGCGCGAGAAGTTCGTCAAAGTCTATCCGCACGAATACAAGCGCGCGCTTACCGAAGCCGCCGCACGGAAGGAGGCCGCATAATGGGCAAGCCGACGGGTTTCATCGAGTACGAACGGCTGTCCGAGGCCCACGACCCGGTAGCCAGCCGCCTGAAGCACTACAAAGAGTTCGTCCACACCCTGAACGACAGCGACGCCAAGACCCAGGGCGCGCGCTGCATGGATTGCGGCGTGCCGTTCTGCAATACTGGCTGTCCGGTGAACAACATCATTCCCGACTGGAATGACCTGGTGTACCGCGGCAATTGGAAGCAGGCCCTGGAGGTGCTGCACTCGACCAACAACTTCCCCGATTTCACCGGCCGCATCTGTCCGGCTCCCTGCGAAGCCGCCTGCACGCTTGGCATCAACGCGGCGCCGGTGGGTATCAAGTCGATCGAGCACTTCATCATCGACAAGGGCTGGGAGATGGGCTGGGTCGTGCCGCTGCCGGCCAAGAGCAAGACCGGCAAGAAGGTTGCCATCGTCGGCTCCGGCCCGGCCGGCCTGGCCGCCGCCCAGCAGTTGGTGCGCGTCGGTCACGAGGTGACGGTGTTCGAGAAGAACGACCGTATTGGCGGCCTGCTCGGCTACGGCATTCCCGATTTCAAGCTGGAAAAGACCGTGATTGACCGCCGCGTCGCCCAAATGGAAGCCGAGGGCGTCGTCTTCAAGACCCGGGTTATTGTCGGCAGCAAGGACGTGCCGGCCGGCATCATCAACGACGCTACCGAGTTCATCTCGGCCGAAGCTTTGCAGAAGAATTTCGACGCGGTGATTCTCGCCGCCGGTTCGGAAGTGCCGCGCGACCTGCCGGTGCCGGGGCGCGAGTTGAAAGGCGTCCATGCCGCGCTGGAATTCCTGATTCCGCAGAACAAGGAAGTGCAGCAGGGCAAGAAGAACCCGATCAACGTCAAGGGCAAGCACGTCATCGTCATTGGCGGCGGCGATACCGGCTCCGATTGCGTGGGTACCTCCAACCGCCACGGCGCCGCCTCGGTGATCCAGTTCGAACTGCTGCCGCTGCCGCCGGAGCAGGAAAACAAGGCCCTGACCTGGCCCTACTGGCCGTACAAGTTGCGCACCTCCTCGTCGCACGAGGAAGGCTGCGTTCGTGACTTTGCCGTCGCCACCAAGGCTTTCATCGACGACGGCCAGGGCAAGGTCAAGGCTCTGCAAGCAGTGCGCGTCGAATGGCAGGGTGGCAAGATGAGCGAAGTCGCCGGCTCGGAATTCGAGCTGCCGTGCGATGCCGCCTTTTTGGCGATGGGCTTCACCAACCCAGTCGGTGCGCTACTCGACGCCTTTGGCGTGGCCAAAGATGCTCGCCAGAATGCCAAGGCGACGACCGATGGCGAGGGCTGCTATCAGACCAACGTGACCAAGGTTTTTGCCGCCGGCGATGTCCGTCGTGGTCAGTCGCTGGTCGTCTGGGCGATCCGCGAGGGCCGCCAGGTCGCCCGCGAGGTTGACGCTTTTCTGATGGGGGCGACGACTCTGCCGCGCTGATGTAGTGGATCATCCCAAGGGTGGCGCTTGCGCAGGGCCGCGCGGGCGTGTTCAATCGCGCTTTCCAGGATCATCAACAATGAAAAGAGGGAGCAGATTGAATAACAAGAAAAAAAGCCGCGTACTTGCCTGCGCGCTCGCTTCTGTGACGTGGACGGCGCATAGCGCGCCCATCCCGGCAACCGAGGACGGGAAACTGGGGCTGTACTCGGCGCTGGATTTTCGCATCACCGACGGAAGCTGCGGCGACTGCCAGGCCATTCCGCAGGCATTGTGGTATTTCGACGACGAACCGCTGGCCGTGCCTGTGCAATACGCCGCCGATTTTTCCCGAGGCACGCGGGCGCAAGCCGATGTCGCCGCATGGGCGGCAAACAACCCTGATCTGGCCGCTCAACCGGTGGTCTGGCTTGGTTCGAGCAGCGTCATCCCGCAGGCACAAATGTCGGCGGATGGCAAAACCATTACGCTGGATGAAGGCTACACGCTGGATTTCAGCATCGTTCCCAAAATCTCAAGCAACCTCTCCTACTGGAACGACGACACCCAAAAATTCTTCTCTGAACGTCCGGTGCGTCTGCGTGGAGAAAGCGGAGAGAGCGGCTTCGTCGCCCGTACCGTGTGGCCGCTGGATTACCGCATCAGCGCTGGCGGCACGGCGAAACCATTGGATACGGACGAGTCGCTCAAGTCACTGGTGCAGTACGAAAATGGCGGCGCACAAAGTGCTTACCAGGCGCGTCTGTTGTGGGAGAGCAGTCCCGGCGCTGCCGAAAACGCGGCGGGCAAGGCCGTCGTCGGCCTGATGCTGAACGGCGCCCAGGGCGACGATGACGAAGCCCACGGCGGTCACTTCGGCGTTGTCACTGGCCGCTTCGAGGCCGACGGCAACTGGTCGCGCTGGCTGGTCAATAACTTCTACAACCTCGATTCCATCAGCGAGAAAGCCATCATTGCCGCCGTGACGCCGGTGGACAAATACCTGATGGATCTGAACAGCGGCCAAAGCTATTACCGCCCGTCCTACATGCTGGTCGCCACCTTCAAGAGCGACCGGCCCATAGCGCTGTACCAAGGCGCGATCAACCGCGTGTACCAGCATCTCTACCGCCACGATTTCGTCTACGACCACTCGCGTGACAACTGCGCCGGCATCAGCATCGACACCTTCCGCACACTGGGTTGGCGCGTGCCGGGGCGTGGCGTGGAAGGCTACGCGAAAGCCACCGCCGCCTGGTTCTATATCGCGGCAAGCGAGCGCAGCCTGGGCCAGGGCCGCAAGCTCTATGACTACCTGACCACGGAAACCACGCGCCTTTACCCCGCCGTCGCCTTCGACGCGATGGGCAACGACTTGCTAGCACTGGCGAAAGGCCGTGTCAGCCGCAAATTGACACCGTTGGAGCAGCAACTGGCACAGGACATCGAGGCCATCTGGTTTGTCCGCATCCCGCAAATTCCTTCCAGCCGCGCTTATGGTCTGGCGCCCATCTACAGCTTTGACCAGTATATGAAGCAAGCGCCGGCAGACCGTAGCGAGTGGAAAATCATCCCGGTCGCCGACCGGCTGTTTCCAGACGAACTGCGTGACGGGCCGGCGCTCAAGCGCGAAATGCCGTCGCCGGTGCCGTTGCCGGTTGCCGGCGCGGCGCTGGGCCTGGGCCTGATCGCGGCCTGGCTGTACCGTCGCTGGCTGAAACGCCGGCCAGCAAAACAGCCTGGAACCATGCGCCAAGCCGCTGAATCGTCCGACGCCTGATCAGCCACGGCCGCGGGCTGTCGCCGGCCGGCCGCGTTCCCGCTTCGACAGCCTGCGGCAATCGTGTGAAAATGGCGGGCACAAGGGGGGAAACACATGTCGGCAGAATTGCAAACCGCTTTCCAAGTCTCGGCGCCCGCCGGGGGCGTCGATACCCACATGCTGCTCATCCTGGCCATTATGGTGGCGACCGGGGCGCTCGGTGGCATCGCCAACTATTTCCTGGCCGACCGCACGGGCGAACCAGGCCGGCGCGGCTGGCTGAGATATCCGGTCCTCGGCATCGTCGCGGCGCTGACCGTGCCGCTGTTCCTGAACATGATCTCCAGCACCCTGCTCGAAGGGGCGCGCACCAAGCCGGTGGATTTCTTTGCTTTCGCCGGCTTCTGCCTAATCTACGTGGTCGCTTCGCGGCGTTTGATGGAGAACGTCGCCCAGCGCCTACTCGGCCAGCTTGACCAGGTCCGCCGCGAAATCGGCCAGTTGCAGCGGCAACAACAGGAGGAGGCCGCGGCTCGCGTTGAGCAGGCGGTCGCGGTCGAGCCGGAGCCGCGCGAGGTACTGTCCTACAACGACGTCGAGATTCTGCGCGCGCTGGCCGAGGAGAGCTTCGTTTATGGCAATCTCGCCGCCATCTGCGAACGCACCGGCCAGGCTCGCGACTTCGTCAGCCATCGGCTGACGGTGATGAAGACCCTGGGCGTCATCGAAACCCGCATCAACGACAAGAACGTCCTGCACTGGGCGGTTTCGGCTCGCGGCAAGGCCGTGCTCGGCGAAATCCTGGCCGGCCAGGAAGACAGGAAATCCGCATAAAACCCGGCTGGCTGCTAGCTGGCGCCCGATTGAAAATTCGCTTATGAACATCGTCATCCTCGCCGCCGGCCAGGGCAAGCGCATGCATTCCAACCTGCCCAAGGTGCTGCACCCAATCGCCGGCAAGGCGCTTGCCCAGCACGTAATCGATACCGCGCGTGGCCTCTCGCCAGAAAAATTGGTTGTTGTTTACGGCCACGGCGGCGATGTCGTCCGCGCCACGCTGGCCGCGCCCGACATCGCCTGGGCCGAGCAGGCGCAGCAACTGGGTACCGGCCACGCCGTCGCCCAGGCCTTGCCGCATCTCGGCCCGGCCGCCCAGACCCTGGTTCTTTACGGCGATGTGCCGCTGACCACGGCGGCGACGCTCAAGCGCCTGTTACAAGCTGGCAAGGATGGCTTGGCCATCCTCACCGTTGATCTCGCCGACCCGACCGGCTATGGCCGTATCGTCCGCGACGGCGCTGGCCAGGTGCGGTGCATCGTCGAACAGAAGGATGCGACAGAGGCCGAGAAGGCGGTTCGCGAGATCAATACCGGCATCATGGTCATGCTGACCGCCCGCCTGGCCGACTGGATGAGCCGGCTGAAGAACGACAACGCCCAGGGCGAGTATTACCTGACCGACATCGTTGCCCTGGCAGTGGCCGAGGGGCTACCGGTGCGCACCGCACAGCCGGATGGCGAGTGGGAGGTGCTTGGCGTCAACAGCAAGGTTCAGTTGGCCGAGTTGGAGCGCCAGCATCAGCGCAACCTCGCCGGACAATTGCTGGTTGCTGGTGTGCGCCTGGCCGATCCGGAGCGTATCGATATCCGCGGCGAACTCAAGCACGGGCGCGACGTTGCCATCGACGTTGGCTGCGTCTTTGAGGGCCGGGTCGAACTGGCCGACGCCGTCGAGGTCGGCCCCTACTGCGTACTGAAGAACGTCAAGGTTGGCGCTGGTACGCGCATCGCCGCCTTCTGCCATTTCGAGGACGCGGTGATCGGTCCGGACGGCGTGCTTGGCCCCTATGCCCGGCTGCGTCCCGGCACCGAACTGGGGCCAGAGGTGCATGTCGGCAATTTCGTCGAGATCAAGAAGAGCGTCATCGGCGCCCAGTCCAAAGCCAACCACCTAGCCTATATCGGCGACGCCGAGATCGGCCAGCGGGTCAACGTCGGTGCCGGCACCATCACTTGCAACTACGACGGTGCCAACAAGTTCAAGACGGTGATCGAAGACGATGTCTTCATCGGTTCCGACACCCAGCTTGTGGCGCCGGTCCGCGTCGGACGCGGCGCCACGCTCGGGGCGGGAACGACGCTGACGCGGGATGCGCCCGCCGGGGAACTGACCTTTTCCAGACCCCGGCAGGTCACGTTGAGCGGCTGGAAACGGCCGCAGAAAGCGAAGCAATAATGGATGCTTGGTTTCTCGTCTTCATCTTCACCGTCGCCATCCTGATTGCCGTTGGTGGCGCGCTAGTGCTGGTCGGTTATCTCGGTACGCTGCCGGCCTCCTTCGATTTTGGCTGGCTGTACTGGCTGCCGGCGATGCTGCTGCCGGTGCTTGGCCCACTGTGGTTCGCCGGCCGCCACTGGAGCGATTTCGCGCGGCCCGGCAAGCAACTGCTGTTCGGGGTGCTGTTGCTGGCGCTGGCAGTCGGCTTGCTCTATGGCGCCGGGCCGTATTTCGTCGACCGGATGGCGGCCGGCGTCAAATAATTCAACGATTTGCTAACGCTCAGGGAGAACAAGATGTCGAAAATTACCACCGAGGCGCTCCGTTCCATTGCCCTGGTCGGCCATGGCGCCGCCGGCAAGACGTCTCTGGCCGAGGCCCTGCTGCACGCCACCGGCGCCATCGCCGCGCGCGGCGGTGTCGATAAGGGCAACACCGTCTGCGATTACGATCCCCAGGAAAAGGAAGCCGGCCACTCGCTGCAATCGGCGGTGGCCGGTTTCAGCCATGAAGAAACCCGCGTGCACCTGATCGACACCCCGGGCTACCCGGATTTCGCCGGCCAGGCCATCGCCGCGCTGGCCGGGGTCGATACCGCGCTGATCGTGGTCAATGCCCAGACCGGCATCGAACTGATGACCGAGCGCATGATGCGCCATGCCGCCGAACGCAAGCTGTGCCGGATGATCGTGATCAACAAGATCGACGCCGAGAACCTCGATCTGCCCGGCCTGGTGGCCGACATCCGTGAGCGTTTCGGCAAGCAGTGCATGATTCTTGACCTGCCGGCGCACGGTGGGGCAGATGTCGTCGAGGTGTTCGAACACGATGCCGGCGACGCCGATTTCGCCTCCGTCGCCGCTGCCCACCAGGCGCTGATCGACCAGGTCGTCGAGGAAGACGAGGACCTGCTCGCCCGCTATCTGGAAGACGGTGTCGACCCGAGCGTCGCCGACCTGCATGCACCGTTCGAGAAGGCGCTGCGCGAAGGGCACCTGATCCCGATCCTGTTTACCTCGGCCAAGACCGGTGCCGGCATTCCGCAATTGCTGCACGTGCTGGCCTCGCTGGCGCCGAATCCGGCCGAAGGCAACCCGCCGCTGTTCTATCGCGGTGAGCCGGGTGCGGTGATTGAGCCGTTCGCTGCCCGGCCGGATGCCGGGCTGCACGTGCTGGCTCACGTCTTCAAGGTGGTGGCCGATCCCTACATGGGCAAGATCGGCATCTTCCGCGTGCATCAGGGCACGGTCAGGAAGGACATGCAATTGTTCGTCGGCGACGGCAAGCGGCCATTCAAGGTCGCCCACCTGTATCTGTTGCAAGGCAAGGATACGGTCGAGGTCGACGAACTGTTGCCGGGCGACATCGGAGCCATCGCCAAGGTCGACGAAATCGCTTTCGACAGCGTGCTGCACGACTCGCACGACGAGGACCACATCCACCTGGTGCCGCTCGAATTTCCCAAGCCGATGGCTGGGTTGGCCGTGGAAACCAAGAAGAAGGGTGACGAACAGCGCCTGTTCGACATTCTCAACAAGCTGGCCATGGAAGACCCCACCTTCGTCGTCGAGCGCCATCCGAGCAGCAACGAGACGGTCATCCGCGGCCTCGGCGAAATCCACCTGAAGTCCAAGCTGGAGAAAATGGCCAGCCAATACAAGCTGGAAGTCGATACCCAGCCGCCGCGCATTCCCTACCGTGAAACCATTACCGCGCCGGCCGAGGCGATGTACCGGCATAAAAAGCAGTCGGGCGGCGCCGGCCAGTTCGGCGAAGTGCATCTGCGCATCGAGCCGAAGGGGCGTGGCGAAGGCTTCGAGTTCATCGACGCGGTCAAGGGCGGCGTCATTCCCGGCGTCTTCATGGCGGCCGTCGAGAAAGGTGTGCGCCAGGGCCTGGAGGGCGGCGTCGTCGCCGGCTACGAGGTCGAGGATCTGAAAGTCACGGTGTACGACGGCAAGACCCACGCCGTCGATGGCAAGGAAGTGGCATTCACTATCGCCGCCCGCAAGGCGGTCGTCGAGGCTATCCGCGGTGCCCGGCCGATCGTGCTCGAACCCATCGTCAACATCGAGATCGTCATCCCCGAAACTGCCATCGGCGACCTGACCGGCGACCTCTCAGGCCGGCGCGGCCACATCACCGGCACCGACGGACGTGGCCACGGCATGGCTGTCATCAGCGGCGAAGTGCCGCTGGCCGAACTCAACGACTACCAGTCACGCCTCAAATCCCTGACCGGCGGCCAGGGCAGCTACACCATCGAATTCGCCCGCTACGCCGCCGTGCCGCCCAACGTGCAGCAACAGATGGCGAGCAAGTTCCAGTTGCATGATGAGGAGGAGTGAGCGTTAGCCGTCATGGATATGTCACTGACTCTTGAACCAGCAGATCGCCTTAGGCGGATGGGTTTCGTCAAGTGCGGTGACTGGCTACTGGTTTCCGAAAAACCAAAGTGCACCCTCACGCAATATGATTCTGCACAGAATGTCCTATACGCTTTCGTTTCCTTAGATACCGTCATGTATATCGGCAAAACGGTACAACCGTTGAAACGCCGCATGTACGGGTATGAGAATCCTGGTGGTACCCAGTCCACCAATAGCAAAGGCAACAAGTTGATCCTTGAGTTCCTAAGCAAAAAGCAGCCTGTCGAGGTTTACGCCCTACCTGATAACGGCCTCCTTTACTACGGAGGCTTCCACGTAAATTTGGCTGCTGGTCTTGAAGACAGTCTCGTAGACGTTATCAAGCCCGTTTGGAACAAGGTCGGCGTATGACAGCAAGCGTAGGGCGGGGCAAGCCCCGCCCTACGCTTGCATGACCGATGCCGTTCCAATGCTATTGGGACTTCAACCGTCGGGCGCGAGCCTCAGTTCCGGCGCCGTGAACAGCGAACGGATGACCACCCGGCGGATGGCCGGGTTGTCTGGCACCGCATACAGCACGTCGCACAGCATTTCCTCGAAGATGCCGCGCAAGCTGCGGGCGCCGGCTTTGTATTCGATGGCCAGCGCGGCGATTTGTTGCAGGGCTTCCGGCTCGATCTGCAACTCGACGCCGTGAGCGCGCAACAGAGCGGCAAATTGGCGGACGATGGCGTTTTTCGGCTTGGTCATGATCTGTATCAGTAATTCCGCTGTCAGCGCATGCAGCCGGGTGACGACCGGCAGGCGGCCGGCGAATTCCGGAATCAGCCCGAATTCGAGCAGGTCGGTCGGTTTGATGCGGGCGTTCAGGCGTTCGAGAATTTTCTGATCGTCGCCGCCGGCGGCGCTGATGAAGCCGTAGCCGTGGTTGCGGGCGAGGATTTGTTCCAGGCCGACGAAAGCGCCGCCGCAGATGAACAGTATCTGCGTGGTGTCGAGGTGGCGGCCGTCCTTGAGGCGCACCGGTGCCCCTTCCATGATTTTCAGCAGCGCGTGCTGCACGCTTTCGCCGGAGCTGGCGCGGGCTTCGCCGCCAGCCGCCTTCAGTTTGTCGATTTCATCGATGAAGACGATACCGTGGGCGGCGCGTTCGGTGTCGCTGTCGGCGCGCTCGAGCAGGCGTTGCAGGATGGCTTCGATTTCGTCGCCGACGAAGCGCGACTGGGCCAGCGAGGTGGCGTCGGCGGTGACGAAGGGCAGATCGAGGATGCGCGCCAGGGTCTCGCAGAGCAGGGTCTTGCCGGTGCCGGTCGGGCCAATCAACAGGATGTTGCTTTTGGCCAGTTCGACATCACCGCCGGCACTTGCTGCCTGGCGCCGAAAATGGGCGTAGACGGCGACAGCCAGCGTTTTCTTGGCCGCTTCCTGGCCGATCACGTGCTCGGACAGGCGGGCGGCGATCTCGCTGGGCTTGAGCAGGGTGGGCATCGGGACTCTCCTCGCGGGCGGAGTCCCGATGCTAGTCGCCTCAGTTCTTTTCGGGAAGGACGATGTTGACTTCGAGGACTTCGAAGCGATCCTGCTTTTCCAGCGAGACGCGGATGTCGTCAGGGTTGACTTTGACGTACCGGGAGATCACGGCGATCAGTTCGCGTTGCAGGTCGGGCAGGAAGTCGGCGTTGCTGCCGCCACCGTCGCGCTCGTGGGCGATGATCAACTGCAGGCGTTCCTTGGCCACCTGGGCGCTTTTCGGCTGATTGCCGAACAGTTTTTGCAGCCAGGACATATCACTTGCCTCCGAACAGGCGCTTCAGCAGGCCGGGCTTGACGTAGTCGACGAAGCGCAGCGGCTTGTCCTCGCCGAGGAAACGGGCGATCACGTCCTGGTAGGCCTCGGCCGCCTCGGTATCCTTCTGATGGATCACCGGCGCGCCTTGGTTGGACGCTTGCAGCACTTCTTCCGCTTCTGGGATGACGCCGAGGATCGGCACCCGCAGGATTTCCTGGATGTCTTTGTAGGAAAGCATCTCGCCGGCCTCGACGCGGGTCGGGCAGTAGCGGGTGATCAGCAGGTGTTCCTTGACCGGCTCGAGGCCCTCGATGGCGCGCCGCGACTTGGCTTGCAGGATGCCGAGGATGCGGTCGGAATCGCGCACCGAGGAAACTTCCGGATTGGTCACGACCAGCGCTTCGTCGGCGAAGGTCAGCGCCATCACGGCGCCGGACTCGATACCGGCCGGCGAATCGCAGACGATGTAGTCAAAGCCCTGGTGGGTCAGCTCCTTGATCACGCGCTCGACGCCTTCTTCCGACAACGCATCCTTGTCGCGCGTCTGCGAGGCCGGCAGCACGTAGAGATTGGCGCAGTGCTTGTCCTTGATCAGCGCCTGGGTCAGCGTCGCTTCGCCGTTGACGACATTGATCAGGTCGTAGACGACGCGCCGCTCGCAGCCCATGATCAGGTCGAGGTTGCGCAGCCCGACGTCGAAGTCGATGACGGCCGTCTTGTAGCCGCGCAGGGCGAGGCCGGTGGAAAAGCTGGCGCTGGTGGTGGTCTTGCCGACCCCGCCCTTGCCGGAAGTTACGACGATGATTCGGGTCACGGTGAGTTCTCGCTGGAGTTATTGAATCGGAATAATTTTAACGGAGCGCCAGGGGTGCCACGTGCAGGCGTCCTTCACCGGCGTCGTCGACCAGGGCCACGCTGGCTGGCTGGCCGGCCAACTCGGCCGGTACGCCGGCCTCGAAGGTACGGTAGAGGCCGGCCACGGAAACCAGTTCGGCTTGCAGGCAGGTGGTGAAGATGCGTGCCGTCCGGTCGCCGCTAGCGCCGGCCAGGGCGCGGCCGCGCAGCGGGGCATAGACATGGATGTTGCCGTCGGCGATGACTTCGGCGCCGGCACTGACCATGGCGGTGACAATCAGGTCGCTGCCGCGGGCATAGAAGCGCTGGCCGGAGCGTAGCGGCTTATCGAGTATGACGGTGCGCGGCGGTGGTTCGGGCGCCGTCGGTGGCAGGGCGACGGGAGCGGCCGCCGGGGTGGGCGGGACTTCTGGTACGGATTCGGCTGCCTTGGGACGGGCTGGCCGGCCCATGTCTCCTTCGTTTGCCGTGGGCAGACCGGCGGCACAGCCGGATGCCGCCAGTTCCGGCGACAAACCGCGCGTGGCGATGGCATGCAGGCCGGAGCGCTTGAGCAGGGCGCACAGCGCCGCCCAGTCGATCCGCTCCGGCAGCGGCTCGGTCAGGCTGAAATCGAGCAGCGCCAACTCATGCTCGAAAAAGTCCGCGTTGTTGCCGGTCAGTTCGCCCAGTGCCGTGTGCAACGTCGCCGGATCGGCGCTGCGTAACTGCGTCTGGATGATCTTGAGCGTGGTGCCCTTGAACTGGATCGGTGCGTCGTTTGCCATGCTAGCCGGGGAGGGTGCGAAGCAGCGGATTATAGCGGCTCCCCAAAATCCTCATACTTTGTCGACTTCGCCTTGCCGTACTGTTCTCGTACTGTCTGCGGCTCGTCTTCGCGTCTGAGTATTTTGGGGAACCGCTATGTTCCACAGAGGCGTCGGCGGCCGGCGAAAATCGCCGGGGCCGGGGCGCCTGCCGGTGCCGCCGGGCAGGGTGACGGTGTGGCAAAGGGAGTAAAATCGCACCGTTACCCGGCATGCACCGGGTTTTGTCTGCCATTCCGCAGGAATACACGTCATGCTCCCCAAGCTCTCCTCTTTCCCCGGCATCGCCGGCCCGGTCGTAACCATCGTCATGGACGGCTACGGCCTGCCCAAATCGGCCGTCGGCAGCGCCATTGCCGCCGCCGTCAAGCCGACGCTCGACCGCCTCTTCGCCACCTGCCCGAACATCCGCCTGCGTGCCCACGGCACCGCGGTGGGCATGCCCTCGGATGATGACATGGGCAATTCCGAGGTCGGTCACAATGCCATCGGCGCCGGCCAGGTCTATGCCCAGGGCGCGGCCCTGGTTGCCGGTGCCATCGCCAGCGGCGCCATCTGGCAGGGTGCCGCCTGGCGCGAGATCGTCGCCGGGGCCAAGGCTGGTCACGGCGGCAAGCCCGGCACGCTGCACTTCATCGGTCTCTTTTCCGATGGCAACGTGCATAGCCACATCGATCATCTGAAGGCGATGGTCGTCCAGGCCAAGGCCGAGGGCGTGCCGGTGGTGCGCATCCACATTCTGCTCGACGGCCGCGACGTGCCGGAAACCAGCGCCCTCGACTACGTGGTGCCGTTCGAGGCCTTTCTCAGCGATGTGTCGGACGGTGGCTTCGATGCCCGCATCGCTTCCGGCGGCGGTCGTCAGGTCATCACCATGGACCGCTACGAAGCCAATTGGCCGATGGTTGAGAAGGGCTGGCGCACTCATGTGCTGGGCGAAGGTCCGCAGTTCGCCAACGCCACGGCAGCGGTCAAGGGATTGCGCGAGCGCAATCCCGGCACCATCGACCAGGATTTGCCGGAATTCATCGTCGCCGACGGCGGCCGGCCGATCGGCACCATCGAGGACGGCGATGCGGTGATCTTCTTCAATTTCCGTGGCGACCGCGCGATCGAGATCAGCCGCGCCTTCGAGGAGGCGAATTTCACTCCGTTCGACCGGGTTCGCGCGCCGCAGGTGACCTACGCCGGCATGTTGCAGTACGACGGCGACCTCAAGCTGCCGGCCCGTTTCCTGGTCGATCCGCCGGCGATCCAGAACACCATGGGCGAGTGGTTCAGCCGCTCCGGCATCAGTCAGTTCGCCTGTTCCGAGACACAGAAGTTCGGCCACGTGACCTATTTCTGGAACGGCAACCGCTCCGGTAAGTTCACGGGCGAGACCTGGCAGGAAATACCGAGCGACGTCGTGCCCTTCGAGCAGCGGCCGTGGATGAAGGCCGCCGAAATCGCTGACGCCATGATCGCCGCCCTGCAATCCGGCCAGCACAGAGCGCTGCGCTGCAACTTCGCCAACGGCGACATGGTCGGCCATACAGGCCATTTCCGCGCCGCGACGATGGCCGTCGAGGCCGTCGACCTGGCGCTGGCCCGGCTGCTGCGAGTGGTCGACGCGGCCGGCGGGGTGGCGCTGATTACCGCCGACCACGGCAACGCCGACGAGATGTTCGAACTGGACAAGAAAACCCAGGAGCCGCTGCGTAATCCGGACGGTTCGTTCAAGGCCAAGACGGCGCACACGCTGAACCCGGTGCCGCTGATCCTCTACGACAACGTCAGCGGCGGCCGCCTCGGCCTGAAGCCATCCGAGCGGGCCGGATTGTCGAACCTTGCCGCGACCATTGCCAACCTGCTCGGCTTCGAAAAGCACACATCCTGGGACGACAGCCTGCTAGAAATCCGCTGAGCGGCGATTCGCCTCGTCTTATCCGGTGCTTGCTCAGGTGCCACTATTGATCTACGGGATACCGTGGTGCCCGGCTTCTCGCTCGTCGTTTCGGCTATGTAGCGCGATACCGTCTTCCCGGACGGCAAGCTTCAGCAATCGTTCGCACCGACCGATTTGAAAAAACCATTCAGAGACCGTTCGGGACTTTCCGTGAAAAACCGCTTAAGCATTTCGATTCGTTGACAGCGATCCAGCCGAAAGCAGCGGTAATCGCAGCGTTTTTCGCACCACGCGGCCAATACCCAGACCTGTCCCCAGAAAAACAGACCAAGGGGCTGAATATCGCGCTGAGTATGGCGGGATTGCTCATCGGTGTAATCGATGCGCAATACCCGGCATTTGATCATGGCCGCATGTACCTGATCAAAAATGACGCGGATGGTACTGGGATTTCTGAAATCGGGCGCGAAAATACGGGTGGTTTCGGCGGTGATGCGTCGTTCGCGCGGTAGGGCGGCAATCAGTTTTTCCTGCGCCGATTCCGCGGCTTCGGCAAGAGCGTTGCCGCCCCAGGTTTTGAGCAGGCGCATTCCGGCAATGAGCGCCTCGACTTCATGCGCACCGAACATCAACGGAGGAACATCGAAATGTGCGCTGAGCCGATAGCCAACACCGGCTTCGCCCTCAATCGGGACACCTGAAAGCGACAGTTCGCGAATGTCGCGATAAATGGTGCGTTCGGAAACTTCCAGCCGTTCTGCAAGCTTGGCGGCTGTCGTCAAAGAGCGTCCGCGCAAGATCTGAACGATTTGAAAAAGACGATCAGCACGGCGCGTCATGGTGTGAAAAAGTCAGCCGGTGAAGTAATGCTTGCTGTCGAAGGAGGGTATTGCTTTGACTT
Organism: Azonexus sp.; assembly: GCA_031260295.1. Taxonomy (GTDB): domain Bacteria; phylum Pseudomonadota; class Gammaproteobacteria; order Burkholderiales; family Rhodocyclaceae; genus Azonexus. The sequence goes on from JAIRKE010000016.1 coordinate 65,909, forward strand.
TCAGTGTTTGATTTTTTTGTTTCATAGTAGCGCCACTATAACCCCCTGTATTCCAGTGTGATGTTTGCTGCCGCTGTCATGGAGGCAGACAGCGGCGGTGCACGCAGTTCAATTCGGCTTTTTTATGGTTCCTCGTGCAGGCCAATGCGGTTACCTTCACTGTCGATGATCAGCGCGATGCGGCCAATATTCTTCGGTAACGTTTCTGGGCCGAAGATAAGTTGGCCACCGGCTTTTTTGACACGTTCGAGCATGGCATCAAGCCGTGGCGCATCCAGATAGATGACGACACCATCGGCAGAGGGTTTGTAATGCTCAAACAGGGTCAGACCGCCGCTGGCTTGGCCATCTTCATAGGGGAAGACAGCCATTTGCATGTTCTCCATCTCTTCTCGGATCAGCGTGGTGGCAAAAACCGTCTCGTAAAACCGAGTCGCTCGCTCGATATCGGTCACAGGAATTTCAAACCAGTTGATGATGCTCCTCATGGTGTTTCCTCTCTTTCGTGTTGAAGAAGGAATATTTTGCTGGGGCGCTCCTGACAGCGTGGTGTCAGGAGCTTATGAGGAATGGGGGGCTGCTCGTTTAACAGGTTGCTCAAAAACTCCTGCCCGATCAATGCGAGTACAACCTGCTGTAGCGCCAGTTTGTCGGCCTGTCCATGGATGAGCCCATGTGGGGTGCGACGACTTTTACCGAGAACCGTGAGCGTTTACACCGGCGACAGCACCGCCACGACGCGACCGGGTTCGATGCGGATGGAACGCAGCAGCCAGCGCACCGCCCGTTCCTGCGCCGAGCCATCCTCGCGCAGCACATAGATTGGCTTGTCGCGGAAATAGCGGGCCATCAGCCGGCTGATGGCTTGGCGTACCAGCGGCTCGGCTTCCGGCGACAGCGCCGCCGACTGTACCGAGTGGGTGACCGGCTGGTCGAGGTAGAAGGCTTTGGCCTGGTCGTCGTAGCGCAGCCCGGCGCTGCCGACCACGTCCACCGGTACCGCCGGCTGGCCGAGCAGTGCGATGTGCAGGCGGGCGGCGATGGTCGCCTGGCCGGACGGTTCGCCGAGCCGGATGCGCGGTGGCTCGTTCAGGGCGACGACGATGGTGCCGTTGCCATAGCTTTTCTCCAGCTTGCCATTCTTGTCCACCTGAGCCTGGATATCGGCCTCAGAAAAATCGATTTCGCGTTCGAGGAAGCCGGCGCTCCAGGCGTTGCAGGTGAGCAGCAGGGCCAGCACGATGAGCAGGATGCGGGTCGTCATCAGGTTCATTTCGCGGTCGGGTGTTGGTGAGTTACTCCAGGCTGAAGCCTGAAGCTTCCTCGCCACGAGTTTGGGGCGCCAGTCAGGTTTGTGGCTACAACCGGGTTTGTGCGCGACCCGTGGTCGAGCCATTGGCGACGATAGTGTACCGGCGCCATGCCGGTCCATTCGACGCAAGCGCGGTAAAAGGCGGAGGTGTCGGCATAGCCCAGGTCGGCGGCAACCTGGGCGATCGGGTCGCGGCTCTTGGCGAGGCGGTCCAGCGCCAAGTCGCGGCGCAACGCATCTTTGACGGTGCGAAAGCTCGATCCTTCTGCCTCCAGGCGGCGGTGGATGGTGCGCGGCGACAGGTAGAGGCGCTCGGCGATGTCATCGAGATTGAGCGTGGCCGGCAGCGCAGTGCGCAGCAGGTCGCGGATGCGGGTCACCATTTCCCGGTCGCGCCGGTAGAGCATCGTGATCTTGCCCGGCGCATCATTGAGGAAACTCGTCAGCGCGGCTTCGTCGCGGCGCACCGGCAGGTCGAGCAGGTTGGCATTGAAGCTGGCGACCAGCGTGCCGTTGCCGCCAGGCACGGTCGGCGCGAAACGTGAATCCTCTGTGAAGATCAGCGCGTAGTCGGCGAAATGTGCCGGCTTGCGGTAGGGGAAGATGATGCTGTCCAGCCCGATGCCGCGCCCGACCAGCCAGCAGGCCAGGCCATGCAGCAGGCGCAGCAGCCATTCGAAGGCGAACACCCGGCCGGGGTCGTCGCAGTTTTCGGCCAGCTTGCGCGTTTCGGCAATGACCAATTCGGCCTGGCCGTGTGCGCGGCGGATGCTGACCGCCAGATCGGGCAGCACGACATGTAGGAAACGGCCGGCGCGGGCCAACGCCTCGGCCAGCGTCGGCACGCTGAGGCAGCCGCGGCAAAGGAATTCAAAGCTGCCGACGCGCATCGGCTGGGCGAACAGGGCGAAAGCCTCGTCGTCGTACTGGCGGCAGAGCCGGTTGTACAGTGCGACGTAGCCGGCGATCGGCACACGGCTGGCGGGGCTTGCAGGTTCGATGTCCAACTCGTCGAGCAACGCCTTTGGATCGCCATACCGGCGCCGCAGTCCAACCAGCATGCCGGTGACAAAGCCCATGGCGACAGTGGCTTGCGAGCGCGGAGTGAGGGTGGATCGGGGTGGCAACGGCATCGGGATAAAGGATGGCGGAAGCGTCCGATCACTGTATCACCTTGGCGGAATTTGCACGATTGTCGTCCGGCAGGGCAATGGTGGGGGGTAAAAAGCGACCTAGTATGAATATTTTTCCCACCGTTCCGATGAGGCCGTTGCCATGACCGATTTGTCCGTAGCCAAGAAGCTGTCCCCGTACAAGCCGAAGAACAAGGTCCGTTTCGTCACCGCTGCTTCCCTGTTCGATGGCCATGACGCGTCGATCAACATCATGCGTCGCATCCTGCAGTCGACCGGCTCCGAAGTGATTCACCTCGGCCATAACCGCTCGGTGCAGGAAATCGTCAACGCCGCGCTGCAGGAGGACGTGCAGGGTATCGCCATCACCAGCTACCAGGGCGGCCACGTCGAGTTCTTCAAGTACATGATCGACCTGCTCAAGGCCAACGGCGGCGAGCACATCAAGGTGTTCGGTGGTGGCGGCGGGGTCATCGTGCCGTCCGAGATCAAGGAGTTGCATGCCTATGGCGTGAGCCGCATCTATGCGCCGGAAGACGGCGTGCATATGGGCCTGCAGGGCATGATCAATGAAGTCGTTGAACAGTCCGACTACGATGTCGCCGGGCAGGGCGTGCCGAGCGCCGAGCAGGCGCTGGCCGGACTCAAGGCCGGCGACCGCCGCCTGCTGGCGCGCATCATCACGCTGTTGGAAAACGGCTCGGCGCCGCAATTGAAGGAGCCGCTGCTCAAGGCCGCCGCTGCGCTGACGGTGCCGGTACTCGGCATCACCGGTACCGGTGGTGCAGGTAAGTCCTCACTCACCGACGAACTGGTGCGCCGCTTCCGCCTCGACCAGAACGACACGGTGAAAATCGGTATCGTCTCCATCGACCCGTCGCGCAAGCGTACCGGCGGCGCCTTGCTCGGCGACCGCATCCGCATGAATGCCATCGAGCATCCGAACATCTTCATGCGCTCGCTGGCCACCCGCGACACCGGTAGCGAAATTTCGGTGGCGCTGCCGGAAGTCATCGCCGCCTGCAAGCTGGCCGGCTTCGATCTGGTCGTCGTCGAAACCTCCGGCATCGGCCAGGGCAACGCCGCTATCGTGCCTTTCGTCGACCGCTCGCTGTACGTGATGACGCCGGAGTTCGGTGCCGCCTCGCAACTGGAGAAGATCGACATGCTCGACTTCGCCGATTTCGTGGCGATCAACAAATTCGACCGCAAGGGCGCCGAGGATGCGCTGCGCGATGTACGCAAGCAGTATCAGCGCAACCGCGAACTATTCGCCGCGGCGCCCGACGAGATGCCGGTATTCGGCACCCAGGCCGCCCGCTTCAACGACGACGGCGTCACCGCGCTGTACCAGGCGTTGGTGCCGGTCCTGGCCGAGTTGGGGCTGAAACTGCAAGCGGGCAGGCTGCCGCAGGTGACGGTCAAGCAATCCTCCGCCCAGCGCGCCATCGTGCCGGCGGCGCGGGTGCGCTATCTGGCCGAGATCGCCGAAGCCGTGCGTGGCTACCACACGCATATCGACGAAGAGGTGACGATTGCCCGCGAGCGCCAGTCGCTGCGCATCGCCAAGGGCCTTTTCGCCGGTTGCGCCAAGAACACTGCCGATTTTGACGAACTGGCCGCGTTCAAGGACAGCCAGCAGGAGCCGAAGGCGAAGAAGCTGCTCGACATGTGGCCGCAGACCGTCGACGCCTATGCCGGCGACGAGTACGTGGTGAAAATCCGCGACAAGGAAATCCGCACCCAACTCACCAGCCTGTCGCTGTCCGGCACCAAGATTCGCAAGGTGATCCTGCCCAGGTACACCGACGACGGCGAAATCCTGCGCTTCCTGATGAAGGAGAACGTGCCCGGCTCCTTCCCCTTCACTGCCGGCGTTTTTGCCTTCAAGCGCGAGGGCGAGGACCCGACCCGGATGTTCGCCGGTGAGGGCGACGCTTTCCGCACCAACCGCCGCTTCAAGAAGGTCTCTGAGGGCATGCCGGCGCACCGCCTGTCCACCGCCTTCGACTCGGTCACGCTATACGGTTGCGACCCCGACGAGCGCCCGGACATCTACGGCAAGATCGGCAACTCCGGCGTCTCGATCGCCACGCTCGACGACATGAAGGTGCTCTACAGTGGCTTCGACCTGGTTTGCCCGACCACCTCGGTATCGATGACCATCAACGGTCCGGCGCCGATCATCCTGGCCTGCTACTTCAATACCGCGATCGACCAGCAGATGGCGAAATTCAAGGCCGACAACGGCCGCGAGCCGACCGAGGACGAGGCCGAGAAAATCCACGAATGGGTGCTCAAGACCGTGCGCGGCACGGTGCAGGCCGACATTCTGAAAGAGGACCAGGGCCAGAATACCTGCATCTTCAGCACCGAATTCGCGCTGAAAATGATGGGCGATATCCAGGAGTTCTTCGTGCACAACCAGGTGCAGAACTTCTACTCGGTGTCGATCTCCGGCTACCACATCGCCGAGGCCGGCGCCAACCCGATCTCGCAACTGGCCTTCACGCTGGCCAACGGCTTCACCTACGTCGAGTCCTACCTGGCGCGCGGCATGCATATCGACGACTTCGCGCCCAACCTGTCCTTCTTCTTCAGTAACGGCATGGACCCGGAATACTCGGTGATCGGCCGTGTCGCCCGGCGCATCTGGGCGGTGGCGATGAAGAACAAGTACGGTGCCAACGAGCGTAGCCAGAAGCTCAAGTACCACATCCAGACCTCCGGCCGCTCGCTGCATGCGCAGGAAATGGACTTCAACGACATCCGCACCACGCTGCAAGCGCTGATCGCCATCTACGACAACTGCAATTCGCTGCACACCAATGCCTACGACGAAGCGATCACGACGCCGACCGAAGAAAGCGTGCGCCGGGCGATGGCCATCCAGTTGATCATCAACCGCGAATGGGGCGTCGCCAAGAACGAGAACCCGAACCAGGGCGCCTTCGTCATCGACGAATTGACCGACCTGGTCGAAGAAGCCGTGCTCCAGGAATTCGAAGCCATCGCCAGCCGCGGCGGCGTGCTTGGTGCCATGGAAACCGGCTACCAGCGCGGCAAGATCCAGGAAGAGTCGCTGTACTACGAGCACAAAAAGCACGACGGCTCCTACCCGATCATTGGCGTCAATACCTTCCTGAATCCGAAGGGCATGGCCCAGCAGGAAATCGAACTGGCCCGTTCGACCGACGAAGAAAAACAGTCGCAAATCAAGCGCCTGCGCGACTTCCAGGCACGCAATGCCGACCAGTCCTCAGCCATGCTGGAAAAGCTCAAGCAGACGGTGATCGCCGACGGCAACGTCTTCGCGGTGCTGGTCGAGGCGGTCCGCTATTGCTCGCTCGGCCAGATCAGCACGGCGCTGTACGAAGTCGGCGGCCAGTACCGGCGCAGCATGTAAGGAAGGCCATAGAAGGAGAACAGCAAGCGGCACCCTCGATGGGTGTAGAGCATAACGACGGCGGGGCATGGTCCCCGCCGTTTTCATTGGAAGCGCCTTGCCGCAGCCCCTGGTTCCATCGGCGTTGTGCCCCGAATCCTGGATGCTGGCGGTGCGCCACCTTTTCGCCGAAAATCAAGAAATCCTCAGTCGTTCCGGGAGCACCGCATGAACTGCCACGATCAACTTTCCCTCGCCCTACAAAGCAACCGTATCACTCGTCGCCAGGTGCTCTGGTTGTTCGGTGCCGCTGCCCTGTCCGGTTGCGCCACCTCGCCGGTCGGCGGTGGCTCGATTCTTGTCGGCATGAGCGAGGCCGACGAAAAGCGCGTCGACCAGCAGGTTGCGCCGGCCCAGTTCTCGCAGGATCTCGGTCCTATCCAGGACGGCGCTGTGAATCAGTACGTCAGCAGCGTTGGGCACCGTTTAGACGCCAATACGCACCGGCCGCAGATGCCGTACTCCTACCGCGTGCTTAATGCCAACTACGTCAATGCCTATACCTTCCCCGGTGGGGCCATGGGCGTTACCCGCGGCATTCTGGTCGATCTGCAGAACGAGGCCGAGCTGGCCGCGCTGCTCGGCCACGAGTTGGGCCATGTCAATGCCCGCCATGCCGCTCAGCGCCAGGGACAGGCGATGGTCGCCCAGGTTGCCGTCGCCGGCGCCAACTTGGTTGCTGCCGGCAGCGGATGGGGTGGTCTGGTTGATATCGGCAGCCAGTTGGGCGCCAGCGCGATGTTATCCAGCTACTCGCGCGACAATGAACGCGAGGCTGACGCCCTCGGCCAGGAATACATGGTTCGCGCCGGTTACCCGGCGACCGGCATGGTCGGCTTGCAGCAGTTGCTGGTCGACCAGGAAAAAGAGGCGCCCGGCCTGCTGCAGACGATGTTCTCGACCCACCCGATGAGCAGCGAGCGGCGCGATACCGCCCGCCGCCTCGCCGACGATAAATACGCCGCCAGCAACAGCCGCGATCCCGGCCGCGAGCGCTTCATGGACAGTACCGCCAGCCTGCGTCACCTCAAGCCGACCATCGACGCTTGCCAAAAAGGCGACTTGGCGATGGCCGGCAAGCAGTACCCGAAAGCCGAGGAGCAGTACCGCGCGGCGCTGCAGAAGACGTCGCGCGACTATGCCGCCAATCTGCTGATGGCGCAGTGCTTGCAGGCCCAGGACAAGAGTGCGCAGGCTCTGAACTATGCCGAGACGGCCAAGCAGATCTATCCGCAGGAAGCCCAGGCGCACAAGTTGAGCGGCATACTGGCGCTGGCCCAGCGCGACCCGGCCAAGGCCTACGCCAACCTCGACGCTTACGACCGAATGCTGCCCGGCGATGCCGGCATCACTTTCCTCAAGGGTGTTTCGCTCGAAGGCATGGGCAAGCGCCAGGAGGCGGCCGGTCAGTACGCCGCCTACCTGCGCCGCACGCGCCAAGGCCAGGCCGCCAGCTATGCGCAGAGCCGGTTGCAGTCCTGGGGTTATTTGAAATAGCGCCGCCGAAACAACACAGGTCGTCGAGTTCGAACGCCGAACATTGCCACGAGGAACCGCCCATGCTTGCCCAATCGCTATCCCCCTGCATCACCACCGCCAAGGTGGCGGAATCCCGCGATTTCTATGTGCGGCACTGCAAAGCCAAGGTCACGTTTGATTGCGGCTGGTACGTCAATCTCGAATTCGGCAAGGGCACAACCCTTCAATTCATGACGCCACAACCCGACCAGCCGGTTTGTAATCCCGCTGGCCTGACATACAACTTTTGTGTTGCCGATGTCGATGCCGAATTTCAATCGCTGGCGGCTTCCGGTCTTGCCGCCATCATGCCCCTGGAAGACCACCCGTGGGGAGATCGCGGCTTCGCGGTGCAAGACCCGAACGGCGTCGTGCTCTACATCTACTCGGAGCGGGAAGCCAGCGCCGAATTCAAGCAGTATTACAGGTGACATCATGCCTGCCGATCGCATTCAAAGCCTGCTCGAAGACATACGCCTGCTCGACCCTGCGCGCTTCGAACTTGTGCAGTCGCTCCGCGAGTTGATCCTGGACTTGAGTTCCTCGATTTCCGAGGAGGTCAAATACGGTGGCCTGCTGTTCTCTGCGAGTAAGCCCTTCTGCGGCGTCTTTTCCTACGCCAAGCATGTCTCGCTCGAATTTGTCGAAGGGGCATTACTCCCGGACAAATTCAAACAGCTTGAAGGCGAGGGCAAGCTGCGCCGCCACATCAAGATGATATCACTTCAGGATATTCCAGCTAAGCATGTCCGCGAGTATTTGCTGTTAGCGCTCAAAGCGTCGGTGAAACCATGAGCGCCAAGCTTTTCGTCCCGGAGATTTTCTCTCAAGCGGTAAAGGACATCCACGGCTTTGGTATTTCGCTCACGGCTAACACTGAAGGCTGTCGCCTGAACTGTCTTGCGGGTTCATTTGGCTCATGAAAATTCCAATCATGCTGGTCAATTTCGAGCCCCGGCTTTTTTCTATGTGCTTGCTGCTCGCCGTTCTGGCTGTGCTGGCCGGCTCGGCGGTGGCCGACGAACCGGTGTCGCACCCCTCAGCCCGTCTGCTGGCCGACTCTCCCGAATGGCTCCAGCCCGGCCACTGCGTGCGTTACGAGGAGGGCGGCGGCGGTTGGGTGATGACCGAGCCGGTGTACTACCTGCAAGGCATTGTGTTGGAAGCGGCGGTGCGGACGCTGCGCACTCCGGTCTGCCCAGAGGTGCCGGGCAAGCAAGCGGGGCAGTATTCGCGGGCCGAATTCGTCCGCCTGGTCGCGGCGCAGCCCTGTGTTGCGCCGGGCAGGCCGGTGCGCGATGAGCAGCTTGGCCTGGTCCGCCTGCGCGTCATCGACTGGGAAACGCCGCATGCACGGCGAGCCGAGAATGTCGGCCGCCTCTATCGCGGCCTGTTCCTCGACCAGCCTCTGCATCAAGGTGTCGAGATCGAGCTGGAAGCCGATCTGCTGGTCCCTTGCGCCGGCTGAGCCGGTGCTTGTTGCTTGCATTTTGATTATCAGCTGCCGGTGGAGAGTGTTATCGTAACTACAGCAGCATGAGCGGTCGTCAGAAAATTATCCCGATGCGGGCGGCGGCAAGCATTTACTGCGGAGCGTCATCGTACTGCCCTCGATGGGGGCAGGCGGTGCATTCATTGAATGAAAACCTTGCGAGGAAACTTCCCATGTCGATCAATACCGAGCAGTTGTCCGCTGTTAACCGCGCTACCGTCGATTCGCTACTGGCGCTGGCCAACACCGCGTTGGTCTCGGCCGAGCGCATCACCGAACTCAACCTGAATACCGTGCGGGCTACGCTGGAGGACGGCACTTCCGGCCTCCAGTCGATGATTTTCGCCCAGGATCCGCAGGCCGTGCTCGAAGCGCAGCAGGCGCTGGCCCAGCCGGCCCTGGAAAAGGCCGCGGCCTATTCGCGCTCGATGACCGAAATTGCCACCCAGACCCAACAGGAAATGGCCCAGATGCTCGAAGCCCAGTTCGGCGATTTCCAGAAGAGCGTCGCCATCCTGCTCGACAAGGCCGTCAAGTCGGCGCCGGCCGGCTCGGAAGGGGCCATCGCCGTGCTGCAGAGCAGCATTTCGGCCGCCAACACGGCTTTCGGCAATATGAATACGCTGGCCAAGCAGTTTTCCGACGTCACCCAGAGCAGCATCAAGGCGGCGACCTCCAGGAAGGGGAAATAGGCGTCTCGTCGCGCTGTCCGGGTCCCGCCTGTTGGCGGGGCTGTGTGCCGGAGCGGTTGGGGAAACCCGGTTTTTGGGATTTTCTGTTTACGCCATACCCGAAATAGGGTTAAAAGAACGGTCTGTCCGTGCACGGCCGAGACGATGGTCGTGAGCGCTCCCGAACCGAATGATTTGCTTCGATGGCCGCCATGAAGATGTTCCCCCGTCTGCTTCTCCTGTTTTCCGTATTGGCCTTGCAGGCCTGTTCGACCAGCCAGCCGCCGCGCGCGGCTGCCGTCGAGGCGCTGCCGGCCGTGACGGCCCGGGCGCCGGTATTGGCCTTGTCTACCCAGATCGACCGCTTGCCGGCGCCGACACCGGTGGCCCGAGCGGACGAACCGGCCCCGGACGCGGTGATCAAGGTCGAGCCGGGCAGCACCATGCTGACCCCGGAAATGCGTGCCCGCCTGGCCGAGATCGCCCGCCTGGCCAAGGAGGACGAGCGCAGCCAGCTGCGTTTGGAAGGTTATGTGCCCGATGGCGGCAGTTCGGCCTGGAATATCGGCGCGGCCGAGAAATCGCTGCAACTGGTGCGTGAATATCTGGAGTCGCTGCGTGTGCCGGCCCGCCGCATCCAGCTTGCCGCTTTCGGCGGGGAGCACGGACGGCAGCGCGACGACCATCGCCACTGGGTTGAGGTCTATCTGCTGCGCAGCCGTCGCTAGTAGTTTCCGCGCTTTCGATCGGGGACTGTCCGGCGGCTACGCCGGGGCGGCGCCATCTTTTGCCCGAGGTCATCATAGAAATAATCCTGCTCGTTGCGCTAATCATTCTGAATGGCCTTTTCGTGATGGCGGAAATCGCCTTGGTCACTGCTCGCCGCGCCCGCCTCGCCCGCTTGGCCGAGGACGGCGACAGCGCGGCGGCGGTGGCGATGAAACTCGGCGACGAACCGAAGCGCTTTCAGGCCACCATCCAGATTGGCGTCACCGCGATTGGCATCCTCAACGGCATCGTCGGCCAAGCCGCCCTGGCCGGCCCGCTTGCCCTGCGCTTGCAGGGCATCGGTGCGCCACAGTGGATTAGCGAGATAGGCACCACGGTGCTGGTGGTGGTGGTTATCACCTATGTTTCCATCGTCGTTGGCCAACTGGTGCCCAGGCGGCTCGGCCAGATCAACCCGGAGGGCTTCGCCCGCCTGGCGGCACGGCCGATGAACATGCTGGCGACCGTTTCCCGCCCTTCCATCCATCTGCTGTCGACCTCGACCGCGCTCATCCTTGGCATCCTCGGCCAGCGCGATGCCAGGGGAGCGAGCGTCACCGAGGAGGAAATCCACGCCATCCTGGTCGAAGGCTCGGCGGCCGGCGTCATCGAAAAGGACGAGCACCAGATGGTGCGCAATGTGTTTCGTCTCGATGATCGGCAGATTTCGTCGCTGATGGTGCCGCGCGCCGACATCGTATGGGTCGACGTGGCCCGGCCGATCGAGGAGAGCCTGCGGCTGATGGCCGAGTCGGACCATTCCCGCTTCCCGGTCTGCCGTGGCGGTTTTGACGACATTCTCGGCACCGTTGCCGCCAAGCAGATGTTCAACCAGATGCTGCGCGGCGATCCGGCCGACCTGACCCAGCGCCTGCAAGCGCCGGTTTACGTGCCAGAGTCACTGACCGGCATGGAGTTACTGGCGCAGTTCCGCAGCTCAGGCACCCAGATGGTGTTCGTCATCGACGAGTATGGCGAGGTACAAGGGCTGATCACGCTGCAGGATCTGATCGAGTCGGTGACCGGCGAGTTCCAGCCGAAAAACGAGGAAGATGCCTGGGCGGTGCAACGCGAGGACGGTTCATGGCTGCTCGACGGCCTGATTCCGCTGCCCGAATTGAAGGATCGGCTGGGTTTGAGCAGTGTGCCGGAGGAGGAAGAGGGGCGCTACCACACGCTGTCCGGCATGATCATGTTGTTGCTCGGCCGGCTGCCGGGTACCGGTGACACGACGCCGTGGGAAGGATGGAACTTCGAGGTGGTCGATCTTGACGGCAAGCGCATCGACAAGGTGCTGGCGACGCGTCTGCCGGAGCCGGGTGAGGCGCAGGGCGGCGAGGGTGCCGCTGCCTAAACGCCCTTGCGGCCGAGCAGGCCGCGCACGGCCTCCTGCAAGTCGGCCGGCAACACGACGACCTTGGCGTTGTCCTTCTCGCCCATGCGCTCCAGTGCCTTGATGTACTTCTCGCCGAGCAGATAGGACATCGGCCCGCTCTGCTCGCCGATCGCCGCCGTGACGCGGCGGATGGCCTCGGCCGAAGCCTCGGCCAGCGTCACCTGGGCGGTGGCATCGCGCTTGGCCGATTCCAGCCGCGCCTCGGCTTCGAGGATAGCCGATTGCTTGGCGCCTTCGGCGCGCGTCACCACGGCTTTGCGTTCGCGCTCGGCGGCAGCCTGTTGTTCCATCGCCTTCTGCATGGACTGGGAGGGTTTGATGTCCTGGATTTCCACCGATTTCACGGTCAGACCCCAGTCCACTGCCTCGTCGGCGATGCTCTCGCGTAGTCGGGCCTTGATCTTGTCGCGCGAGGACAAGGCCTCGTCGAGTTCCATCTCGCCGACGATGGAGCGCAGCGTGGTCATGATCAGATTACGGATCGCCTCGGAAAAATTGGTGACACCGTAGACTGCCTTGACCGGGTCGGTGACCTTGATGAAGGCGATGGCGTTGGTCAGGATCACCGCATTGTCGCGGGTGATGACTTCCTGTTCCTGGACATCGAGGATGAGGTCCTTGGTGACCAATTGGTAGGCAATATTGTCGAGATAGGGGATGACGATATTCAGGCCCGGCTTCAGCGTGCCGTGGTATTTGCCTAGACGCTCGACGATCCATTCCTCGCCCTGCGGCACGATGCGCACCCCCTTGGCGATGGTGACGACGACGAAGATCAGGAGTGCCAGTGTGACGACGATGCCTGCGCTCATTTCTATCCTGCCTTTCTGTGAGGTGGGTGGGCCTGCGGATCAGGCCCGGTCAACCTTGAGGAAACTGCCTTCGACACTGCTCACGCGCACCCGTTCTCCAGCGGCGATGGGCGCGTCGGCCCGGCAGACCCATTCATCGGCGCCGAGCAGTGGCCGCTGGAAGCGCACCTTGCCCCGCTCGAAGGGGGCGACGGCGCTGACCAGCAGGCCGATTTCGCCGATTACCTCGCCATCGGCGGTGCCGATCCGGGTCTTCTGAAAACTGCGCTTGAAGACCTTGAACCACAGCCCGGTCATGGCTAGCGAGGCTAGTGTCCAGCTTACCAATTGGGCCGGCAGCGACAGCTCGAAGGCCAGGGCCAGCGGCCCGACGATCAAGGCGCCGAGGCCGAACCAGATGATGAAAAACGAGGGAATGATCAGCTCGGCGAGAATCAGTACGAGGCCGCCGACGATCCAGTACCACCATTCGGGTTGCATGAAATCCTCCTTGCCGCGGCAGTATTGAGGCGATTGTCGCGCCGGTCAAGCCGCCTTGCCATTTCCACCGCTTGGCCACCGGCATGCCGGGCATCGCCTGACCAATATCGGCGACGATGCTCGGTTCGCTGCTGAGGCTGCCGTTCTGGGCGATTCGCAACCCGCGATTACTTTTTCGTCCGGCCGGCTGCTGGTTTGGCGGCTGGTTTGGCTGCCGCCGGCTGGGGTTCGCTGGCCGCCGGCGCGCTGGCCGCGGCGGCGGTTTGCTGCAGTTGCTCGCGCATCTGCTGCATCATCTGCCATGGCCATAGCGCTGCTTCGGAGATCGGCGTTGCCGGCGCGGCGGCGGCCTCGGCGTCGCCTTCGCCGCTCATCGACTGGGCGGCCCGGGAAGCCATCTGGCCCATGGCCTGGACGGTGGAGACGGTGGTGCGCTGCATTTCCAGCCCCTGGATGGTCATTTGCAGCATCGACAGATTCATGCGCAGCCAGCCTTCGACCGCCTTCATGTCCTTGATGCGCTTGTCCAATTCGTCGACATCGAAGGTCGGCGCGACCATGCCGGGAAGCGTGAATCCCATGTTGCCCCAAAGATTGCGCATGAAATTGAGCGGATCGTGGATTTGTTCCTCGGTCATTTTCGTCTCCTTTCTATCGGGAACCTCCATCTTAACCCTTTCGTCTGCGCTGAGACCGTCCATTTCTGCCGTTTCCGCCATCCGTCGCCGCGTTGGCCGGAAAATGCAACAGAGTGCTAGATTAGCGGGCGATGATACGGAGGGGCGCAATGCACAAACTGCTGGTTGTCGAGGATCACGCCTTGGTTCGCGAAGGTCTCGTCCGCTTGCTTGGACAACTGGAAGAAGAGGTCAGCGTGCTTGAGAGCGCCAATTTCGAATCGGCCCTGAAACTCCTGGAAAAGGAGGGCGAATTCGAGCTGGTGCTGCTCGATCTGGCCCTGCCGGGCGTCGATGGTTTTACCGGACTCGACATTCTGCGCCGGCGCTATCCGGCGATGCCGGTGGCGGTTGTTTCGGCCTTCGACGATATGACGACAGTGAACCGGGTGCTCAATCTCGGTGCTTCCGGCTTCATCCCCAAGGCCTATTCCGGCGAGGCGCTGCTCGGCGCTATCCGCGAGGTGCTGGCCGGTAATATCTATCGTCCATCTCGCCAACAAGGCGCCCGCCTCGATGCCGCGACGCCGTTGCCGCCGTTGCCACGGGGCGTGCGTCCCGAGGAGATTGGCTTGACCGAGCGGCAGGCCCAGGTGTTGGCGCTGATGGTCCGTGGCCTGTCCAATCGGGAGATCGGCGAACAGTTGCAGCTTTCCGCGGGCACCATCAAGGTTCATGCGACCGCGGTATTCAAGGTGCTCGGTGTCAACAGCCGGACCCAGGCGCTGGTCGCCGTCGGCCGCTACGGCATCGATTTCAGCAACCTCTTCTGAAGCTGGGTGACCAGCGCTCGCAGCTTGGCAGGGCGAACCGGCGTCGGCAGGGCATGGGTGCCGGGCGGCAGTTCCATGCCGCTGGCGCCGATGGCGATAACCGAGGCTTGTGGGCAGCAGCGCGTGACTTCCCCTATTCGTTCGGCCTCGGTGATGACGATGGCTTCGGCTGGCAGCCGATCGTGGGCCTGTTCCGCGCTGACCGTGTAATTCCAGCCTTCGAGCAACTTGCGGCAGGCGGTCAGGTTTTCCGAGTCGCCGAACAGGTAGACCGTGCCGGCCGATTGCGGCCGGACTAGCGGCAGTTCGCGCACGCTCGGACGGTGCAGCGGGATCTGCAAGGCGAAGGTGGTGCCGGCGCCGGGGCGCGACAGCAGGCTGACCTGGACGCCGAGCACGCGCGCCAAGCGGTCGGTGATGGACAGGCCGAGACCCAGCCCCTTGTTTGGCTCGCGCGCCGGATTGCCAACTTGATAGAACTCGGCAAAGATCGCTGCTTGGTGCTCCGGCGCGATGCCGACGCCGCTGTCGCGGACCTCGATGCGGATTTCCTCGCCGCGCAGGCGGGCGGCGACCAGAATGCGGCCGCCGCTCGGGGTGTAGCGCAGCGCGTTGGACATCAGGTTGCCGATCATGCGCTCGACCATGACCGGGTCGGAATCCAGCCAGCGCTTGGTGCGGCGGAAGTGCAGGGTCAGGTTGCGGTCCACGGCGGCCCGCCGGAAGGCGTTGTTGAGGCGTTCGAACAGGGGTTGCAGCGGGAAGCTGCGGATTTCCGGCTTGATTCCGGCGACATCGAGGCGGGAGATGTCGAGTAGCGAATCGAGCAGTTCGCCGAGCAGAGCGGTCGAGGTCGCGATTTGCTCGGCCAGGCGCGGCAGATCATGTGCCGCGCCGCTGCGCGCCTGGCGCCGCAGGTCGGCGGCGAACAGCGACAGGGCATGCAGAGGTTGCCGCAAGTCGTGGCTGGCGGCGGCGAGGAAACGGCTCTTGGCACGGTTGGCGTGCTCGGCGGCCTCCTTTTGCCCAGCCAGTTCCTCGGTCGCCGCACGGACCCGTTCTTCGAGGTGTTCGTGGCTGGCCGCCAACTGTTTGGTCATCGCCGCCATGTCGCGTACCTGACGCCGCACCATCAGGCCGCCGACCAGCAGCACCACGGTGATCAGGGCGCCGAGCGTGCCCAGTTCGAACAGGCGGCTGCGCCAGTTGTCTAGCAGGGTTGCTTCCGGGATGGCGGTGAGAATGCGCAGGTCGGCGAAGCCGGGCACCGGCGACACCGAGATGAGCAGGCCATTGCCGCGACTGGCGCCAGCTTGCGGCACCTGCTCGCGCAATTTGCCGCCGAACAGCACGTCGGAGGCGGCGGCGCCGAGCAGCGGCGATTGGCGGCTGATGTCGGTCGGTCGGCAGGAACCGATGATCTGGCCGCGGGCGTTGATCAATACCGTTTCGAAATCGTCGGAAAGGCGGTTCGACCAGCAAAAATCCTGCAAGTAGGCCGGCTCGATCGAGGCGAAGGCGGCGCCGGCGAAATGACCGTCAGCATCGACGATGCGGCGGGTGATGGCATAGGTGTAGCGATTCGAGCTCTGGCCGACGAAAGGGCCGAAGGAGGCGGCGTCGCTGTCGCTTTCGAGGGTGGTGAAATACGGCCGGTCGCGGACGTTGACCTGCGGCGGCGGAAAATAGGTCGACATGAAGCGCAGGTTGCCGAGGCGGTCGAAGACGACCAGATCGCGCAACTGCGGCATCGTCCGCGAATGGCGCTTGGCGACGTATTCCCAACCCTGGCCGGGATCCCAGTCTGGCCAGTTGCGGTGGCTCAGCGACAGGTCGGAGGCCATCTCGCGCAGCAACATGTCGATGGCGTCGAAGGAGCGGGCCGTGTGCTCGGCCATCATGATGCTGAAATGCTGCACTCGCTGTTCGCCGGCTTCCAGGTCTCGCTGCCGCGACAGCACTAGGTCGACGAGGAACACCGCCAGCACCGTCAGGGTGCTGATCAGGGCGACGAGCAGGGCCAGGGCTTCCGGCTTGCGGCGCAGCATGCTTACTGAATCCGGTAGCAGTACAGCGGCCGCGGTGGCGAACCGGGCACTTCGATCAATTCGCTCGGAGCGACGCCGGGCACCGGAAAACTGTTACTGACGAACAGGCTGCCCGGCGTCATCTCGGCTTGCGCCTTTTGCCACAGCCGCTCCATCGGTGCCGGCGAGAGGAAGGCATAGACCAGATCCTGTCCGGTCAGCGGGGTCTGCCACAGGTCGCCCCAGCGCAACTGGAGATTGGGCCGGCCGACGCCGAGCAGGCGGCTCGCCAGCCAGGTCGCCGGCGCATTCTCGGTGCCGGTGAATTGCCGTTCCGGCCAAGCGTCGGTCAGCGGAATCAGCGTGCTGCCAAGGCCGGCGCCGAGGTCGAGGATACATCTGGCGTTCTCGCGCGCGATCAGCCGGTCGAGGGCGGCCACTGTCTGACGGTTGGATAGGTACAGCGGTATTTGGCCGGATAGCGCGCCGCGATAGACCAGCAGCAGCAGGATGAAAGCGAGCAGGAACCAGCCGGGGTCGATCGCCAGGCGATAGGTGATCCACACCAACGGCATGAATCCGGCATGGATCAAGCGCCACCACCACGGTTGGCGGGTCAGCGTCGCGAACAGCAAGGCGATGCCACCGATGCTCAGGCTGGTTTCGCGCCAGGGCATGGCCTCTGCCTGCCAGCCGTAGTAAGGCCAGGCCAGCGAGAGAACGACAATGACGGCGGCCCCTTGCAGGGCGAGTTGGCGGAACGGCGTGGCGGACATGTCTGCGATTATGCTATTGGCGCTTCTTGCTTCCTGATACGGCAGTGCGGAGTGGACCCGCCAGGGAACATGTGCCGATCAGTGCGACGGGAATGCGGATGCGGTCACTGGAGAAAACGGGTGGCGTGATCGAGGTCGCTGTGCGTATGGCCTCGATACAGGGCGGTGACGAACTTGCGCCAGACCAAGTCCGGCTCGCCGATGCGGAAACCGCAGTAGTGGCGATCATCCTGGCTGGTTTCCTGGACCGCCTGGACGGTCAGGCGGGAGACTTCCTTGCTGCCGAGCTGGACGACGGCCGTTAGCCAGACGCCGGTCGGTACGATGCGGGCGGTGCGGGCGCGGAAGCCGTAGCGCGAGACTTCGCTGACCTCGATCGGGATGGCTTTGCCGGCCTGCTCGCCGATCAGCCGCGCCGGGCACTTGACCGAGAAACGGCGGTGTTGGCGGACATGGGTGCCAGTCGGATCCGGCGGCAGCGGCGGCAGCACGGCGTGGTATTCGGGCAGGTCGTAGATCAGGTGCAGCAAGGTCTTCTTGCGGTCGCTCAACTCGGCGAACACCCGAGTGCGCTGGTTGAAGAAATAGTCCACCAGGTCGGGCGTCAGTACTGGGTCGTTGGTGGTATAGAAGCGGCGGTGCGGTATCTGGATGTTGGGTAGCTGCGTTTCCTTGAAATAGTGATAAAGGTTGCGCCGGGGCGGCTTGCCGGCATAGGCCTTGCGCAGGATGTCCGGGGCGTGCTTGAGGTCGAGGGTGGCGCCGATGGCCGGAGCGCCATTCACGAAATCGTAGTTCTCGACGACGCTGGCGGTCAGCCGGCGGAAGTAGAGCAGCGACTCGTACATCTCGATATGCCGCGGATTGACGGCGATTACCAGGTGGCGGGTATCGAAGAAGGTGGTGCAGTACTCATACATGAACTTCATCAGCGGGAACAGAATCGTCCCGCCGGTGCGCCGGAAACGCGGGTGTATTGCCAGCGCCGAGACTTCGGCGATGTTGCCTTCCTTGGCGCGAATGCCGCTGAGATCGAAGATGCGCTGCAACGGAAAACCGATGGCGCTCTCGCGAATCAACGACAGGGTGCCGACCACCTGATCGTCGAGCTTGGCACATAGCGTGGTCGTCGTCGGCAGTGCGTGGTAAATGGTTACCCGCAACCCGGACGGGTCGGGGGTCATGAAACCGCTGGCGACGTAGGCGTCGTGCAGTAGCTCGAAGCAGGCCTCCAGTTCCTCGCGCGTCTCGGCGATTTTCAGCACCAGGCGCGGGTTCGGCGCCGGATCGCAATCGACGAAGGAACGGTAAACACGGTGCCGTCTTGCCTGTGGCAACATCGCAAATAATTTGCGTGCGCCCTGGTGGATGAAGAAGCGCAGGCGGGGCAGGGTCGGCATCAGAGTCCGTCAATAGGTGACCGGTGGTCAATCATATCAGCTTGTTGTTGACCACGGTTTTGCCTGAATCAAACCGCCACCGCCGCCTGTGGGCGACAATGCGAACCCGTTCGTCCATTTTTCCACTCGCCATGATGAAGCCGACCGTTTCCCTCTTCGCCACGCTGTTTGCCGTTGCTGTCCAGGCCGCCACCCCAACCCCGCCGGCCGCTCCGCCGGCGGCCCCGGCGCCCGACAACACGCCCCGCCTGGCCTATGGTTTCCTGATGAAGCATGAGGAAAAGCTGGTCTTCTCCCCTTGTCGCGACCGTACCTACATGCTGGTCGAGGATGTTTCGGCCGACCGCCAGGTCGGTCGTGGCCTGGAAATGGCCGGCCTGGCCGATGGCCGCAAGCTCTATGTCGAATTGTTCGGGGTGGTTGAAGGCAACAACACGCTATTACGCGCCAGCGAACTGAATCTGGCGCTGGCCGACGGCCGTTGTCAAAAACCGGGCGGCAGCGACGAGGCCTGGCTGGCCAGCGGTAACGAGCCGGGCTGGGCGCTGGCGGCCGGTGGCGAAAAAGTCACGCTGCAGCGCCAGGGCGCGCCCGAAGTGAATCTGCCTTACCGCGTCTTCACGCGCCAAGGCGAGGTCGCGCAATTCAGCGGCGAGGGGCCGGGCGCTCGCCTCGATGTGCGTTTCGAGCGCAAGCTGTGCCGCGACAGCCGGGGCGACACGGTATTTGGCTGGACAGCTACTGTCCAAGTCGACGGGCAGACCTTGCAGGGCTGCGCTTGGCAGCGTTGAGCGACGCTAGTTTGCCGCGAAGCTGAAGGCGTCGGCGAAGAACTCTTCTTCCGGCAGAGCGCAGCGGCTGGTGAAATCGGCCTTGGCTGCGGCGATCATCGCCGGCGCGCCGCAGACGTAGACCTGGTGGCCCGACAGATCGGGAAAGTCGGCCATGACCGCGTGGTGAACCAGGCCAGTGCGGCCGTTCCAGGCATCATCGGCGGCCGGTTCCGAGAGCACCGGCACATAGCGGATGCGCGGATGGCTGGCCGCCCATTGTTGCGGCAGCGCGTCCTGGTACAGATCCGCGCGTGCCCGGGCGCCCCAATAGATGATCATCGGCCGTGGGCATGCCTCGGCGATGGCATGCTCGACGATAGCCTTGACCGGCGCGAAGCCGGTGCCGCCGGCGAGCAGGATGACCGGTTTGGGCGAATCCTCCCGCAGGTGAAAACTGCCGTGCGGGCCGTTGAAGCGCAGGATGTCGCGGACCTTCAGGGTAGTGAACACTTGCTCGGTGAAGGCGCCGCCGGGGATGTGGCGAATGTGCAGTTGCAGCAGGGCATTGTCGTGCGGCGCGTTGGCCAGCGAGAAGCTGCGCTTGCGCCCGTCCTTGAGCAGGATGTCGATGTACTGGCCGGCGAGGAACTGCAAGCGTTCGCTGGCCGGCAGGCGCAGGTGCAGTTCCATCACGTCCGGGGCCAGGCGCTCCAGTTTTTCGATGCGCGCCGGCAGAGTTTTGACCGGAATGGTGCCGGCCGGGGCGATCTGCTTGCACTCGATGACCAGATCCGAGCAAGCCATGGCGCAGCAAAACAGGGCCAGGCCGGCGGCTTTCTCCTCATCGTTGAGGCAGTGCGGCTGGGCGCGACCGTGGTCGACGACGCCTGCCAGCACCTTGCCCTTGCAAGCACCGCAAACGCCGTCCTTGCAACCGTGCGGCAAGCTCAGGCTGTGGCGTAGCGCGGCGTCGAGCAGGCTTTCGTCGGCTTCGGCGGCGAACTGGCGGCCGCTCGGCTGGGCAGTGATCTGGTAGCTCATCGGTTCCCCTTGGTCGTCGGCTACAATGCCGGCGTGCAAAAAATCCTGATTGTCGGCAGCGGCGACATTGCCCGCCGCGTTTTTTCCCGCTTTTTCTCCCGCTTCGCTGGCCATTACCGCGCCTATGCCCTGCTGCGCGAACCGGATCAGGCAGCATGGTGGCGGGCGGCCGGGGCGATTCCGCTATTCGGCGATCTCGACGACCGGGCCAGCCTGCGCCGCCTGGCCGGTCTGGCCGATCGGGTCCTGCATCTGGCGCCGCCGCCCGGCACGGGCCACCGGGATACGCGAACCCGCAATCTGCTGGCGGCTCTGGGCGCGGGCGGCAGTCTACCACGGCAACTGATCTACATCGGCACGACCGGGGTTTACGGCGATTGCGCCGGGGTGCTGATCGACGAAACCCGCCCTTGCCGACCGCAAAGCGAGCGCGCCGCGCGCCGCGTCGATGCCGAGCGCCGCCTGCGCGATTGGGGCCGGCGGCGCGGCGTGCGTGTCAGCATCCTGCGCGCCCCCGGCATTTACGCCGCCGACCGGCTGCCGCTCGAACGCCTGCGCCAAGGGCTGCCGGCCCTGCTCGCCGCCGAGGATGCCTGGAGCAACCACCTCCACGCCGACGACCTGGCTGCCGCCTGCGTCGCGGCGTTGCGCCGCGGGCGGGCCAACCGGGTGGTCAACATAGTCGACGATTCGCGCTTGCGCATGGCCGATTATTTCGACCGCGTGGCCGACGCCTTCGCCTTGCCGCGCCCACGGCGCTTGAGTTGGGACGAGGCGGCGACGCGGCTGTCGCCGCTGCAACTGTCCTTCATGCGCGAATCGCGGCAGATCGGCAATCACCGCCTGAAACAAGAACTGAAACTGCGCCTCGCCTATCCGACCGTCGAAGTCGGCATCGCCGAGGCCGCCGCTGGGAAAAACACATGCTCATCGTAAAAGCTCTGCATATCTGGATGGTCATTTCATGGTTCGCCGGCCTGTTCTACCTGCCGCGCATTTATGTCAATCTGGCGATGGTGTCGGCTGACAGCGTTGCCGAGCGCGACCGGCTGCTGCTGATGGCCGGCAAGCTGTACAAATTCATGACGCCGCTCGGCATTCTGGCGGTATTGACCGGCCTCTGGCTGTGGTTGGGCTTCGGTTTTGGCGGCGGCTGGCTGCATGTCAAGATCGCGCTGGTCGCCGTGCTGTTGGTCTATCACTGGCACTGCGGGCGTCTGCTGAAGGATTTTCGCGCCGGCGGCAATCGTTACTCGCATGTCTGGTTCCGCTTCTACAACGAACTGCCGGTGATCGTGCTGCTGGCTGTGCTGTTCCTCGTCGTACTCAAACCCTTCTGACCATGAACCAATACTTCGCCATCTGCCCGCGCGGCCTGGAAAATCTGCTGCTCGAAGAACTGCGCGCCGTCGGCGCGGAGGATTTGCGCGCCACCCACGGCGGCGTCCTGTTTGCCGGCGATTGGAGCGTCTGCTACCGCGCCAATCTGGAATCAAGGCTGGCGACGCGCATTCTCTGGCACATCGTCAAGGGGCCGTATGCCAAGGAGGAGGACATCTACCGCCTGGCCTTGCGCCAGTTGTGGCCCAATCATTTCGCTGTGACGCGGACATTGCGGGTGGTGACGACGGCGATCAAGTGCCCGCTGAAATCGCTCGATTATGTGACCTTGCGCGTCAAGGACGCCGTTTGCGACCGCTTCCGCGAGGATTGCGGCGAGCGGCCCAATATCGACACCCGCCACCCGGATGTCAGCGTGCATGTTTTTTTGAGCGAGAACGAATGCACGCTGTATCTCGACACCTCCGGCCAGCCGCTGTGGCAGCGCGGTTTCCGTAAAGCCAGCGTGGATGCGCCGTTGAAGGAGAATCTGGCGGCCGGCATCCTGAAAATGACCGGTTGGCAGCCGGGCCAGCCGCTGATCGACCCGATGTGCGGCAGCGGCACCTTTTTGCTCGAAGCGGTGCAAATGGCGCTGGACCGGGCGCCCGGCCTCGATCGGGGCTTCGCCTTCGAGCTGTTGAAGAGGTTCGAGGCGCTGACCTGGGCCAGTATCCGCGCCGCCGCCGAGGCCCGCGCCAAGCCCGCCGCGCCGCTTGATATTCGCGGCGTCGACATCGACGAACGCGCCGTTCGCGCTACCCGGCGCAACCTGCAGGAAGCCGGCTTCGGCGGCATCGCTACGGTCGATCATGGCGACCTGCTGGAAATCCAGCCGTTGAACGAACAAGGCGTCCTGCTCGCCAACCCGCCTTACGGCGAACGCATTGGCGAGCAGGACGAACTGGCCGCCTTCTACCCGCTGCTCGGTAGCGCGCTGAAACGCCATTGGGCCGGCTGGAACTGCTTTTTCTTCACCGCCGACCTGCGCCTGCCCAAGCTGCTCGGTTTGAAGCCCAGCCGCAAGACGCCGTTGTTCAACGGCCCGCTCGAATGCCGCCTGTTCGAGATTCGCATGGTTGCCGGCAGCAACCGGCGGCACTGAGCTAGCCCGAGGTATACGGAACCTCGCTACAACGTTATTCGCGTTCTTTGTCTCACTCACCCTGCCATGAATGGCGGGGCTTGCGCTTGATCCGTGGTCATGATTTGATCCCGGTCAGCCAAAGCCGCCGGGCAGTGTGCGAGTATCTTCATTTTCCCCAAGAAAATAACCGAGGAGAACCCGAATGTCCTTTCAAACCGTTTATCAGCAAAAACGCCTGTCCGCCGCCGATGCGATCCGCGTCCTCCGCAATGGCGACACCATCATCGTGCCGTCCGGGGTCGGCGAGCCGCCCACCCTGTTGACCGCGCTCTCCGAGGCGCGCCGCGACTTCCGCGGCATCCAGGTGTCGCAGATCGTGCCGATCCGCAAGTTCGATTACATGGATCTGGAGACGGCAGAAAACGTCCGTCATACCGCCTATTTCTTCGGCGGCTGCACCCGTCCGGGCGGCCAGGCCGGCGTGTACGACTACTACCCCAACCATTTCTCCGAAATGCCGGAAATGCTCCGGCGCGAAATGTTCCCGGCCGATGTCGTTTTCGCGCTGGTTTCGCCGATGGACCAGCATGGCTATTTCTCGACTTCCCTGGGGACCGATTACACGATGGCGGCGGTCAAACGGGCGCGCGCCGTGGTGCTTGAAGTCAATCCCAACGTGCCGTTTGCCTACGGCAATTGCCATATCCATATTTCGGAAGTCACCGCGCTGTGTGAAAGCGAGGCCCCGGTCACCGAGGTCGGCCTGCCCAAGATCGGGCCGGTTCAGGAAGCGATCGGCAAGTACGTCGCCGACATGATTCCCGATGGCGCCACGCTGCAAATCGGCTACGGCAGCATCCCCGATGCGGTGGTCATGCAGCTGACCCACAAACATGATCTCGGCATTCATACCGAAATGGTCGGCGACGGCATCATGACCCTGGTCGAAGCCGGCGTCGTCACCAACCGCAAGAAGAACTACCAAACCGGCAAGATGCTGGCCACCTTCGCCCTCGGCTCGAAGAAGCTGTATCAGTTCATGGACCGCAACCCAGCGCTGGAAATGCACCCGGTCGATTTCACCAACGACCCTTTCCTGGCCGGCCAGAACGACAACCTACATGCCATCAACGCCACCATGCAGATCGACTTTCTGGGCCAGTGCGGCTCTGAAAGCCTCGGCGTCGTGCCCTACTCGGGTACTGGCGGCCAGTCCGATTTCGTCCGCTCGGCCAACCGCTCCAAGGGCGGCAAGGCCTTCATCGTGCTGCCGGCCACCGCCAAGGACGATACCATTTCCCGCATCGTGCCGACGCTGACGCCGGGTACCCATGTCAGCACCAGCAAGAACGACGTCAACTACGTCGTCACCGAGTTCGGCGTTGCCCAGTTGCGCGGCAAGACCGCCAAGCAGCGCTGCGAAGCACTGATCGGCATCGCCCATCCAGACTTCCGTGGCGAATTGCGCGAGGCGGCCAGGAAGATGAAGCTGCTCTAAGCATCAGGCGCATCCCGCCGGCTTCCCTGGTCGACGGCCGGGGAAGCCGGCGGGGCCACTGTCCCGCCTTACAGTCGGTGTGGGTTGCTGCTGTTGGCTGATATGGCGCTTACAACCCGTAGCAATTTCCTTCTGCTGCCAGGCCCCATGATCGATTAACGTGAAAGGGTTGCACTGGAGAATGCGATGAAAGCAGCAAGAATCCTGGCGGCCGTGTGTTGTCTCGTGGTCATTGCCCCGTTCAGCGCCGACGAGGCTTTCGCCCACCGCAGCCGAACGAGCGTTCACGTTGGAGCCTACTACTGGGGAGGGCCGATGTGGGGGCCAATCTGGGGCCCCTGGGGTCCGTCGCCCTGGTGGCATTCCCCGGTGGTGGTGGTTCGTTCCGAGCCGCCGCTGGTGTACATCGAAAGAAATATGCCACGGAGCAATGCTTTCTGGTATTACTGTCGCGATCCAGCCGGTTATTATCCCTACGTCAAGGAATGCCGCGAAGGCTGGCTGGCAGTGTTACCCCAATAGGAGAGCTAGAGCATGAGCACGAATCAACCGCGCCTCGTTTTGTTTACGCTGCTGGCCGCGCTTGGCGGCTGTGCCGTGACGCCCACCGGGCCGAGCGTCATGGTGCTGCCGGGAGACCAGATGACCTTCGATCAATTTCGTGCCGATGACTTCATGTGTCGGCAGTACGCGCTTGAACAGACCGGCGGCACCACGGCCAGCCAGGCCGCCCAGCAATCGGCAGTGACCAGCGCCGCCGTCGGCGCCGCGGTCGGCGCGCTGGCCGGCGCGGCGATCGGTGGCAACAGTCGGGGTACGGCGGTTGGCGCCGGTAGCGGCATACTGCTCGGCAGCGCGATGGGTACTGACAGCGCCAACCGTTCCAGCATTGGAACCCAGCGCCAGTACGACAACGCCTATATCCAGTGCATGTACAGCAGGGGACACCGGGTGCCAGTGCCGGCCGGTCTGTCCAATAATATGTCCATTCAGCGGCCAGTCAGCGCTCAGCGCCCGGTCAGCGCCGCCGAAGCCGGCATTCCGCCGCCGCCGCCGGGCAACCCGCCGGCCCCGCCGCCGCGCTGACCACGGTATACAAAACAAAAAAGGGCGCTCCACGGAGCGCCCTTTGTGTTTGTGGGCTATCGTCCTGCTCAGGCGGCCTTGCGGCGGCGCAGCGAGGCCAAACCGACCAAGCCAAGAGCGGCTAGCGCCAAGGAACCCGGTTCGGGAACAGTGCCGGGGTCGTTCGGGTTGGTAGCGGAGTCGACGCCATCTAGCCAAACACTCCAGTAGGAACCCATTCCGAAATGGTTGGCTGGCTGATTCCAGTTGCTGAGGAGAATCGGCGCTTGGTTGTCAAAAATGAAACCGTCGCTCAACGCGGTGGTATTGGCCCAGTTGTTGTAAGTGGCGATGGTGAACGCGTACTCGCCGGCCGCCAAAGAGGCGAGCGCGAAACCGGAATCATAATGGGTTTGGGTACCGGGATTGATGTTGGAGTCATCATCGTTCTGAGCAATCAGTGTGCCGGTCGTCAGGTTCCACAGCGCAGTGATCGGGTCGAAATTCTGGCCGTTCAGGAAAGAATCCGTCCATACGCGGACATTGGTTGCATCTTGATCCAGCGTGAAATTGATCTGGATGACATCGTTGTGGTAGGTGATGTCGCCGGTGAAGTTGAACAACGCGGCATGAGCCTGGCTGCTCAAGGCAGCAAGAGCGGCGATGACCAAGGTTTTTTTCATGGTGTTCCCTTTCTGGTTAAAGTCATGACAAAGCAAATTGTGTGCCTGTGCTGGTTTTCCATTTATTTTCATGTGGTTGTGATTTTCTTGTCTGTCAGTTTGTTGGTTTCTGTAAAGAAATTCGACACATTTTCCGGGTGGTGGGTATTTTGCACCCTGCTGCTATATACCGGCGGCGTGTGCTTGTTGATCAGCCCAATAGCTGGAGCGAACCATCGGTGCGCAGGCGGCGGCGCTGAAGCCCATTTTCATGGCTTCCACCTCGTACATTCTGAACACGTCGGGATGGACGTAGCGGGTGACGGGCAGGTGGTGTCCCGAGGGAGCGAGGTATTGGCCGATGGTCAGCATTTCGACATCGTGGGCGCGCAGGTCGCGCATGACGTTGAGGATTTCCTCATCGCTTTCGCCAAGGCCGACCATCAGGCCGGATTTGGTGGAGATCTGGGGGTAGCGTGCCTTGAACTGCTTGAGGAATTCCAGCGAGTGTTGGTAATCGGCGCCCGGGCGGGCCTGCTTGTACAGGCGCGGCACGGTTTCGAGATTGTGGTTGAGCACGTCGGGCAGGGCGCCGCCGAGGACTTCTAGGGCGACATCAAGGCGGCCACGGAAGTCGGGCACCAGGGTTTCGATGGTGGTGGCGGGCGACAGTTCACGGACCTGGCGGATGACGTCGACGAAATGCTGGGCGCCGCCGTCGCGCAGATCGTCGCGGTCGACGCTGGTGATGACCACGTAGCGCAGCTTCAGCGCGGCGACCGAGTCGGCCAGTTCGCGCGGTTCGTCGGGGTTGGGCGGTAGCGGCTGGCCGTGGCCGACGTCGCAGAACGGGCAGCGGCGGGTGCAGATGTCGCCGAGGATCATGAAGGTCGCCGTGCCGCGACCGAAGCATTCGCCGATATTGGGGCAGGTCGCTTCTTCGCAGACGGTGTGCAGCTTTTTCTCGCGCAGCATGGCCTTGATTTCGCCGAAGCGGCCGGCGCTGTTGCCGGCCTTGACGCGGATCCACTCTGGCTTCTTCAGCGCTTCGCCGACCGGGACGATCTTGATGGGAATGCGCGCCGTCTTCAGTTCGCCCTTCTGTTTGACGCCCTTTTGCTTTGCGCTGCCGATATTGTTGTCAGCCATGAGAGAAATCCAGTTGCCGTAGCAGATGTTGCGCGAGACGCTCGCCGGCCTTGTCGGTCGTGAGCGGAATAGCCAAGTCCCGGGTCTGGATGACCGGCAGGCCGGGATAGCCGCAGGGGTTGATGGCGGCGAACGGTGTCAGATCCATGTCCACGTTGAGCGCGACGCCATGATAGGAGCAGCCATTGCGGATGCGCAGGCCGAGCGCGGCGATCTTGGCTGCGCCGACGTAAACGCCGGGCGCGCCAGTGCGCCGTTCGGCGCCGACGCCGTATTCGGCCAGCAGCTCAATGACCGCCTGTTCGATGGCGCTGACCAATTCACGTATCTTCAGTTTGCGCCGCGCCAAGTCGAGCAGCAGGTAGATCACCACCTGGCCGGGGCCGTGGTAAGTGACCTGGCCGCCGCGGTCGATCTTGACCAGTGGGATGCTGATGTCGTGCAGGATGTGTTCCGGCTTGCCAGCTTGGCCGAGCGTATAGACCGGCGGATGTTCGACGATCCACAATTCGTCCGCCGTCTCAATCGTGCGCTGGGCGGTGAATGCCTGCATCGCCGCCAGGGTCGGCAGGTAATCGACCCGACCCAAACGTTTGACCTGTGGCGGATTCACGTCAGAGCACGACCTTGACCAGCGGATGCGCGGTCAGTTCCAGGTACAAGGCATCGAGTTGCGGTTTCGAGGTGGCGCGCACGGTGCAGGTCAGGCTCAGGTAGTTACCGCCGGAGCTGGCGCGCATTTCCATCGTCGCGCCATCGAAATCGGGGGCGTGGCGGGTGACGATGGCGAGTACGCTTTGGGCCAGTTCGTCGTGCGCCTTGCCCATGATCTTCAGGGGAAAGGCGCAGGGGAATTCGAGCAGGGTGTCTTGGCCGGCCATATCAACTTTTGCGCATCACGGTGTGCTTGAAATCCTGGTACCACTGCCACATTTGCTCGCCGAGCGGGCCGGGCTGTCCGCTGCCGACGGCTTGCCCGTCGAGGGTGGTGATGGCCAGCACTTCCCTGGTCGAAGAAGTCATCCAGATCTCGTCGGCGGTGCTCAGTTCCGTCTCGGCGATTTCGCGCACGACAACCGCCTGATTGTGCGCCGCCGCCAGTTCCAGAATCACATCGTAGGTGATGCCGGGCAGGATCAGTTGGGTCTTGGGCGGGGCCAGCAGCAGGCCATTCTTGACCACGAAAATGTTCGAGGCGGTGCCCTCCTTGAGCCAGCCGTCGCGGATCAGCAGCGCCTCGGCACAGCCCTGGTCGACCGCCTGCTGGCGAGCCAGCACATTGGCCAGCAGCGAGATCACTTTGAGATCGCAGCGCGACCAGCGCAGGTCGGGCACGGTGATGGCCGCGACGCCCGTGGCCCGTAGCTCGGCCGGTGCCGTGACCAGCGGCGAAGCGAAGGCGAATACCGTCGGTGGCACGGAAGCCGGCGGGAACGGATGGTCGCGCTTGTCATCGACGCCGCGCGTGACTTGCAGGTAGATCGACTGATCCTCCCACGGGGCAGCGGTGATCAGGCGGAAGACGATGTCCCGCCAGCCGTCGCGTGGTAGCGGGTCGGCCAGGCGGACGCCGGCCAGGGTCGCCGCCAGACGTTGCAGATGCTCGTCGAGGCGGAAGGGCCGCCGGGAATAGACGGGAATGACCTCATAGACACCGTCGCCGAACAGAAAGCCGCGGTCGAGCGGCGAGACACCGGCCTCGGCCAGCGGCAGGTAGCGGCCGTTCAGGTAAACAGGATCGGCGACAAAGGGCGTCACGGCGCTCAGTTGAACCAGAGTTTGACCGTGTCCACCGCCCGGCCGACGACGCCGGCCAATGGCACGCTTTCCAGCGCGTATACCGGATAGTCGCCATAGGCTTCGCCGTCGAGGCTGAGCTTCAGCGTGCCGATCTGCTGGCCGGCCTGGACCGGAGCCATCAGGGGTTGCGGTGCGACGAGCTCGGCCTTGATCTTGTCGGCCATGCCCTTCGGCACGGTGATGATGAAGTCGCTCGCGAAGCCGGCCTTGACCTGATTTTGCGCGCCCTTCCAGACGCGCGGCGAGAACGCCGCC
The DNA here is from genome assembly GCA_031260295.1 of Azonexus sp. Lineage (GTDB taxonomy): Bacteria > Pseudomonadota > Gammaproteobacteria > Burkholderiales > Rhodocyclaceae > Azonexus. Next base: position 95,299 of record JAIRKE010000016.1, read on the forward strand.
TGGTCCTTGGCGTACAGCGGCACGGTTTCCCAGGCCGCGAAGCCCCAATTCAGCAGCTTCTGCGATTCGTTGATGCGGGTCGCGTCGGAGGCCGTGCCGAGCACTACCGACAACAGGCGGCGCGGGCCGCGCAGCGCCGATGCGATCAGGCAGTAGCCGGCGGCCTCGGTGTGGCCGGTTTTCACGCCGTCGACGCTCGGGTCGAGCCAGAGCAGGCGGTTGCGATTCGGCTGCTTGATGTTGCTATAACTGAATTCCTTCATCGAGTAGTAGCGGCTGTACTCCTCGGGAAAGTCGCGGATCAGCGCCGAGGCCAGCAGCGACAGGTCGCGGGCGGTACTGAAGTGCTGTGGATCGGATAGTCCGCTGGCGTTGCGGAAGCTGGAATTGTTCATGCCCAGCCGCTGTGCCTCGCGGTTCATCATTTGCGCGAAATTTTCCTCGCTACCAGCGATGCCCTCGGCGAGCACGACGCAGGCATCGTTGCCGGACTGGACGATCATGCCCTTGAGCAGGTCGTCGACCCGTACCTGGTGGCCGACGCGGACCCACATCTTGGAGCCGCCCGTGCGCCAGGCCTTTTCCGATACCGGCAGGGTCTGGTCGAGGCTCAGCGTCTTCTGGCGCAGCGCCGAGAAGGTCAGGTAGGCAGTCATCAGTTTGGTCAGCGAGGCCGGGTCGAGCTTTTCGTCGGGCTTTTCGGCGCTGAGAATCTGGCCGGAGCCGATTTCCATCAGCAGCCAGGATTTGGCGGCCAGACTCGGTGCCACCGGCTGCACCTGGGCAATGGCCAGGGGGGCGCACAGCAGCGCGGCCAGAACGAGGAATGCTTGGCGAAACAGGGACATGTGTTTTTCTTCTGCAGGCGTTGGGGGCAGAAATTATACCCCCCAGACGGCGGGCGTTTCGCCGGCGTTGCCGCCGGCGCATAACAGTTCGACCGCAGGATGGCGAATCCGCCGCTCGTTGGAGAGGGCGTAAATCTGTTCACTGACGCCGTCCATGGCGCCGATCGGTACGGCGTCGAGCTGGCTGGCGATCTGTTCGGCCAGTGCCAGCGGCGCCGGGAAAAGACCCAGCCCGCCGCGGCCAAAGGTGGTCATCAACGCGCTGTCCTCGAATTCGCCGACGATATTCGGGCGGATGCCCAGCCGTTCCAGCCAGCGCTCGATATGGTTGCGTAACGCGTGGTGGCGGGTCGGCAGCAACAGCGGGGCGCCGCCGAGACCGTGGGGAAAGTCGGCACGGTGACGGTCGGCGAGTTCGGCGCAGGCGAACAGGCCGGTGGCGAATTCACCGAGCGGAGTGCTGAAGACTTTCAGGTTGCCGCCAACCGGCGCCGGCCGGTCGGTCAGCACGACGTCGAGGCGATGCAGGGCGAGTTCGGCGAGCAGATTCTCGAACTCGCCTTCGTTGCAGATCAGCCGGACGTCGTCGCTCATTGCCGTGACCTTGCTTAGCAGGCCGTAGGCCAGCAACTTGGGAATGCCATCAGAGATGCCGGCGCGCAGGCGCAGGGTGTTGTCGTTGCCGCTGTTGTGCACGGCGTCTACCAGTGCGTCGCCCAGTTCGAAGATGCGGTCGGCGTAGCCGAGCGCGGCACGGCCGGCCTCGCTCAGCACCAGGCCACGTCCCTGGCTGTTGAACAGCGCCTTGCCGAGCTGGCGTTCGAGCAGCGACAGTTGGCCGCTGATGGTCTGCACGGCGACGCCGAGGCGCTCGGCGGCGCGGGTGATGCTGCCTTCGTGGGCGACCACCCAAAAGTAATGCAGGTGCTTGAAATTGAGCGGGGTCATCTCGATATTAGAAAAAAACGAAGCATGCCTAAATTTTGCTACGATTTTTTATGGGCCGGCAGCGCATTATGATCTGGCCCCTATCATTTTCGACAGGAGTCCGCCATGAAGCGCGTTATGCTTTTCTTCGCCACCAACCTTGCCGTCCTGCTGGTGCTCGGCGTCATTGCCAACCTGCTTGGCGTCGATCGTTATCTCACCGCCAACGGCATGAATTTCGGCATGCTGCTGGCCTTTGCCGCCGTGATCGGTTTCGGCGGCGCCTTCATCTCGCTGCTGATGTCGAAGAGCATGGCCAAGATGAGCACCGGCGCCCGGGTCATCGCCCAGCCATCGTCGTCGACCGAAGTCTGGCTGGTCGATACCGTGGCCCGGCTGGCGCAGCGGGCCGGCCTGCCGATGCCGGAAGTGGCGATCTACAACGGCGAGCCCAATGCCTTCGCCACCGGCGCGACCAGAAATAGTTCGCTGGTCGCCGTGTCCACCGGCCTCTTGCAAAGCATGACCCGCGAGGAGGCGGAAGCCGTGCTGGCCCACGAAGTCGCTCACATCGCCAATGGCGATATGGTGACCCTGACGCTGATTCAGGGCGTGGTTAACACCTTCGTCATCTTCCTGTCGCGCGTCGTCGGCTACCTCGTCGATTCCTTCCTGCGCCGCAATGATTCCACGAGCAGCGGGCCGGGCATCGGCTACATGGTGACCAGCATGGTCTGCCAAGTCGTTTTCGGCATCCTGGCCAGCATCATCGTCAATTGGTTCTCCCGTCAGCGCGAATTCCGCGCCGATGCCGGCGCCGCCGGCCTGCTGGGGACGCCGGTACCGATGCAGAATGCCCTGCGCCGCCTCGGCAACCTGCATACCGAACCCCTGCCGCAGAGCATGGCCGCCTCCGGCATCGCCGGCGGCGGGGGCGGCTTCAAGGCGCTGTTCGCGACCCACCCGCCGCTGGAGCAACGCATCGCCGCGCTGAACCCGCGCTGATCCCTGTGGTTTGGCTGAAAAGGCGGTCTATCCACACGGGCGGATCGTCAGAGTGCTTTGCCGAGTGTGGAATATTTCACGGTCATTCGTTGTTGTTTTCCGTAAAATACCGGAATCATTATCGGCCAGTAGCTCTGCTTGTCGCGAATCGGTATGAACTCTCCTCCTTTCCCGGACTCCGCGATGGCCCTGATGTCGGCGGCCGAACTCCAGGAGGGCATCGCCAGCCTGTCGCGCGGCGCCTATTTCAAGGAGGCTTCGCTCGATATGACGTTCAGCCTGCTGGCCGAGTCGGCCGCGCGCGTTTCCGGTATCGAGCGGGTCAGCATCTGGGCACTGACCGACGATCTGCGGGAATTGCGTTGCCTGGAGCTGTTCGAGCGTTCCTCGGGGCGGCACAGCAGCGGCGGGGTGCTGTCCGCAGCCGATTATCCTGAGTACTTCCGTTGCCTGTGCGAGGCATCCGGCATAGCCGCCGACGATGCCTACCGGCATGCGGCGACCGCCGAATTGGTCGGCGGCTACCTGCCGCAGCATGGCATCGTCGCGCTGCTCCATACGCCGATCTACATTCGCGGAGATTTGCAGGGAGTCTTGTGCCTTGAGCAGGTCGGCTCCCGTCAGCCGTGGTCAATGGTGCATCGCCTGTTCGCGCAGGCCGTCGCCAACTTGGTGACGCTGGCCCTGGTTGAGTACGAGGCCGAGGAGGCGCGGCGCAAGGCGCGCGGGGCCGACGAACGACTGAAATTGCTGTTCGAGTTGTCGCGTGATGCGATGCTGCTGTTCGACAGCGGCAGCGGTTGTGTATTCGATGCCAATCGTCAGGCGGAAAACCTGTTTGGCTGCCGGCGCAGCGAACTGGTCGGGCGTTGGCGGCGGCAGTTGTACCGTTTACCGGCGGGGCAGGATGTCGACGCCGTATTCGTCCGGCCGGCAATCGAGCCGGTGGCGGCCGAGTTGCGCCGGGCCGACGGCGGCTTGCGCGCCATTGCGATTACCACCGAGGAAGTCGAGGTTGCTCAGGGGCGGCGTCTGGCTTTGGAGATCATCCGCCCATCATGACAGGGTGAGGGCGGCCTAGGCGGCCGCCAGTCCGTCTATTGGCCGGCCAATTTGGCGAAGGCGCTGACGACTTCGGGCGGCGCCTGCACCAGTTCGATCAGCACGCCTTCGCCGCCGATCGGGAATTCTTCGTTGCCCTTGGGATGCAGGAAGGTGATGTCGAAACCAGCCGCGCCTTTGCGGATGCCGCCCGGAGCGAAGCGCACGCCGTTGGCTGACAGCCATTCGACGGCCTTGGGCAGGTCGTCGATCCACAGGCCGACGTGGTTGAGCGGGGTAGTGTGAACGGCCGGCTTCTTTTCCGGATCGAGCGGCTGCATCAGGTCGACCTCGACTTTGAACGGTCCGCTGCCCATGGCGCAGATGTCCTCGTCGACGTTTTCACGCTCGGAAATGAAGGTACTGCTGACCTCAAGGCCGAACATGTCAACCCACAGCGTGCGCAGCTTGTCCTTGGACGGGCCGCCGATGGCGATTTGCTGGATGCCGAGAACCTTGAACGGACGTGTCATGAGAGGATTCCTGTCAGTGAGTGAAAGAGGTAATCCATAATTATAGGGTCTTCCTCCGGTGGGCCAGCAGCAACAGCAGCAGGCCGGCGGCGATCATTGGCAACGACAACCACTGGCCCATGCTGACTGTGTAGGACTGGCCGAAGATGCCGTGGTCCGGTTCGCGGAAATACTCGGTGACGAAGCGGAAAGCGCCGTAGCCGATCAGGAAGACTCCCGAGACCGCGCCGCGCGGCCGCGGTCGCCGGCTGTACAGCCACAGGACGACGAACAGCGCCAGGCCTTCCAGGCCGATGTGATAGAGCTGCGAGGGGTGCCGTGGCTGGAGGTCGCCGGCTTGCGGAAAGACCATCGCCCAGGGTAGCGCCGGATTGGCTACGCGGCCCCACAACTCGCCGTTGATGAAGTTGCCCAGGCGTCCGGCGGCCAGGCCGAGCGGTACCAGCGGTGCGATGAAATCGGTGACGTCGAGCCAGGCCTTGGCGTGCTTCCGCGCCCATAGCGCCATGGCGACGAGGACACCGAGGAAGCCGCCATGAAAACTCATGCCACCTTTCCAGACGGCGACGATTTCCAGCGGATGGGCGAAGTAATAGCCCGGTTCGTAGAACAGCACCTGGCCCAGGCGGCCGCCGACGATGACGCCGAGCATGCCGTAGAACAGCAGGTCGTCGAGTTGCTCGACGGTCAATGTGGTCTGGCGGTGGCGGATCAGCCAGCGGCCGAGCAGCAGGAATTGGGCGAAGGCGAGAAGGTACATCAAGCCGTACCAGCGGATCGCCAGCGGGCCGAGCGAGAAGGCGACCGGATCGAACTGGGGATGAAGAAGCATCGGCGGGGAAGAGTGGGCTAAAATCGACCGATTATAGTTCGCGCCCGGCATTCCGGCGCCCGACCCGACGGAGAGAAACCATGCCGCAATATCGTTCCCATACCTCGACCCACGGCCGCAACATGGCCGGTGCCCGTGCCCTGTGGCGGGCGACTGGGATGCAGGATGGCGACTTCAACAAACCGATCATTGCCGTGGTTAACAGCTTCACCCAGTTCGTGCCGGGGCATGTGCACTTGAAGGACATGGGGCAACTGGTAGCGCGCGAAATCGAGGCGGCCGGTGGCGTGGCCAAGGAGTTCAATACCATCGCCATCGATGATGGCATCGCCATGGGCCACAGCGGCATGCTCTATTCCCTGCCGTCGCGTGACCTGATCGCCGATTCGGTCGAATACATGGTCAATGCCCACTGCGCCGACGCCATGGTGTGCATTTCCAATTGCGACAAGATCACGCCGGGCATGTTGATGGCCGCCATGCGTCTGAACATTCCGGCGGTGTTTGTCTCCGGCGGCCCGATGGAGGCCGGCAAGGTCACGGTGCAAGGGCGGGTGGTCCATCTTGACCTCGTCGACGCGATGGTCAAGGCTGCCGACAGCGCGGTGTCCCAGGCCGATCTCGACGAAATCGAGCGTTCCGCCTGCCCGACTTGCGGCTCTTGCTCCGGTATGTTTACCGCCAATTCGATGAACTGCCTGACCGAGGCGCTGGGCTTGAGCCTGCCCGGCAACGGCACCCTCGTTGCCACCCACGCCGATCGTAAAACTTTGTTTCTGCGCGCCGGCCGCCTGGCCGTCGAGCTATGCAAGCGTTACTACGAGCAGGAAGATGCCTCGGTTCTGCCGCGCTCGATTGCCACCCGGGCTGCCTTTGAGAATGCGATGACGCTGGACGTGGCGATGGGCGGTTCGACCAACACCGTGCTGCACATCCTGGCCGCCGCCCAGGAGGCCGGCGTCGATTTCACCATGGCCGACATCGACCGCATTTCGCGTTCCGTGCCCTGCCTGTGCAAGGTCGCGCCGATGACCGACAAATTCCATATCGAGGACGTGCATCGCGCCGGCGGCATCATGGGCATTCTTGGCGAGCTCGATCGCGCCGGCTTGCTGCATCGCGAGGCGCCGACGGTGCACGCTATGAGCCTCGGCGAAGCGATTGATCACTGGGACGTGGTGCGCGAGCACGACATCAAGGTGCATGAATTCTTCAAGGCCGCCCCGGGTGGTGTGCCGACTCAGACTGCCTTTGCCCAGGACCGCCGCTACAACGAGCTCGATCTTGATCGCACGCACGGCTGTATCCGTAACAAGGCCAACGCCTATTCGCGCGACGGCGGCTTGGCTGTGCTCCACGGCAACATCGCCGCAGACGGCTGTATCGTCAAAACGGCGGGCGTCGACGAATCGATCTGGCAATTCACCGGCCGGGCGCGCGTGTTCGAAAGCCAGGATGCGGCGGTTGAAGGCATCCTCGGCGGCCAGATCGTCGCCGGCGACGTTGTCGTGATCCGCTACGAAGGCCCGAAGGGCGGGCCGGGCATGCAGGAGATGCTGTACCCGACCTCCTACCTGAAGTCGATGGGTCTGGGCAAAGCCTGTGCGTTGCTGACCGACGGCCGCTTCTCCGGTGGCACGTCCGGCTTGTCGATCGGCCATGCTTCGCCGGAAGCGGCCGACGGTGGCGCCATCGCGCTGGTCGAGGAGGGCGATACGATCGAAATCGACATTCCCCGACGCCGCATTCATCTGGCCATCGCTGATAATGAACTGACGCGCCGGCGGGCGGCGATGGAAGCGCGCGGCGAAACGGCTTGGCAACCGGTCGCCCGCCAACGAGTCGTTTCGCCGGCGCTGCAAGCCTATGCCCTGATGGCGACTTCGGCCGACAAGGGGGCGGTGCGCGATGTCAGGCAAATCCAGCGGCGCAAGTAACATCTGGCAACATCTAGTGCATTGACAACGGTTTGCAAGCGCTTGAAAAGGCTCTATCATCCGCAGCAGTTTTCCCCCACCCACTTCGATTACGGAGCGAGATAATGAAATCTGTGTATATCGCCATAATGGCTGTTGCAGGCGTCGTAATGGCTGGTCAGGCGCAGGCTGACGAAGCCTTGGCCAAGGCCAAGAACTGCATGTCCTGCCACACCATCGACAAGAAACTGGTTGGCCCGGCCTACAAGGACGTTGCCGCCAAATACAAGGACGACAAGGGCGCGGCGGCCATGCTGGCCGGCAAGGTCAAGTCCGGTGGCAAGGGCGTCTGGGGCCAGATCCCGATGCCGCCGAACAACGTCACCGACGAGGAAGCGAAAAAGCTGGTGGCCTGGATTCTGTCCCTCAAGTAATTTCGGCCTCGCGGACAAAAAGCCGGCAAGCGCCGGCTTTTTTGTTGCGGCGGGTGTTGACAGTGTTTGGGCGTGTACGGATAATTCTGCGTTCTTCTGGAGGGGTACCCAAGCGGTCAACGGGAACAGACTGTAAATCTGTCGGCTCTGCCTTCGAAGGTTCGAATCCTTCCCCCTCCACCAGGTTGATGCTGTAGCTGTGTGTGCTGCGGGTGTGGGTTAAGCGGGTGTAGCTCAATGGTAGAGCTGAAGCCTTCCAAGCTTAAGACGAGGGTTCGATTCCCTTCACCCGCTCCACGATGCGGTACGGTTGGTGTTTCAAGGTAGGCCCATGTGGCTCAGTGGTAGAGCACTCCCTTGGTAAGGGAGAGGTCGGCAGTTCGATCCTGCCCATGGGCACCACCGATTAGCTTGGCTTCTGGATTTTTTGCATATTTGACGATTGGGGAACTGGAATGGCTAAGGAAAAATTTGAACGTACCAAGCCGCACGTGAACGTTGGGACGATTGGACACGTTGACCACGGCAAGACGACGCTGACGGCGGCGATCACGACGGTGCTGGCAGCCAAGT
>JAIRKE010000069.1 GCA_031260295.1 Azonexus sp.
ACCTCCCGCCCGATGCTTCGGCGGTGGGCCGGCTCTTGTCGAAAGATTCTCCTCCCGACAAGGTTTTGCTCGTCGTCGTGGAGTCATGGGGATTGGCCCGCGATCCCGAAGAGAACCTCTTCTGGCAAAAGCTGTGGGCCTCTCCGTCCTGGAGCTTGTCCGTGGGCGCCTTGCCATTCGTGGGCGCTACAGTGCAGGCGGAGTTTCGAGAACTCTGCGGCTTGTTCCCGCATTCGCTCTTCATCGAAATGATCCCGAAAGCCGACAAGTGCCTGCCGAACATTCTGCGCGCTCAGGGATGGCGCACACAGGCATTCCATGGTGCATCGTCCAGAATGTACCGCCGCGATCACTGGTATCCCCTCGTTGGTTTCGAGCAGAGCACATTCTTTCAACAACTCAAGAACGAGAGCGTCAAGTGCACCAACATTCCCGGCGCGTGCGACTACAGCATTGCGCATCGCGTGGTGCAAACGCTGCGTGACGACGGCAAACAATTCACCTACTGGCTGACGCTGAATTCGCATACGCCCTATCGCGCCTCCGACCTGAGCAACCCGGCAATCAAGGACAAAGTGTGCCCCCCGCTCAAACTGAACGGCGCCCGTTGCGCCCATGCCGCGCTCATCTATGATTTCATGCAGTCGCTCAAAACCGAACTGGAACGCGATCCGATTCCCGGGCTTGAGGTGATCCTGGTGGGCGATCATGTGCCTCATTTCTTCGACGCGGCATCACGGAAGCAATTCGACGAGGGGGCGGTGCCGTACCTTGGCCTGCGGATTCCAGAACGTTCTGTGGCGGTGCCCGCTGATTTCCCGCCGGCGCAGAAGAATGACGAAAATCAGTCTCAGCTCACCAATTAAATGCCCTGAAAGTCAACCGGTAGCGCGTCAGAAAATCTATCAGAACCCTATTCCTGGATGGGTTGATCGAAACCGCCAACCGTGAGCTGGTCTACAATCACAAGGCCCGCTTCACCATCATCAAATCAATCAAACCAAATGCCTTATAAAATATTGCGCTCCAACGTCGAGAACTGCTATCGCAGATATGCGCCTGTATATGATTTTCTTTTTGGCCCGTCGTTCAGAAAAGGTCATGTGGCGGTGGGAAAGTTGACCTCCATGCTGGGACATACCAATATCCTGGAAATTGGCGTGGGCACCGGGATGATGCTTTATCAATATCCTTCCGGCGCTAGAATTACAGGCATTGATATTTCTCCCGACATGCTGGCGATTGCCAACCATCGCGTCAGACCAGAAGACCGGGAACGCATCACCTTGCAAATGATGGATGCCGAGGCAATGGATTTTGCCGATCATTCATTTGACTGCGTGACCGTGCCTTATGCCCTCTCGGTCACGCCAAATCCCGACCGGATGGTGGCGGAAATCCGGCGGGTGTGCAAGCCTGGCGGCGATATTGTCATTGTCAATCACTTCAGCGGGCAATCTTCCTCCTTGTGGCGAGTGCTGGAAGCGCTGACCCATCCGCTGGCAAAATGGGTGGGATTTCGCTCAAAATTCAGTCTTGAACGCCATGTTATGCAACATTCATGGCGAATTTTATCCATAGCGCCAACCAATTTTTTGAATCTATCGCGCCTGATCCACATCAAGAATGTCAGTTAAGAAAAATCTGGTGCCTGCCATCAAGCATGTCTTTTTGGGCGGGGCGATATTCTTTGCCTTGCCTTTGCTGTTTTTATGGGCATATGCGCGATGGGTTCATATCCCTGTTGCCACATTTGCGCTTCACCTGCAAATTATTTTCTGGTTCTGGATAGGTTTTATCGGCATCAGACTCCTGCTGGATTTGCTACCGGCCAAGGAGGTATTCAAGAGAATAGCTTCTTCTTTGATGGTGGTTGCTGTTTTTTTTGGATTCATCGCATTGTACGCAGGGATTCTTGGCGGCATAAAATTTTGGGGGCGCCCGGCCTCTGTTCAGATCATCAGCACCTATTTCTGGCAGCTTCCAGAAATGCTGAGAGTGCTGGAGTATTCACCAACAGGGGTAGCACTGGTCGTCAGCATGATTTTTTTGTTGGCGGTTGGTACGGCATACCTTTTTCTGCTACACCATGATTGGGTTCCAGCGATTTGTCAGTGGCTGTCCACCATAACGGTATTTGCCTCGGCCATTGGATTAATAGGCATTTCTGTCAGCTTGCTGCTTTCACTGCAAGACCGCGGATGGGGAGGATCCTTGGAACCCTTGAGTCTGGTTTTATTTCCAGACCAAGCAGAATGGCAGAGGCAAAACCACAAAACAGATGCAGCGCACGCGTTCAATTTGCGGCAGCAACATGAAATTGCGCGCAATGCGTACATTCCCGAAAAGAATATCAGGAAAAGCAATGTTATTTTCATTGTGAGCGACTCATTGCGAGCAGATCATCTTTCATTGCTGGGATATGAGCGCAAAACCACCCCTTATCTGGAACAAGACAGAAAGCGCGGTTTGGTGCGTCTGGCCACATCTGCCGAGGCTGTGTGTAGTGAGTCGTCATGTGGTTTCGGCGCTTTGGCAAGCTCCCAAATTCTAGCTAACCAGATTGATTACCCTTTTTCATTACAGGAAGTATTGAAATTAAATGGATATAAGGTTCATCTGATATTTTCTGGCGATCATAAAAATTTTTATGGACTATTGACAGTATACGGCCAGGTTGACAGCTATTTTGATGGAGGGATGCAGAAAAATCGGTTTGCCAATGATGATCGGCTTATTCTTGATCATCTGGATACGCTAAAATACTGGGACGGAACACCGACATTGCTTCAGTTTGTTCTCATGTCATCGCATTATATAGGTACCAGGTTTGAAGAAGCACCTGGTTTTGGGCCGGATGCGAATTACATCAGTTATGTTGGAAGAGGACAATCGGCGGATTTTCGGGAAAAAGCCGTTAATTATTATGATAAAGGTGTTTTGCAGGCCGATCAAATCATTGCAAAGATACTGGAAAAATTACAGCAGCGCGGCTATATGGATGATGCGCTGGTTGTAATTACCGGCGACCACGGTGAAGGGCTGGGCGAGCATGGCCGCTACACCCATGCCAGGGCTGCAGACAGTGTTTATGAAGAAACGTTGCGGGTGCCTTTTATCGTGTTGGCCTTCGGCAAGGCCGATCCAGGTATTTTGCAGCCTTCCCGTGTCATATCACAAATTGATATTCCGCCCACGTTACTTTATGCCCTTGGTATCAAAATACCAGGAATCTGGAAGGGCGTCCCGATACAGATACCGAATCAGCGCCGCTATATTGATTTTCAGGAAATGCAGTTGATAGGACTGATTGACACTCAATTTCCAGATTTTCTGTACAAACACTGGATCGACTCCCGGTCAGGGGAAAGTTTGACATTTGATCTATTGTCCGATCCCGGTGAAAAAACAGATATCACCAGTCAAATTCCCGAGGCGCTACGCAATGAATGGCGCGAACACCTGAAAATGCAGCCGGGCGCATTGCCGAAAGATTAGCCTGATAGTCCTCATTTTGACGGTACCTGATCGAGCATTGCGTTGTCTATCCGAATGCGGGGAATAACCCGAAAACGTTCGCTTACGCCACCTGCGCCAGCCAATCCCCCAGCGCCGCTGGCAGTTGCTCAACCAGCAGGGCATGACGGCCGGCCATCCAGCCGTGCAGGGGGCCGGGGGAGCGGCGGGGGAGGACTTCTTTGATGAGCGTTTCGGCGGTGACGTGGTCGTTGATCAGGCCGAGTTCGTCTTGCAGGCGACCGAGGGCGGCGAGAGTGGGGGCGAGGCGTTTGGTCGGAAGCAGCGGGGCGAAGAATTCGGTGGCGTAGCGCAGTTTTTTGAAGGCGATGCGCATCCGGTGGCGGTCGGCAGCGTTGAGCATGGCGTGCTTTTCGGCCAGTTTGCAGGCGCGCCGCGCATGCTGCGCCAGGCGCTCGCTGGCGAATTGCTTGAGCGGCAGCGGCAGGGTATCGCTCAGGGCGTACACGGCGGCAGTGAATTCGACGATCAGGCTTGGGTATTCGCGCAGCGTGAGCAGGCGGGCGATGGAGCGGCGGGCGTGGCGGGCGCGCTGGCGGGCGGTGTCGCGCAGGCGTTTGACATCGCGGTGGTCGGGGAAGTGCGCCTGGATCGGCGGCAGGGTTTCGGCGAGGAAAACGTCCCAGTTGCGGGCGTCGCCCAGGGCGCTGGCCAACGTCTGCCAGGTCTGGCCGTAGGCCGTGACGAATTCCGGCGGCAAGATCGGGGTGAACAGCTTGATCGCCGAACGCAGCCGGCGCAGGGCGACACGGGCCTGATGGACGAATTCGACCTCGCCGCCGTCTTGCAGGCCCGGCTCGTTGCGTTGGTAATGTTCAAGACAGGCGAGGGCGATGCCGCGAAATGCCTCGACCGGGGTCATGTCGGCGGCGAGCGGCGGCGGCTTGGCTTTGAACGGCCGTGGTGCTTCGTCACGGAACAGCCGGTAGCCCCGTTCGGCCTTGCTGGCGATGGCCGGGTAGAGTTGCAGGTGCTTTTGCAGGCTGCGGGTCAGGCCGAAGATGTCGGTGACGTGCCCCTCTAGTAGTTCCAGTTCGATTTCGCAGAGGCGCTCGCGGTGGTCGCCGCTGGCGATGTGGCCGCGGTCGAGCGCCAACTCGATCAGCGATTCGCCGAATGGCACCCGCCAGATCTGACGCCGGAAATCGGTGGTGAAGATGGGTTCCAGGCGGGCTGTTGCCGTGTCGAGAAAGTTTTTCAGTTCGGGCACATTGACGTGGGCAAAGTCGAACTGCCCCGGCGTTGCCGTGGTTTCCCATTCGTTGCGCACGGCCAGGCCGCCGCTGGCCGGTTCGGCCGACTTGACGGTGAGCAGCCAGTCCCAGCCCTTGCGGCGAAAGCGCAGGGCGACGCGGCGTTGGTGCAGGGCCAGGTCCGGCGTGTCGTAATAGGTGTTGAGCAGGCGTTGCCGCTGCGGCGCAAGACCGGCCAGCAGGGGATGCTCGGCCAGCTTGCGGGCGTTTTTCGCATCCAGTTGCAGCTTGAGTTCGATTTCGGTACTCATGCTTTTTCCCGCGGCACAGCTGGACCGGTGGCGCCGTCGAAGCCGAGTTCCGGCAGGATGCTTAGTTCGGCGGCGGTTTGCACGCCTTCGGCGATGACCGTCAAGTCGATATTGTGAGCGATGTCGCACAAGCCCTTGAGGAAAGCCTGGTTGCCCGGCTGGCTGTCCACGGCGCGGATGAAACTGGCGTCGACTTTAAGATAGTCGAGGCCGATGTCGTGCAGGTGGCCGATTTCGCTGAACTGGCGGCCGAAGTGCTCAATGCCGAGACGGCAGCCGAGTGGCCGCAGCAGGTTGCAGAAAGTCTGGAATTCCTGGAAGTGGCGGAAGACGCCGACCTCGGAGACTTCCAGCCACAGGCGCGGCGCCAGTTCCTGGCGGGCGCCGATCAGGGCCAGCAGGCGCTGGCAGAAATCGGCGTCGATGATCGATTCGCCGGAGAGATTCACCGCCACCGCGGCGGCGCCCGCGGCAATCCGGTCGAGTGCCAGGCGGGCGGCGGCGAGATCGAGTTCGGCGGTCATCGCCAGGCGCGAGGCCATCGGCATGAAGCTGCCGGCCGCCAGCCATTCGCCGCCTTCCGCCGCTTGCAGGCGGAGCGGGCATTCGAGATGGAGCAGTTGGCCGTGGCTGTCGGCCACCGGGAATTCGATCAGGCGCAGGCGTTGGGCCTGGATAGCGCCGTCGAGCAGTTTGCGCCAGTCGGCGTTGGTCGTCGCCAGCGCCGGCCCGCTGCTTTCGGCATGACTCCAGGCGAGTGTTCCCTGGGCTTCGGCGGTGGCCAGGGCACCGTCGAGGCGAGCCAGCAGCGCGCCGATGTTCTGGCCGTGCAGATAGGTACTGCTGGCGATGTGGCCGACGTGCTCGCCGTCGATCAGGCCGGCCGATGCCAGTTCGCCGAAAGTGGCCAGCAGGCGTTCGGCGACCGGTGCCGCCTCTTGCAGGCCGGGCAAGAGCAGGGCGAAGTCGGCGCCGTTGAGGCGGGCCGCGGCGGCCCCCGGATGGCTGGCGACTTGTTCGTGCAGGGCGGCGCCGAGGCGGCGCAGCAATTCGTCGGCCAGTTCGCGGCCAAGGCGGCGGTTGATGCCGGCCAGGTCGGCGATGCGCAGCAGCAGCAGAGTGCCGGTCGGTTGCGCATCGTCGTCGCTGAGCGCGGCGTCGAGCTGGTTGAGGAAATAGGCGCGGTTGGCCAAGCCGGTCAGGGGGTCGAGCGTCGCTTCGCGGCGCAACGCTTCGAGCCGCTCGGCCTCCTGAGCGAACATCGTCTTCAGCCGATCAACCATAGCGTTCATCGCGCCGACCACGCTTTTCAATTCCGGTGGCCGCGGTTCGGCGATGCGGATGAAGCGTTTTTCGCTGATCGCCGCCGCCTGGGCGACGACGGCATCGAGCGGCCGCTTGATGTTGTTGTGCAGGAAACGCGTGGCCAGCAGCCCGACGAGGAGGCCGCCAAAAACGAACCACAGCAGCAGGTCGCGCGCTCCTTGCCACAGGGCGAAATGGGCGAAATGGCTATGGCTGATCAGTTCGACCGTGCCGAACTGGCTCCAGCCGTCGGACACCTGCGCCCGGCCCGGTTGCGAGACGATCGGGAACAGGCGCACGAACCATTCCGGTACCTCGCCGACGGGCGCCGGGCTGATCTTCTCGATCATCACCGTGCCATTCGGATCGATCACCCGCACCACCTGGTACTGGCCGCTATCGAACACGGCTGCTATCTGTAGCTCAACGGTCACCGCATCCTTGTCCAGTTGCGACATCGACAGGGCCAGCGAAGCGGCGTTGTCGTTGTTCTTGACGGCGAGGTGGTGGGTCAGGTAGATGCGCCCGGCCAGCATGCTGACGGCGAAGCTGCCGGCAAAGGCGACGAGTGCGCTGGCGACGATGGCCAGCCAGATCTGACGGAATAGGGACATGGTGATTACCTCATTCGAAGCCTTCGGCGCGCGCACGCATCAGCAAATCCTGCCAGCGCGACAGCGTGCTCGTGCTGGACTGGTTGCCGGTGCCCTGCCAAAGGCCCGCACTGTTGAAACTGAAAATCGGAGACAGGTCGGTTCGCCTTGATGCCGGGAGAATCTCGGATTTGAGATTGTCGAGAATCAGCGGCTCGGCGTTCGGCGTCGGGTAATAGGCAAGCACCATGTGCGCCTGCAACACCGGCCCGGCCGGCCCGTTCTGGCGGGCGCGAACGTAAACCAGGCGCAGCTTGCCGACCGGCACGCCCATCGCCAGCAGCGAGTAATATTTGGCGATGGAAAAATCCTCGCAATCTCCACGGCCCATGCCAATCAATTCGAGCGGTGTTGCCCAGTAATCGGACTGCCCCCAGATGCTGATGTCGTCGTCGAAGGCGATGCGCTGATTGAAGAAGTCATTGACCCGGCGCAGCTTTTCTTTCTCGCCGAGCTTGCTGCCTTCGTTGAGCATCGTTTTCCAGTCGGCGAACAGAGCTAGTGGCGCATTGCCGAAGCGGCTGGTCAGCGACTGCTGCAAGCGGCCGAAATCCAACCCAAAAGCGCTTGCCGGGACGAGCAACAGCAGCGCCGCGAACAGCGTACCGGCAAGGCTCAAGCGAAGCGACGCGGGGTGTCTAGACAAGGCGAACGGGTGAAATTTCCGATCAAAGAGCCGTGATTATGAAATATCACACGGATGTTTTGATACGTTTTTCTCTCTACGCCAAAAGTTATATAGAATTGAGCCATTCCAGCTCTAATAACGGGGAGTTCCCATGAAACATATCAGCTCGTCGTTCCTGTTGCCCGCGCTGCTGGCAGTCGCTTCTGGCCATGCCGCCGCCGAAACCACTACCTTCCAGGAAGCGGTCCAGCAGGCTGTCTTGCAGAGTCCCGAAGTCACCGCCCGCTGGCATGCCTACAAGGCGGCCGACGAGGAAATCGGCGTTGCCCGCGGCGGCTTCCTGCCGTCGCTTGATTTGAGTGCCGGGGTAGGCAAGGATCGTTACAAGATAGATTATCCGCCGCCAGTCGGGACCGAAAAAAATACCTACACGCGTACCGGCTACCGTCTCACCCTGAACCAGATGTTGTTCGATGGCTTCGCCACGAGCAATGAAGTGAGCCGGCTTGGCAAGGCAAAACTGGTTCGCTTCTACGAGTTGCTCGAGGCATCGGAAAACACCGCGCTCGAGGCGGCGCGCGCCTATCTCGACGTGCTGCGCTATCGCGAGTTGGTGGGCTTGGCCGAGGACAACTACGTGCAGCACAAGGCGACCAGCGAGCAGATGGCGCAGCGCGTCCAGTCCGGTGTCGGCAAGCGTGTCGACATGGAACAGGCAGGCAGCCGCCTGGCCTTGGCCGAAGTCAATCTGACCACCGAAATCGCCAACCTGCACGATGTCTCGGCGCGTTATCAGCGACTCGTCGGCGCCATGCCGCCGGCGGTGGCCGTCAAGCCGGACGATCTCGACGCCATGCTGCCAGCCAACAGCAATGATGCGCTGAACAATCTGTATCGCAGCAACCCGACGCTGCTGGCGGCGATCGAGAATGTCGAGGCGGCGCAGTACGATATCAATGTCCGCCGCGCCGCTTACTCGCCGCGCTTCGACCTGCGCGCCTATACCGACGATACCAAGCATTATCTCGGCAGCTATGACCGGTACGGGCAAAATGTCGCCGAGATCGTGATGAACTGGAACCTGTTCCGTGGCGGTTCCGATCGTGCCCGCGAACGGCAGTACATGGAACATCGCAACACCGCGCTCGACCTGCGCGAGAAGGCTTGCCGCGATACCCGCCAGACCCTGCTGATCGCCTACAACGACGTGCAGCGCCTGCGCGTGCAGAGAGATTACCTGGCCACTCAGGTTGCCCTGCTGGAGCGCACCCTGATTGCCTACCGGGATCAGTTCAACATCGGCCAGCGCTCCCTGCTCGACGTACTCGACACCGAGAACGAACTGCTCAGCGCGCGACGCAATGTGGTCAACGCCGAAAACGATCTGGCGCTGAGCATGCTGCGCACCTATGCCGGCACGGGCAACCTGTTGCAGGCGCTGGGGCTGCGGCGCCTCGACACCGAGGAACTGAAGGCTGGCGATCTGGCCGCCGTTGATCCGGCAGCGCTTTGCCCACCCGATGTGGTGACTCTGTCGCCTACTGATCGGGCGGTGCTTGATGCACGGGCGGCGGAACGCCTGAAAAACAAGGGTATGCCTCCGGCGCCGACGCCGGCAACCAAGCCCGAGCAGCCACAGCGCTGAGATTACGGGACAAAAAAACGCCGGCTGAATGCAGCCGGCGTTTTTTTTGGGGGGCCCCCTCTCCCGCAAGCGGGAGAGGGGTGCAAAGCGCATGGGCGCGGAAGTGTATGTCTACACGTGAACCCAAACCGCTCTAATACTCATGCAGCATGGCGATCTCGGTGTCGGCATGGCGCAGGCGGTGGGCCAGGGAGCGGGCGATGGCGGTTAGCAGCGTGATGGCGAGGCGTTTGTGCTCTTCGGCGAGGATGTTGAATTGCTCGACGGTGAGCACGAAAAATTCGGCTTCGCTGGCGGTAACGGCATCGTTGCCGCGCGGGC
This sequence comes from Azonexus sp., assembly GCA_031260295.1. GTDB lineage: Bacteria > Pseudomonadota > Gammaproteobacteria > Burkholderiales > Rhodocyclaceae > Azonexus. Next base: position 9,594 of record JAIRKE010000069.1, read on the forward strand.
GGCCATCGAGAAAAGCCAGTCCACCGAAGAAATCGCCGCGACCGTAGCTGGCGACATGGCGCAGGCGACCGCCGCCGAGCGGCGCGAATATCTTGACCGTGCCGCGCCGGATCAGATAGAGGGCACCATCCTCCTGGCCGCGTGAATAGACGGTGGCTCCGGCTGGATAGGTGACTTTCTCCAGGCACGCTTCGAGGTCGGCCAGGGTTTCATCCTTGCGTTGCCGGAACAACTCCATCTCCATCAGTTCCAGTGGCGTTTCCTGTACCGGTGCGACATGTCCGGCCTCGCCGAGCATCTGTTCCTCGACCCATTCGATGGCACTGTCGAGTTCGTCGAACAGGCGCACCGCCCCAGTGTCGTCGGTGAGTCCGGTCTGTTCCAGGAGCTCGCGCAGGTTGCGGCCATTCGGCAGGTTCTTGCGGATGTTGGAGAGCAGCAGCATGGCGCCATGCTCGATCAAGGCGTCGCGCACCTGGCACAGCATGTGGGCGGCCGTGACGTCGACGGATTGCACGCGCCGGAAGTCGAGAATGACGAAGCGGCGGGCTTTCAGTTCCGGGTCGAGCTCGCCGAACAATTGCCGGGTGGTGCCAAAGAACAGGCTGCCTTGCAGTTCGAAGATTACCGCCTGGTCGCCCTTTTCTTCCAGGATGCGGGTTTCCGCCTCGGGCCGGTGCCAGCTTGACGAGCGCTGGTTGACGTACAGCTTGTGACGGACCACGTTGCCGCCAATCTGCTCGCGCAGGAAAAGCAGGATGGCCATCGCCACGCCGGCGCCGGAAGCGGCGATCAGGCCGACATTGAGGGCGATGACGACGACGACCACGACCACCGCGAAATCGAACACGGTCGAAGGCGACAGGACGAAGCGCAGCGCTTCGCGGTCGATCATGCGCACGCCGACGACGACCAGGATGCCGGCCAGCGCGGCGACCGGCAGCCAAGCGATGAAACTGCTCAGCACCAGGGCGAAGATCAGCGCCGACAAGCCCTCGACCAGGCTCGATACGCGCGTCGTTCCGCCGCTCGCCAGGTTGACCAGGGTGGCGCCCATGGTTCCCGCGCCGGGAATGCCGCCGACCGACGAGGCGGTGACGTTGGCGACGCCCTGGGCAAGCAATTCGCGGTTGGAGTTGTGCTGCGTGCGGGTCATCTGGTCGAGCACGACGCAGGTTTTCAGCGTGTCAATCGACAGCAACACGGCGAGCGTCAGGGCGCTGCCGAGCAGGGCTGCGATCTGTATCAGGCGCAGGTCGCCGATATCGCGCCAGCGCGCGGTGATGGTGGTGAAATAACCGTCGCCGCTGGTGCCCGGCGGACCAACCAGGAGCGGGTTGCCGGTGTTGCTCAGCAGTGCCGGATCCTGCGTCGCCAGCAGGAAATAGACGACGGTGCCGGCGACGATGCCGAGAATGGTTCCCGGCACTCGTCGCGTCAGGCGCGGCGCCAGCAGCATCGTACCTATCGTCGCCGCGCCGACGGCAACCGCTTGCCCATTCCACAGCCAGGGCGAGATCAGCGCCTCGTGCCAGCGCGTGCCGGGCGGCGTGCCGAGCAGTTTGTCGAGCTGGCTGCCGACGAGGATCAGACCGACGCCGGTCAGGTAACCGCTGACCACCGGATAGGGGATGTAGCGGATCAAGCGGCCGATGCCGATGACGCCGAACAGAATCTGGAACAGACCGGCAAGGAGGCCCAGCATCAACAGCAGCAAGACGATGTTGTCGGCCGGCACGCCTTCTTCGACCAGCCCGATGGCGAAGGCCGAGAGCACGGCGGCGGCTGGCGCGCAGGGGGCGCTGATCAGGCGTTCGGTACCGCCGAGGAGGGCGGCAACCAGGCCGATCACGGTGGCGCCGATGATGCCGGCCAGCGCGCCGACGGCGGCGTAGCCGGGAGCGATGGCGGCATAGATGCTGACGCCGAAGGCGATGGAGGCTGGCAGCGCAACCAGCATCGCGGCCAGTCCGCCCCAGAAATCACCGCTCAGATAGGTCTTGTTTGCCAAATGCTGCATGCCGGGTCTTTCGCTGATTCTCATTACCCCGATGGTAGCGCGTCCGGCGGCATCGCGGCGGCCCAGCGCACCGCTTGGCCGATACATGGATGGCATCGCCGACGCTTTCTCGGGTTAGACTGCGAGCTGTGTCCACAGTCCGGGCCCGGTCAACGAATAATATGGAGATATTGATGAAACATACCCTCATCGTCCTGGGAGGCGCGCTGATGTTTTCCGGCGCCGCGCTGGCCAATGCCGATCTGGCCAAGGCCAAGAATTGCCTGACCTGCCATGCCGGCGACAAGAAGATCGTCGGTCCCAGTTACAAGGACATCACCGCCAAGCGCGCCGGCGAGAAGGGGGCCGAAGCCGCGCTGGCCGCCAAGATCAAGAACGGCAGCAAGGACGAATGGGGGCAGGTGCCGATGCCGCCGAACAATGTCACCGACGCCGAGGCGATGACCCTGTCCAAGTGGGTATTGACGCATAAGTAAGCCGGCCTTGTTGGTGTTGCTTCTCTCCCGCCATTGGCTGATCCTGGCCGGCATGCCGCCATGCCGGCGCTGACCGCCGAACGACGCCGACGGCCCTGGCTGGCCCTCGGCGTCGTTGCGCTGGCTTATGTCCTGTCGTTTTTCCAGCGCTTTGCGCCAGCCGGCATCGCACCGGATCTGGCTGCCGCGTTCGAGACCTCGGCGGCTTCGCTGGGGGTGCTGGCGGCCACCTATTTCTATGTTTACACGCTGATGCAGGTGCCGACCGGCATTCTGGTCGATACCCTGGGGCCGCGCCGCATCCTGGCTGTCGGCGGCTTGGTTGGCGGCTTTGGCAGCATCCTGTTCGGCCTGGCGCCGACGCTTGATCTGGCTCTGGCCGGGCGGACTCTGGTCGGTCTCGGCGTTTCGGTCACTTTCATCGCCATGCTCAAGCTGATCGCCGTTGGGTTTGAGGAGAAACACTTCGCGACCCTGGTCGGCGTCTGCATGCTGATCGGCAATCTCGGCTCGGTACTGGCCGGCGCGCCGCTTTCGGCAGTCGCTCAGAGTACCGGCTGGCGTGACGTGTTCATTGCCACCGGCATCATTTCGCTAATGCTGGCCGTCCTGTGCTGGGCACTGGTGCGTGATCGTTCGCCGGCCGCGGCGTCGGCGGCCCGATTCGATCGCACCGCGCTGCTCAGCGGGCTGTTGGCGGTCCTGCGCAATCGCGCGACTTGGCCAGCGGCACTGGTCAATACTGGCATCAGTGGCGCCTTTTTCACCTTCGCCGGTCTGTGGACTGTTCCTTACTTGGTTCAGGTGCATGGCCTGGCCCGCGCCGAGGCAGCCGCCCATTTGTCGCTGTGGTTCGGCGGTTTCGCCGTGGGCTGTTTCTTCATCGGTACCCTGTCCGATCGCCTTGGCCGGCGTAAGCCGGTGATCATCGGTGCCACCCATTGCTATGCATTGATCTGGTTGTTGCTGTGGTCCGGTGTCGGCCTGCCGTTGACGGTTTCCTATGCGCTGTTCGCGCTGCTTGGCGTGGCCACCGCCGGTTTTGCCTTGACTTGGGCCTGCGCCAAGGAAGTCAATCCGCCGTTGCTGTCGGGGATGTCGACCAGTGTCGCCAACATGGGCGGCTTTGGCGCCGCCGCTGTGCTGCAACCCCTCGTCGGCTGGGTCATGGATCTCGCCTGGCGCGGCGAGATGGCCGCTGGTGTGCGTGTCTACGATCTTGCCGCCTGGCGCGGCGGGATCGGTATCGTCGCCGTCTGCGCGCTGCTCGGTGCCGCCGCCAGTTGGTGGATCGTCGAGACGCGCTGCCGCAATATTTGGCGGCCGGCCTAAGCGCGCGTCGGTGGCCCGCGCTTAGGCTGCCGGTTTGTGTATGGCGTAGTAGGCGGCTAGTGCCCGTGCCACGTCGGCGCTCGGTTGGGCCGCACCGCCGAGGCCGAACTCGGCTTGCAGGGCGGCCTTGTTCTTGTCCAGATAGTCGATGACGCGGGCCAAGTTGCCCATCCGGTTGGGAATGAAATTGCCCTCGGCGTTGAGCAGTTCCGCTGAGCGGGCGAAATTGCCACTGAACTCACGGATGGCCGCGACCGCGCCGGCGAGGTTGCCGGCCAGTACCGAATCGAGGCGGGCTGTGTCGAGGCTGGCCATGTTGGTGACCGGGTCGATGCTGATGCCGAGGGCCCCCAGGCCGCGGACGCCACTGCCGGCGCCGTTGAAGACACTCTCGACGCTTTGTTTCAGTTCCCATTGCGCGACCGTGGCCGCCTGCGTACCGGCGAGCAGGCCGCCGCGGGCGAATGCTTCGTCGAAGCGGTCGATCCAGCCGTTGTAGGCGGCAACGAAGGCTTGCAGGCGGCTGTGGATTTCGTCGTGCGGCGTTGTCGCGTCGATGTCGGCCAGTTGCAGCGCATCCTGCCGTAGCGTTTCGACATAGGTGCCGAGATCGGACATTTCGGCGTATTCGGCGCGGTAAATCACGTCGCGCCGGTTGATCTCGGTCATCAACCGGTAGCTGGAAGCTGGATCGAACAGGGGGCTGACACCGCCAATCGCTTGTGGGCTACTGATGGCTCCGGTCTGGGCGAGGAGGGTGGCCAGCACACTGGCGGTTCCGTCGGCGCTGCCAGTCCCGCTGGCGTTGGCGCTGCCCAGCGACGAGATCAGGATGCTCATCGTCTGTGCTTTGAAATCCGCCAGTTGTCCTTGCAGGGTAGTGAGAAAATCACCGCTGGCGGGTGTGGCTGCCACTGGCTGCCCGGTCTTGACGCCTGGTGGCAGTGGATAGTCGGAACCGATACCGTGAATACTGTTGTTTGCCATGATGCCTCCGTACTGAGCGGGCGCTTGGCCGTGCCGTTTTGATGTGGCGTTCGCAGCAATAAGCGTGCCCATTGCCTACCGGTCGTGCGGCGGTGGGCGGCAAGGCCGGCAGGACGAGGAAAGGGTGCGGCCGGGCCGATTGCTGTCGGCGTTGCCAAGATGGCGGGCGGCAAATCTGATCGCGTCGCCGAGGCATTTTTCGCCGCCTCGGCAAGGGGGGCGATTTTTTGCCGGGCGATACTTGGTGTTGCCACCAGCCTCGGAACGCTCGGCTGCCGCACGGGAAAATCGCTGCCGGGCGGGGCTGGCGCTAGAATTGCGGTGTACACCTTGAGGAGTTGGCGATGAAGATCGGTTTTGTCGGCCTCGGCATCATGGGGCGCCCGATGGTGCTCAATCTGCTGCGGGGCGGCCACCAAGTTACCGTCTGGGCGCGGCGCGCCAAGTCGATGCAGCCGCTGCTGGCAGCCGGAGCCGTTGGCGTAGCGAGTGCTGGCGAGGTGGCGCTCGAGGCCGATCTGGTCATCTCGATGGTCGCCGATGCGCCGGATGTCGCCGAGGTGATGCGCGCCGTCGCTGGCGCCGCGACACCGGGCCTGGTCGCCATCGATATGAGCACCATCGCCCCGGCGGCGGCGCGCCGGATCGGCGAGGAATTGACTGCGGCCGGCGTCGATTTCGTCGATGCGCCGGTTTCCGGCGGCGAAGTCGGAGCCATCGCCGGCACTCTGTCGATCATGGCCGGCGGTTCCGCGGCGGCTTTTGCCTGCGCCTTGCCGGCCTTCCAGTGCCTGGGCAAGAACATCGTCCATGTCGGCGCCAGCGGTGCTGGGCAAGTGGCCAAGGCGGCCAATCAGATCGTCACCGGCATGGGCGTGCTGGCGCTGGCCGAGGCCATGGCCTTCGTCTCGAAGAACGGCGTCGACCGGGCCAAGGTGCGCGAAGCGCTGCTCGGTGGTTTCGCTTCCTCGAAAATTCTGGAGAACCACGGCCAACGTATGATCGAGCGCAATTTCAAGCCGGGCTTCAAGAGCTGGATGCATGAGAAGGATCTCAATATCGTGATGCAGACCGCGCATGAATTGGGTCTGTGCCTGCCGGGTTCGGCGGTAACGGCGCAGATGTTCAATGCGATGGTCGGTTCCGGCCTCGGTGAGGAGGATTCGATCGCTGTGCTGAAACTGCTGGAAAGTTTGTCGGGACAACAATGAACGTCGGTTTCATCGGCCTCGGCGCGATGGGGCGCCCGATGGCCCTGCATCTACAGGCGGCCGGCCACGTCTTGCACGTTTGGGCACGCCGGCTGGCCAGTACCGAGGGCTTGCCGGCCGTCGTGCGGGCGACGCCGGCCGAAATCGGCGCCGCCTGCGAGGTGGTGTTCACGATGGTCACGTCCAGCGCCGACGTCGAGGCCGTGGCGCTCGGCGAGCAGGGTTTGATTTGGGGCATGGCTGCCGGCAGCGTGCTGGTCAACTGTTCGACCATCGCCCCCGAGGCCGCCCGGCGCATCGCCGGTCGGCTTGGCGAACAGGGCATCGACATGCTCGACGCGCCGGTTTCCGGCGGCCCGCAGGGAGCCGTCGACGCGACGCTGGCGATTATGGCCGGTGGCGAGGCGGCGGTGCTCGAACGGGTGCGTCCGCTGCTCGAGAAACTGGGGCAACGTATCGTCCATGTTGGGCCAAACGGCGCCGGGCAGGTGGCCAAGGCCTGCAATCAGATGATCATGGTCGCCGCCATCGAGGCAGTGGCCGAAGCGTTGCGCCTGGCCAGCGCTGCCGGCGTCGATGCCGGCAAGGTGCGGCAGGCGCTGGCCGGCGGTTCGGCCGCCTCGCGCGTGCTGGAAGTGATGGGTCGGCGCATGGTCGAACGCGATTTCGCGGCCGGCATCGAGGCCCGGCTGCATCACAAGGATTTGGGACTGGTACTGGCAGCGGCGCGGCAAAGCGGCGTGCCGGTACCGTTGACAGCCTGCATCGCTCAGCAGCTCAATGCACTGATGGCGATGGGCCTGGGCAAGAATGATACCGCCGCGCTATTGCGCGTACTGGAGACTAGGTGAGCGAGATACACTCCTCAGGCGTGGAAATCGAAGAACGCTTCCACATTACCGGCCGCCGTGCCATCGTTTTCACATTGGCCGGCTACGTCCGCGACGGCGAGCAATTCACCGTGCTGTTCGGCGACAAGCTGTTCGTCACCATGCTGCTCGATGTCGATGCGGACGACGATCAGCTGATCTTCGACCTCGGTGGCGCCGAGACGCTCAACCGTGCCTTGCTGCGGGCCGACCGTTGCCGTCTGGCCGCCCGGCCCGGTGGCATCCATGTCCATTTCGACGTCGGCCGGGTCAGCGAGATCGAGTACGAAGGCCGGCCAGCCTTCGCCGTGGCCCTGCCCACGGCCATCGCCCGCTTGCAGCGCCGCGAGAGTTTCCGCATCGCCACGCCGGTGCTCAATCCGGTGCGCTTCTTCGTCAGCCGGTCCGATGGCAAGGAGCTGGAATTCTCGGCTTTCGATATTTCGGTGACCGGCATCGGTCTGCTGACCACGGCGGCGCCCGATCTGCTCTCCGGGGAATTACTGGAGCGCTGCCGCATCCGTCTGCCCGACGAGGCGCAGGAGTTGCAAATGGCGGCGCGGGTGCAGCACATCATTTCTTGTGAATCGCGGGTCGGTGAGCGCCAGTGGCGGATCGGCGTGCATTTCCTGAATCTGTCCACGGCTTTCGAGAATCGCCTGCAACGCTATATCGCCCGCCTCGAGCGCGAGCGCAACGAGCATACTTAAGGGGAATCTCCGAACAACCCCCTCGCGGCTGCCGCATCCCGGCTTCGGGCGGTCTGCGGCGTTGCAAATGCTCGCCATAGCACCGCTATGGCTGTGCTTTGCGCCTTGCATCTCATCCCGAAGCCGGGCGCGACAACTCGCGGGGAGTTATTCAGAGATTCCCTAAGCGCGTCGTCTCAGCTGGCCCGGCAATCCGGGCAGATAGCGGCAATTTCCACTTCCGGATCGTCGAGCCGGTGGCCAGCTGCCGCCAGGCTGCGGCACAGCGCCTGCATCACCGATTTGTCCTGTAGCTCGGTGACGGCGCCACATTGCGGGCAGACTAGAAACAAGCTCGGGGTTGCATGGCCTGCCTGGGTGCAGGCGACGAAAGTAGCGTTGCGCTCGATCTTGTGCGCCAGATGGTGCTCGGTCAGGAAATCCAGCGCGCGATAGACGGTCGGCGGCGTCGCACCCGGTTGCTCGGCCTTGATCAGAGCCAGCAGGTCGTAGGCCTTCAAGCCCTTCTCGTGTTCCAGCAGCAGTTGCAATACGCGCTGGCGGATTGGCGTGAAGGCAAGGCCGCGGGCGGCGCAAGCGGCGTGGGCGCGCTTGAGGGCGGCAGCGGAGGAGGTGTTTGGCGACATGGATGTGATGTTATAACATCGCGCTTCCCAATCAAGGACAACAAGTAATGAGCACGCTGAACATGATCCTGCTGGCCTGTCTTGCCGGCGGCCTGATCAGCATGGCCGCGGCCGCCGCCGTGGTTTTCCGCCTGTCGCAACAATCGACCGGGGTACTGGTGGCTTTCGCCGCCGGGGTGATGCTGTCCTCGGCCTTCCTGCACGTGCTGCCGGAAGCCTTCGCCACACTGCCGCCGGTCGACGTCCACGCCGGCCACGATCACGACCCGCACGATCAGGCGGCCATCGCCGCCGAGGCGGCGCAAGGCCATGACGACGGGCATGGCGAGCACGGCCACGGCGGACCGCAGGCAAGGCTGTTCGCGGCGATGCTGGCGACCCTGTTCGTTTTCTTCGCCCTCGAACGCCTGGCTCTGTGGCGTCATTCGCACGGCGACTGCGCCGCCCATGAGGGACATCACGCAACGGTCACGGCGCCGCTGCTGATCTTGGTCGGCGACGCCTTCCATAATTTCGTCGACGGCATTCTGCTGGCCGCCGCCTTTATCGCCGACCCGATGCTCGGCGTGACCACTACGGTGGCCATCATCGCGCACGAGATTCCGCAGGAAATGGGCGATTTCATCCTGCTGCGCAATGGCGGCTGGAGCAATGCCAAGGCCTTCGTCGCCAACGCCGGCTCCAGCCTCAGTTCGCTGCTCGGCGGTGCGTTCGGTTATTACATGTTGTCGGAGGTCGGTAACGTGCTGCCTTATGTGCTGGTAATCGCTGCCTCCAGCTTCATCTACGTTGCCCTGGCCGACCTGCTGCCGCTGCTGCACAAGCAGCGCGACAACTTTCTGCGGCAGACGGCATTGATCGGTGCTGGCGTCGCCGTGGTGCCGCTGATCGGCTGGTTCACGCACTGAGGTGGAAACGGGTGTGCGCTCGCGTGGCGGGGATGTTTTCCGTATGTTGGTTTTACAACTTGTTTTGCCGGAAACGGAATTCAAAAAATAACCAAGCGTCGGAATCTGTATATGATATATGCCGGTTCTGGGTTTCTCGGTTCATCGTCCACCGTGGGCGCTGGGTTGGGGTCGAGTTGTTGATCAAAAAAATAGAGAGAATGAGGAAATTATGACTATTGCAAAAAGGTTGGTCATATTGATTTTCGTGGCGGCTCTCGGTCTTCTGGCGGTTGGTACTGTCGGTTTGCGCGAAATGAGCACCATCGAACAGAGCGAAGAGCTTGCCAGTAGTGACACCATCCCCAGCATCGCCAAGGTGTCCCAGATCGAAGCCCGCTATCTGCGCATGCGGACCCAACTCCTGTACCTCCTTCTGGCGCCTACCGAGACGGCGAAGGCCGAGGCCGAAAGAGGACTCGAAGAACACAGGGCGGCAGCGATGAAGCTGCTCGATGAATATTTGGCTAACCTGGTCTCCGACGATGAGGACAGGAAAATCGCTGAAGCTTCCCGGTCCATGATCGAAGACTATTACAAAAGAATCGCGCTGCCCGTGATGGAACTGTCGCGCAGCGACAAAACCGAAGAGGCTAGGCAGTTGCTCCTGCAAGTTGGCTTACCGCTGGCGCAGAAAGTGACTCAACAACTGGAAGAGCTTGTTCAGTTCAACATGAAATTGGCGAGTATGCACGCCAAGGAAGCTGAAGAATCTTATTCCAGCGGCCGGTTGCTCATGGTGCTCATCATCGTCGCTGTCGGTCTGGGCGTCGCCGCCTTCGGATTTTTCACGTACCGCCATGTCAATGGTTCCCTGGGTGCCATCTCCAACCTGTTTTCCCGCGTCGAGCGAGATTTGGATTTCACCGGGCGGTTTTCCAGTTCCGGTTCCGACGAAATCGCCGAGCTGGGCAAAGCTTTCAACCGTTTGCTGGATCGCTTGCAGAGCAGCCTGAAGGAACTCAGCGTGCATGCTACGCAAGTGTCTGACGCCGCTGGCAACGTGATGACCGCGGCACAGGAAATGTCGTCCGCTTCCACCTATCAGAGCGAGGCGGCTTCGAACATGGCGGCGACCATGGAGCAGATGACGGTCAGTATCAACCATGTGTCGGACCGCGCCCAGGAGGCCAACCAACTGTCCAGCAGTTCCGGTTCGCTGGCGAAGAGTGGCACCTCGATCATCGGCGCCACGGTGAAGGGCATCGATAGCATCGCCGAAACGGTGCATACCGCCGCCAAGCAGATTTCCGATCTGGAAAAGAACAGCGAGCGGGTCAACTCCGTGGTCAATGTCATCAAGGAAGTCGCCGATCAAACCAATCTGCTGGCCCTCAATGCCGCCATCGAGGCCGCGCGGGCGGGCGAGCAGGGACGGGGCTTCGCGGTCGTCGCCGACGAAGTGCGCAAACTGGCCGAGCGTACGACGCAATCGACGCAGGAGATCGCGGCGACCATCACCGAGATGCAAAGTGGTGCCCAGGCGGCGGTCCAGAGCATGCAGATGGTGGTGGAAAAGGTTGAAACCGGCGTCACGCAGGCCGAAAAGGCCAGCGAGGCGATTGCCGAGATCGGCGTCAGTTCGGAGCAGGCCGTGTTGATGGTGGGCGAAATCACCGATGCCATTCGCGAGCAAAGCGCGGCCAGTACCAATATCGCCCAGCAGGTGGAAAAAATCGCCAACATGTCGGAAGAGAACAGTTCGGCTGCGCAAGCCACCGCCGATACGGCCAACGAGTTGTCGGGTCTGTCGAAGGAAATGCGGCGAATTGTCGAGCAATACAGGGTTTAGCGCGCTGACCGCGCGCTCAAGGCGGCGGCCGGCGGCCGTCGCCAACTAACGTTTCCCCATCCGCTTGTTCCGTCTCGCGGCCGGCCGGCAGCCATAGCCGGGCGCGCAGGCCGCCGAGCGGCGCGTCGAGCAGTTCCAGGCGACCGCCGTACAGCCGTGCCAAATCATCGACGATAGCCAGGCCGAGGCCGGAGCCTGGCACCTGCTCGTCGCCGCGCTGTCCCCGCTGAAGCAATTCGCTGCGCTGGTCGGCGGCGATGCCGGGACCGTCGTCGTCGATGTCGATGCACAGCTGGCCGGCAATCTGCTCGGCACCGACCATGATGCGCTGGGCGGTCCATTTGCCGGCATTGTCCAGCAGATTGCCGAGCATCTCTTGCAAGTCCTGGGCTTCACCGCGAAAGACCAGGTGATCCGGGCAAGCGGCGACGGTGATCCGCACGTCGCGCTCGGCGGTCAGGCGCTGCATGACGCGCAGCAGGCCATCGAGGGCCGGGCGCAGGCGGCAGTGCTGGCCGGCCAGTTGGGCGGCGGCGGCGGCGCGGGCGCGGGCCAAGTGGTGGTCGATCTGCTGGCGGGCCAGTACCACTTGGCTATCGATCAGTTCTGCCAGGGGGCCGTGTTCGGCGGCGGCGGCGTTGGCCATCACACTCAGCGGCGTTTTGACCGCGTGGGCCAGGTTACCGGCCTGGGTGCGCGCCCGCTCGACGAATTCAGCGTTGCGCGCCAGTACCGCGTTCAGTTCGTCGACCACCGGTTGCACTTCCGACGGATAGGGGCCGTTCAGCGCGCTTTGGTGCCCTTCGCGCAATTGCGCGAGCTCTTCGCGCAGGCGGTTGAGCGGGCGCAGACCGCCGATCACCTGGACGATCGCCGCGCCGGCCAGACCGGCGGCGAGTAGGCCGAGGGCGGCCAGCAGCATGCCGCGAAAACTGCGCAAGGGTTCGCTGAGCAGGCTTTCGTCGGCGGCGACGATCAGGCGGGCGGGTGCGCCCGGCGCGTCGAGCGGCCGCTGGATCTGTTCGATCATCAACAGCGGCTTGCCGTTCGGCCCGGCTACCCGGTGCTGGTGAACCTCGCCGTCGGCGGGCCGGTCGTCGGGGACGGCCAGCGCCTGGTCCCACAGCGAGCGCGAGCGCAGCACCGCGATGGTCGGCGGCTGCCCGCCGTCGCCGACGCGGTCGACCTGCCAGTAGAGACCGGAATAAGGACGGACCAGCCGGGGATCGCTGAGCGGTCGTTCGAGCGCGATCTGGCCGTCGGCGGCGAATTCGAGGTTGGCGGCCAACTGGTTGAGATGGGTTTGCAACTCGGCGTGGAACTGGCGCGTCAGATGCTGGCTGAACAGGCTGTTCAGCAGCCAGCCGGTGACGCCGATGCTGCCGAGGATCCAAACCAGCGTGCCGAGCAGCAGGCGCAGCCGCAGGGAACGGTGAGCATTCATGCCGGGTCGCGCAGGCGGTAGCCGAGACCGCGCACGGTTTCGATCATGTCCGGCGGCAGTTTTTTGCGCAGCCGGCCGACGAAGACCTCGATGGTGTTCGAGTCGGGGTCGCTGTCATGCGAGTAAATGTGTTCCGCCAGTTCGCTACGCGAGATCACTTCGTCACGCCGTCGCAGCAGATAGGCGAGGAGGCGGAATTCGTGGCTGGTCAGGGTCAGCGGCTGGCCGTCGAGATGGACCCGGGCGCTGCGCGTGTCGAGCGTCAGCGGTCCGCAGGCCAGTTCGTTGCCGGCCTGGCCGCCGGCCCGCCGGAGCAGGGCGCGCAGCCGAGCCAGCAGTTCTTCCATGTGGAAGGGTTTGGGTAGGTAGTCGTCGGCGCCGGCATCGATGCCGGCCACCCGCTCGTGCCATTCGCCACGAGCGGTCAGGATCAGCACCGGCATGTTGTGCCCGGCCTGGCGCCAGTGCTTGAGCACGGAGAGGCCGTCGAGCAGTGGTAGGCCGAGATCGAGGACGACGGCGTCGAAGGCTTTCTCGCTGCCGAGATACAGGGCGTCGCGGCCGTTGCCGGCGGCGTCCACGGCATGGCCGGCCGCTTCGAGACTGCGGCACAACTGGCTGCACAATGTCGGTTCGTCCTCGATGACCAGGATGCGCACCAACCGCTCCTCAGTGACGGTCTTGGCGATTGCGCACGCGGATCAGCGAGGCATCGCGGGCGTCGACCAGCAATTTGCTGACGCCGCCGTTGGCATTGAGGATCTTGATCTCGTAGACCCAGCGTCCACGTTCGCCCTCCAGTTCGACTTCGAGCACTTCGCCAGGAAAATCCGGGCGGATGCGATCCAGTACCGTGCGCAACGGCAAGATGCGCCCGGCCGCCAATTCTTCTCGCGCCAACTCGTGGTCGCGCCGGTCGTCGCCAACGGCCGGGGCGACCAGCGCGGCCAGCAGCGCCAGCCCAAGCAGCGGGGGGGTAAGGTGCTTGTGCCCCATCGACAATGTTCTCTGATTACGGTTGGCTGGGCGCTTGCCTGTTTACCGTGCCGCGGCCGCCGCCCATGCCCGGACCCATGCCTTGTGGCGGGGGATCGGGCAGCGTCACGCCTTGCTGCCGGGCGCGTTCGAGCATCCGCTGATGGTGTTCGCTGCGCACCGCTTCGCGTTCTTCCGGCGTTTTTGCCGACAGCATCTTCTGGCGTTGCTCGATTTGTTCCTGTTCCGTCATCAACTGCCAGCCGAAAACCGGCTCCTCGGCCGCGCTGGCCGGTGCGATACCGGCGGTGAAGACGACGGCAGCGGCGGCAAACAGGGTATGCATCCAATTGCTTTTGAACATGATCGACTCCTTTCGCAGTTGATGGACAGGTTGTCACGCCATCGGAGCGGCGAGCTGGCAGCGCGCATCTCCGGCGGTTGACGGTTTCCTTGTAGCGCAATGCGGATGAACTACGGGTGAACGCTGCCTTCAGCTTGGCTTCAGGGGCGCTCTGTCAGATTACGCCTCATCGTACCTCCAAGGCGTTGCCGGGAGGTATCGATGCCAGCCATCCGGCTTGCCGAGCCAAGTTTTACCGGGACTCAGGCTGGCCGGCAACTCTGTTCTTAGAGGAGAACCGATCATGAAAACGACCAATCTGTTTATTGGCCTGGCCTGGCCCTGGCCGGTGGCTTGTTCGCTGCCAGCCTCGGCGCTTCCATCGCCGCCGACGAGCGGGCCGCGGCGGCGGGCGCCTGGATGCCGATAACGCAATTGATTGAACGACTGGAGGCTGACGGTTACCGCGATATCGAGGAAATCGAGCGCGACGACGGGCGCTACGAGGTACGGGCCACCGATCGCCAGGGAGTAAGGGTCAAGCTGTATCTGCACCGCCAAACTGGCGAGTTGCTCGATCAGAACCAGGAGCGCCGTCGGCGCGACAGCCGCCCGGTGGGAACGCCGCCCGCCCCGACCCCCGCACCCGCCCGCTGAGGCCGGCTGGCGCCGAGCCGCCGCGATGACGAAGCTCTATTCGGAGATAAGACCATGAACTTTCTGTTTGCTGCCGTGATTGCCGTGACGACGCTTGTTTGGGGCATCGACGTAGCCACCACCGTATGGCCTGCCGGTGTTCATCCGCTGTGGGTGGCACGCCAGGAATCGGTGCTGCTGACCGGCCTGCTGTCGATCGCCATGATGTCGCTGGCGATGCTGCTGGCGATCCGCCCGACCTGGCTGGAGGCGCCGCTCGGCGGCATGGACCGGGTCTATCGCGCCCACAAGTGGGCCGGCCTGCTCGCTGGTCTGTTTGCCATCCTGCACTGGCTGGCCGATCAGGCTGGCGGCCCGATCAAGTCGTTGATCGGCAAGGCTGGGCGGCCGCCCAAAGTGGAATACGAGGGCTTGCTCGGCCACTTGCAACATCTGGCCAAGGATATGGGCGAATGGGCTTTCTATGCGATCGTCGCGCTGTTGCTGATCGCGTTGTGGAAGAAATTTCCCTATCGGCCGTGGCGCCTGCTGCATCGGGTGATGCCGGTGCTCTACCTGATCCTGGCCGTCCATGCCGTGCTGTTGTCGCCGCCTGATTACTGGCGGCAACCGGTCGGTTGGCTGGTTGCCGTGCTGCTGGCCGTCGGCACTTATGCCGCGCTGTGTGCGCTACGCGGTGCCATCGGGCGTGGCCGCCGGGCAGCGGGCGAGATCGTTAGCATCGAGCAGCCGAGTCGGGAACTGATCACGGTCAGTTGCCGCCTGCGCCACGGTTGGAGCGGCCATCGTCCGGGGCAGTTCGCTTTCGTCACCTTCGACACCGGCGAAGGGGCGCATCCCTTTACTATCGCCAGCGCCGACCGTGGCGATGGTTGCGTCACTTTCCAGATCAAGGCCCTTGGCGACTATACCCGGCAGTTGGCTACCCGCTTGCGGCCGGGGCAGGCGGTGCAGGTCGAGGGACCGTATGGTTGCTTCGACCTGGCCCGGGCGGATCGCCGGGCGCAACAGATCTGGGTCGCCGGCGGCGTCGGCGTGACGCCTTTCCTGGCTTGGCTGGAATCCTTGCAGGCGGCGCCGGAACAGGCGCCCGTGGCCGAGTTGCATTACTGCACCCGCGACCGCGATGGCGATCCCTTTGTCACTTGTCTGGAGCGGTTGTGCGCCGGCCTGCCCAGTATCTGCCTACAGGTGCATGGTGAGCGCCAGGGGCAGCGACTGGATGCCGAAGGCATGATGTCCAATGCGCCGACGGCGCGGCGCAGTGAAATCTGGTTCTGCGGCCCGAACGGCCTGGCGGCGGCGCTACGCGCTGGCCTGCGCCGCCGGTGGCGCCAGCACGTGCGCTTCCATCAGGAAGCCTTCGAGATGCGCTGAAACCCGCTTTCCCGCCGCCTCAAGCGGCGGGCGGCGGACATTCATCGCAGCGGTGGATTTCCACCGTTGCATGGACGATTTCCTGATGTACAGCGAGCGCTTCGCGGACCCGCAGCGGCGTCAGTCCGACGTCATGCGTCAGCAGCGACAGAGCGCAGGCGTAGGCGCCGTTGCCGACGCGCCAGACGTGCAGATCGGTAATCTGCGTGCCGGCCGGCAGGGTGCCGACCACATCGCGGATTTCCTCGACCACCGGGTGGTCCATCTCGCGGTCGAGCAGCACGCTACCGGTCTGGCGCAACAGGTTCCTGGCCCACAGCCCGACCAGCACGGCGCCAACCAGAGCACAGGCCGGGTCGAGCCAGGCCCAGCCGTACCACCAGCCACCGGCTAGCGCGGCGATGGCCAGCACCGAGGTCAGGGCGTCGGTCAGCACATGGATGGTGGCCGCCTTCAGGTTGAGGTCGCCGTGCGCGTGGTTATGTGCGTGCCCGTGGTCGTGGCTGTGATGATGCGTCTGTTCCGGGCTGCCGGCCCGGTGCAGGATCACCACGCAGGCAAAATTGATCAGCAGGCCGAACACGGCGACAATCATTGCTTCGGCGTAGCGGATCGGCTGCGGGGCGAGCAGCCGGTCGACGGCGCCGAACACCATCAGCGCTGCCACGACGAGCAGGAACAGGGCGCTGGTGTAACCGCCCAGCACTTCGATTTTCCAGGTGCCGAAGGCGAAGCGCGGGTCGTCGGCGTAGCGTCGGGCGGCGGCGTAGGCGAAGGACGAGAGGCCGATGGCCAGCGCGTGCGAACTCATGTGCCAACCATCGGCGAGCAGCGCCATCGAGTTGAACCACCAGCCGGCGCCGATTTCGATGCACATCGTCACCAGCGTGATCCACAGCACCAGGCGGGTACCGCGCTCAGCGCGGGTGTTGCCGCCGCCGTATTCGTGCGTCTGTTCCCAGCGCGTCAGGTCATGATGGGCGCTCATTGCTGTCCGTAGCCGGCGAATTTTTCCAGTACCGCTGCCATTTCCGCTTCGCCGAGCAAGACTGGCCGGCCGAGCTGGCAGGCGCGCCAGTATTGTTCGCACAGTTCCTCCAGTTCAATGACCAGAGCCAGCGCCTCGTCAAGATCGCGGCCGGCGACCAGCAGGCCGTGGTTGGCCAGCAGGCAGCCCTTGCGTTCCGCCATCGCTGCCAGCGCCGCTGCCGACAGTTGGTCGCTGCCGAACAAGGCGTAGTCGGCGCAGCGGATGTTGTCGCCGCCGAAGCGGGCGATCATGTAATGGAAGGGCGGAATATCGCGGCGCAGGCAGGCCAGGCTGACGGCGAAGGGCGAATGGGCGTGCAGCACGGCGCCGACTTCCGGGCGGGTGGCGTAGAGGTCGCGGTGCAAGCGCCATTCCGAGGACGGCTTGCGCTGGCCCTCGGGCGAACCGTGAGTCCCCCCAGGCTGAAGCCTGGGGTTTCCTCGCCACGAGTTTGGGGCGCCTTCGGCGCCAGAGTTGCTTGTGGCTGCGGCCGGGCTTGCACCCTTAACGCTCGCGTCGCTCACGTTAGCCTTTGCCGAAACTTCACTGACGTTCGTTTTCTTGCTCACCCCGCCATGAGTGGCGTGGCTGGCTCTCGACCCGTGGTCGAGAGCCAGCCACGGAATGTCGTCGACGGCCAACATGGCGTAGGGCATGCCGGTTGGTGTGATGTAGAAGCCGTCGCCGTGGCGCATGCTGACATTGCCGGCGGTGCCGCGGTTCAGCCCGGCGGGTTGCAGGGCGTTGGTGGTGGCGATCAAGGCGCGGCGCGGATCAGTCATGGGATCTGCTCCGGATACAGCGCCAGCAGGCCATCGCGGCTGGCCGGGCAGACGCCGCGCTCGGTGATCAAGGCGCTCACCAGACGGGCCGGCGTCACGTCGAAGGCCGGGTTGATCACCGCCTCGCCGGGTGCCAGTTGCCACAGCGTCGACGGCATACCGCGCGGGTCGACACCGTGCACCTGGCGCAATTCATCGCCATCGCGTTCCTCGATCGGGATCGTGGCGCCGTCGGGACAGGCGAAATCGAGTGTCGAGCGCGGCGCGGCGACGTAAAAAGGGATGTCATTGTCGGCGCAGGCCAGGGCCTTCAGGTAGGTACCGACCTTATTGGCGACGTCGCCGTTGGCGGCGATACGATCGGCACCGACGATCACCGCGTCGACCCGGCCTGCGCGCAGCAGGATGCCGGCCGCGTTATCGGCGATGACGGTGTGCGGCACGCCGTGCTGGGCCAGTTCCCAGGCCGTCAGCAGGCCCTGGTTGCGCGGCCGCGTTTCCGAGACCCAGACGTGCACCGGGAGACCCTTGTCGTGGGCGGCATAGATGGGCGACAAGGCGGTGCCGTGATCTACGGTCGCCAGCCAGCCGGCGTTGCAGTGAGTCATCACGTTCAGTATGCCATCACGGCGGGGCGTCAGTCGGCGCAGCAGGCCGAGGCCGTGCTGGCCGATGGCGGCGTTCTGGGCCACGTCTTCCTCGGCGATGGCCGCAGCCTCGGTCCACGCTGCGTCGGCGCGCCGGGCCGGGGCCAGCGGCACCAGCAGCAGGCGCATGCGGGCCAGGGCCCAATGCAGGTTGACCGCCGTCGGTCGGGTCGCACCGAGCACGGCGATGGCTTTCTCCAGCCACGTGTCGGAGGCGTCATCGGCAAGGGCGATGGCCAGCCCGTAGGCGGCGGTGGCGCCGATCAGCGGGGCGCCGCGCACCTGCATGCCGCGGATCGCGTGCGCTGCGGCCTCAAGGCTGTCGACGCGGACCCAGTGCAGCGCCAGCGGCAGGCGGGTCTGATCGATGATGTCGATGAGGCGCCGTTCGGGATCGGCACGCAAGGTGCGGGTGGGGATGCCGTCGATGTTCATGGTGCCGCATTGTGGCATAGCGGCTGGCGGCGCTGTACGGCGCACGCTTGTGGCAAGGCTTTTCCGCCGTCCGGGGGTGACTTGACGCTGGCCTGGGCGGCCGCGAATAATCGGCCCCTATCCATTCAAATAAAAAGGAGTGCCGTGATGGGCATCGTGCAGGAATTCAAGGAATTCGCCGTCAAGGGCAATGCCGTCGATCTGGCGGTCGGCGTTATTGTCGGTGCGGCGTTCAGCAAGATCGTCGATTCCATCGTTGGCGACCTGGTCATGCCGCTGATCGGCCGGGTCATCGGCAAGCTCGATTTTTCCAACCTGTATTTCGTGCTCGGCGAGAATCCGCAGAATCTGGCGACGCTGGCCGAACTGAGGCGGGCTGGCATCCCGGTATTTGCCTACGGCAATTTCCTGACCATCCTGGTGAACTTCATCCTTCTCGCCTTCATCATCTTCATGATGGTCAAGCAGTTGAATCGCCTGCGCAAGGCCGAGCCAGCGCCGGAAGCACCGGCGGCGCCGGAGGACATCGTGTTGCTGCGCGAAATCCGCGACGCGCTGAAGAAATAGGCTGTCCCGCTGACGCAACGAAGAAGCCGCCATTCGGCGGCTTCTTTTCATGAGCCTCGCCGTGGCAAGCGATGTGGACCGAGGTGATTTTTTCCTGGAATCGCCGGCCGAGAGAGGGCCGGCTCGCCAGGTTGGTTGCCTCAGCCGTCGGTGTGCGGGCCGAGGACGGCTGACCACAGTGCCTTGACTACGGCGATGTGGCTTGCCACCTCATCCATCGGAATCGGCGCCTTGGGTGTCGCGGTCAGGCGCCGGGCGTGCTGCAGGCGGCGGTATTCGCGGTAGGCGTTGCCGGCGGCTTTTGCTGCTTGCGGATCGATCAGACCGAGTTCGCCGGCGATGCGCAGCAGCGCGATGTTGCCGAGATTGCCGGTCAGTTCCGGGTGCTGATGGGCATGGCCGAGCACTAGGTACTGGACAATGAATTCGACGTCGATGAGGCCGCCCGGATCGTGCTTTAGGCCGAACCCGGTGGTGCTTTTCGAGGCGTGCGCATCGAGCATTTTCTGGCGCATGGCGACCACTTCGTGGCGCAGTTTGTCGAGGTCACGCGGCTGGCGCAGGATCTCGTTGCGGATATCTTCGAAGCGCTGGCCGATTTCCGGGTCGCCGGCGCAGAAACGGGCGCGGGTCAGTGCCTGGTGTTCCCAGACCCAGGCCTTGTGCAACTGGTAGTCACGGAAGGCTTCGACGGAAACGACGAGCAGGCCGGACTCGCCGTTTGGGCGCAGGCGCAAGTCGGTCTCAAACAGGATGCCGGACGCAGTCTGGCTGCCGAGCCAGGAGTTCAGGCGTTGGCCGAGGCGGGTGTAATGGTCCGCCGCTTCGGGGTTATCGTCGGCGTAGAGGTAGACCAGATCGAGGTCGGAGGCATAGCCCAGCTCCTTGCCGCCCAGCTTGCCGTAGCCGATGACGGCGAATTTCGCTTGCGGGCGGTGGCGGTTCTTGATTTTGCTCCAGACCAGCGGCAGCGTTTCCTGGACGATGATGTCGGCCAGTTCGGTCAGGTGATCGGACAGCCGCTCGATGGTTTGCAGGCCGGCCAGGTCCTGGGCCAGCAGGCGGAACACCTGGCCGTGGTGCATTTCGCGCAGGATGTCCATCTCGCGCTCGGTGTCGTCGGCGTGATTGGCCAGGTTGCGCCGCAGGGCGTCGCGGAAGCTGGCCCAGTCGGTGGCGATTTCGTACAGCCGCGGGTCGAGCAGTTCGTCGAGCAAGAGCGGATAACGGTTGAGGTAGTCGGCTGCCCAGTTCGAGGCCCCGATCATGTCGGCGACCCGGCGCAGGGCCAGCGGGTACTGCTGCAACAGGGCCAGGTAGGCGCCACGGCGGGCGATGTTTTCGAGGAAGGCGAGGCCACGCACCAGGGTTGTGTCGGGATCGGCGGTGGCGCCGGCAGCCTCAATCAGGCGCGGTGCCACGGCGTCAAAGCGCTCGCGATTGGTGCTCGGCAACTGCAGGAAGCGCCGGGTGGCGCGCAGATCGGCGAGGCGGTCGATGGCCTCGCGCGGCTGACGAAAACCGAGCTTGGCGAAAGCTTCGACGGCTGTTTCTTCATCGAGCTGGCCGAGCCACAGGCCGGTCAGCGGATGCTCGCCGGCCTCGGGGTCGGAGAAGACGGCCTCGAAATGGCGGCTGACTTTCTGCCGATGGCCATCGAGTACCGTCATCATGGCCGTCCAGTCGGGGAAATCCATGCTCTGGGCGATCAGCATGCGGGCTTCCGGGCTGTCCGGCAGGCGGTGCGTCTGCTGGTCCTCGACGTATTGCAGCCGGTGTTCGAGGCGGCGCAGGAAGACGTAGGCGGCACGCAGTTCGGCCTCATTCTCGGCCGGCAGCAGTTGGCGCTCGGCCAGCAGCCTGAGCACCGACAAGGTCGGGCGGATTTGCAGCGCCGGGTCGCGGCCACCGCGGATCAACTGAAATACCTGGGCGATGAACTCGATCTCGCGGATGCCGCCGGGGCCGAGCTTGACGTGGTCGGCCATGTCCTTGCGGGCGACTTCGCGGCGGATTTGCGCGTGCAGGTCGCGCATGGCGTTGATGGCGCCGAAATCGAGATATTTGCGGAACACGAATGGCCGGGAAATTTTGCGCAGGTCTTCCATCCACTCGCCGATCGCCTGGCCGTCGGCGTTGACGCCGGTATTCAGGACGCGCGCCTTGATCCAGGCGTAGCGTTCCCATTCGCGGCCCTGGGTGACGAAATAGTGCTCCAGCGCGTCGAGCGAGCAGACCAGCGGCCCGGAATCGCCATTCGGACGCAGCCGCATGTCGACGCGGAAGACTTGGCCGTCGGCGGTCAGATCGCCGAGCGCCTGGATCACCCGCTTGCCGAGACGGGTGAAGAAGTCGTAGTTGTCGATCGACTTCGGCCCGGCTGTTTCACCTTCCGCCGGGTAGATGAAGATGTAGTCGACGTCGGAGGAGACGTTCAATTCGCGGCCGCCGAGCTTGCCCATGCCGATGACCAGCAGGCGCTGCGGTCGTCCGGCGTGGTCGAGCGGTTCGCCGTAGGTGGCGGCGAGCCGGCGGTGGTGGTGGTCGACCGCGAAGTTGGTGGTGACGTCGGCGAGCAGGGTCATGCTCTCGACCACTTCGTCGAGCGACGCTAGGCCGCACAGGTCGCGCAGCGCGATATGGGCCATGGCGCGCTGGCGCAGCCGGCGCAGTCCTGCCTTGACCGCCTCGTCGTCGGTGAAAGTGGCGTTCAGCGGCGCCAGCAACTGGTCTTCGCTCAGCGGCAATTGCCAGACGGTGGCCAGTTCGGTGCCGAGTTCGGGGCGGGTTTGCAGGAGGTTGCTCAGGTAGCGGCTGTGGTCGAGCGCGCGCTGCCAGCGGGGGTCGGGGAGGGAGGTCATGGATGCTCGCGCGGCCGCGGGGCCGAAAAGGATAGAATGATCTTTTTGTTGAATGCCGATTGTAGTGACCCAGCAAACCTTCTGGCAAAGCGCTTGCCCACGTGACTGAACCTGTTCGTCCATCCCCGGTGGTTCGCCCGTCGCCGCTTCGCGTCGCTATCTATCATCGCCTGCACTGGCTGTGGCCGTTGTTGCTCCGGCCCGCCGTGCAGCGCGGGCTGCGCCTGCTCGGGTGGACTGCCTTCGCCGCTTGGCTGCTGCTGGTGCTGGTGGTGTTGCTGCTGCGCTACGCGATCCTGCCGCAGATCGGCGAGCACAAGGCGGCGATCGAGCAGGCCGCCAGCCGCGTCGTCGGCCAGCAGGTCAGCATCGGCCACATCAGTGCCCGCTGGCAGGGCCTGAACCCCGACCTGATACTCGACGATGTACGCCTGCTCGACACCGGCGGTGAACCGACTTTCACCCTGGCCCGCGTCGAAGGCGTCTTGTCCTGGCAGTCGCTGTGGCGCTGGCGGCCGGTGCTGGCGTTGCTCGCCTTCGATGGGCCGATGCTGCAAATCCGGCGCGACAGCGCGGGGCATATCACCGTGGCCGGCATTCCGGCAAACGCCGACGGCGACTCCGGCTTCGCCGACTGGGTGCTGGCGCAGAAGCGCATCCGCATCCGCGACGCGACCATCGTCTGGGACGACCAGTTGCGCCAAGCGCCGTCGCTGCTGCTCGAAGATTTCCAGTTCGCCCTCGACAACCGCGGCCGGAACCACCGTTTCGGCTTGTCGGCGGCGCCGCCGGCAGCGCTGGCCGACCGTCTTGACATCCGCGGTGAAATCATCGGCAATTTCGGCGAGGCGTTCGAGAAGCTGGCCGGCAAAGTCTTCGTCCAGGTCGATTACGCCGATCTCGCCGGCTGGCGGGCCTGGGTCGATTACCCTATCGACCTGCCGCAAGGACGCGGTGCTCTGCGCATCTGGGGCGACCTCGCCAATGCCGGCGGCACGGTGACCGCCGACCTGGCGCTTGAGGAATTGCGCCTGCGCTTGCAGCCGGCCTTGCCTGAACTCGATCTGGACAGCCTGCGCGGCCGCCTCGAAGGGCGCTACAAGACCGGCGAGTGGTCCCTGCGCGGGCGTAAGCTCGAACTGCTGACGCACCAGGGCGTGCGCATTGCGCCGACCGATTTTCTTGTCATCTGGCGCCAAGAGCCGGGCAGTCGCCTGATCAACGGCAATGCCAGCGCCAGCTTCCTCGATCTCGGCGTGCTCGCCGCGTTGGCCGAGTACCTGCCGCTGGACGAGCACAGCCGCCAGTTGCTGAACCAGCACCGGCCGCAGGGACAGGTTTCCGAATTGCGCGCCAGTTGGGGCATCGAGGACGAGACGCTGAAACGCTACGCGCTGCAGGCCGCCTTCTCCGGTCTCGGTATGCTGCCCGGCGGTGCCTTTCCCGGCGGCAGCGGCCTGAGCGGTCGCATTGACCTGAGCGAGAAGGGCGGCGATCTGATGCTCGACAGCGAGCGCTCGACCCTGTCGCTGCCGGCGGTATTCCCCGAGCCGGATATCGCGCTCGATACCTTGCGCGCTACCGCGCGCTGGACCGTCGCTGGCGGCAACATCGACGTCCGCCTACCACGGCTCGAGTTCGCCAGCCCTGATGCCGCTGGCGAGGCGCACGGCAACTACCGCTTCAGCGGCGACGGGCCGGGCGTCATCGATTTGCAGGCCACGCTGGCGCGCGCCGACGGGCGCGCCGTCTGGCGCTATCTGCCGCTTGCCGTCGGTGCCGATGCTCGCGCTTGGGTGCGCCGCGGCATCACCGGCGGCCGTGCCTCCGACGCCAAGCTGATCCTCAAGGGCAATCTGGCCGATTTTCCTTTCCGTGACAGCCGGAGCGGCCAGTTCCGCATCACCGCCAAGGTCGCCGGCGCCCGCGTCGACTATGCCGACGGCTGGCCGTTGATCGACGGTATCGATGCCGACATGGAATTCGGCGTCGGCATGCGGGTTACCGCCCGCAGTGGTCGTATCCTCGGTGCCAGGTTGTCCGATGTGACCGTCGTCATTCCCGATTTCGAATCCGCCGAGGAAATGCTGCTGGTGCGCGGCGTTGCCGCCGGACCGACCGGCGAATTCCTGAATTTCATCGAGCGCAGCCCGGTGGCTGGCGACATCGATCGTTTCACCGAGGGCATGCAGGCCAGGGGCGACGGCCGCCTCGATCTGGAACTCGACATGCCGCTGCAGCACATTGACGAAAGCCGCGTGCGTGGCCGTTACCGTTTCCAGAACAACGAGTTGGAACTACTTGACGGCCTGCCGCCGCTGACCCAGGTCAACGGCCTGCTCAACTTCACGGAAGCGACGATTGCCGCCCAGGAAATTACCGGCCGGGTGTTTGGTGGGCCGTTCAGGGTCCAGATCCGCAACGCTGGCGACAAGGTCGACATCAAGGCCGGCGGCACCGCCGCCATCGCCGAGGTGAGCAGGCATTTCGCCTGGCCGCTGGTCGATCGATTGAGCGGCAGTACCGCCTGGCGGGCCGATATCGGTATCCGCAAGCGCGAGGCCGAGGTGGTGATCCAGTCCGATCTGGTCGGCATCGTTTCACCGCTGCCGGAGCCGCTAGGCAAGGCGGCGACTGCACCGCTGCCGCTACGCGTCGAACGCAGCATGCTCAATGGCGGCCGCGAGCAGTACCGCGTTAGTCTCGGTACGCTCGGCCGCGCCACTGTGGTTCGCCGCGACGGTGTCCTAGAGCGGGGCGCGGTGGTGGTCGGCGAGGCCGATGCCAGGCTGCCGGACAGGGGACTGGCAGTCCGTATCGCCGCGCCGCGCCTGGATGCCGACGCCTGGCGCGACCTTCTGCCACAAGGCGGCGGTAGTGCCGGTGGCAGCGCCATCGACGGCGGCCTGGAACTTGCCCAGGTCGTCGTGACGACGCCGCTGCTGCGTCTGATGGGCAGCGACTATCGCCGGGTCAACCTCAATCTGCGCCCGGCCGATGGCGGCTGGCGGGCTGGCATCGATGCCGACGAGGCGAGCGGCGATCTGCTCTGGCGCAGCGGCGGCGAAGGCTGGGTGGAGGGCCGCTTGCGCCGCCTGATCGTCCGTCCGGCAGCTGCGGAAGGCGCGCCGGCCAGTGACAGCCGGGTCAACGGCCTGCCCGGCATGAACCTGGTGGTGGACGATTTGCACATCGGCGACATGGCGCTCGGCCGCCTCGAAGTGAAGGCCAACAACGACCCTGGCGCTTGGCGCATGGAGCAGCTGAGCGTGCAGAATCCGGACGGTACGCTGAACGGCAAGGGCATCTGGGCCAATACCGGCGGCCGTCACCAGACGCAGTTGGAATTCGAACTCAACGCCCGTAATATCGGCAAGCTGCTCAACCGCCTTGGCCATGTCGACGCGGTCCGCCGCGGCACCGCGACCTTGTCCGGCAAACTGCAATGGAACGGGCCGCTGACCGGCATCCATCATCCATCGCTGAGCGGGCAAATGCGCGTCAATGCCAGGAACGGCCAGTTCAACCAGATCGACCCCGGGGTCGGCAAGCTGCTCGGCCTGATTTCGCTACAGTCCTTGCCGCGCCGGCTGTCGCTCGATTTCCGCGACATTTTCAGCGATGGTCTGGCCTTCGACAGCATCGACAGCAACCTCTCCATCGATCAGGGCATCATGCGTACCGTCGGGCCGCTGCGCATTAACGGGCCGGCGGCGCAGATCGAGATCGAAGGCGAAACCGACCTGCGCCAGGAGACGCAGGACCTGCGTGTCGTGGTCCGTCCGGAAGTCGGCGGCCTGGCCGCCGTCGGCGCCGCCGCGCTGGTCAATCCGGTGGTTGGCGTGGCGGTGCTGGCGGCCAACACGGTGCTCAGGCGGCCGCTCAACCGCCTGATCAGCTACCGCTACCATGTCACCGGCACCTGGAGCGACCCCCAGGTCAACCCACTGGGGCAGAGCGAAGAATCTGGAACCGATCCGCTGCCGGGAGTCGGCCCATGACCTCGCGGAACTGCCGCATCGCCGCCTTGCAAATGATTTCCGGCCCGCGCGTCGGCGACAACCTGCGGGCCGCCGCCCGACTGGTCGCCGAGGCCGTCGACCAAGGGGCACAACTGCTGGTGCTGCCCGAGTATTTCCCGATCATCGGCAACGTCGATGCCGACCGCGTTTGTGCCCGCGAGGACTTCGGCTGCGGCCCGGTGCAGGACTGGCTGGCGGAAACGTCGGCGCGCCACGGCGTGTGGATCGTCGCCGGCTCGCTGCCATTGGCCGCCGCGACGCCGGACAAGATGCGCAACGCGACGCTGGTCTACGACTCTCATGGCGCCTGTGTCCAGCGCTACGACAAGATGCACCTGTTCGGCTTCAGCCAGGGTGACGAGCGTTACGACGAGGCGGCGTTTATCGAAGCCGGTGACCGGCCGGTGGCGCTCGTTACGCCGTTCGGCCGCATCGCCCTGTCGATCTGTTACGACCTGCGTTTTCCCGAACTGTACCGGGCCCTGGCGCCGGTTGACCTGATCCTGGTTCCGGCCGCCTTCACCGACACTACCGGCCGCGCCCACTGGGAAATCCTGCTCCGCGCCCGGGCCATCGAGAACCAGTGCTACGTGCTGGCAGCCGGCCAGGGCGGCCGTCACGAAAGCGGCCGGGTGACGCACGGCAACAGCATGATCGTCGATCCCTGGGGCGAGATTCTCGACCGCAAGATGAAAGGGCCGGGCATCGCCATCGCCGACCTCGACCATGCGCGCCTCGCCGAAATCCGCCAGAGCCTGCCGGCGCTGGCGCACCGTAAACTGTGACGGCGGCGAAACGTCGCCGGGTTTCGCCTGTCGAACCGAAAGCTTTCCCGAGTGCGTTTGCCGCTCGCTACGCGCCGCAACCTGGCGGCATCAGTTTTTTCTAGGAGTCCCGATGAATTCCAACATCCTGGCGCAAGCCGAATCCCTGCTGCTCGAACCCTTTGCGCTCAGCGAAGCCGATCTGTCGCGGACTTTTGGCCAGATATTGACGCATCAGGTCGATTACGCTGACCTCTACTTCCAGTATTCGCGTTCCGAGGCCTGGAGCCTCGACGAAGGCATCGTCAAATCGGGCAGCTTCAACATCGACCAGGGCGTCGGCGTGCGCGCCATTTCCGGCGAAAAGACAGCCTTCGCCTACTCCGACGACATCAGCGCCCGGGCGCTGGGCGATGCCGCCGGTGCCGTCCGCGCCATCGCTGCCACCGGTCAGGCCGGGCCGGTGCCAACCTTGAAGCGTGGCGCCGACAGCCCGCTGCTATATGTGCCGCACGATCCGATCGCCTCGCTGCCGGCGGCGGCCAAGGTCGCTTTGCTGGAGCGCCTGGAAAGCTTCGCTCGTGCCATCGATCCGCGCGTCGTCCAAGTCATGGCCTCGCTCGCCGGCGAGTACGAAGTGGTGCTGGTGGCCGGCTCTGACGGCCGGCTGGCGGCCGATGTCCGGCCGCTGGTGCGTTGCTCGATCTCGGTCATCGTCGAGGAACAGGGCCGGCGCGAGCAGGGTTCGGCCGGCGGCGGCGGCCGCTTCGATTTCGCCTATTTCGACGATGAAGTGCTGCGCCGCTATGCCGGCGAGGCGGTGCACCAAGCGCTCATCAATCTCCATGCCGATGCCGCGCCGGCCGGCCAGATGACCGTCGTGCTCGGTTCCGGCTGGCCCGGCATCCTGCTCCACGAGGCGGTTGGCCACGGCCTGGAAGGCGACTTCAACCGCAAGGGCAGCTCGGCCTTCACCGGCCGCGTCGGCCAGCGCGTCGCCGCCAAGGGCGTGACCGTCATCGACGACGGCACGATTGCCGATCGCCGCGGCTCGTTGAATATCGACGACGAGGGCAACCCGACCCGGCGCACCGTACTGATCGAGGATGGCATCCTCAAGGGCTACCTGCAGGATAGCCTCAACGCCCGGCTGATGGGCGTCGCGCCAACCGGCAACGGGCGGCGCGAATCCTTCGCCCACCTGCCGCTGCCGCGCATGACCAATACCATGATGCTGGCCGGCCAACACGATCCACAGGAGATCATCGCCTCGGTCAAGAAGGGCATCTACGCCGTGAATTTCGGCGGTGGCCAAGTGGACATCACCAGCGGCAAATTCGTGTTCTCGATGAGCGAGGCCTACCTGATCGAGGACGGCAAGGTGACCCGTCCGATCAAAGGGGCGACGCTGATCGGCAACGGTCCCGATGCGATGACCCGGATTTCAATGATCGGCAACGACCTGCGCCTTGACCCAGGGGTCGGCACCTGCGGTAAGGATGGGCAAAGCGTGCCGGTCGGCGTCGGCCAACCCACTTTGCGTATCGATGGACTGACGGTTGGCGGGACGGCATAATGACTACTACTTTTTGTAGGGGATCATGATGCGCTCATTGCTGGTAGTGGCAGGCTTGTTGTTTTCCGCTTCGGCATTCGCTCAGACGCCATCGGTGCAAGAGCGTCTGAACGCCATTGCTGATGACCCGGTGGCGCTCCGCCAGGCCGTCGATGCCGGCAAGCAGGTTACTTTCTTCTGCACCAATTGCCACGGCGAGAATGGCGTGAGCGTGATCCCCGAGGTACCCAACCTGGCCGGCCAGAATCCCGCCTATCTGCTTGAACAGATTCGCAAGTTCGGCTCTGGCGAGCGCAAGAACACGTTCATGCAGGGACTGATCAAGGTGCTCAAGGATGAGGAGCGTCTGCAGACCGCCCACTACTATGCCAGCATGCCAGTGCCGCCGTCGCCGGCCAATCCCGCTCTGGTGGCGCGCGGCAAGGTGTTATTCACCAAACTGTGCGTGCGCTGCCATGGCGAGCGAGCCCACGGCGGGGAACTCTATCCGCGTCTGGCCGGGCAGCAGATACCCTACCTGCAGGTCAGCATCCAGCGTTACCGCGACGGTACGGGCATCCGTAACGACAAGCTGATGGCCATTGCCACGTCGACACTGAAGAACGACGACATTACCGCCATCGCCCACTACCTGACGCAATTGCCCTGAGCCGGCGCCAACCGGTTGCCGTTGTCGGCGAAAGGTGAGCCGGCAATGAGTTAAGCACGATCAACGATTGTTGATACTTATCATGGATTCGGTTTTTCGCTGTCGCTACCCTCCGGTTTTTCCATGAACCATCCGCGGAGGGGATATGAGAGCCTTATCCAGCGCGCTTCTCGCATTGATCCTGGTTGTGGCTGGCGGTGAGGCGTTGGCGCAGATTACCGACATCAACATGGCGATCAACAAGGCCGGGCGGCAGCGCATGTTGTCGCAGCGCATGGCCAGGGCCTATTTCCAGATCGGCATGCAGGTCGATACCGAGAACAGCAAGAGGATTCTGGACAGTTCGGTCGCCACCTTCGACCGCCAGTTGGTCGAACTCAAGAATTTCGCACCGACGCCGGAAATCAGGAGCACCTATCAAAAACTCGAAACCGCCTGGCTGGCCTACAAGGATGTACTGCTCGGCAGTGCTCCCTCGCAGGAAAACGGACGCAAGGTGTTGGCTATTTCCGATGAAGTGCTGGCCATCGCCCACCAAGGGACGGTGCAGCTCGAAAAACTATCGGGTACGACCTCCGGTCGCCTGGTCAACGCCTCTGGCCTGGTGCGCATGCGGTCGCAGCGTATGGCCAAGTTCTATCAGGCGATAGCCTGGGGCGTGGCCGACGACCGCAGTGCGGCCAATTTGGCTGCTGCCCGTAAGGACTTCATCGAGGCCTTGCAGGAATTGACCAAGACTCCGGTCAATACGCAGCAGATCAAGGAAAGCCTGGAACTGGTCGCGCAGCAGTGGATGTTCTTCGAGCATGCCCTGAACCAGAAAGGCAGTGGTGACAGCAAACGGCAGTCGCTGGCGGTGGCGACGACCAGCGAGCGTATCCTTGAAGAAATAGAAATTACGATCGGACTCTACGAAAAGATGCAAAAGTAAGTTCTGGCGCTCCGGCCTCGCTGCCGGTAGTGCGCCCGCTTGGCTGTCCAAGCGCTTTCCATCGTTAGCCTGATGTCGCCGCGAACGACGAAACCAATGGGCCATTCAAGGAAAACCTGAAAGTAAGAAGGCCCAGCAAATTGCTTTGCTGGGCCGGATTCGGTCGTCATCTTGCGATGAGCTACAATCACTGGCCTTGATGGCGGCCTTCGGGGCCCGATTGTAGCTTTCCGGGGTGAGAGAGGGAGCTACAACGTCCTCAGAAAATGACGATGTTATTCGTGCGACCGCCTGCCTGCCGGGACAAGGGCCGAATCCTGCGCTTCCATCCGGTAGAATATGGCGTTTCGGCATACTCGTAAGGCTGGCCATGACGCCGCAAAGCAAACCCAACACCGACGACGTTCGCATCAGGGAAATCAAGGAACTGGTGCCGCCGGCCCACGTCTTCCGCGAATACCCGGTCTCGAACCGCGCCGCGCAGGCTACCTACGGCGCTCGCCAGGCCATCCACCGCATCCTGCACGGCGCCGACGACCGCCTGCTGGTGGTGATCGGCCCCTGTTCCATCCACGATTACGACGTGGCCATGGATTACGCCAGGAAGCTGGCCAAGGAAGCCGACAGATACAAGGACGATCTGGTGATCCTGATGCGCGTCTATTTCGAAAAGCCGCGTACCACGGTCGGTTGGAAAGGGCTGATCAACGATCCGCGCCTCGACAACACCTTCCGCATCAACGAAGGCATCCGCTTGGCGCGTCGCCTGCTGCTCGATATCAACGAGCTTGACCTACCCTGCGCCACCGAGTTCCTCGATACCATCACGCCGCAATACACCGCCGACCTGATCGCCTGGGGCGCCATCGGCGCTCGCACCACCGAGTCGCAGGTGCACCGCGAACTGGCTTCCGGCCTGTCCTGCCCGGTCGGCTTCAAGAACGGCACTGACGGCAACCTACGCATCGCCGTCGACGCCATCCGCGCCGCCAACTCGCCGCACCATTTCCTGTCGGTCACCAAATCCGGCCACACCGCCATCGTCTCGACCCTGGGCAATGAAGACTGCCACGTCATCCTGCGTGGCGGCAAGGAACCCAACCACGACGCCGCCAGCGTCAATGCCGCCTGCCAGGAGATGGCCAAGGCCGGCCTTGCCGCCCGGCTGATGGTCGATTTCTCGCACGGCAACAGCCGCAAACAATACAAATTGCAGATGGAAGTCAGCGACAGCGTCGCTGCCCAACTGGCTGCCGGCGAGGAACGCATCATGGGCGTCATGGTCGAGTCGCACCTCGTCGAAGGCCGCCAGGACCTGCTGCCGGACAAGGAGCTGACCTACGGCCAGAGCATCACCGACGCCTGCATTGGTTGGGACGACAGCATCAAGGTGCTGGACCAGCTTGCCGCCGCCGTGCGGGCGCGGCGAGTGGCGGAGGCAGGGGAGTAAGGAATTTCGTACTCGACGGCGCCCCACGGGGCCAGTGTTGCCGGTGCCGGGGCGCGGTATTGCGCCTATTCGTCGGCGTCCTTGCCGGCGATGTGGCCGATCACGCTCATGCGTTCTTGCTCTTTTGCCACAGCACGTCGCCACGTCCGCTGGTGCGGTTGAGGACACGGCCGAGGATGAATAGCAGGTCGGACAGGCGGTTCACGTAGCGGCGGGCCGGGTCGGACAGCGGCTCGGCGTGGTGCAGGCGGACCACGGCGCGTTCGGCGCGGCGGCAGACGGTGCGCGCCAGGTGGGCGAGTGCCGCCGGGCGGGTGCCGCCGGGCAGGATGAATTCCTTGAGCATCGGCAAGCCGGCGTTGAAGGCTTCGACCTGCTCTTCCAGACGAGCGACCTGGCCGTCCTGGATCACGGCCATGCCGGGCAGGCACAGTTCGCCGCCGAGGTCGAACAGGTCGTTCTGGACGTCGAGCAGGGTGCCGCGCACGGCCTCCGGCAAGTCTTCGCAGAGCAGCACGCCGAGCATCGAGTTGAGTTCATCGATTTCGCCGATGGCGTCGATGCGCAGACTGTCCTTGGTGGTGCGGCTGCCGTCGCCAAGGCCGGTGGTACCGGCGTCGCCGGTGCGGGTGACGATTTTCGACAGGCGGTTGCCCTGGCGTTCGGTTGGCTTGTCGCTCACGGTGCTCTCTCCTTGTAATCAGCGGATTATACTTTTCACCCCACCGCCCGATGCTTGCTCGTATGCCGAAATTCGCTGCCAATCTCAGCTTTCTGTTCACCGAGGTCCCGTTTCCCGAGCGTTTCGCGCACGCTGCGGCGGCTGGCTTCCTGGGGGTCGAAGCTCTGTTTCCCTACGACTGGCCGGCCGACGAGGTGGCCGCATGGTTGGGCGCCGCCAAGCTCGAGCAAGTGCTGTTCAACCTGTCGCCGGGTGACTGGGTGGCCGGCGAGCGTGGTTTGGCCTGCCTGCCCGGACGGCAGGACGAATTTGCCGAGAGCGTCGAACAGGCGCTGACCTACGCGCAGCGGCTCAATTGCCGGCGTCTGCACTGCATGGCCGGTTTGCGTCCGGCCGGCATCGCCGAGGCCGAACTGGAAGCGACCTACATCGCCAACCTGCGCCACGTTGCCGACCGTCTGGCGAGCATCGGCGCAACGGTGACTATGGAGCCGATCAACAGCCGCATCGACATGCCCGGCTACTGGCTCGACGACATCGACCGGGCGGGGCGTCTGCTCGACGCCATCGGCCGCGACAATGTCGGTTTACAACTTGACCTCTACCATGCCCAAGTTATGCAAGGCGATTTGGCGCGCACGGTACGGGCCCATTTCGGGCGCATCGCCCACATCCAGATAGCCGATAATCCCGGGCGGCACGAACCAGGAAGTGGTGAAATCCACTATCCCTACCTGTTTGAGCTGCTTGACCGGCTCGGTTACGCCGGCTGGGTCGGCTGCGAATACCGGCCATTGACGACTACCGAGGCTGGCCTCGGCTGGCTGCCGCGCTGAATCCGCGCGGCACACTCGCCGCCACACCTGCCGCCAGATGGCGGCAGGTGTGCGTTTTGGTGCTTAGGGCTTGATCGCGATTTTCAGCACGCCGTCGCGCTGGTTGGCGAAGAGATCGTAGGCGGCCACGATGTCGTCCAGCTTGTAGGTGTGCGTCACCAGCACGCCGAGGTCGACCCGGCTGGAGGCGACCACGTTCATCAGGCGGCGCAAGCGTTCCTTGCCGCCCGGACAGAGCGCGGTGTTGATGCGGTGATCGCCGAGGCCGGCCGCAAAGGCTGCCAGCGGAATCTTCAGATCGGTGGAATAGACGCCCAGGCTGGACAGGGTGCCGCCCGGCTTGAGCACGCGCAAGGCCGACTCGAAAGTGTTTTGCGTGCCCAGCGCCTCGATGGCCGAATCGGCGCCGCGGCCGCCGGTGAGCCGGAGGACTTCCGATACCACGTCGCAATTTTTGAAATTGAGCGTGATGTCGGCGCCCATGACTTTCGAGATGCCCAGGCGGTGATCGTTGCCATCGACCGCGATGACGGTGGTCGCACCGAGCAGGCGGGCGCCAGCGGTGGCGCACAGGCCGATTGGGCCTTGGGCGAAGACGACCACGGTGTCGCCGAGCTTGATGTTGGCGTTTTCGGCGCCCTTGAAACCGGTGGACATGATGTCCGGGCACATCAGCACTTGCTCATCGGTCAGGCCGTCGGGGATCGGCGCGAGGTTGGCCTGGGCGTCGGGCACCAGCACGTAGTCGGCCTGGGTGCCGTCGATCAGGTTGCCGAAACGCCAGCCGGCGGTAGCCTTGTAGCCGTGGCCGCCGCATTGCCCGCTGGGGATGAGGTAGCTGCCGTCCTGCGATGGCGCGCCGTCCTGGCAGGCATAGGAGGTGAAGCTGGGGCAGATGGCGCCGGCGATCACGCGCTGGCCTTCTTTGTAACCTTGCACGGAGCTGCCCAGTTTCTCGATCACGCCGACGGGTTCGTGGCCGATGGTGAGGCCGGGCTTGACCGGATATTCGCCCTTGAGAATGTGTACGTCGGTGCCGCAGATGGTCGTGGTCGTGATGCGGATCAGCGCGTCGTTGGGGCCGACTTCCGGAATCGGCTTGTCGATCAGCTCGATACGGCCCGGCGCGACGAAAACGGTTGCCTTCATTTTGCTCATGGTGTCCTCACCTTGTGGATAACGATGTTCGATTATGTGGATGTTGCGCCGCGCCCGTAGTCGGTACGGGATCGACAGGCAATTATGGCTGGCCGCCTTTGCTTGAGGCAAGCCCGTTTGGCCAGGAAATCGTACTAGTCAATCACGACAGTTGGCTTTTTTGCCGCCGACCGCGCCGCCGGCAACCCGGCCGGGACGCCTCACCGATCCAGCGAGCGGATGGCAGGCCAGCCATTCGTGATAACCTTTCCCTCCGCAAAGGAGAGGAAATGCCGCTGACAATCGATGCCTGTGCCGCGCAGCATCAGGGGGATCGCAAGGAACAGCAGGATCGGGTCGCGATCTTGCCGCATCCGCGCCGGCGCGGCGTCGCCCTGGCCGTGGTCGCCGACGGCATGGGCGGGCACACCGGCGGGGCGCTGGCCGCCGAGCAGGTGATCCACACGGCGAAGAATAATCTGGAGCGCTTCTCGCCGGACGAGGAAAGCCCGCGCTGCCTGCTAGAAAACAGCATGAGCGAGGCGCACACCATGATCAAGGCCTCGCGCTACATGAACGAGAAGGACCCGCACAGTACCGCCGTGATGCTGCTGTTGCAGCCCGACAAGGCGACCTGGGGGTACTGCGGTGACAGCCGCCTGTACCATTTTCGCGGCGGCCAGTTGCAGTATCGCACGGTCGACCACTCCTATGTCGAACATCTGATCGCCATCGGCCGCATCACGCCCGAACAGGCGCTGACCCATCCCAACCGCAACGTTCTGCTGACTTCGCTGGGCGGCCAGGAGAGTCCGCTGTTCGATTTTTCCGAGTCGACCGATCTGGTCGCCGGCGATTCCTTCCTGCTCTGCTCGGATGGTCTCTGGGCCTATTTCGAGGACGAGGAACTTGCCGCGCTGATCGACGGCAATACGGCGCGCATGGCCTGCGAAATGCTGATCGACATCGCCCGCAAACGCGCCGCTGGCGGCGGCGACAATTTGTCGCTGGCCATCGTCAAGCTGATCGAGGTGGCACCGGTGGCCAAATCGGTGCCGCCGCCGGGCTTCACGCCGCGGCCGCGCGGCTAAGACAAAAAAAACGCCCGGCTGGGCGTTTTTTATTTGGCGGGCG
Organism: Azonexus sp.; assembly: GCA_031260295.1. GTDB lineage: Bacteria > Pseudomonadota > Gammaproteobacteria > Burkholderiales > Rhodocyclaceae > Azonexus. The sequence continues at coordinate 44,863 of JAIRKE010000069.1, forward strand.
AGCGCACTTACTTGCGGCCGAGACCGCCGAGCAGGGCGGCCACCACCTTGCGTGGTTTGTGCGGCTCGGCCTTGGCCGGGGCCTGCGGCGAATCCGGTATCTCGCCGCGCGGCGAGCCTTCTTCATAGGGCTTGCTGAAATCGAAACCGTCGGCGGCGATCATCGGGTTGCGCCGCGGTGTCCGGCGTTCCGAACGTTCGCTCCGTTCCGGCCGCTGCGCCAGCGGCGCTTTGACCGGGGCACCGCGCTTGCGCTTATTGCCCGGTGGGTATTCGTATTCCGGTTCCGGCTCGAAGCCGGCCACTTCGATCTGCTCGATCGGCCGCTTGATCAGTTTCTCGATCTCGACCAGATAGCCGACCTCGTGCGCGCTGACCAGCGAGATCGCGTTGCCCTGGCGGCCGGCCCGGCCGGTGCGGCCGATGCGGTGCACATAGTCCTCGGGCACGTGCGGCAGTTCGTAATTGATCACATAGGGCAGGTCGTCGATGTCCAGGCCGCGTGCCGCGACGTCGGTGGCGATCAAGGCTTGCGTCTCGCCGGCCTTGAAGGCATCCAGCGCCTTCAGCCGGTCGAGCTGGCTCTTGTCGCCGTGGATGGCGTCGGCGCGCAACCCGGCGCGTTGCAATTCGCGGGTCAGACGCGAGCAGCCTTGCTTGGTGCGCATGAAGACGATGCACTGGCGGATTTCGCCGGAACGCAGCAGCTTGGTCAGGAGACCGCGCTTGCCGTATTCGGAGACCGGGTGCACGCGGTGCGTGATGGTTTCGGAGACCTGGTTGCGGCGGGCCACCTCGACCAGCACGGGCGACTGCAGCATGGTGTCGGCCAGCTTCTTGATCTCTTCCGAGAAGGTGGCCGAGAACAGCAGGCTCTGCCGTTGCGCCGGCAGCATCTTGAGGATGCGCGTGACGTCCGGGATGAAACCCATGTCGAGCATGCGGTCGGCTTCGTCGAGAACCAGGGCCTGTACCGAGTTGAAGCTGACGCTCTTGTTCTCGACGTGGTCGAGCAGCCGCCCCGGCGTGGCGACGAGAATCTCGACACCTTTTTTCAACTCGGCGATTTGCGGCTTGATATCGACGCCGCCGAAAGCGCACATGGCGCGGATTGGCGTGTGCTGACTGTAGGTCTTGACCGATTCGAACACCTGGATCGCCAGCTCGCGGGTCGGCGCCAGGATCAGCGCCCGTACCGGGTGTTTGGCCGGCGACGGGCTGTTGCTGGCGAAGGGCAGGATGCGCTGCAGGATCGGCAGGGTGAAGGCGGCGGTCTTGCCGGTGCCGGTCTGTGCCCCGCCCATGATGTCCTTGCCGCCGATGACCAGCGGGATGGCCTTGGCCTGGATCGGTGTCGGCCGGGTGTAGCCTTCGTCGGCGACGGCGCGTAACAGTTCGGGGGCCAGGCCCAAGTCGGCGAAGGTGATTTCGGGAGCTGCCTCGGCAGGGGAAGTCGCGGCGCTTTCGCCGCTTAAGGT
>JAIRKE010000043.1 GCA_031260295.1 Azonexus sp.
GGTTTGCCAACGAACGTAATCACATCAACGGCATCGAGAACTTCTGGAACCAAGCCAAGCGACATCTGCGGCGCTTTAATGGCATCCCGCAACGATCCTTCTACCTCTTCCTCAAGGAGTGCGAATGGCGCTTCAACGGCGGAAATCATCGTGACCTGCTTAACCAATTGAAATCTTGGACTAAAAACTATAATCCAAATTCTTAGATAGGACAGCCCCTTTATTAATTATGCACTCGGCGAAACTATAGGAAGAGCCAATAATACTGACAATTACTACAGGGATTTAGATAGAAGAATTGAACCTACTATTGGCGAACTCCCTGCCGCTCTCGAATCGGCATTGGATGAAGTTCACCGACCAATCCGCCAAGATAGGGCAATCACATTGGCGGTAACTCGTCCACGAGGCGAAGAATTAGCCACCTTCGATTCTGAAACATTGCTTTATCTGCAACCATCTACTGTTCCAGCCACACATGAAATATCTGGTAATGTGACAAAGTACAACTCGCTAACTGGATGGGGGGAATTCTTTGATATAATTGAGAGAAGAACTGTTTCATTTAATATCGACTTGAGTAGCTCAGAGCAACAGAAATCGCTCATTACTTGGTCACTTCATGAGAATAATATGAGGCGTAGCGGTCTTTTGTATTTAAATGCAGATGCAATTATTACATCGACTGGTCAAATTAGGCGATACATCGTTCGCGGCGTGAGCGACGCCCCATTTAGATGATAAAAATTCATCATTCCATCGATTGGCCCTGAGCCTAACATTGCGTTCTAGGTGGACGGCTTCGCCGCCGGTTAACTCTGGCGTTAGCAACAACCGATAACCCATTTCACCTCGCCAAAATCAAATGCAAATTGAACACAGTGTTTTTGTCAGCGCGCCCCCCGAACGCATTTTTGGTATCTATGAAGATGTTCGGAACTGGCATGTTTGGGATCCAGATACAAAGAGTGCATCTCTGGACGGCCCGTTTCGTGTCGGCTCACGCGGAAAGCTCACGCCAAGCAAAGGCAATGCCGTAGCAATGACTCTGACGGCCATTGTACCAAACCGGTCGTTTACCGTCGAATCCAAGGTTCCATTCTTTCGCATGGTCTTCGAGCACGAGTTGCTACCTATCGGTGTCAACACGGAGGTTGTTCACCGGGTCACATTCTCCGGCTTGCTTTCGGTATTTCTTGGACCGCTACTCGCCAAACAGCTGAACGCCGGTCTTCCTCGAACACTTAATAATCTCAAGCAACTCGCGGAGGCCACGAGTGCTGTCTAACTTTGTCCAGTAGAGGCCATTCAAGCGAGCGTTGAAGCGCTTGCCAAAGGGAGGTCGATCACGATGCGCAAGCCGGGTTGCGCATCTTCGAGGCGGAGCGTGCCTTCATGCAGGGAGACCAGCGCGGCGACAATCGCCAGGCCGAGGCCGTTGCCGGGCAGGCTGCGCTCGGTGTCGCCGCGGTAGAAGCGCTCGATGGCGCGATCCCGTTCATCGGCTTGCATGCCCTGGCCGTTGTCCTGGGCGACGATCCTGGCGTGTTCGGCGTGGGTCGATACATGTACCGCGATCTGCGCATCGGGTCCGGCATATTTGATGGCGTTGTCGAGAAGATTGGCGAGCAGATTGGCGATCAAATCGCGGTCGCCGTGGATGAGTGGGTTGGCATCCGCCTCAAAGCTTAATGTCATGCCTGCGGCTTCTGCCGCGGCCTCGTAAAGCTCGACGATGTCGGCGCCGACAGGCGCCAGGGAGAAGTCGGAAAACGATTGCCGGTGCAGGCCTGCTTCGGCTTCGGAAATTTGCAGGAGCTTGTCGAACAGGCCGATGATGCCGTCGATTTCCGCGATGGCACTGTGCGCGGTTTCTCGGAGTTGCTGCTCGGGAACCTTGAAGCGCAAGGCGTTTTCCAAGGAGCCGCGCACGCGCCCCAGCGGTGTGCGCAGGTCGTGCGCGATGGCGTTGGATACTGTGCGTGCCGTGTTCATCAGGTGCTCGATGTCGTCGAGCATCCGGTTCACATCGCGGCCGATCCGCGCGAATTCGTCGTGGCCGCGGCCGACGGCGATCCGTTTGCGCAGATTGCCGGCGCCGATTTCGCGCGTGGTCCGGTGAATGACGCCGAGCTGGTGTTCTAGATGCCAGCGGAAAATGGCGGCACCGATCAAAGCCAGCACGAAGGCGGTGGAGATGCCGATGGCTAGTGCGGTGCGGATCACACGCGCCAGCTCGTTCATATCTCGCATGTCGCGCCCGACGACGAGCACGGCCCCATCGTCGAGGTGACGCGACAGTAAACGGCTGCGTGAAGGTTTGTCGAGCCGGACGACCGGATGTTCGACGATGAGGTTGTCGTCGCCGGCGCCGAGTGTCGGCCATGAGGTGAGGTTGCCGGCGAGCTTGGCGCCGTTTGCATCAAGGAGCAGAAACTCTTCGGTTTCGATGTCTTTGTTGTCGCTGAGCAGGGCGTCGATTTCCTTCTGCAAGGCGAGGAGACCTTGCTCTTTGTGCAATTCCGTGAGCCTGCGCGACTCCGCGCCCAACTGCCGGTCGACGTTGCGCAGCAGCAGCCCCGAGGTGTTGACATAGAAAACCGCGGCTGCGATGCCGACCGTGAGCAGGACAAGCGCGCCGTAGCTGAGAACTAGGCGGAAAACGACCGAATGGCAAAAGTTAAACACGCGGCGTAGCGTCCTCCGGCGCCTGGAGCATGAAGCCGACGCCGCGCACGGTGTGGATCAGGGCCGGTGCAAAGTCTTTGTCGACTTTGTTGCGCAGGCGGCTGATCTGCACGTCGATGACATTCGTCTGCGGATCGAAGTGATAGTCCCATACCGATTCGAGCAACATGCTGCGCGTAACGACTTTGTCCCGATTACGCACAAGGTATTCGAGCAGGCGAAATTCCCGCGGTTGCAGCGCGAGCGGTTTGTCGCTGCGGAAGGCTTTGCGCGTGCGTAGGTCGAGGCGTAGATCGGCGATGCCGAGTTGGTCGCTTTCAGTTTGCCGCGTGGTCCGGCGCGTCAGCGCCTCAAGCCGCACGCCCGCAGACCGGCCAGAAGTTGGCTATGCGGGAGGAGCCGGTCGAGCACGATGACGTCCCACTGTTCTTGTTCGGCACGCTCGCGGCCTGAATCGGTATCGCCACAGGCGAGTACCGTGTGCCCGGAGCCGGTCAGCGCTTCCTGAATCAGCTTGGCGGTGCTGGGGTCGTCTTCGATCAACAGGCGGCGCATGCGAGATGGATGGGGAATTTGGCCAGATCGGGATCGAGTCCGACGCAGAGCAGGGTGTCGTGAGTTACCCAGGCGGTGGTGAGCTTCTGGTGGAAGTCCATGGTCGAATCGGTGGATTAGCGTGGGCTTCTGTTTTACTTGGTCGGTCCCCAAGGCCAGAGCCGTACGGCCAACCCAGCGCCGGAAGGCCGCTTGCTTCAGATAACCCTGTAACAGTTGCCATGCAGGGAAACCGGCGGTAACCGTCCTTCATGATAAAATTCCCGTTTGCCCAGTGGCTGTCCTTCGTGAACCCAGTCAACTTCGATTTCCATTGTCATTCGATCGTCTCCGACGGCCTGCTACCTCCTGAGGCGGTGGCGCAGCGGGCGGCGGCTAATGGTGTCGACCTGTGGGCGCTGACCGATCACGACGATCTCGGCGGCTTGGCCGCCGCCCGGGTGGCGGCTGCGGAGGCCGGCATCGGCTTCGTCAATGGCGTCGAGATTTCCATCGAATGGAAGGAGATACCGATTCACATCGTCGGCCTCGGTTTCGACGCCGCCGATCCGGTCCTCGGCGCAGGTCTCGACGAGCTGCGCAACGGCCGTATCGAGCGCGCTAAAAGGATGGGGGCGGCGCTGGCGGCCATCGGCATTCCCGATGTCTATGAAGGCGCGCTGTGCTTCGTCACCAACCCGAGCCTGGTTTCGCGCGCCCATTTCGCCCGCTATCTGGTGTCGATCGGCATCGCCCGCGACGTGCCAGGCGTCTTTCAGCATTACCTGAGTCCGGGCAAGCCGGGCTACGTTGATCACCGCTGGGCGACGCTGGCCGATGCGGTCGGCTGGATTCGCGGCGCCGGTGGCGTGGCCGTAGTTGCCCATCCGGGCCGCTACAAGATGTCCGGCGGCGACATGCGCAAGTTTCTCGACGATTTCAAGGATTTGGGCGGGCAGGGCATCGAGGTCACTTGCGGCAGCCATTCGCCCGACCACGTGCTGCATTTCGCCCGGCTGGCCCGCAGCTACGCCTTGCACGCTTCGCGCGGCTCGGATTTTCATGGCCTGATAGAGAGTTACGCCGATCTCGGCAAGCTGCCGTCGTTGCCCGAAGACCTGAAGCCGGTCTGGCGCTTGCTCCGCTAAATCATGGCCCGCGTCGTCAATATCCATCCGGATTCACCGCAGTCCCGGCTGCTGGTGCAGGCCGCCGAATTCATCCGCAATGGCGACGTGGTCGTGTTGCCGACCGATTCCTGCTATGCCCTCGGCTGTCACCTCGGCGACAAGGACGCGATGGACCGCATCCGCTTGATCCGCCAGATCGACGAGCGCCATCATCTGACGCTGATGGTCCGCGACTTGTCGGAAATCGCCCATTTCGCCCGCGTCGACAACGCCCAGTACCGCCTGCTCAAGGCCACCACACCGGGCAGCTACACTTTCATCCTCGAAGGCACCAAGGAATTGCCGCGCCGCGTGTTGCACCCGAAGCGCAAGACTATCGGCCTGCGCATACCCGATCATCCGGTCGCGTTGGCGCTGCTCGCCGAACTGGGTGAGCCGTTGCTGACGACGACCCTGCAATTGCCAGGCGACGAAGCGCCGCTGACCGAAGGCTGGGAAGTCCAGGAGCGCCTCGACGAACAGGTGGAACTGATCCTCGACTGCGGCCACTGCGGCAACCAACCGACCACCGTCATCGACCTGACCGGGCAGGCGCCGGAATTGCTCCGCGCCGGCCGCGGCTCGCTGGCTCCATTTGGATTCGACTGAACATGCTCGATCTCAACGCCTTGATCCAGACTATCGCCATCGCCGCGCTGCCGGTGATTTTCGCCATCACCCTGCATGAAGCGGCGCATGGTTACGCCGCCCGCCATTTCGGTGATCCGACGGCTTGGCAACTGGGTCGTATCAGCCTCAATCCGCTTCGCCACATCGACCCGATCGGCACCATCCTGATTCCGGCGGCGATCCTGCTGTTTTCCGGCGGTTCCTTCCTGTTCGGCTATGCCAAGCCAGTGCCGGTCGATTTCGGCCGTCTGCGCAATCCCAAGCGCGACATGCTGTGGGTAGCCCTGGCCGGCCCAGCAGCCAACCTGTTCATGGCCTTGTGCTGGGGCTTGCTGCTGAAACTAGCCTGGGAGCTGCCAAGCAATATCTTCACACTGCCGCTGTCGGAGATGAGCAAGATCGGCATCATCGTCAATTGTGTGCTGATGGTGCTCAATCTGCTGCCGCTGCCGCCGCTCGACGGCGGGCGCGTTGCCGTCAGCCTGCTGCCGCACCGTCTGGCTTGGCGGTTTGCCCGGATCGAGCCTTGGGGCTTCCCCATTTTGCTGCTGTTGCTGTTCACCGGCATTCTTAGCCAGGTGATGACGCCGCTGGTGGTTTTCGCGGCGCGCCTTATCGAATCCATCTTCGGACTTTACTGATCGACCATGTACGCAGAACGTGTCCTTTCCGGCATGCGCCCGACCGGCGCTCTCCATCTCGGCCATTACCACGGCGTGCTCAAGAACTGGGTCAAACTCCAGCACGACTATCCCTGCCTGTTCTTCGTCGCCGACTGGCATGCGCTGACCACGCAATACGACGATCCTCGGGGCATCGCGCAGGCATCAGAGGATATGCTCATCGACTGGCTGGCGGCCGGCGTCGACCCGGAACGGGCGACGCTGTTCATCCAGTCGCGGGTGCCGGAGCACGCCGAATTGCACCTCCTGATGTCGATGATGACGCCGCTCGGCTGGCTTGAGCGCGTGCCGACCTACAAGGACCAGCAGGAGAAGCTGGCCGGCAAGGATCTGACCACTTACGGCTTTCTCGGCTACCCGCTGTTGATGAGCGCCGACATCCTGATTTACCGCGCCGACAAGGTGCCGGTCGGCGAGGACCAGATTCCGCACGTCGAATTCACCCGCGAACTGGCCCGCCGTTTCAACCATATGTACGGCTTTGAGCCGGGTTTTGCCGACAAGGTCGAGGCGGCGCTGGCGAGCCTCAACAGCAAGAACCGGCGCAGCTACAAAGAAGCGCGCACCCGCTTTCAGCAAAACGGCGACAAGGAAGCGCTGGCGCGCGGCAAGGCATTGCTGGCCGAGATCGCCGATCTCTCGTTTGAGGACCGCGAGCGGCTGGCCGGCTCGCTCGAAGGCACCGGCAAAATGATCCTGGTCGAACCGGGCTATTTGCTGACCGAAGAATCGAAAATGCCCGGACTCGACGGCCAGAAAATGTCGAAGTCCTACGGCAACACCATCACCCTGCGCGAATCCGAGGAATCGGTGAGTAAAAAAGTGCGCGCCATGCCGACCGATACCCAGCGCGTGCGCCGAACCGATCCGGGCGACCCGGCCCGTTGCCCGGTGTGGCAATTACACCAGGTCTATTCCGACACGGCCACCCGGGAGTGGGCGCAGCAGGGCTGCAAGACCGCCGGCATCGGCTGCCTCGAATGCAAGCAGCCGGTGATTGACGGCATCCTGCGCGAACAAGCGCCGATGCGCGAACGCGCCCAAATGTACCTCGACCAGCCGGCGCTGCTGCGCGACATCGTCGACGCCGGCTGCGCCAAGGCACGCCAACTGGCCGGAGAAACCATGCGCGACGTGCGGGCGGCGATGGGGTTGGCGTGAGGCGGTTGGGGCTATTCGCCTTCTGCGCCAGCACGGTCCGTGCTGATTGAGATGGCGGCGCTAGACCCCGTGTGGAGCAAACGACCTTGCCTGTCTTGAAATGGAACCAAAATGGAACCAAAATGGAAACTTGACTAAGGAGCCATCATGCCAGCCACCCTGACTCTGAAAAATATTCCGAACACAGTGTACGAGCGGCTCAAAATGTCCGCCCAAGCTCACCGTCGCAGCTTGAACAGCGAAGCCATCGTGTGTCTGGAATCGGCGCTTTTGCTGAATCAGCCGACCGCCAATGATCGTCTTGCACGCGCTCGCGCACTGCGCACCGCCCTGCCGAAAGACATCTTTCGGGCAGAGGATATAAACGCTTACAAGCAAGAAGGGCGGCAATGATCGTCGTGGATAGCAACATTGTGGCTTACCTGTATTTACCGGGCGACCACACGGCAAAGGCGGAATCCCTGCTTCAGCGAGATGCTGATTGGGCAGCGCCGCTACTCTGGAGAAGCGAGTTTCGCAACATTCTTGCCGGTTACATGCATCGTAAGACACTCACGTTCCAGTCTGCGTTTGACCTGCAACGGGAGGCGGAAAACCTGCTGGCCGGTGCGGAGCATGAGGTAGATTCGCGCCTGGTTCTCGAACTCGTGCGTGATAGCGATTGTTCAGCCTACGATTGCGAGTTCATCGCACTGGCGATGGCGCTCGGCGTCAAACTGGTGACGATGGATGGAAAACTGCTGAAAACATTCCCCAAGTACGCGATTGATCTGGCAACTGCAACAGCATAAGTTTCATCCGTCAAATTTTAGGTTTGCCTAAACGGAAAGATTGATGTCTGTCTTGTTGCATGACTGAACGGTGTCATTTTATCAGGCAAGTTGCGTACAATGGCCGTCGTCTAATCTGTAGTTAGGCTTTTATTTAACCGAGGGTATAGGAATGAAAACTTTAGCAGTTTACGGCTTGCTGCTCGGCTTGTTAGGTATAACCCTATCAGCGCAAGCCGTTCCAAATCTTGAACTTAAGGAACTGCCCCCACTAAAATCACTTCATTATTGCCAAGATTCCGAAGGTATGGTTAAGGCTCAAAATGAGGAGTGCGAATTTGATAAAACAGAGGTGTCCAGTATTTTCACCATCCGCAATGGAAAGAAAATACACGCACCCCTCGGCGCAACTCTTGATACATGGAATCCTGATGCCAAACTAGGCGAGTCTGCTATTAGGTCGAATACTCATGCTGCCACTCCAGTATCAACCGCAGAGGAAGTCCAATTAGAGAATTTCCATCATCTGATTCCTCATCTTCTAATCGGGGCAATACTTGTTGCGGTTATTGGTTTCATACGGGGACACTCTGGTATATTGGGCAGCATAGGGAGTGTTGTGTTCTGTGTTCTTTTCGGAGTCTTCCTGAACGAATTGCTCTTCTTCGTCAGCCACAACGGAAATGTGGGGAGGATTGGTGTATATGTCTTTCTCGCTATCATGTTCCTTCGATCGCTTTTTCGGTAAGAAATCATAGCCGACGTTACAACCGAAAAGGGGTCGTCTTCGACTTGATTTTCTTCTTCACGGCACGCCACAAAAATTAAAGTGAAGCCGACCCATTATGCCGGGCGTTCATTCAACCCATCCCGAATAGGTCGTGGTGAGCGCAGCGAACCGCGACGGATTTGACTTTGACAATGGAAATCATCGACGTCCCGCAGGCGGTGTTGTTCGAGCCGGTGGCCCTGGTCTACGGCCAGCCGCTGGAACAGTTGCCGCAGGATCTGTACATCCCGCCCGATGCCCTGGCGGTGATGCTCGATGCCTTCGAGGGACCGCTCGACCTGCTGCTCTATCTGATCCGCAAGGCCAACGTCGATATCCTCGACATTCCGATGGCGCCGCTGACCCGGCAGTATCTCGACTACATCGACAGCATGCGCGCCAGCAATCTCGAACTGGCGGCTGACTATCTGGTGATGGCGGCGATGCTGATCGAGATCAAGTCGCGCATGCTGCTGCCGCGCCCCAAGCTGGCCGGCGACGAGACGGCGGAAGACCCGCGCGCCGAACTGGTGCGCCGGCTGATGGAATACGAGCAGATGAAAATTGCCGGCCAGAAGCTGAACGAGCAGCCGCAGGCCGGCCGCGAATTCTTCTGGGTCGAAACGCTGGTCGAGAAGTCGCTGCATGTCCGCCTGCCGGAAGTCTCGGCTGACGATCTGAAAGAGGCGTGGCTGGCGATCATCCGCCAGGCCGGCCTGAAGAAACATCACACCATCGCCCGCGAGGAGTTGTCGGTGCGCGAGCACATGGGTATCATCCTGCGCGCCCTGCGCGAGCATGGCGGCTTTGTTCAGTTCGAGACGCTGTTCGCCGCCGAAATGGGCGTGCCCGGATTGGTCGTGCATTTTCTGGCGATGCTCGAACTGGCCCGCGAGAAACTGATCGAACTGACCCAGAGCGAAGCTTTTCAACCCATTTACGTCCGAGTGCACAGCGGTGGAACCGAGCCAGGTCAAGAAGATTCTTGAAGCAGCGCTGCTCGCCGCGCGCGAGCCGCTGACGCCGCACGACATGAAGAAAATGTTCGACGACGAGCTATCTGCCGACACGCTACGCAAGCTGCTCGACGAGTTGCGCGAGGAGTGGGCCGGGCGGCCGGCTGAACTGATTCAGTTGGCTTCCGGCTGGCGCTTCCGCACCCGGGCCGAGTACATGCCTTACTTGGAGCGCTTGAATCCGGAAAAGCCGCCAAAATACTCGCGCGCCCTGCTCGAAACCTTGGCTATCATCGCTTACCGTCAGCCGGTCACGCGCGGCGACATCGAAGAGATTCGCGGCGTCGTGGTCAACGCCAACGTTATTCGTACGTTGGAAGAGCGCGGCTGGATCGATGTCGTCGGCCATCGCGACACGCCGGGCCGGCCGGCGCTGCTGGCCACCACCCAACAATTTCTCGACGATCTGGGCCTGCGCGGCCTCAGTGAACTGCCGCCGCTGGAACAGATCAGTCAAACCCTGGAGTTGCATCATGAAAACCAGCAATAAACAACGCACGCCCTTCCGCTCACCGCAGGAACGCGACGCCGACGCGCCCGCCACCACCGGCGGCCGTGGCCGGCAACGCCCGGAGGCGGCAACGGTCGAGGATAAACCCGCGCCGCGCCGCCGCCAGGGCGTCGCCCCGACCGGACGCGCCAATCGCGGCACGATAGGCCGCAACGGCAAGCCGCTGGTCGAAGCCAAGCCGGAGCGCCTGCAAAAAGTGCTGGCCCAGGCCGGCGTCGGCTCGCGGCGCGAGATGGAAGAATGGATCGCTGCCGGCAAGGTCAGCGTCAATGGCGAGGTAGCGACCATCGGCCAGTCCGTCGTACCGACCGATAAGGTGAAAATCGGCGGCCGCCTCATCAACATCCGTTTCACCGGCAGCGCCCGGCCGCCGCGCGTCTTGATCTACCACAAGCCGGAAGGCGAGATCGTCTCGCGCGACGACCCGGACGGCCGCCCCTCGGTATTCGCCGCCTTGCCGCGCATGCGCGGCGGCCGCTGGATCGCCGTCGGCCGGCTTGATTTCAACACCTCCGGCCTGTTGCTATTCACCACCTCCGGCGACCTCGCCAACCGCCTGATGCACCCGAGCGCGCAACTGGTGCGCGAATACGCCGTGCGCGTACTCGGCGAACTGACCGAGGAGGCGCAGCAACAACTGCTCAAAGGCGTCGAACTCGAAGACGGCCCGGCCAACTTCTCCAGCCTGACCGACGGTGGCGGCGAGGGCGCCAACCGCTGGTATCGCGTCAGCCTGTTCGAGGGGCGCAACCGCGAAGTGCGACGCATGTTCGAGGCGGTCGGCTGTACCGTCAGCCGCCTCATCCGCGTCCGCTACGGCCCCTTCGCCCTGCCGCCGCAGTTGAAGCGGGGGCGGGTGCATGAATTGGCGGAGACCGAGGTCAAGGCGCTGCTGCGGGAGTTGGGGAAAAAACCGGCGGCATGACGTGGCGGTAAGTAACCGTGGCCCCGTTGAATCTGAGGGCGGGGGCCGCGTGCTTGCCCGTAGCTGTTGCAAATACTCCGCCGGACTGATTTACCGGCGGGCGTAAATCCGTTACAATCCACGAGTTTTGTTCCCCCGCTGCTGTTGCGGGCATCTTTTTTCACTGGATGGGCATTGTGCCCATTTTTTATTTGTGGTCATGGATTTAAACACGCTGATCGAAACGACCGCGAGCGGTCTGGGCTATGAACTGGTCGACGTCGAGATGTCGCCGCGCGGCCGTACCATTCGCGTTTTCATCGACGCGCCGGGCAAGGAGAGCGGCGTCGATGTCGAGGATTGCGCGCGTCTCTCCAATCAACTGACGCGCCTTTTCGAGGTCGAGAATGTCGATTTTGACCGGCTGGAAATCTCCTCGCCGGGACTCGATCGCGTGGTCAAGAAGGCCGAGGATTTCGCGCGTTTTGCCGGCCAGGATATCCAGATCAAGATCCGCATCCCGCTGGGCGGACGCCGCAATTTTCAGGGCGAGCTGCTCGGCTGCAAGGATGGCAAGGTCGGCCTGCGCCTGGAAAAAGAGGAAGTGGAACTGGAATTCGCCAATATCGAGAAGGCACGTCTGGTGCCCCGTTTCGACTGAAGGACTAGGAGGTTGTAGCCCATGAGCCGTGAAATTTTGCTGCTGGTCGATGCTTTGGCCCGCGAGAAGAACGTCAACAAGGAGATCGTTTTCGGTGCCCTTGAAATGGCGCTTGCCTCGGCGACCAAGAAGCGCATCCACGACGAAGCCGACGTGCGCGTTGCCATCGATCGCAATACCGGCGACTACGAATCCTTCCGTCGTTGGCAGGTGGTGCCGGATAACGAGTACGTCAACGAGTTTCTTGAAGTGCCGCTGTCGGAAGCGCAGAAGGATGATGCCGAAGTCGAGGCCGGCGATTCCCTGGAGGAGCCGCTGGAGCCGATCGATTTCGGCCGCATCGGCGCCCAGGCCGCCAAGCAGGTGATTTTGCAAAAAATCCGCGACGCCGAGCGGGAGCAGATCCTGACCGACTTCCTGGAGCGCAAGGAGCATGTCGTCTCCGGCACCATCAAGCGCATGGAGCGTGGCAACGCCATCGTCGAGGCCGGCAAGATCGAGGCTCTGCTGCCGCGCGACCAGATGATTCCGAAGGAAAACCTGCGCGTCGGCGACCGCATCCGCGCCTATCTGCTGCGCATTGATCGCAGCGCTCGTGGCCCGCAGATCATCCTGTCGCGCACGGCGCCGGAATTCGTCATCAAGCTGTTCGAGATGGAAGTGCCGGAAATCGAGGATGGCCTGATGGAGTTGAAGGCCTGTGCCCGCGACCCCGGCCTGCGCGCCAAGATTGGCGTCAAGTCGAACGATCCCCGCGTCGATCCGATCGGCACCTGCGTCGGCCTGCGCGGCTCGCGCGTTACCGCCGTGCGCAACGAGATCGGCGGCGAGAATATCGACATCGTGCTGTGGTCGGCCGATCCGGCGCAATTCGTGATCGGCGCGCTGTCGCCGGCCGAGGTTTCCTCCATCGTCGTCGATGAGGAAAAGCACGTCATGGACGTCGTCGTCGACGAGGACAACTTGGCCATCGCCATCGGCCGCAGCGGCCAGAACGTCCGCCTGGCGTCCGAATTGACCGGCTGGACCATCAACCTGATGACCCAGGACGAGTCGGTCAAGCGCTCCGAGGCCGAATATGCCGTGACTCGCGTCACCTTCATGGAAAAGCTCGACATCGACGAGGAACTGGCCGACCTGCTGATCGAGGAAGGCTTCTCGACGCTGGAGGAAGTGGCCTACGTGCCGCTGGCCGAAATGCTCGAGATCGAGGGGCTGGACGAGGACATCGTCAACGAATTGCGCAATCGCGCACGCAATATTCTGCTCACCGAAGCCATCGCCACCGAGGAGAAGCTGGAAAGCGTTTCCGAGGATCTGATTGGCCTCGAAGGCATGACCAAGGAACTGGCCGCCAAGTTGGCCGAACACGAAGTCAAGACCCGTGACGATCTCGCTGAATTGGCGGTGGACGAACTCACGGAAATGACCGGCATCGACGAAGAGCGTGCCAAGGAAATTATTCTCAAGGCACGGGCTCACTGGTTCGAGTGAGCGGGAGGTAGGAAGCATGTCCGCAACAACTGTTTCGCAATTTGCCGTTGAACTCAAAATGCCGGTCGCGGCCTTGCTCGAGCAATTGGGCAAGGCTGGTGTGACCAAGCAGGGGGACAACGATTCGCTGACCGACCAGGACAAGACCCGGTTGCTCGATTACTTGCGCCGTTCGCATGGCGACGATTCAAAGGTCAAGATCACCCTGACCCGCAAGCAGACCTCGGAAATCAAGGCCACTGACGCGCATGGCCGAGCCCGCACGGTGCAGGTCGAGGTGAAAAAGAAGCGTGTGCTGGTTAAGCGCGACGTCGCCGACCAACTGCCGGAAGCCGAGGTCGTCGAGGCGGTCGAGGAGCAGGCGCCGATGGTGTCGGAGCCGGTGGTCGAGGTGGAAGTGGTCATAGCGGAGCCGGTGGTCGAGGTGGCGCCGGAGCCGGTCGTCGAAAGCGAGCCGGAGCCGGTTGTCGAAACCGTCGTCGAAGCAGCCGACGCGCCGGATCAGGCGGCGCCGGCCAAGCCGGTGCTCAACCGCGCCGCCATCATCGGCGAGCGGGAATTGCGCTTGCGCGAGGAGGAAGCCAAACGCTCCGGCCGCCTGCGCGAAGTCCAGGAGCGCGAATTGCGCGAGAAGCAGGCGCGCGAAGTGCAATTGGCGCAGATGCGCCAACAGGCCGAAGCCGCTGCCGCTGCCGCTAAGCTGGCTGAGCAGGCCAAGCAGCAGGCAGCCGCCCAGGCCAAGGCGCAGGAAGCGCCGAGCGAGAAGGGCACGCTGCACAAGCGTCCCGACGCGCCAGGCAAGAAGGGCGGCAACGGCCGCGACGAAGGCAAGAAAAAGCCGGGCATCAAGACCCGCTCGGCCGATACCGGTTCGTCGTGGAAGAGCGGCCGTGGTGGCCACAAGAAGCACGGTCACGGTGACGACGGGCAGGGTAGCTTCCAGGCGCCGACCGAAGTCATCGTCCGCGAAGTGCATGTGCCGGAAACCATCTCGGTTTCCGACCTGGCCCACAAGATGGCGGTCAAGGCCATCGAGGTGATCAAGGTCATGATGAAGATGGGCTCGATGGTCACCATCAACCAGGTTCTCGACCAGGAAACGGCGATGATCGTGGTCGAGGAAATGGGCCACAAGGCCTTCGCCGCCAAGCTCGACGATCCCGACGCCTTCCTCGAGGACAGTGCCGAGCACAAGGACGTGGCGTTTGAGCCGCGTGCCCCGGTGGTCACCGTCATGGGCCACGTCGACCACGGCAAGACTTCGCTGCTCGATTACATCCGCCGGGCCAAGGTGGCAGTCAGCGAATTCGGCGGCATCACCCAGCACATCGGTGCCTATCACGTTCAGACCGAACGCGGCATGATCACCTTCCTCGACACCCCGGGTCACGAGGCCTTCACGGCCATGCGGGCGCGTGGTGCCAAGGCGACCGATATCGTCATCTTGGTGGTGGCTGCCGACGACGGTGTGATGCCGCAGACCAAGGAGGCCATCCACCATGCCAAGGCGGCTGGCGTGCCGCTGGTGGTGGCGGTCAACAAGATGGACAAGCCCGATGCCAACCCCGACCGCGTCAAACAGGAACTGGTCGCCGAGGGCGTGATTCCAGAAGAGTACGGCGGCGATTCGCCGTTCTGCCCGGTGTCGGCCAAGAAGGGCACCGGTATTGATGAGTTGCTGGAGCAGGTACTGTTGCAGGCGGAAATCCTCGAACTGACGGCGCCCAAGGCAGCCCCGGCCAAGGGCCTGATCATCGAAGCCCGCCTCGACAAGGGGCGTGGTGCCGTGGCTACCATGCTGGTTACCTCGGGCACGCTGAAGCGCGGCGATGTCGTGCTGGCCGGCCAGGTCTTCGGCAAGGTACGCGCCATGCTCGACGAGAATGGCAAGTCGATTGCCGAAGCCGGGCCGTCGATTCCGGTCGAGATTCTCGGCTTGTCCGACGTGCCGGCGGCCGGCGAAGAAGCAATTGTCCTGGCCGACGACAAGAAGGCGCGCGAAATCGCGCTGTTCCGTCAGGGCAAGTTCCGCGACGTCAAGCTGGCCCGGCAGCAGGCGGCCAAGCTGGAGAACATGTTCCAGCAGATGGAAGAGGGCGAGGTCAAGACCCTGCCGCTGATCGTCAAGGCCGACGTGCAGGGCTCGCAGGAAGCACTGGTGCAGACCCTGGCCAAGCTGTCCAACGAGGAAGTCCGCGTTCAGATCATCCACGGCGCGGTCGGCGCCATCAGCGAATCCGACGTCAACCTGGCCCAGGCTTCCGGTGCCGTTATCATCGGCTTCAACATCCGCGCCGATGCCGGCGCCCGCAAGCTGGCCGAGAGCTTCGGCGTCGATATCCGCTACTACAACGTGATCTACGACGCCGTCGACGAGGTCAAGGCTGCCCTGTCCGGCATGCTCTCGCCGGAAAAGCGCGAGCAGGTCATCGGCCAGGTCGAGATTCGCCAGGTCTTCCATGTCTCCAAGGTCGGCGCCATCGCCGGCTGCTACGTGCTGGATGGCATCGTCAAGCGCGGCTCCCGCGTCCGCCTGCTGCGCAACCACGTCGTGCAGTGGGATGGCGAACTGGATTCGCTGAAGCGCTTCAAGGACGACGTCAAGGACGTGCGCTCCAACTTCGAATGCGGCTTGTCGCTCAAGGGCAATAACGACATTCAGGAAGGCGACCAGCTCGAAGTGTACGAAATCCAGGAAGTGGCGCGCACGCTGTAATGAAGAAAAAGGCATTCCAGCGCAGCGATCGGGTCGCGGAGCAGGTGCGCCGCGACCTGGCCGAGCTGATCCGCAGCGAACTGAAGGATCCGCGGGTCGGCATGATCAGCCTGACGGCCGTCGAACTGACGCCGGACTATGCCCATGCCAAGGTCTATTTCGCCACGCTCGACGACGAGCATCTGGCCGAGGTCGAGCAGGGCCTGAAGCGTGCTGCCGGCTTCCTGCGCCGCGAACTGGGGCGGCGGATTCACATCCACACGCTGCCCGAGCTGCATTTCATCCACGACGACTCCATCGCGCGCGGTGCCAGTATGTCGGCGCTGATCGACCAGGCCAAGGCGATTAGCGACCAGACGCCAGAGGATTGAGATGTTGAGGGGAATAGATGGGTTTCGCTACGCTCTACCCCATCTACGATTGCTGCATCTACAAGGAATTAGCACAGAAGAAGAGCGTTTTTCCACCGGTGCTGTTGAAATCACGGGAAATTTCGTAGTTCTGATATTTCACCAAGGCAGGCGTCAACTCGTCGCCCAAGGCCGTGAATGGGGGCGGCAAATCGCAGGTAGGCTTGCTGGCGAATGATTTTTTGATGATGGCTGAATCGACCTGTTCGATCAGTTTCTGCATGAACTCCGTTTGCAAAACGATTTCTTTGGTATCCAATTTGAAGCTGGAGCCGAAGAAATCATTGTTGAATTTATAGTTGGTGATCCAGTAGCCACTGACGAATGCTTCGCCAGTGCTCTGAACCTCCATCAGCACCTCCCCCATTTCCGTCTCGTAAACGGTATCGAGCAGCATGAAGGCCGGAACGCCAAGTTTCTTGCAAAGCGAGGAGAGCCTTGGCGAAGGCGACGATGCAGGTCGTTCGGCAAATAAGGCTCGCGGCGAAGTCCGCAACAAAATCCATCCAGCATTGCCAGCAAGTACCTGAACGACCCAATGCTGGCAGGAGAGTGCCGGCTCCTTATGCTTCGGATAAATCGCGTCGGTCGAAGGCAGCATGCCCTCAGCCGCAAAAAGATTCTTCAATTCTTCGCACACGACATCCGCATCTGGATGTTTGATGAAAATGCCTTGATTGGCGTCGTAGTTCAACATGAGGCAACTCGATATGCGATGGAAAAAAATAGGCGTAGGATGGATAGAGCGTAGCGAAATCCATCACAACAATTTTAATAATTTCAGCACAGGGTTTCCCCGCACCATTCCCGCCCCCAACCGTGCAACGGCGTGACCCACCGCACTGCGATTTCTACCGGCGCTCCCGCCCGGCCTGTATGTCTTCAAGAATGCTACCCAGCGTAGGGGGCGTTTTTAATTGCACAAAGCCGACATCAAGCCCCGACCGCTTTCTGGAAGAGGGTACTTGCCGCAGCTCATAGCTTTTGCCGTTGCGTTTGATGACCACAGTCTCCGACTCTGCCAAATCCAGCACAACGGCCATGTTCTCGCGGAATTCGCTGACGTTATACGCACGCATGTTTAGTTCTCCACTGTGACAAGTTGCACACCCATCGCCGCCGCCGTTCGTTGCTGGGCTTTGTCCAGCGTCAATAACGACGCGCCTTCCGTCAGCGCCAACGCAATCAGGTAAGCGTCATAGCAATAAATGCCTTGCGCCGCCGCGATGGCAAGTGCACTGGCATGATGGGCGTTATCCACGGGATGCAAGGCAATTTCCGTTTGCGTGAACAAATCCCACATTTGCCCGGCTTCTGCCGGAGTCAGCCGCTGCGGATCGGCCGCCGCCCGCCGCATTCGCCCGGAAAGCGCATTGGTAATTTCGTAGGGCAGGGATGCGGGGCTTATCAGCTCAACTTCTGCCGTGACCTTGAGGATGGCCGCTGCGTGGCTTTCCCGCAACAGCGTGGCAATGACTGCGCTGGCATCAATGACTATTTGCTTTGGCATGGGTTCATCTTATCATGTACGTCTGTACAAACAAACCCGGAGGCTTTGCTTCCCATGCTCCTGAGGAAGGTGATGTTTTGACCGAAACTGCACAGCCCAAACGAACCTGGCAACAAGTTGATGGCGTATTGCTGCTCGACAAGCCGCTCGGTCTGACTTCCAACGACGCCCTGCAGAAAGCCCGGCGCTTGTTTTCGGCGGCCAAGGGCGGCCATACCGGTACTCTCGACCCGGCGGCAACGGGTTTGCTGCCTTTGTGTTTTGGCGAGGCGACCAAATTTTCCGCCGATCTGCTCGATGCCGATAAGACTTATGAGGCGGTGCTCCAGTTGGGGGTGACGACCGATTCCGGCGATGCCGAGGGGCAGGTCGTGGCGACGGCGCTGGTGACGGTCGATGAAGCTGCCGTCCGTCAGGTGCTGGCGCAATTCATGGGCGATATCTGGCAGGTACCGCCGATGCACTCGGCGCTTAAGCGCAATGGCCGGCCGCTCTACGAACTGGCCCGGCAGGGCATCGAGGTCGAACGCGAGGCGCGGGCGGTGACCATCCATGCGCTGGAATTGCTGGCTTTTGCCGGTGCCTCCCTGGCGTTGCGCGTGCGTTGCAGTAAGGGCACCTATATCCGTACCTTGGCCGCCGATCTTGGCCGGGCGCTCGGCTGCGGCGCGCATCTGACGGCCTTGCGACGAACCGCTGTCGGCGATCTCGATCTGGCCGGGGCCGTCACGCTGGCCGAGCTGGAGGCGTTGGCCGAGGTCGAGCGGCGGCAGCGACTGCAACCGGTCGATGCCTTGTTGCGCTCGCTGCCGCGCGTCGACCTCGCCGATCTGGCGGCCGAGCGCTTCAGCCACGGCAATCCGGTCGATTTGCCGCCTGGTCTGAGTGGCAAAATTCGTGTCTATGCTGACGGTCGCCTGATCGGCGTCGGCGAGCCGAGTGTCGATCAACGCCTGTGGCCAAAACGCCTTGTGCAATTAAGCGTATAAGCCGGTATAATTAAAAATTCCCGTCGCCAGCGGAAAAGTGACTTCAACTTGGCGCTCGCTCTATCAAACCGGGGCAGCGTCGTAACCATGAAAGAGGGTTTTGAAATGGCATTCACCACCGAAATCAAGGCCGGCATCGTTGCCGAATACCAGCGCGCCAAGGGCGATACGGGTTCCCCGGAAGTGCAGGTTGCGCTGCTGACCGCCCGCATCAACGACCTGACGCCGCACTTCAAGGAACACAAGAAGGATCACCACTCCCGCCGTGGTCTGCTGCGCCTGGTTTCCCAGCGCCGCAAGCTGCTGGACTACCTGAAGGGCAAGAACATCGATTCTTACCGTACCCTGATTACCAAGCTTGGCCTGCGCAAGTAAGCCAAGTGTAGCCCCGAAAGAGCGGCCCGGAAATATCCCGGCCGCTTTTTTGTTTTTTTGCGCAATGCTTTCGTTGTCGCGTTGTAAGTTGTTGTTATCGTTGTTAATTGTGATGAGAGTGAAAGGAATGTATGTTTAACGTCGTGAAAAAGACTTTCGCCTATGGCGAGCACCAGGTGACGATCGAGACGGGCGAAATTGCCCGTCAGGCGACCGGCGCCGTGCTGGTGTCGATGGAAGAGACGGTCGTGCTGGTGTCCGTCGTTGGCGCCAAGAGCGCCAAGCCCGGTCAGGATTTCTTCCCGCTGACCGTCGATTACCAGGAAAAGGTTTATGCCGCCGGTCGCATTCCCGGTGGTTTTTTCAAGCGCGAAGGCCGCCCGTCGGAAAAGGAAATCCTGACTTGCCGCCTGATCGACCGCCCGATCCGCCCGCTGTTCCCGGACGGTTTCTACAATGAAGTACAGGTCGTTGCCACTGTCGTTTCGCTGAATCCGGAAATCGACTCCGACATCCCGGCGATGATCGGCGCTTCGGCCGCCCTGGCCATCTCCGGCATCCCGTTCAACGGCCCGATCGGTGCCGCCCGCGTCGGCTACATCAATGACCAGTACGTGCTGTGCCCGACCCTCAGCCAACTCAAGGAAACCCAGCTCGACCTGGTTGTCGCCGGTACCGAAGCCGCCGTGTTGATGGTCGAATCGGAGGCCCAGGAACTGCCGGAAGACGTCATGCTCGGCGCCGTAGTCTTCGGCCACAACGAAATGCAGAAGGCGATCAATGCCATCAACGAACTGGTCGAGGAAGCCGGCAAGCCAGAATGGGACTGGCAAGCACCGGCCAAGGACGAAGCTTTGGTCGGTTGCCTGAAGGCTCTGGTCGGCGCCAAGCTGGAAGAGGCCTACAGCCTGACCTCCAAGCAGGCCCGTAGCCAGCGCTTGAAAGAACTCGGCGCCGAAGCCGTCGCCGCCCTGTGTACCGGCGAGGAAGGTGCGCCTGACGCGAACACTGTCGGCAACCTGTTCTTCGAAATGGAAGCCGCCATCGTGCGTGGCCGCATTCTCTCTGGTCAGCCGCGCATCGACGGCCGCGATACACGTACCGTGCGCCCGATTACCATGCGTTCCGGCGTGCTGCCGCGCACCCACGGCTCGGCGCTGTTCACCCGCGGCGAAACCCAGGCCCTGGCCGTCGCCACGCTGGGTACCAATCGCGACGAGCAGATCATCGACGCGCTGGCCGGCGAATACCGCGACCGCTTCATGCTGCACTACAACATGCCGCCGTACGCCACCGGTGAATGCGGTCGCGTTGGTTCGCCGAAGCGCCGCGAGATCGGCCATGGCCGCCTGGCCAAGCGCGCGTTGTTGGCCGTGCTGCCGAAGCCGGAGGACTTCTCCTATTCGATGCGCGTCGTCTCCGAAATCACCGAGTCCAACGGCTCCTCGTCGATGGCTTCCGTCTGCGGCGGCTGCCTGGCGCTGATGGATGCCGGTGTGCCGCTCAAGGCGCACGTCGCCGGCATCGCCATGGGCCTGATCAAGGAAGGCAACCGTTTCGCGGTGCTGACCGACATTCTGGGCGACGAGGATCACCTCGGCGACATGGACTTCAAGGTGGCCGGCACGACCGATGGCATTACCGCCTTGCAGATGGATATCAAGATTCAGGGCATCACCAAGGAAATCATGCAGGTCGCCCTGGCCCAGGCCCAGGAAGCGCGCATGCACATCCTGGGCCTGATGCAAGAGGCCGTCGGCGGCCACCGCGAGGAAATGTCCGCCTATGCGCCGCGCCTGTACACCTTCAAGATCAATCCGGAAAAAATCCGCGACGTGATCGGTAAGGGCGGCGCCGTGATCCGCGCGCTGACCGAGGAAACCGGCACCACCATCGACATCCAGGATGATGGCACGATCACCATCGCTGCCACCTCCGGCGAGGCGGCTGCTGCTGCCCGCGCGAAGATTGACGCGATCACCGCGGAAGTCGAGATCGGCAAGATCTACGAAGGTACCGTGCTGAAAATTCTCGACTTCGGTGCCATCGTCTCGGTACTGCCGGGCAAGGACGGTCTGCTGCACATCTCGCAGATCGCCCAGGAGCGCGTCAACAAGGTCGAGGATTACGTCAAGGAAGGCCAGGTTGTGCGCGTCAAGGTTCTCGAAACCGACGACCGCGGCCGCGTCAAGCTGTCGATGAAGGCGGTTGCTGCCGAGGAAGGCGCGGCGGCCGCGCCGGCCCAGTAACAGCGGGGTAATCACCGGAGTTCATCCCGGAAAGCACAAAGGGCACCCCAGGGTGCCCTTTGTTTTTGGTCGCGCCGGCAGCGCGACAGGCCGTTGCCGTAGATTGGCGGCCCTATTTGGCCATCTGTTTTTCCTTCAATTCGTCCAGCGTCTTGCAGTCGATGCACAGCGTCGCCGTCGGACGCGCCTCAAGGCGCTTGATGCCGATCTCGACGCCGCACTTGCTGCAGAAGCCGTAGTCGCCGCTCTCGATGCTCGACAGCGTTTCGTCGATCTTCTTGATCAGCTTGCGCTCGCGATCGCGGTTGCGCAGCTCGATGGCGATATCGGTTTCCTGGCTGGCGCGGTCATTGGGATCGGCAAACACCGTAGCTTCGTCCTGCATCGTGTGCACAGTGCGATCGATATCCTCGCTCAGCTCCTTCTTCAGCGCTTCGAGAATCTTGCGGAAATGCGTGAGCTGCTTCGCACTCATGTAGTCCTCGCCCGGCTTGGGTTGGTAGGGTGCGAAATGTTTGTGGAGCAATTCTTCAGCCATTTTCCTAGAGCGTCCAGTGACGAAAAAGGCGATTAAATATCAGAAAGGGGCTGGCGAGGCAAGGAATGTTTGTTTTACCGCCTCGGTCGCTCGATCTGGCGCGGGTTTTCGCCAAGTGCTAGAATGCGCCCTCACGTGTCGGGGCGTAGCGCAGTCTGGTAGCGCATCTGCTTTGGGAGCAGAGGGTCGTGAGTTCGAATCCCACCGCCCCGACCAACAACAAGCGCCTTTCGGCGCTTTTTTGTTATCTGGATTGCTCCGCTATTATGTCGCTGCTCCGTAATTCTGGTTAGCGCGTCGGCTTGACCAACGCGCCGCGCCGGTGCCGAACGTAGATTTCTGTGGTGCTTGGCGATGTGTGTCCGAGCAGCTTTTGAGCCTCGATCATGCTGCCTGTTGCCTCGGCCTTGTCAGACCCCGCCTTGGCCCGCAGATCGCGGAACTGGAAGTTTTTGATGTCGGTGGCCATGTCGTTGGAGCCGGCGGCTTCTGCTGCCTCTGCCGCAAGCCTGCGGGCCTTTTCAAAGCGACCACGCAGCATCTGTACCGTCAGGCGCTCGCCGTTTTCCGTGACCAGAAGCGCCAGGCTGATGACCTTGCCGGCCCTCTTGCTAGCCTGGATGCGGTCGGTCGATGAGGGTCTTGAGGTCTCCGTCGATAATCATCCGCACCTTATTACCGGTCTTTTCCTGCTTGACGGGTATCGTGCGCACCTCGGCCGCTGATCCGTCCTCCATCCGCATGGTCGCCGGCCGGATCATGGCCTCGGTCATCGCCAGCACGTCGGCGCGGCGCTGGCCCGTGAGATAGGCGAGGTCGAGTACGTCCTTGAGCGCTTGAAGCCCTGATCGGCCGGCTGGCCGATCTGTCCTTTACCGAAGAAGCCCACAACGTCGTCTTCATCGGCGGAACGGGCACGGGCAAGTCGCATCTGGCGACAGCCTTGGGCGTGGCCGGCATCACCCAGTACGGCAAGCGAGTCCGATTCTACTCGACCGTCGATCTGGTGAATGCACTGGAACAGGAGAAAGCAGCGGGTAAGGCCGGGAAGATCGCCTTCACGCTGATGCGCACCGATCTCGCCATTCTCGACGAGCTGGGCTATCTGCCGTTCGGTCAGTCAGGCGCGCCTTGCTCTTCCACCTGCTCTCGAAGCTCTACGAGCACACCAGTGTCATCATCACGACCAACCTGACCTTCGCCGAGTGGCCCAACGTGTTCGGCGATGCCAAGATGACGACGACGTTGCTGGATCGGCTCACGCATCACTGTCACATCGTCGAG
Organism: Azonexus sp.; assembly: GCA_031260295.1. Taxonomy (GTDB): domain Bacteria; phylum Pseudomonadota; class Gammaproteobacteria; order Burkholderiales; family Rhodocyclaceae; genus Azonexus. The sequence goes on from JAIRKE010000043.1 coordinate 23,062, forward strand.
ACCGGCAACGAGTCCTACCTGTGCTGATTGTACGCAAGCTGGCGCCTTGGCCGCAGTACAGATTCGCTGCCTAGAGGCTGTTCTGAACCATACCTTGTTCATAGAATGGGTTGGTTATGGCAGAGCGCAAACCGTACCCGACCGATGTGAGCGATGAAGAATGGGCCTTTGTTGTTCCGTACCTGATTCTTTTCCCGCTGGATGCCCGACAGCGCCGTCACGA
>JAIRKE010000066.1 GCA_031260295.1 Azonexus sp.
AAAACCGACCAAAGTGGCACTCACCGCTTGCATGCGCAAACTGCTCGTCATCATGAATGCCATGCTTAAACACCACTCCCCCTGGAATCCTTGTCTTGACTTACAACACAGTTGCTAACATTGCGTTCAATCCGGACGCCTTCGGCGCCGGTTAGCTCGGGCATTAGGCGCTTATCCCATGCCCACCGAAATCCGCGCATTCTTCGATCGTTATCGCGACGCGTTCAACGCACTCGATGGCGAAGCCGTCGCGCAGCTATACGCTGTCCCATCCGGTATCGTCTCAGCGCAGCAGTACACGCATTGGCCGGTCTTTGAGCCCATCGCGGAGAATATGGCTGCCCTGTGCAAACTGTACGCAGATCACGGCTTCAGATCAGCGTCGTATGAGCCGAGCGCCTTCATTCAACAGGGTGAGCATTGCGCTGTGTCGGATCTTTCGTGGGTCATCGAGCGTACTGAGGGTCAAGAGCCTTGGCGCTTCAACACAACGTACAACTTGCTGCGCACACCGGAGGGTTGGCGAGTGTTGCTTTGCACCGCCTACGAGGAACGGCGGCTAAATGCGTAGCACAGCACTAACCCTGCGCTCAACACGGACGCTCCGCCGGCAGCGCTTCGCACTGTCCGCTCCGCGCCGGTTGGCTTGGTCCGTTAGGCAAAGTGTGGATACTTCTACCCCACGCTAAATCTCACCAGAGGGAAAGGGAGCGTCAATGGAAATCAAATTTATTGCCGGATTTGCCGTCATTACAAAGCAGCCAGAGGCAAGTACATCGCTGTATCGGGAGATACTTGGCTTGCCGCTGGAGAGGTACGAGATGACGGATTATCACTTCACGGACAATTTTCCCGGAGCCCATCACTTTGGAGTGTGGCCTCTGGAAATGGCCGCTCAGTCATGCTTCGGGGAAGATAAGTGGCCTGCTTCCATTCCAGAGCCAACCGCAACCATTGATTTTGAGCTGGCAGATGCCAAGTCAGTAGCGCTAGCCGTTCAGGAGATGAAAGCAAAGGGGCAAGATTTTATTCATGAGGTGAGAACGGAACCTTGGGGACAAACGGTAGCAAGATTTATCAGTCCCGAAGGAGTGCTGATCAGTTTGAGCTATGCACCGTGGTTGCATGAGAAAAATGCCTGACGTTGCATTCAACCCGGACGGCTTTGCGGCCGGTTAATTTAGGCGTTAGGAGGCGCGAACCTCGCTCCTCTCTCAAGACAGGCTGTCTATATGTGGTTATTAGGCTGTGGAGTACCGAATAAATTCAACCTCATCCTGCAAAGGAGAAAATGATGCAAAAACTTTCGAAGCGGTTCATGCTGATCGGGGCAGTGTCCCTCTTTTTTATGCCTGTTGTGGCGCTTTCCCAAGATTGGTCGCAAATGAAAATTACGCAGGAGCAGGCCGAAGAATACGCAAAAATGATTTATAAAAAAGACATCGCTGCAGGAAAACTCACGCCTAAGCAGGCGGGTGCATACTTCAAATGCTCGGAGGAAGATTACGCTGTCAGTTTATCGAAAAGCCCGGACGCTAAAAAATACGCAGCAGCCCTGGAGCGCTTGCAGCAGCTCGACAGAATGAGCGCCAGTGAGAAGGCGAAATATGATGCGGAGATGAAAACATTAAACGAAGCAGCGGAAAAACTCCGAAGCCAGTCCCAGGATAAGTGCGTGAAGCAGCTCGGCCTAAAAACAAAGCCCCAAGCAGACTGATCTGATAGCCACCGCTCCGGCAGACGGAGGTCGTAAAAAGGGGTCGTGTTCGCTTTAATTTTTAGCGAACACGACCCTTTTTTGAGAGGGTGTCACAGAGGCTTTGTCCTTGCGCAGCCTCCCATGTCAAATGTTTGTTCCTCCCTATTTCGTGCTGCCTGGAGTCCATCGCAGTCAGTGCCTTTCCGCGTGCAGCGAACGTGGGCCACTTCCGAAAGATTCGTGTGAGCAATTCCCCGTGTGATGCCAAAGCCATTCGTCTGGCGGTGCTGGCCTTGATGGTGCTGGCGCTGATCTGGAGCTACAACTGGATTTTGATGAAATCGGTGCTGCGCTATGTCGGCGCGCTCGATTTCACGGCGCTGCGTTGCGCATTCGGCGCACTGGTGCTGATGGTGATGCTGCCCTTGACGGGGCGTTCGCTCAAGCCGCCGCCGTGGCGGCCGGTGCTGTGGATCGGCCTGTTGCAAACCGCTGGTATGGGCGGGCTGGGGCAATTGGCGCTGGTGGCGGGCGGTGCGGGCAAGACGGCGGTGCTCGTCTATACCATGCCCTTCTGGGTGATTCTGCTGGCGGCGTTGTTTCTCAACGAGAAGCCACGCCTGCCCCAGTATGCTGCCATGCTGATTGCGGCGTTCGGCCTGCTGCTCGTTATCCAGCCCTGGGAATGGCACGGCACTCTGCTCAGTTCCTTGCTGGCGGTTGGTTCCGGCCTGGCCTGGGCGGGCGGAACGATTGTCGCCAAGCGGGCTTTCCGCCATCAGTCCGTCGATCTTCTGAGCCTGTTGGCCTGGCAGATGGTGGTCGGCGCAATCGTGCTATCGACGCTGGCGCTGGCCACCCACAAAACAGAAATCGTCTGGTCGCCCACCATGCTGCTGGTACTCGGTTACAACGCCGTGTTGTCAACGGCGCTGGCCTGGGCTTTGTGGTTGTTTATCCTGCGCACGCTGCCGACCGGCGTCGCCGGGCTTTCCAGCCTGATTATTCCGGTGATGAGCGTGCTGTGGGCATGGTGGCTGCTCGGCGAGCGGCCCGATCTGGCCGAAGGCAGCGGCATCGTGCTGATCTTGCTGGCGTTGGCGCTACTTGGCGGGTTGGGTTCGTTACGGACGGCGTTGCGGCGGTTCTTCGCTTCGCACCGGCCGCCTGCCAGCGGGCATCGCTGATCTAGCGCGGCAGGCGCTCGTCGTCGGTGGCCTCGCGGACGAATTCGCCTTCGATGATCCGCACTTCGCCGCTACCGTCCACCGGTGCGGCTTCGCGCATGGCTTTGCGCAGGGCGCGGGTCTTCCACCACAGCCAGCCGGCGAACAGCGTGCCGCCGATGGCGATCACGGTTAGCGCGACCAGCGAGAACATCACGGCGAGAACCAGTAGGGCCAGACTGAACACTAGGGTCAGCAGCTTGCCGAGCAGGCTTTGCGGCGTCCGGGCGAAAGCGGCGCGGGCGTGAAACGGGTTCGAGTGTCGGTTCATTGGTTGCGGTGGCGTTTGAGCAAGACGTTTCATTCTGCCGCAGCATCGACGCAAGGTCTGTAGACCGCTTGTCGCTGCTTTGTAACCGTCCTCTGCTGGACAGCCGATGCGCTACCGGCGGTGGCCGGCCCGGCGAGGGGTGATGGGCGTTATACCGGGCGCGGATGCCGCGAGCCACCCCAGGCCGAAGCCTGGGGCTTCCTCGCCCCGACTTGTGCTCAGAAAGGCAGCGGGAGGCCGGGCCAGACCGCGTGCAGCGCGTCGCGGAAGGCGCCCTGGATGCGCTCCAGTGCGGCGGCGTTGTCGGCCTCGAAGCGCAGCACGACAACCGGCGTGGTGTTGGATGGGCGGGCCAGACCGAAGCCGTCGGCGTATTCGACGCGCACGCCGTCGATGGAGATGACCTCACTGGCGCCGGGAAACTTGCCTTCGGCCTTGAGCTTGGCGATCAGCGCGAAAGGTTCGCCTTCGGCCATCTTGATGTTCAGTTCCGGGGTCGAGGGTGAATCCGGCAGGGCTTTCAGCGGCGCGTTGGCGTCGGCCGAGCGGCTGAGGATTTCCAGCAGGCGGGCGCCGGTGTAAAGGCCGTCGTCGAAGCCATACCAGCGTTCCTTGAAGAAGGTGTGGCCGCTCATTTCGCCGGCCAGCGGGGCGCCGGTTTCTTTGAGCTTGGCTTTGACCAGCGCGTGGCCGGTGTTCCACATCAGCGGCACGCCGCCGTGCTTCTTGATCCACGGCGCCAGGAGGCGCGTGCATTTGACGTCGTAGATCACCATGCCGCCCGGCACGCGTGTCAGCACGTCGGCGGCGAACAGCATCAACTGGCGGTCCGGGTAGATGATCTCGCCGTCCTTGGTGACGACGCCGAGGCGGTCACCGTCACCATCGAAGGCGATACCTAGTTCGGCATCGGTGTCCTTGAGCGCCTGGAGCACGTCGGCGAGATTCTCCGGCTTCGACGGGTCCGGGTGGTGGTTGGGGAAGTTGCCATCGACCTCGCAGTACAGCGGCACGATTTCGCAACCGAGGCGCTCGAAGAGTTCGGGGGCGACCGCGCCGGCCACGCCGTTGCCACAGTCCATGACGATCTTCAGCGGGCGGGTTAGTTTCACATCAGCGACGATGCGTTCAATGTAGGCGGCGGCGACATCGGCGCTACGCTTCTGGCCCTGGCCGTGCTTCAGCTTGCCAGCTGCGATGCGCTGCTTCAGATCCTGGATGGCATCGAGCGCCAGCGTCGTGCCGCCGACGACCATCTTCAGGCCGTTGTAATCGGGTGGGTTGTGGCTGCCGGTAACCGAGACGCAGGAATGGCAGCCCAGTTCGTAGGCGGCGAAATAGGTGACCGGGGTCGGCACGCAGCCGATGTCGATGGCGTCGATGCCGGCGGCGACGATGCCATCCATCAACGCGCCGGCCAGTTCCGGGCCGGACAGGCGGCCGTCGCGGCCGACGGCGATGGCCGTCTGGCCCTGTTCGGCGGCCAGCGAACCGAGGGCGTGGCCGATCCGGCGGACGATGTCGGCGGTCAAGGTCTTGCCGACGATGCCGCGGATATCGTAAGCCTTGAAAATTTCAGCGGGTAGCGTGTTCATGAGATCGGCTCCTGAGTTTTTAGCGTGAAAGAACGGGGGGCAGGGGCTAGAGGCTGGGGCTAGTGTAATTCTTGCGCTGGCGTAGCCAGCGGAAACCAAACCTTAGTCCCTAACCTCCAGTCCCTAGCCCCTGCGAAAACCGTCAGACTTAATGCACAGTATGCCGCACGCCATCGGCCAGCGCCTGCTGACTATCGTCGGCAGTCGAGGCGTGGCGGCAGACGAGACGCCAGCCGCGGGGGCCGCGCGCATAGACATGGGTGACGTACAGCGGTCCGCGCGGATTCGAGTCGTCGCCGACGAACAAGATTTCGCTCAGATGGTGGATGGCCAACACCGACCCCTGCCAGTGGGATATCACCTCGACCTGGACGCGCAGGCGGGTAGCGGCGAAGATGCTGCGCCAGCTTTCGCGGATCGGCGCCAGGCCAGTCAAGCGGACGCCGGTCGGGTGCACGCACAGGGTTTCCTCCTCCTCGGCCCAGAGCCTGCCGATCTGCTCGGCATCGCCACGGGCGATGGCTTCGTAGAACGCCTGTTCGACGTCCTCCGGGCGGGCGTGGATACCGGGCGGATTTTTCTTCATGCGGGACTCCGTTTTTCGACGGCGGCGAGGACTCGCTGCGGCGACAGCTTATTCAGGCAATCCAGGTGGCCGAGCGGGCATTGCCGTTCGAAGCAGGGGCTGCACGCGAGTTTCAGGCTGAGAATATCGGCCCGGTCGGACAGCGGCGGCGTGAAGCCGGGCGACGAGGAGCCGTAGAGGGCGACGATCGGCCGGTCGAGGGCGGCGGCGACGTGCATCAGGCCGGAGTCGTTGCAGACGATTATTTCCGCCAGGGCCAGCAGGTCGATGGCCTGGCTGAGCGAGGTGGCACCGCACAGGTTGCGGCAACAGCCGGGCGCCAGGCGGCAGATGTCCTCGGCCACGGCATGATCCTTCGGCGAGCCGAACAACCACACGGCCCGGCTGCGCTCGGCGAGGGCGCGGGCCAGGGTGGCGAAATGCGCGGCCGGCCAGCGCTTGGCCGGGCCGTATTCGGCGCCAGGGCAGAAGGCGACCAGGCGCGGTGGCGCATCGAGCCCGAGTTCGTTCAGGGTCCGCTGTTTGTCGGCCGCCGTCGAGCGGATACGTGGCTGGGCGATTGGCTTCGGCAGCGGCGCGCCGGGCGCTTCGGCCAGTTGCACGAAGCGCTCGATCATCAGCGGCAGCGCCGCCTTATCGAGGGTATGACGGACATTGATCAGGCCATAGCGAGCCTCGCCGGTGAACCCGACGCGCCGTGGAATGCCGGCCAGGAAGGGAACCAGTGCCGACTTGGCCGAATTGGGCAGAATCCAGGCGGCATCGTAGTGCCGCGCCGCCAGTTCGCGAGCCAGCCGCCAACGGGCCTTGAGCGAAACCTGGCCGTGGTTGAACGGGCTATCGATGACCTCGGCGATATCGTCCATGCGCTGCAACACCGGCGCCACCCAGCGCGGGGCCAGGGCGTCGAGCCGCAATCCTGGATATAGCGCATGCAGCCGCACGAACAGCGGTTGTGCCATGATCGTGTCGCCGATCCAGGCGGGGGCGACGATGAGGGCTTTCATGGGAAGCGCTTGCTGGCCACAGGTTGCCCGGCGGCCAATGGCGATTAGTGGTGGTCCTTGGGGGCTTCGCCCGTGAAGACGTACTTGGTACTGCAATAGGGGCAGACAGCCTCGCCAGTCTTCAGGATGTCGAGGAAGACGCGCGGGTGCTGGCTCCACAGCGCCGATTTCGCTGTCGGGCAGTGCAACGGTAGGTCGTCGGCGGTGAGTTCGACAGGGGCTTGCTGGGACATTGGATGGTTCTCCTTTTCTAGTAGGAGTCAAGGCCGTGCCAGCGTGGCATCTGCCTTGAACGAGTTATCAGCTTTCACATGCCATTAATAGCCATGTCTTGAAAGGTTTTGCCTTCAACGGAATAAACCACTCCCCAGGAGGAAGAGCCTCCATCACAGATGATCACCGGAGTTTGATCGATTTTTTCCCGGAGATGAGCCAGCGAGGAGGGGAGCGGGCGGTTTACGTAGAAGTTGCCGTAAATGAATTTTTCTCCGCTCCGGATAAATCCGATGTACTGGCGCTTATATTCGGCAAGAGGGAGGCGCAGTTTGTCACCAACCTTCTCGCTGACAGTATCCCGGGGCCATCTATAAGCCTTTGTTTTTATGCCGATTTCGTGGGGTTGGCTCGTGACATTGCTTATGAAAACATCAGTATCAGAACTGTCGAGGAGTGCGGGGAGACCTGCCTCCAACTCTTGAACTTGGAATAATTCTGGACGCCAGAATTCTGCGGCGTGCGGCGCCCTTCTTGAACATTGCTTCAGCAGTGCCGGACCGTGGTCAGGTTCAAGAATAGTGAACAGAGATTCAGTAGCAGAGACGGAACAAGAAAAAAGAAGGCAGAGGGTGATGGTTAGAAAGCGAGACATTCTTGCTCCATGGAACCCGACTTCAGAGGGGGGTACGCGGTGTGGTGTTGGGCTTCGCTGCGCTCAGCCCAACCTATAGTCCTTGCTAATCTTCATAGCTGAGCGCGGACGGTGTGCATTTGTGCGTTTCATGATCCCAAACGAAAACCTGTGGGCCAAGCTGGCCTGAAGATTTTTCTGGCAATAAAAGGAGAAGATTCCCCTTGCGATTTGCAGCGATGGCTACGGCTCCACTCGGAAAACCTTTTCTGGCGCGGGCCTGTTGATTTTCAAGAACCATGTCGCCAACAGGATGCCCCGGCATTTTTTGCTTGCCGGTATCAGCGACCGGAAAGACTTGCCAGGTATCGCCCGCGGTCGAGAGCTCGCCGCCATTTCTGGCCATCAGACGCACCTGGAATTCGCCGGGCAGCCTGATCCCCAGTTCTCGCTCGGCGACCTCGATCGCGGATTTCGTTGTTGGAAAAGCCATCGCAACCATCACCGCCTCCCGCGTGGATCAGATATACGCCAACCACCCCCGATGCGCTTCCGAGCGGCCATAAACAACATCGAAGTACTTGGCCTGAATTTGCGCGGTGATCGGGCCGCGGCGGCCGATGCCGATCTGGCGGCCGTCGAGTTCGCGGATCGGCGTGACTTCGGCGGCGGTACCGGTGAAGAAAGCTTCGTCGGCGGTGTAGACCTCGTCGCGGGTGATGCGCTTTTCTTGCACGGAGAGACCCAGTTCCTGGGCTAGGGTCAGCACCGTGGCACGGGTGATGCCTTCCAGGCAGGAGGTCAGGTCCGGCGTATACAGCTTGCCCTGCTTGACGATGAACAGGTTTTCGCCGGCGCCTTCGGCGACGTAGCCTTCGGGATCGAGCAGCATCGCTTCGTCGTAACCCTCGTTGGTTACCTCATTGTTGGCCAGGATCGAGTTGATGTAGTGGCCGGAGGCCTTGGCGCGGACCATCGAGATATTGACGTGGTGGCGGGTGTAGCTCGATACCTTGACGCGGATGCCGCGCTCCATGCCTTCCTCGCCGAGGTAGGCACCCCACGGCCAGGCGGCGATGGTGACGTGTACCTTGGCGCCCTTGGGCGAGACGCCCATCTTTTCCGGACCGTAGTAGGCGATCGGGCGCAGGTAGCCGGATTCGAGCTTGTTGGCGCGCAGCACTTCCTTGTGTGCTTCATTGATGGCCGCCTTGTCGAAGGGCATGGCCATCTGGAAGATGTGGGCGGAGTTGAACAGGCGGTCAGTGTGCTCTTCCAGGCGAAAGATGGCGGTGCCGGCATCGGTCTTATAGGCGCGGACACCTTCGAAGACGCTCATTCCGTAATGCAGGGAGTGGGTGAGGACGTGCGTCGTTGCCTCGCGCCAGGGAATGAGTTTGCCGTCTTGCCAGATGAAACCGTCGCGATCCGCCATGGACATGGTTGTTCTCCGTGTTGCGCGTGTATGTGAAAGCCCATCATTCTAGCGGAAATCAGCAGCTATAGCGGTTACCCCAAATCCTCATACTTTGTCGACTTCGCCTTGCCGTACTACTCGTACTGTCTGCGGCTCGTTTTCGCGTCTGAGCATTTGGGGTAACCGCTATAAAATGATGTCTTTGCCGTCCGAATCCGCGTCATGATCTGGAAACCGAATGTCACCGTCGCCGCCGTCATTGAACGTGATGGCAAGTTCCTGCTGGTCGAGGAAGAGATCGAGGGCAGGCTGCTTCTCAACCAGCCGGCCGGTCATCTCGAAGAAGGTGAGGCGCTGGTCGACGCGGTGGTCCGCGAGACGCTGGAGGAAAGCGCCTGGCATTTCCAGCCGACGCATCTGGTCGGTATCTATCACTGGAAACATCCGGACAAGGATGTCACCTTCCTGCGCTTTGCTTTTGCCGGCGAACTGCTTGGCTTCGAGGCTGGCCGTCCACTCGACGCTGGCATTGTTGCCGCCCGTTGGCTGACGCTAGCCGAGGTTCGGGCGAGCCGGGAGCGGCACCGTAGCCCGCTGGTCTTGCGCGGCATCGAGGATCTGATCGCCGGCAAGCGCTATCCGCTCGACCTGCTGGTGCATTGCGCGTGATTCGCTATGGTCTGATGGCGGCGGCGCTGGTGCTGGCCGGCCTGGCTAGCGCTGACGAGCAGGTCATGGTCTGTCACGGTTACGGCTGCCTGGTGCAGGAAACGGTGGTCTACAGCGAGGCCCGGCTCGACCAAATCCGCCGGCAACTGCTGGCTGCAGGCAGTGCCGCCGAGGAACGCGAGCGGCTGGCGCTGGCGATCGGGCAACTGTATGCCTGGGCCGGCGAGCAGACCGATATCCGCAACGACAAGGGCGGCAATTTGGCCGACGATTATGTTTCCGGGCGGATGGACTGCATCGACCATTCGACCACCACCACGCGCCTGCTGCGCCTCTTGGAGGCGCGCGGCGCTCTGCGCTGGCACCGGGTGCGGGAGCCGGAAGTGCGCAATTTCGCGCTGATCTTTCCCGCCCATTACGCGGCGGTGATTGAGACAATCGACGAGGGGGTAAGCGGCAGGGGGGGCGAACGCTTCGTCGTCGATAGCTGGTTTGTCGATAATGGCCAGCCGGCGGTGATTCTGCCGCTGGATGACTGGAAGAAAGGGGCTGGACCCGATGTCTAAAAAAACCGTGGTAGTCGGCTTGTCCGGCGGCGTCGATTCCTCCGTCGCGGCGCTGTTGTTGAAGCGCCAGGGCTGGAAGGTGATCGGCCTGTTCATGAAGAACTGGGAGGACGACGATAGCGAGGACTACTGCTCGTCGCGCCAGGACCTGATCGACGTGATGAGCGTCGCCGACGTCATCGGCATCGATGTCGAGGTGGTCAATTTTGCTGCCGAGTACCGCGAGCGGGTATTTGCCGAATTCCTCGCCGAATACCAGGCCGGCCGCACGCCGAATCCGGACGTGCTGTGCAACTCGGAAATCAAATTCAAGGCTTTTCTTGAGCACGCCATGCAGCTTGGTGCCGAGCGGATCGCCACCGGCCACTACGCTGGCGTGCGCGAATTCAATGGTGAGTACCAGTTGCTCAAGGCCGAGGACGGCACCAAGGACCAGAGCTACTTCCTCTATCGCCTGAACCAGGCGCAACTGGCGAAGACCCTGTTCCCGCTGGCCGACCTCTACAAGCGCGAGGTCCGCAAGATCGCCGAGGCCGAGGGGCTGCACGTCGCCGCCAAAAAGGATTCGACCGGCATCTGCTTCATCGGCGAGCGGCCGTTCAAGGACTTCTTGGCCCGCTATCTGCCGCCGAAGCAGGGCGAGATCCGTCGTCTCGACGACGACAAGGTGCTCGGCAGGCACGATGGCCTGATGTACCACACCCTCGGCCAGCGCAAGGGCCTGCACATCGGCGGCCTCAAAGAGAAGGGGCTGCCGGGCGGTGGCGAGCACGACGCCTGGTTCGTTGCCGGCAAGGACATGGACAAGAACGTGCTGTACGTCGTCCAGGGGCACGACCATCCGGCCCTGTTGAACAGCACGCTGGTCGCCGAGCAGTTGTCCTGGATCTCCGGGCGTGCTCCGCAAACGCACTGGGTCTACACCGCCAAGCCCCGCTACCGCACCGCCGACCAGCCCTGCGAAATTGAGCGCTTTGACAGTGAAACCCGCGGCAACACCTGCGAAATCCACTTTGCCGAAGCGCAGTGGGCGCTGACGCCGGGTCAGTCGGTGGTGCTCTACGAAAGCCGGGTCTGTCTCGGCGGCGGGGTGATTCGCTAACGAGCCGCAGGCCGCCCGTGCCAGGGACATGAAAAAAGCGCCGGCAGGCGCTTTTTTTGATGGTTGGACGAAGCAGCCTCAGTCGCTCGGCAGCGTATCCGCGAAAGACGGGCGTTGCAGCAGTTTGGCGTGCAGCTTGTCGAGATTGGGGTGGTTTTCCCGCCAGGCCAGGCTGGGCAGGCGGAAGCTGAGGTAGCCGAAGGCGACGCCGACGGCGATGTCGGCCATCGAGAAATGGGTACCCATGCAGTAGGGTTGCTCGCCCAACTCGGTGGCCATGAAGGCGAGGCCGCGCGTGATTTTTTCCTGTTGGTAGGCGATCCATTCCGCGTCCTGCTTGGCCTGCGGGCGGCGCAATTCGAACAGGGTAAGCACGACGGCGTCGCAGATGCCGTCGGCCACGGCTTCCCAGCGCTTGACTTCGCTCCGCTCGCGGTTGGGGGCGGGGATCAGCTTGTTGTTGGGCGACACGTTGTCGATGTAGTCGGCGATGACGCGCGAATCGAACAGCGGCGTTTCGTCGTCGAGCACCAGCACCGGAATCTTGCCCAGCGGGTTGAGCGCCGGCACCGCGCTGTCCGGCGACAACGGTGAGTCGATCACGAAGTCGTATTCGATCTTCTTTTCGGCCAGCACGATCCGGGCCTTGCGGGTGTACGGGCTGGCAGGGGAGCCGATCAGCTTCATCGCATATCTCTGTTTTGGGGGAGCCGATTATAGCGTATGGCGAGGGCTTCGCCGGGCGGGTAAAATGCTCCGTTCCGCAAAAGGATGTTGCCCATGAATTTCAATCCCTTGACCGCCCTTTCCCCGCTCGATGGCCGCTATGCCGGCAAGGTCGACGCCCTGCGCGACCACTTCTCCGAATTCGGCCTGATCCGTGCCCGCCTCAAGGTCGAGATCGAGTGGTTGAAGGCGCTGGCCGCCGAGCCGCATTTCACCGAGATTGCCGCCTTTTCGCCGGCGACTGTGGCCGAACTTGATGCGCTGGTTGCCGGCTTCGGCCCGCAGCAGGCGGCCGAGGTCAAGGCCATCGAGGCCACCACCAACCACGACGTCAAGGCGTTGGAATACTGGATCAAGGAGCGGACCCAGGCCAATGCCGAAGTGGTCAAGGTCAGCGAGTTCATCCACTTCGCCTGCACTTCGGAGGACATCAACAACCTGTCGCACGCGCTGATGTGTCAGGGCGCTCGCGAAGAGGCATTGCTGCCGGCGCTGGACAAGGTTGTCGCCAAGTTGGTCGAGCTGGCCCACATCTATGCCGATATCCCGATGATGAGCCGCACGCATGGCCAACCGGCGACGCCGACGACGATGGGCAAGGAGCTGGCCAATGTTGCTTGGCGTCTTAAGCGCGCCCGTGTCCGCATCGCCGGCGTCGAACTGCTGGGCAAGATCAACGGTGCGGTCGGCAACTACAATGCCCACCTGGCCGCCTACCCGGGCTATGACTGGGAAGGCTTCGCCAAGCGCTTCGTCGAGTCGCTGGGTCTGACTTTCAACCCCTACACCATCCAGATCGAGCCGCACGACGCGCTGGCCGAGCTGTTCGACGCCTTCGCCCGCGCCAACAGCATCCTCATCGATCTCGACCGCGATGTCTGGGGCTATATTTCGCTCGGTTTCTTCAAGCAGAAGGTCAAGGCCGGCGAGATTGGTTCCTCGACCATGCCGCACAAGGTCAATCCGATCGACTTCGAGAACTCGGAAGGCAATTTCGGCTTGGCCAACGCCGTGTTGAAGCACCTTGCCGAGAAGCTGCCGATTTCGCGCTGGCAACGCGACCTGACCGATTCGACGGTGCTGCGCAATATGGGCGTCGGCCTCGGTTACACGCTGCTCGGCTACGACTCGCTGCTGAAGGGCCTCGGCAAGCTGGAAATCAACGCCGAATTGATGCACGCCGATCTCGACGCCAACTGGGAACTGCTGGCCGAGCCGATCCAGACCGTGATGCGCCGCTATGCCGTGGCCAACGCCTACGAAAAACTCAAGGAGCTGACCCGCGGTACCCGCGTCTCGCGCCAGGGTATGCAGGACTTCGTGGCGACTCTGGACATCCCGGAGGCGGCCAAGGCCGAACTGCTGAAGCTCACGCCCTGGGATTACACCGGCAAGGCAGCCGAACTGGCTAAGCGCATCTAGCGCCCAGCCATGGTCGGGATAGCATACGGATGATCTGCGCCAAGTGCCGGCAGGAAGTTCCCGCCGACGCCATCTACTGCCCGCATTGCACCGGCGAGCACTGCACCACCGAGCGCGAAGTGATCCGGGGCGGCATTCGGGGCGGGTTGCTCGGCCTCGTCATCGGCCTGCTGCCGGCCCTGCTGCTGCTTGCCATCTACGGCCCCGTGCGCGGCATCAAGGCCATCGCCTTCGTCGTGCCGGCGGTCACCTTTACCACCGGGCTGATCATCGGCCTAGTCAAAGCCAAGCATGACTGGAAATAATGTCTTTTAGCGAAAACCTGAAGAAACTGCCGGGCATCTCCCACTTGGCCGCGATCAACCTGCTCGATGCCGACGGTAACGTCGTCGCCAGCATTGAGAACAAGCCTGGCAGCCAGGGCTCGTTGGCGGTGTACAACCACTTGGCGCAGACCTATGGCTCGATCAATGCCGAGGCGGCGAAGAAGGGCCTGGAAATTTTCGCCGAACACAGCGAGGACGAACGCGCCCATCCCGGCAAGCATCCAAACATCGCCCGCCTGCTGGCGATCGAATCCGGTCAGCCGGCGCTGCGCGCCAAGCATGTTTTCGCGCTGTAGGCGCCGGCGCCTGAGACAACTGAGCTGGGAATAAGTTTCTGGCAGAGAAACTTTTGTTACAAAAGTACCCATGCGGTTACAAAAGTACCTATGCAAAGCCAGTAGAATTAACGGTTCCCTCAAACAATCACTGGAGAAAACCCCATGAAGAAGTTCATGCTCGCCCTGCTCGGCATCACTCTGGCCGGGGGCGCCGCTGCCCAGATGAAGCCGGAAGATGCCATCAAGTACCGCCAGTCGGCGTATTCCGCCATGTCCTGGAGCATGGGCCGCATCAAGGCCAATGTCGAAGGTACCTACAACAAGGACGAAGTGATCAAGGCTGCCAATGTGATCCAGAGTCTGGCCAATTCAGGCATGGGCGCGCTGTACCTGCCGGGTACCGATAAGGGCAAGGGCTGGGAAGAAACTCGCGTCAAGCCCGAGATGTTCACCAACAAGGAACTGGCCGGCAAGGTCGCCACCGATTTCAACCGGGAAGCCAACGAAATGGCCAAGGTCGCCGTCGCTGGCGACGCTGCCGCGGCCAAGGCGCAGTTCAGCAGGCTGAGCGAAACCTGCAAGAGCTGCCACGACGACTTCAAGATCAAGAAGTAAGCTGGACGTTGTCACGTCGTACCCGACTACGGGTAGCCCAGGCCCCGGCCTGGGGTGACTTACAGGCGCCCGTGGGCGCCTGTTTCGTTTTCACCGGAACAAAGGAACACAGCATGAACAGCAAACACATTCGCCTCTGGGACTTGCCCACCCGCCTGTTTCACTGGCTGCTGGTATTGGCCGTGATCGGCGCCGTGGTCAGCGGCCAGCTTGGCGGCAACCTAATCGTCTGGCACGGACGCCTCGGTCTGTTCATCGTTGGCCTGCTGGTCTTTCGTATTGTCTGGGGGCTGATCGGCTCGACCTATGCCCGCTTCGCCCAGTTTTTCCCGACGCCGGCCAAGTTGCGCGCCTATCTCGGCGGCCAATGGCGCCAGCCCGGACACAATCCGCTGGGCGCTCTGTCCGTATTCGCCTTGCTGACCGTGGTCGGCTTCCAGGCGGCTTCCGGGCTGTTCACCAATGATGACATTGCCTTCGTCGGGCCGCTGTTCGACCTGGTCGACAAGAGCTTGAGCAACCGCCTCACCGGCCTGCACCATCTGACGGCCAACCTGTTATACGTACTGGTCGGCTTGCACGTGGCGGCGATCGCCTTCTATGTCCGTGTCAAGAAGAACAATATGTTGCGGCCGATGGTGACCGGCTCGAAGGAAGTCGAGCAGGGCGAGGATGCGCGCGGCGGCGGCCTGCTGGCGCTGACGGTCGCCGTGCTGCTGGCGCTGGCCGCTGTTTACGGGGCGAGCGGCGCCTGGTTGCCGGAGCCGCCACCGCCGCCAGCGGCCGAAGAAATACCGGCTTGGTGAGGCCGGCAGCAAAGAAAAAGCCGCCCGTGGGCGGCTTTTTTCATGTTCCCGGCGGACCGGCCTAGACCACGGCGCCGTCCGCGTTGGCACCCTCGATGGCTTTTTGGGGCTTGATGAACTGTTCGCGCGAAACGCCCAGCCACATGACCAGCGGGCTGGCGACCAGCACCGAGGAGTAGATGCCGAAGCAGATGCCGATGGTCAGCGCCAGCGAGAAGTAATGCAGCGTCTCGCCACCGAAGATCAGCATCGACAGCACCATGACCTGGGTCGAGGCGTGGGTGATGATGGTCCGCGAAATGGTGCTGGTGATGGCGTGGTCGAGCACCTGCGGCGTGCTCAGGCCGCGTACCTTCCTGAAGGTTTCGCGGACGCGGTCGAAGACGACCACCGATTCGTTGACCGAGTAGCCGAGCACGGCCAGGGTCGCGGCCAGTACCGACAGCGAGAATTCCCACTGAAAGGCGGCGAAGAAACCGAGAATGATGATCACGTCGTGCAGGTTGGCGATGATGGCCGATACCGAGAAACGCCATTCGAAGCGGAAGGCGAGGTAGATCATGATGCCGAGGACGACTACCAGCAGCGCCATGGCGCCGTTTTCGGCGAGTTCCTTGCCGACCTGCGGGCCGACGTATTCGACGCGCCGCGCCGTGGCGCCCGGCGCGTCCGCATCCAGCGCGGCCATCACCTGTTCGCCCTGCTTGGCGCTGTCCTGCGCATCGCGCAGCGGTAGGCGGATCAGCACGTCCCGCGAGGAGCCGAAATTCTGCGCCTGAAAATCGGTGAAACCCGCCTTGCCCAGCGCGCCGCGCACCTTTTCGAGATCGGCGGTTTGCTCGTAATTGACCTCGATCAAGGTGCCGCCGGTGAATTCGACCGACAGGTGCAGGCCCTTGGTTACCAGGAAGAAAACGGCGATCAGGAAGGTGGCGAAGGAAATGATGTTGAACTTCAGCGCATGGCGCATGAAGGGAATGTCTTGCTTGATGCGGAAAAATTCCATGTCCGTGCGTCCTGGTTACTTGCCGTCGATTGGGGTGGCGGTCAGGCCGGGCTTCCAGATCTGGCCGATGGCGATCTTGGTGAGCTTCTTCTGGCGGCCGTAGATCAGGTTGATCAGGGCGCGCGAGATGAATACCGACGAGTAGATCGAGGTCAGGATGCCCAGGCAATGCACCACGGCGAAGCCGCGTACCGGGCCGGAGCCGAAGATGAGCAGGGCCAGGCCGGCGATCAACGTGGTGATGTTGGAGTCGAGGATGGTGCCGAAGGCGCGCTCGTAGCCTTCCGAAATCGCCCCCTGCGGCGGCATGCCGGCGCGCAGTTCCTCGCGGATGCGTTCGTTGATCAGCACGTTGGCGTCGATGGCCATGCCCAGCGTCAGCGCGATGGCGGCGATGCCGGGCAGGGTCAGCGTCGCTTGCAGCAGCGACAGCAGGGCGATCAGCAGCAGCAGGTTGGCCGACAGGGCCAGGGCCGAGACGACGCCGAACATCTGGTAGTACACGATCATGAACAGGGCGATGGCAATAAAGCCCCACAGCGTCGAATGGAAACCCTTGTTGATGCTCTCGGCGCCGAGCGAGGGGCCGATGGTGCGTTCCTCGATGATCTCCATCGGCGCCGCCAGCGAGCCGGCGCGAATCAGAATGGCGAGATCATTGGTCTCCCGGGCCGAGAAGGCGCCCGTAATCTGGAATTGGCTGGAAAATTCGCCCTGGATGGTGGCTACCGAAATCGCTTCGCCGCGGCCGCGATCAAAGAGGACGATGGCCATCCTTTTTTTCAGGTTCTCGCGGGTGACGTCGCGCATGATGCGTCCGCCAGCGGCATCGAGTTCGACCGACACGGCTGGCTGGTGGTTCTGATCGAAGGTTGAACTGGCCTTGGTGAAACGGTCGCCGGTGAGCACGACCTGTTTTTTCACCGCGACCTGGGTGACATTGCCATCCCTGTCACGGTGCGGGAAAACGTCCGCGCCGGTCGTCACGCCCGATGCCGCCGCGCTTTCATCCACCATCCGCACTTCCAGCGTGGCGGTGCGGCCGATCATTTTTTTGGCCTCGGCGACATCCTGTATGCCGGGCAGTTGAACGACGATGCGATCCGCGCCCTGCTGCTGGATGACAGGTTCGGCAACGCCGAGTTCATTGACGCGATTGCCGAGCGTGGCGATGTTCTGCTTGAGGGCGGCCTCCTGAATTTCCTTCCGGGATTGCGGCGTCAGCGTTGCCGTCAGCGTCAAGTCCGCTTGCGTCAGCGACAGTTCGCGCTGGAGGTCGGAGATGACAGCGCGTGCCTTGTCGCGTGCTTCCGCGTCGTTGAATTTGATGACGATCGTATCTTTGTCGCGGCTGATGCCGGCGTGCCGGACTTTCTTGTCGCGCAGCTGGATACGCAGGTCGGCGGCGGTCGAGTCGAGGCGCTTGGTCAGCGCTCCTTGCATATCTACTTGCAGCAGGAAGTGCACGCCGCCGCGCAGATCGAGACCGAGATACATCGGCAGCGCGCCCAGAGCGGTCAACCAGCGCGGCGAGGCCGACAGCAGGTTGAGGGCGACCACGTATTGCGGGTCGCTGGCATCCGGATTGAAGGTCTTTTCCAGTACATCCTTGGCCTGCAACTGGATGTCTTCCGTGGCGAAGCGGGCCTTGACGCCGACAGCGTCGAGCTGGATGCCGTTATGGGCGATGCCAGCGCTTTTCAGGATTTCCTCGACGCGGACGCGGGTGCTCTCGTCGATCTTGAGCGTGGCCTTGGCGCTCGATACCTGCACGGCTGGCGATTCGCCGTAGAAGTTGGGCAGGGTATAGATGAAACCCAGCACCAGCGACACGACAACGATGATGTATTTCCAGAGGGGATAGCGATTCATGGCGGCCTAACTTAGTCGAGAGTCGAGAGTTGGGGAGTCGAGAGCAAAACCAGCTCCCCTGCTCTCGCCTCTCCACTCATCAAATTACAAAGACTTCAGCGTGCCTTTCGGCAGGACCATGCCGATGGCCGGCTTCTGAACGACGACCTCGGTACCTTCGGCGATTTCGACGGTGACGTAGGCTTCGCCGATCTTGACGATACGGCCGACCAGGCCGCCGCCGGTGACGATTTCGTCACCTTTCTGCAGGGCTTCGATCAGCACCTTGTGGTCCTTGGCTTTCTTCATCTGCGGGCGGATCATCAGGAACCACAGCACGACGAACATCAGGATCATCGGCAGCAACTGCATGAAGCCGCCGGTTGGGTCGGCAGCGCCAGCGGTCTGGGCGTGGGCAAGGCTAATCATGGGGGGTGTCTCCGGATAACGAAAAAAGCAGAACGCGCGATTCTAGCATTGGCCGCTTGATCGGTCGCGGGCGAAGGCGGCTGACCACGCTGCCAGCGTGGCCGATGCAATGGCGGCGCGCATCTCGGCCATGATGACCTGATAGAAATGCAGGTTGTGCAGGGTGTTGAGCATGCCACCGAGAATTTCACCGTTGCGGAACAGGTGATGCAGGTAGGCGCGGCTGAATTGCGTGCAGGTATAGCAGGCGCAGGAGGGATCGAGCGGGCCGGTATCGGCGCGGTAGCGGGCATTCTTGATTCGCACGTCGCCGAAGCGGGTGAACAGGTGGCCGTTGCGCGCATTGCGCGTCGGCATCACGCAATCGAACATGTCGATGCCGCGCTGGACGGCGAAGACCAGATCCTCCGGCGTGCCGACGCCCATCAGGTAACGCGGCTTGTGTGTCGGCATTCGCGGTGCCAGATGGTCGAGGATGCGCGCCATGTCTTCCTTCGGCTCGCCGACCGACAGGCCGCCGATGGCCATGCCGTCGAAGCCGATGTCGTTGAGACCGGCCAGCGATTCCTCGCGTAGATCCTCATACATGCCGCCCTGGATGATGCCGAACAGCGCGTTGCGGTTTTCCAGTTGGTCGTGTTCGGTGCGCGAGCGTTTCGCCCAGCGCAGGCTCAAACGCATCGACTGCGCTGCTTCTTCGCGGCTTGCCGGGTAGGGCGTGCATTCGTCGAAGATCATCACGATGTCCGAGTTCAGCACATGCTGGATTTGCATCGAGATTTCCGGCGACAGGAACAGCTTGGCGCCGTCGTGCGGCGAACTGAACTTGACGCCGTCCTCGGTGATCTTGCGCAGGGCGCCGAGCGAGAACACTTGAAAGCCGCCGGAATCGGTCAGGATCGGCTTCTGCCAGTTCATGAAATCGTGCAGGCCGCGATGGGCCTTGATGACTTCAAGGCCAGGGCGCAGCCACAGGTGAAAGGTGTTGCCCAGGCAAATTTGCGCGCCGATGTCGTGCAGGCTTTGCGGCGTCATCGCCTTGACCGTGCCGTAGGTGCCGACCGGCATGAAAACCGGCGTCTGCACTTGGCCGTGGGCCAGCGTTAGCGTGCCGCGACGGGCCGCGCCGTCGGTGTGGAGGAGGTCAAATTGCATCGGTACGTTCCAGGAGCATCGCATCGCCGTAGCTGAAGAAGCGGTAGCGCTCGTCGATGGCATGGGTGTAGGCGGCACGGATCGCGGCACAGCCGGCGAAGGCCGAGACCAGCATCAGCAGCGTCGATTTCGGCAGATGGAAGTTGGTGATCAGGCGGTCGACCACGCGGAAGCGGTAGCCGGGCGTGATGAAAATGTCGGTCTCGGCGCCGCCAGGATGCAACGAGCCATCGGCTTGGCTGGTGGCCGATTCGAGGGCGCGCAGGCTGGTGGTGCCGACCGCGATGACGCGGCCGCCGGCGGCACGGGTGGCGGCGACGGCCGCGGCGGTGGCAGCGGGAATCTCGTAGCGCTCGCTGTGCATGCGATGGTCGGCGATTTTTTCCACGCGCATCGGGCGGTAGGTACTGGCACCGACGTGCAGTGTCACGAAAGCGGTGTGGATGCCCTGCGCCTTTAGCGTCTCCAGCATTGCCTCGTCGAAATGCAGGCCGGCGGTTGGTGCGGCGACGGCCCCCGGCGTGCGGGCATAGACGGTCTGATAGCGGGTTTCGTCGGCGCCGTCGGCGGGGTGGGCGATGTAAGGGGGCAGCGGCAACTTGCCGTGACGCTCGGCCAAGTCCCAGAAATTGCCGTCCTCGCTGAGTTCGAGTGCGAAGAAATCGCCATCGCTACCGGCTCGCCCGCACATGCGGACGGTGAACGCATCGGCCAGGCGCAACTGGCAGCCGGTCTTGGGAGCTTTACTGGCGCGGATCTGGCAGATCGCGTGGCGGGCGTCGACGATGCGTTCGAGCATGACCTCAACCTGGCCACCGGTATCCTTGACGCCGTGGAAGCGCGCCTTGATCACCCGGGTGTCGTTGAATACCAGCAGATCGCCGGCCCGCAGCAGTTGCGGCAAATCGGCGAAACGGCGGTCGTCCAGGCGCCCACCGTCGACGTGCAGCAAGCGGCTACCGCGGCGCTCGGGCGCCGGGTGCTGGGCAATCAGTTCGGGTGGCAGAGGGAAGTCGAAATCGTCGACAGTCAGCGACGTCATGGCGGGCGGTAGCAGTTCGCGCGATGCGCGGTCGGCCGGGATGGCCAGATTTCGGAAAAGGGGCGAATAATACGAGGGAGAGTGATGAAAAATCAATCGCTTGGTGGCATGATTGAACGAAAACGGGGCAGTTGCTAAGATTGTCCAGTCATCTTCAGGCGGGGGGCCACGGGTTGCCCGCTGTTAGATTTTCTCCCGAAAGCCCTTGTGCATCGCCTATTCGTCCGACCCGCCCTGATCCTGTTCGGCATCGCTGTCGCCAGCGTACTGTACATTGAGCCTACCGGTGTACTGCACATTAGGCCTGCCGGCGCGGCCAGTGTCGATGTCGGCACGCAGGTCGGCCGCGTCATCGCCGGAATTTTGAGCTATGCGCGCTGGCCGACGCCGATCGAAACCTATCGTTTTTGCACAGTGTGCAAGGTGGACTATCTGGACGGTGGATGGAAAAGCCTGTGTCAGGCGACAAGAGATCCGGTCAGCCTGCGCAGGCTGACCGGCGACGAGTGCAGATGGGTC
>JAIRKE010000017.1 GCA_031260295.1 Azonexus sp.
GGAGCATTGCTTGTACAGGGTGCCGACCTCGGCGCGCTGGGCATTGTCCAGAACCGGGCAGTTGCGCGCGCCGGGCAGGTGATCTTCGGCAAATTCCGCGGGGGAACGCGCGTCGATGATCTCGTCGAACCCGGCGAGGTCGGTGAAAACGGCCTGGAATTGATCGGCATACGGCCCGTAATTGGGCGGCAGGCGCATGCCGATCAGCAGCACACGGGCGCTGGTTTTTTGCGCCGCGGCGATCATGGCGTCGAGGTTGTTCCGCATCTGGTCGAGCGTCAGGCCGCGCAGGCCGTCGTTGGCTCCGAGCGCGATGACGACGACCGCTGGCCGGTGTGCCTGGAGCGCCGGCCCCAGGCGGGAAAGGCCGCCGGCCGTGGTTTCGCCGGAGATGGAAATGTTGACGACGCTATAATCGGTGCCTTGCTCGGCCAGCCGCCCGGCCAGCAACGACGGCCAGGCTTGTTCCGGGCGCAGGCCGTAGCCGGCCGATAGCGAGTCGCCGACGACGAGAATGGTTTTCGCGGCCAGCGCCGCAGGGGCGCCGAGCAGCAGGGCAAGCAACAGGAGGAAGGGCCGCATGGCAGATCAACCGGTGGTGGATGTAGTTGGATTGGGCAAGACCGTCGATAACGGCGGCGAGCCGCTGACGATTTTGCAGAATATTACCTTCTCCGTCGCCGCCGGGGAGACGGTGGCCATCGTTGGCGCTTCCGGCTCCGGCAAATCGACGCTGCTTGGCCTGCTGGCCGGGCTCGATCTGCCCAGCAGCGGCGATATTCGCCTCGACGGCATCGCCCTGGCCGGTCTCGATGAGGATGCGCGGGCGGTATTGCGCGGCCGCCTGCTCGGTTTCGTCTTCCAGTCCTTCCAGTTGCTGCCCGCGCTGACGGCGCTGGAAAACGTCATGCTGCCGCTCGAACTGGCCGGAGCCAAAGGGGCCGGTGACACCGCCCGCGACTGGCTGCGGCGAGTGGGCTTGGGCGAGCGCCTGCGGCATTACCCGAAACACCTCTCCGGCGGCGAGCAACAACGCGTCGCCCTGGCCCGCGCCTTTGCCCCGGCCCCGCGCCTGGTGCTGGCCGACGAGCCGACCGGCAATCTCGACGCGGTGACCGGCCAGCAGATCATCGATCTGATGTTTGAACTGAACGCCAGGGAAGGCACGACGCTGATTCTGGTCACCCACGACGAAGCCATCGCCGCCCGCTGCGGGCGGGTGCTGCGCATCCAGGCCGGAGAGCTGGCAACTGAGTTGGCAACCGACCTAGCCGGCTGAGGCTTGTCAGTCGGTAGCGTTATCCGTTGCGCTGCCGGCATACAGGCGCACCTCAGCGACGGCGAACAGTTCGCGCTCCTCGAAGCGAACATGGGCTTGCAGTAGGGTACCGAACGGCGCTAGCGCGCTGGCCTCGCCGGCGCCAATAGCTGCTGCCAGCGCCCGCAGTTGCGCATGCTCGGCCAGCGTCCGCTCGACCAGCGCTGTTTCGCCCTGCTGCGCCAGTGGCGGCAGTAGGCTGCGTTCCTCTGCCTGGAAATGTGGTTCCAGTTCGTCGCGAAACACTACCGGGACGGTCGCCAGCAACGCGTTCCGGGCTTCCGGCCCGGTGGCTTTGGCAATGTGCAAGGCCAAGCTGAGTGCCGTGTGGTGCTCGCGCGACAACTGGCGCAGGGCGACGGAACGTTTCATCGGGTAGCCTCTTTGCTAGTTGCACCGCGGCCGACGCTAACCAGCATGGTCAGGATGAACAGCGCCAGGCTGAATGCGTTCAGCGCCGCGCCGACCTGCTGCCAGCCGCTGCCGGCACCGAAACTGCCGGCCAGGCGCACGGCCAGCGTCAGGTGCAGAGCGGCCAGCGGCAGGTAGAAAAAGGGGTGGTAGGGAATGCGCACCCGCATCACCGCCGGAAAGATGATCGGCGCGTGGCTGATGACCATCGTGAAGACGAAGCCGAGGAAGATGGCGTGCAGGGCCGCATCGCGCCCGGCGTGACCGGGCAGGAAGGCGCCGCCGAGACCGAGCAGGGCGCCGATGGCCAGCCAGGCATAGCCGGCCAGCAGGCAGACGGCGACGAAGCGCGTCAGGCCGTCCTGGCGCACGGTGCGGCGGGCGATGTCGTAGCGCAGCAGCCACGCGGCCAACGCCAGGAAGGCGGCGGCGAGCAGGCGGCTTCCCGGTTCGGGCCATAGGGGCAGCAGTACGACAGCGATGACGGCAACGATCAGGAGGCAACGGAACAGTACCGGCCCGAGCGGTTGCGGCGGCAGAAAACGGGTCAGCTCCAGGCGTTCGCCAGCGATGGTCAGGACCAGAAAACTCATCCACGGCAAGGTCGCGGCGCTGAGGTCGCCGCCGGCCAGCCAGAGCAGGTTGCCGACCAGCCAGGCGACGGCACCGAGCAGCAGAGTCAGCGTGAACAGGGCCGGCAACTGGCGGTAGACGCCGAGACTGGCGGCGACGAACAGTCCGCTGGCGATGCTGAACAGAGCCGGCGGCAGCCACCACGGCCCGCCGGTGAGAATGGCCAAGCCGCCGAGGCCGGCGGCCAGCGGCGCCAGGTAGGGCCACAGGCGATGCAGGGCGACGGCGCGTTCAAGGCTGATGACGGTACCGAAGAAGGCGGCAATCATCAGCGCCCCGTGGCTGCCGGCGTGGAGTTGGCCGAATTCCGGTGCGGCCACGCCGAGGCGGGCGAGGCCGCCGAAGACGCCGGTCAACAGGCTGACCATGCCCAGCAGCAACAGGGGCAGGCGCCAGACCGGCGGCAGCTCGCGGCCGCTCATTGCCAAAGCCAAGCGACGGCGACGCCGTCTGGGTTGAGCGTACTGTTAGCTGTCAATACTCACCTTTCTGAGGTGTCGGTTCCGATCAAGTGCGGCAGCTTTCATTCGCCGTTTATCGAGAGCTAACGTTAGCGGTAAGCGACGACCGGGATGCGGCAATTAGTCGCAAGCCGGCATAACGTTTGAATTCACCGGCCTGCGCGGTTTTTCGCGCAGATCCGGTGGAATGATGAATTGGCCTTCACGGTGCAATAGTTCACTTGGTAACTTTCAGGCGAGTCACGACAGAAAGTGCTCTACCAGAAACTTTATCTTTGATGTTTGCGATTATCTTGTAGTCGCCAGTCGGATCGGTTTTGTCGAAGCCGACGGTCATGCTTGTCAGGCCAAGTTGTAAGAGCCGCTGTTGCATAGGTTTTCCAGACCAGACTGGGCCATCACCCGCAGGGGTTTTTGTTCCGTCTGGGGCTTCGAGAATGAACTCGGAAGCTACGTCGCAGACTCCCCCAGAATTCGGCGAGCAACCATGAAAGATGAGAAGCGCAGAGACCGATCCGCCAAGGCGTACTGTGTTGGTAGTACTCAATTTCGGTGGAGTCTTGGACGAGTTCCATGTTTGGCGAAACTGCTCTTCGTCCGCAGTAAGAAGTATTTGAACGCCGAAATCTCCTGCACTACGCATGTTTTCAGTATCTGGGATCGGTTTTCCAGTCGAGTCGATCCATGCGCTATGAGCGGCAAGAGGAAGAAGCGCGACAAGCAATGTCAAACACCATTTCATACGAGAGACTCCAATAGTGAGGGCCAATGCAAATTATGCGGGTGGCCTGATGACGCTTCACCAACCCAGCGCCTTGCGCGCCTGGTCGCTCATCATCTTCGGTTCCCACGGTGGGTTCCAGACCAGCACAGCGTTCACCGGCGGTGCGTCGGGCCAGGCGGCGGCCAGCGCCGAACCGACATCGGCGAGAACCAGGTCGCTCATCGGACAGGCCGGCGAGGTCATGGTCAGATCGATGGCGACCATCTCGGGGCTGATCCGGATGTCGTAAACCAGGCCGAGGTCGACGATGTTGATGCCGACTTCCGGATCGATCACGCTGCGCAGGGTATCGCGGATCTGATCTGTGGTGGGCAGGGGGGCAGGGTTCATAGCGGGATCGAAGGAAGCGGGATACGGCGCCCAGTAAACACCAGGCTACGGTTCAGCACCATTGATACGCATCACAACCGGCCGATATGAGCGGCCCGGCTGGCTCATTCGGCGGCCAGCACCAGGCGGGCGGCCCGCCGGCCGCTGCGGACGGCGCCTTCGAGGGTGGCCGG
This sequence comes from Azonexus sp., assembly GCA_031260295.1. Classification (GTDB taxonomy): domain Bacteria; phylum Pseudomonadota; class Gammaproteobacteria; order Burkholderiales; family Rhodocyclaceae; genus Azonexus. Next base: position 4,111 of record JAIRKE010000017.1, read on the forward strand.
ATAGTCGGCCCAACTATGGTCGCTGGCGAGAAAGAGACGCGGGGCCAGCGTCGTCGGCGGGCGCGGTAGGTTCGGCCGGGCGCTGAAGGTCGCCCGTTTTTCGCGGATCACCTGCTGCCAGCCGGGCTGGGCGCCTAGATCGAGTTCCTCGGCCAGCCGTTGCGCCAAGCTGTCGTCGTCGACTTCCTCCCAAGCACCGTGGCCGCTCAGCACGCAGGCGAGCAGGCCGTCGCCGCGGTCGACTACCCATTGCCCGTAGGGGCCACGGAGGCCGAGTAGTGGGAAGGGCAGGCGGATCGTCGGCGGGTATTGCAAATAGATGGTGGCGATCGGCTGGTATTCAAGATTCTCGGCCAAGGCTGGCCACAGGCGGCCGGCGTGCTGCGGCGCCGTGGCGATGATGGCGGCGGTGTAATTCTCACCGTCGATGGTGACCGCCTCGATGCCAGCGTGCAGGGTGCGCACACGGGTGCGGTAGCGCAATGTCGCGCCGTGGGCGAGCAGCCAGTCGCCAGCCGGCTCGGCGAGCAGGCGGCCGAAGTCGCAGCGCGGTAGCAGCAGGTCGGTGTCGGCACGCCGCGCGCTGCCCAGGCTGTCGCGTAGCACGTTGGCGAACAATTGGGCGGAAGCTTCTCCGGCCGGTGTGTTCAGAGCTGCCAGGCAAAGCGGTTCCCACAGGTGGCGGCGCAGGCAGCCGGTCTGGCCGGCGGCATCGAGCCATTCGGCAACGCTGCGATCACCGGAGAGGCAAAACTCCTGGTGCTTTAAGCCCTGCATCCACTGCGCGGTCCGCAATTTTTCTCGCCAGCCGACGCCACGGGCGGTGAGCAGCCCCCAGGCGAGGTTGAGCGGTGCTGGCCAGCGCGGCAGGGTGAGGCGGAAACCGGTGTTGTCCATAATTTGCAATGGATGGCGGGCGAGCAACCGGTCGGGATCGGCGCCGATCTGGCGCATCAGCGCCATCGTGTCGCGGTAGCCGCCGAGCAGGATGTGCTGGCCGTTGTCGAGGCGGCGGCCGGCGACCTCGACGGCACGGGCCCGGCCGCCAAGCACACGGCCGGCCTCGAACAGGGTGACGGCGGCACCGGCGGCGGTCAGCTCGACGGCGGCGGCAATGCCGGCCCAGCCGCCGCCGATGACGGCGACGCGCCGGCCGTTCACCCCCGAACCCAAGTCTTGGCGGCCAACCACAGCTTACGCACTGGGGTCAGCGCGATGCGCTGGTGCAGTACCTGGAAGTTCTCGTTGCGGATCTCGTCGAGCAAGGTGCGGTAAATCGTCGCCATGATCAGGCCGGGCCGCTGGTTCTTGCGGTCGACGGCCGGTAGTTCGGCCAGGGCCTGGGCGTAGTACTGCTGCGCCCGGTCGTACTGAAAGCGCATCAATGCGGTGAAGTTGTCTGAATACTGACCATTGAGGATGTCGGTGGCCGGCACATTGAATTGCTTCAATTCGTCCATCGGGATGTAGATGCGGCCGCGCCGCGCGTCCTCGCCGATGTCGCGAATGATGTTGGTAAGTTGGAAGGCCATGCCCAGATCGTGCGCGTATTTCTGTGTCCGCCGGTCCCGATAACCGAAGATTTCGGCGGCCAGCAGGCCGACCACGCTGGCGACGCGGTAGCAGTACAGCGACAGACCCTTGAAATCAAGGTAACGCGACTGCTGCAGGTCCATCTCCATGCCGTCGACAATTTCCCGCAACTGCTCGGCCGGCAGGTTGAATTGCTGGCCGGCGGCTTGCAGGGCTTGGCCGACCGGATGCTGCGGCTGGCCGGCGGCGACCCGATCGATTTCCTGGCGCCACCAGGCGAGCTTGGTCGAGGCGATCGACAGATCGTGGCATTCGTCGACGACATCGTCGACCTCGCGGCAGAAGGCGTACAGCGCCATGATCGCGCGCCGCCGCTCGGGCGGCAGGAATAGGAAGCTGTAATAGAAGGAGGAGCCGCTGGCGGCGCACTTCTCTTGGCAGTATTGGTCGGGATTCATGGGGCTACATTCTAAGGGAGCGACCGGCGGCGACCAGCCAGTCCCGCGGGCCGAGGGTTGGCCGGTGGCGGAAGATGTCGCCGCGCACGCCGCGGATGCGTTCGAGAATGCGCAGGCCGCCCTGCACGGTCAGGCGGATTTCCCAACCGAGCCGGCCGGGCAGCGCATGGACCAGCGGCAAGCCCCGGCGCATCAGCGCCTCGGTGCGGTCGATCTCGAATGCCATTAGCGCCGTCCAGGCCGGCGTGCAACGGCCGGCGGCGATGTCGGCTTCACTGACCTGGAAGCGCGGCAGATCGCTCTGCGGGATGTAGACGCGGTCCTTCCGCCAGTCGATGGCGATGTCCTGCCAGAAATTAATCAATTGCAACGCGGTGCAGATGCAGTCGGATTGCTCCAGGTGTTCCGGCTCGGTCCGCTCGAACAGGTGCAGTACCAGGCGGCCGACCGGGTTGGCCGAACGGCGGCAATAGTCGAGCAGTTCCGGATAGTCGGCATAGCGCTTCTTGACCACGTCTTGGGCGAAGGCATCGAGCAGGTCGTGGAAGGGCTGGAGGGGCAAGGCGTACTCCCGGATCGCTCCGGCTAACGTCTGGAACAGCGGCGTCGCAGCTGGTTCGCCGCCGGCGATGCGGTCCAGTTCGGCCCGGTAGGTGGCCAGCCCGGCCAGGCGGATTGCTGGCGCGGCATCACCCTCGTCGGCGATGTCGTCGGCGCTGCGCGCAAAGTGGTAGATCGCCTCGATCGGCCGGCGCAGGCGGGCCGGCACCAGCAGCGAAGCAACGGGGAAATTTTCGTAGTGGTCGACGGGCATGGGGCCGGCAGTATAGAGGTGAAGTCCAGGACAGTGTTAGAATGCCCGCCGCCTGCCCAGGTGGCGAAATTGGTAGACGCACCAGATTTAGGTTCTGGCGTAGCAATACGTGGGGGTTCGAGTCCCTTCCTGGGCACCAGGCCGCAGCAAAGCCGCTTTGAGCGAAGGATGGGCGATGCTGTCTGCCTCAAGACGATCTGTCTATATCTAGTTAGGCGGCACGATGCCAGGTCTACGCAAATCGAACTCCCATGGCAAGATCGGAGAAGCTGCGGTTTACGCCAAATGCTGGATGCACGGCATACCGGCATACTTCACAGGTGGATTACGAAATAACTTCGCCGGAAGCGACCTTATTGTCGAGACCAAGAGTCAGAGGGCGAAGCTCTGGGTGCAAGTAAAGACTGGTGCTCCGATTTTGAAGGACCATGTCTATCTCACACAATGCGCCGGCGACCGAGACCTCGATGTTCCGAAATTCGAGTCTGATTTCGTCGTCTTTGTAAACCTCGACACCCATCCTGCGCTTAAGCACACACATGCTGGCGAGCTGGGTTTTGAACACCTCTCTTTCTATATCGTGCCTGCCGAAGATGCGAACTCTCTCTACTTGAGGGAGCTCGTGCATTGGCACAACAAGCCAAAGCGTGATGGCGGCGTCAGGAAACTCGGTAATATGGCGGTACATATATCTGCCTCCGAGATGGCCCGGTACCGCGATGCATGGTCGTTGCTCAAAGCCCGTAGCGCCGCCTAAGCTCTCGTTCAAGCGGACCGTTCGCCGGCAGCGCTTGTATGTTGTCTGCTTACGGCCGCTTGGCTTGGTTCATCGGACGCCCTATCGTACTGAGCCAGAATCAGAAATTGTTGCACCGATGTTCTTCCAGACGACTTAAATAAGGAGGGATGAAAATGACGTTCGGCGAATCCATTAGCACCTGTTTTTCCAAGTACGCGACGTTCGAGGGGCGGGCCTCTCGATCGGAGTACTGGTGGTTTTTCCTTTTTGCATTGCTCGGATCACTCGCAACTGGCATGCTTGGCCCCGTATTGTCAGGGCTGTTCTCACTGGCAATTTTGCTGCCGTCGCTAGCCGTCGGCGCCCGGCGCTTGCATGACATCGACAAGAGTGGATGGTTCCTTCTGGTCGGACTTGTCCCAATAATCGGATGGATCATCCTGATCGTGTGGGCTGTACAAGAAGGCAAAGAGCCAAATCGTTATTGAGCCGCGACGGCAGTCTGGCCTGCGCCGCAGGCCAGAGGTTACGTGCCGATCTGATCGAGGCCGAGCACTTCATCAACGAAGCGGGTCAGCGGCAGCCGGAAGCCGGCCGCATTGCGGTGGCCGCCACCGCCGTAGCGGGCGGCAATCGCCGCAACGTCGAGTTGGCCGGCCGAGCGTAGCGAGGCTTTGACCTCGCCGTCGGCGGCCAGTTGCCAAGTCAGGCCGAAGCTGCCGCTTTGTTCCGCCAACCGGTGGCCGAGTTCGGAACTGAACAGGGTGTTGGCATTGACCGCGATGCCAATCACTGCCAGCCAGGCTGATTCGCCGTCGCCGACGATTTCGTGGCCGTGGCGCACGGCTTGCAGCGGGTCGACCGGCTCACCGCGCAGGCGGGCGCGCCGGCGTAAGCCGCTGTTCGCCAGACGCTCGACCTCGGCGCGGAAAAAAGTTTCGATGGCGGCGCCGTCGGCCAGCAATTGGCGGTAGCGCGCCGTATCGGCGCTGGCGGTCTGAGTCGCCAGCTCGTGCCAAGCGGCGAAGTCGAAAGGCTGTAGGCGCAGGGCTCGGCATACGCGGCTAGTTCCCGGCAAGGCGAAGCGCCACAGGTCCTGGTCCTCGATGTGCTGCAGCAGCAGCGGCAACGGCTGGTCGGGCAGGAAATGCTCCCAGGCCAGGCGGACGCCCGATTTATCGAGGTTGAAGACAATCTGTAGTGGCAGTTCGGGATGCTGGTAGCGTTGGACACCATCGGCATCCGTGGTCAGGAGGCCGGTCCAGGCGTTGCGGGCCGAGAGGTGGTGGTCGATCTGGGTCAGCGAATGGGCGTTCGCCGCCATGATTTCGAGTTCGGTCGGGGTGAAGGAAAAATCGAGGACGTAGACATCGTGGCCGGCAATTTCCGTCACGGGTACGGTTTCGCCATGATGCAGCGGTAGGTAGCGGGCCGTGTCGCCGAAATGCCGCCAGGCGGCGTAGGCGGCGCCGAAACCGTCGATGCAGTCGGCGTGGTGAAGGATCGTGATGCGGGGTATCGTAGTCAAACCGGGTACTCAGTAATGGGGTGGGATTTCATCGCGCAGGCTGCGCGGCTCGGCAGGTGCGGTATTGCGTACCTGCTCGCGCAACAGCCGGACTTCGCCAGCCAGCAGGTCGATTTGCTGCTGTTGGCGGAAGACGGTGCGGTTGAGTTTGTCAACCAGATCCTCGGCGTAGCTGATCTTGATTTCCAGGTCGGTGATGCGGCTTTCGGCGGTGCTCATGGCTTCTTCGCTTCCTGCGCATCGTGCCCGTCGGGGCGCGGCGGGGTGGTGGGGTCCTTTTGCAACAGCGGTAGCAGAGCGCCGAGCAGCACGGCGCCGACGAGCGCCAGGACGATCCAGCCTTGATTCATGTCGTTCTCCTTGAAGCGAGGGCGAATCTTACTGCCGTACCGCCGCCGCTGTCGCGTCGGATGCGCCGTTCTTGGCGCTCCCGTCGGCCTTTCGGCGAATAATGTGTTGACAGGAATTTTTTGCAATCTATAATGCGCACCTTCTTCAGGCGGTTAGCTCAGTTGGTTAGAGCGCCACGTTGACATCGTGGAGGTCGTTGGTTCGATTCCAATACCGCCTACCAAATTCCTGACAGGGTTGAGCTGATGAATTTCCGAACTAGCACTGCGGTTCAGAAACCTTAATCGAGTCAGCCTTCGTTCGACCTAAAAGCGCGGCTCGTTCCGCGCTTTTTTTGCTTTTGGATTTGCCATGCCTGATATCAAACTGCCTGATGGATCCATCCGCTCGTTCGCGCAGCCGGTCACCATTGCCGAGGTTGCCGCCAGCATCGGTGCTGGGCTGGCCCGTGCCGCGCTGGCCGGCAAAGTCGACGGTGCGCTGGTCGATACGTCTTACCGGATTGAGCGCGATGCCGATCTGGCCATCATCACCGAGCGCGATCCGGAGGGGCTGGATTTGATCCGCCACTCGACGGCGCACCTGCTGGCCTATGCCGTCAAGGAGTTGTTCCCCGAGGCGCAGGTCACCATCGGTCCGGTCATAGAGAACGGCTTCTATTACGACTTTGCCTACAAACGCCCATTTACGCCGGAAGATTTGGCGGCTATCGAAAAGCGCATGGGCGAACTGGCCAAGAAGGACATCCCGGTTAGCCGCGAAGTCTGGAAGCGCGATAATGCCGTGCAGTTTTTCCTCGATCAGGGCGAGAAATACAAAGCCGAGCTCATCGCGGCAATTCCCGCCGACCAGCCGGTATCGCTGTATCGCGAAGGCGATTTCATCGACCTCTGCCGCGGCCCGCACGTGCCGACCACCGGCAAGCTCAAGGTCTTCAAGCTGATGAAGGTGGCCGGTGCCTACTGGCGCGGCGATCATCGCAACGAGCAGTTGCAGCGCATCTACGGCACGGCCTGGGCCAAGAAGGAGGAGCTCGACGCCTACCTGCATATGTTGGAAGAGGCCGAGAAACGCGATCACCGTCGCCTGGGCAAGCAGTTTGACCTGTTTCACATGCAGGACGAGGCGCCGGGCCTGGTTTTCTGGCACCCGAAGGGCTGGGCGGTGTGGCAGGAAATCGAGCAGTACATGCGCGCCGTCTATCGCAACAACGGCTATCAGGAAGTGCGTTGCCCGCAGATTCTCGACAAGACGCTGTGGGAAAAGTCCGGCCACTGGGAACACTACAAGGACAACATGTTCACTACGGCGTCGGAAAACCGCGATTACGCGGTCAAGCCGATGAACTGTCCGGGGCATATACAGGTATTCAACGCCGATCTGCGCTCCTACCGCGAATTGCCGCTACGTTACGGCGAATTCGGCTCTTGCCATCGCAATGAGCCGACCGGTGCGCTGCACGGCCTGATGCGTGTGCGTGGCTTCGTGCAGGATGATGGCCATATTTTCTGTACCGAAGACCAGATCGAGTCCGAGGTGACGGCCTTCAATGCACTGGTCAAGAAGGTTTATGCCGATTTCGGCTTCACCGACGTCGCCGTCAAGCTGGCCTTGCGCCCGGATAGCCGGGTTGGTTCCGACGCGGTCTGGGACAGGGCAGAGGAGGCGTTGCGCCAGGGGCTGCGCGCTTCTGGGCTGGAGTGGGTGGAGTTGCCGGGCGAGGGCGCTTTCTACGGTCCGAAAATCGAATTCCATATCAAGGATGCCATCGGTCGTTCCTGGCAGTGCGGCACGATGCAGGTGGATTTCTCGATGCCGGGCCGGCTCGGTGCCGAATACGTCGATGCTAATGATGAGCGTAAGGCACCAGTAATGCTGCACCGCGCCATTCTCGGTTCGCTTGAACGTTTCATTGGTATCCTGATCGAGAACTTCGCCGGTGCCTTGCCGTTGTGGCTGGCGCCGATCCAGATCGTGGTCCTGAATATTTCCGAAAAGCAGGCGGATTACGCCGACGAAATCGCTCAAAAGCTACACCGGGCGGGGTTCAGGGCCGAGTCCGATTTGCGCAACGAGAAAATTACCTATAAAATCCGGGAACATAGCTTGAACCGTCTGCCTTACCAACTCGTCGTCGGCGACAAGGAAAAGGCGGAGGGACTGGTGGCCGTGCGTACACGCGGTGGTCAGGATCTCGGACAGATGACTGTCGATGCCCTGATCGAGCGGCTTCATGAGGAAGTCGCAGCGCGTAGTGGCACGGCTTAATTATTGTTGTATTCGGGGGTTACACCATAGCTCAGAACAAGGCGCATCGCCTCAACGAAGAAATTACGGTACCGGAGGTTCGCCTCCAGGGGGTAGACGGTGAGCAGCTCGGGATCATGAGTATCCGTGCTGCACTGCAAATGGCTGACGAGGCGGGTGTCGATCTGGTTGAGATCGCACCGATGGCCAAACCGCCGGTCTGCCGCGTCATGGACTACGGCAAGTTCAAGTACCAGGAACAAAAACGCGCCCACGAGGCGAAGTTGAAGCAGAAGCAGGTCCAGGTCAAGGAAGTCAAGCTGCGCCCCGGTACCGACGAGAACGATTACCAGATCAAGCTGCGGAACATGATTCGCTTCCTCGAGGAAGAGGACAAGGTGAAAGTGACCTTGCGCTTCCGCGGTCGCGAAATGGCGCACCAGGAATTCGGCATGCGCCAGTTGGAAAGAATCAAGGCCGATCTCGAAGCCGTCGGGCAGGTTGAACAAATGCCGAAGATGGAAGGGCGTCAGATGATCATGATCATCGCCCCGGCCAAGAAGAAGTAGTTGTTGGTCGCTGGTCATCGGTTGCTTATCGGCAACAGATGATTGGCAACAAGAAGAAGTGCTTTCGGGTAGAGCAAGCGTTTCCGTCGGAAACCACCTGACAGCATGTCATTAGGAGCATTCAAATGCCCAAAATGAAGACCAAGAGCAGCGCCAAGAAGCGCTTCTCGATCCGCGCCGGTGGCAGCATCAAGCGCGGTCAAGCCTTCAAGCGTCACATCCTGACCAAGAAGACCACCAAGAACAAGCGTCACCTGCGCGGTGCCGTTGCCGTGAATGAGCGCGATGCCGCGTCCGTTCGCGCCATGATGCCCTACGCATAAGGAGTTAGAACATGTCCCGAGTCAAACGTGGTGTAACGGCGCGCGCTCGTCACAAAAAGGTTCTTGCTCAAGCCAAGGGTTACCGTGGTCGGCGCAAGAACGTCTATCGCATCGCCAAGCAGGCGGTGATGAAGGCCGGTCAGTATCAGTACCGTGACCGTCGTCAGCGCAAGCGTCAGTTCCGTTCGCTGTGGATTGCCCGTATCAATGCCGCCGCGCGCGAGCTGGGCATGAAGTACAGCACTTTCATGAACGGCCTGAAGAAGGCCAACATCGAAGTCGACCGCAAGGTCTTGGCCGATCTGGCCGTTTTCGATCAGCCGGCGTTTGCCGCCCTGGCCGCGCAGGCCAAGGCCAAGCTCGGCGCCTGAGCGAAAGCTTGATGAAAAAAAGGAGGCGCAAGCCTCCTTTTTTATTGGTGGTTTTACAGGTGGAAGTGCATGGACAATCTTGATCAAATCGTTGGCGAAGCGCGGGCCGCATTCGCTGCCCTGTCCGACCCGGACGCGCTGGAGCAGGCGAAAGCCCGTTTCCTCGGCAAGAGCGGCCAGATCACCGAATTGCTGAAGGGCCTGGGCAAGCTGCCGCCCGAAGAGAAGAAAACCGCCGGTGCGGCGATCAATGTCGCCAAGACAGCTGTCGAGAATGCGCTCAACGAACGCCGCGAGGCGATTCGCCAGGCGGCGCTGGAGGCGCGCCTAGCCGAGGAGGCGCTGGACGTGACGCTGCCGGGACGCAGTGAACAGCGCGGCGGCCTGCATCCGGTGACGCGTTCGCTGGAGCGCATCGAGGCCTTGTTTGCCTCGATCGGTTTCGAAGTCGCCGATGGCCCCGAGATCGAGGACGATTTCCACAACTTCACCGCCCTGAATACGCCGGAAGATCATCCGGCGCGTTCGATGCATGACACCTTCTACCTGCAGAACCCGGATGGCTCGCTGGCCGACAAGGTGTTGCTGCGTACCCACACCAGCCCGATCCAGGCCCGCTACATGCAAGCGCATGTCGCCAAGTATGGTCACCTGACCCACATGCCGGAGATTCGCATCATCGCGCCGGGCCGTGTTTACCGTGTCGATTCCGACGCCACGCACTCGCCGATGTTCCATCAGGTCGAGGGTCTGTGGGTCGGCGAGGACGTTTCCTTCGCCGATCTCAAGGGCGTGATCGCCGATTTCCTCAGGAGCTTCTTCGAGACCGATGACCTGAGCGTGCGCTTCCGCCCATCCTTCTTTCCCTTTACCGAGCCATCCGCCGAAATCGACGTGGCCTTTATGAGCGGCGCACTGAAAGGGCGCTGGCTGGAGATTGCCGGTTGCGGCATGGTGCATCCGAACGTGCTGAAAATCGCCGGCATCGATCCGGAAAAATACACCGGCTTCGCCTTTGGTTTCGGCCCGGACCGCCTGACCATGTTGCGTTACGGCGTCAACGACCTGCGCCTGTTCTTTGAGGGTGATTTGCGTTTCCTGCGCCAATTCGCCTGATCCATTATTCGAGTCACGCCAATGAAATTTTCCGAATCCTGGCTGCGTACCCTCGTCGATCCGAAGCTGACGAGCGAGGAGCTTTCCCATCTGTTGACCATGGCCGGCCTCGAAGTCGAGGAACTGAAGCCGGTAGCGCCGGCTTTCGACCAGGTCGTCGTCGCCCATGTGCTGGAAGTCGCCAAGCATCCCGATGCCGACCGCCTCAACGTTTGCCGCGTCGACACCGGCAATGGCGCTCCGGCGACCATCGTCTGCGGTGCGCCGAATGTCGCCGCCGGCCTCAAGGTGCCGTGCGCCTTGCCGGGCGCCCAACTGCCCGGTGATTTCACGATCAAGGTGGCCAAGGTGCGCGGCATCGAGTCCTCCGGCATGTTGTGTTCGGCCAAGGAACTGGGCATCGACGAGGATGCCTCTGGCCTGCTGGTGCTGCCGGCCGATGCGCCGGTCGGCCAGAGCCTGCGTCGGTATCTCGGTCTCGATGATCACCAATTCGAGCTCAAACTGACGCCGAATCGCGCCGATTGCCTGTCCTTGCTCGGCGTTGCTCGCGAGGTCGGGGCGATCACCGGTGCCGCGACTTGTCTGCCGGAGATTGCCGAGGTACCGGCGACGATCGCTGACACCCGCGCCATCGTGCTTGATGCACCGGAAGCCTGCCCTCTGTATTGCGGTCGCATTATCAAGGGCGTCGATGCCAAGGCACCGACCCCGGAGTGGATGAAGCGCCGCCTTGAGCGCAGCGGCATCCGGGCGATCTCGGTCCTGGTCGACGTTACCAATTACGTGATGCTCGAACTCGGTCAGCCACTGCATGCTTTCGACAACACCCGGCTCGCCGGGGCGGTGCATGCCCGCATGGCGCAGCCCGAGGAAAAATTGCTGCTGCTCAACGAACAGACCATCGTCGTCGACGCCGATGTGCTGATGATCGCCGACGACGCCAAGCCGTTGGCGATGGCCGGCATCATGGGCGGCGAGGAGAGCGGCATCACGCTGGAGACGCGGGAACTGTTCCTCGAATCCGCCTTCTTTGCACCCAAGGCCATTGCCGGTCGTGCTCGGCGCTACGGCTTCGGCTCGGATGCCTCGCACCGTTTCGAGCGCGGCGTCGATTTCGGCGGCACCCGCCGGGCCATTGAGCGCGCCACGCAGTTGATTCTCGATATCTGCGGCGGCCAGGCCGGTCCGGTGGTCGAGGCCAAGACCGCCTTGCCACGGCGCAATCCGGTGCGCCTGCGTACCACTCGTGCCGAGAAGGTGCTTGGCCTGGCGCTCGGTGTTGAGCGCATCGCTGTGTTATTTGCCGGGCTGGGGCTGACCTGCCAACGCCAGGGCGATGATTTCCTGGTGACGCCACCGTCCTGGCGCTTCGACATGGAGATCGAGGAAGACCTGATTGAGGAAATCGCCCGTCTGCACGGGTACGACAACATCCCGGCGCCGGCGCCGTGCGGCCGGATGAAGATGATGCCGCAGCCTGAGGCCCAGCGGCCGGCCTACCGCATTCGCCAGATGCTGGCCGACCGCGGATATCAGGA
>JAIRKE010000038.1 GCA_031260295.1 Azonexus sp.
ATCGTCAATGTCGTGGCGGAGATATGCCGATGGCCTTGGATGGCTGACTAAGTATGATTTCATACCCAAAGCATCGCAAAGATCACCTTGTTCCGCAAACTCATGACGACACTATCTAAAAAATGATGCTAACCCGATGGTCACGTTACGTAAGATAAGCACAGGCAAAAGCTGCGGAACGTAGGCACAGCCCCCGTATCCGGTTAAATGTTGCGTCATATAATGAACATTCGCCCGGAACCTTCCATAAGGAGATAGCTCGATGATTCGGGGACTGATTCTGATCACAGTGGTGTGCATGCTTGCCGGTTGCGACAACATCAAGGCAATCTTCGTATCCACGCCCGTCCGAATAACTGAGGCATTTCCGCTACCTGACGAGGTCGTGTTCGCATACACGCGGCTGCGGGAAGCAGTGGGCAGCGATACGGCGGAAAGGGAACTGACTAAAGATACTTTTGACAATCTGGTTCGCGTGCGTGCGCTCACGTGTACCGCATCAGTCTCAATCGGACGCTTCGACACTTCTGCTGACATCAAGCGCAAGGTCTCAAACCCGGAGTGTTTCCAGCAGCAGGACACCCGGTTGGCCGATTGGATTGGATTACGCCGGGTTGACCAACGGCTCACGCAGCCACCGCTGCTGCCCATAACAGCGCTGACGGCCCCAAAGCTGCTACCTGCATTGAAAGACGGTGTTGCTGGTGTTACAGCAGCTGAAGCTGCCAATGTTCTCATCATCGCTGGAAGAAGGCATGGACAGTTTTCCGCCATCGACCTGCCACAAGGCCATGTGATCCAGTCGTTCCAGATTGTCAATGCCAACCATACCGGCTTCAGCCTGTCGCCGAACGGGCGCGTGTTTGCCGTACCGCTACAACAACTCCAAGGGGTACAGTTCATCGACGTAGAATCGGGCAACGTGCTCTGGACAAGTCCACAATACACCGAGGTCACCGCATGGTTGCCGAGAGTCCGCGCCATGGTGATGACTTCCTCTGGCAACGAACCCGCTGCCATCATCGACACCCAGAACGGAAAAGCCTCACCGTACCCCCTAGCCGAAAAACGGCCGACCTGGGCCGCCGCCATGCCCGATGCGGCAAATCAACTCCTGATCGGCGGTTCCAACACCGCAACACTGATGGGGCACACCCGCAACGCCGATGGTGTGATCGAGATCCAACCGCTGAACCAGTGGCGGCTTGCCAAGCCCGTCACGTCAACCACGCCCATGCTGATGAACCATGGCGGCAAGCTGGTTTATGTCACGATGAGAGATCTGGCTTGGTTCGATCTTACGACAGGTAATCAAGGCGTTTGGGAGACCTCCGCATTCAACGGCCACGGCTATGCCAAAATTGGCGAGCAGAGAATTTTCTTCAGCGTCAACTCCCCCTCCTCGCCAATCGCCTCGCTTGGCCGCGTGCTCGATACCGAACAACTCACGCTGGCAAGCGTGCCGGATTATGTCCACAATGATGGACTGATCCTTCCCCTTACACCGCGTATCGGGTATCTACGGCGGGGCTTCAGTATGGTTTCAGTAGGGGCCGAAGTAGCCACAGGTGCCACGGAAGATATCCAAGCGGTTATTGCGAATGCACAGTTGGAAAAGCAGCTTGCCAAGCTCAAGGCACTATCCGCAGCCCAAGACTCTGCAGCCCAGTAGGTTGGGGGGAGTGAGATGAAGCCCAACATCATATGCCAACTGTTGGGGTTCATCTGCGGCTCCCCCCAATCTACGCGCAAGCCCTACTCCAATCACCGCAGGGCTTGCGCTCGTTCGTAGTCAGTGGCTGGTCCCTTCCGACTTGGTGATTTTATTCCAGACGTTGTACTTGCCGACCGGTTTCTTCATCGGCAGGCGCTTCACTTCTTTCAGCGTCTGCGCATCGTAGATGATCAGCGCGCCATCCATTTCCCACAGGCTGGCGAGTACGTACTTGCCGTCGCGGGTGAATTCGACGTGGGCGAAGGTCTTGCCCGGCTCCGGCCGGAGTTCGGCGGCGATTTCCAGCGTTTGCTTGTCGATCACTTGCATGGTGTCCTTGAACTCGCGGCTCATCATGGAATCGACCCAGGCGTAGCGGCTGTTTTCGTGGCTGCGCATGAAGAAGCCGGGGCCACGAGTCTTGATCTGTTTGATCGTTTTCCAGTCGGCCATGTCGATGATGCTGACCACGCCCTCGTTGAGGTTGGGCGTCGCCATCACCGTCCGTTCCCGCCCCGTCTCGTCCTTCCAGGTCCAACTGATACCGGAGCCTAGGTGGGGCATGCCGGGCAGTTCAAGGTCGGCGATTTTCTTGCGTGCGTCGAGATTGACCACCTGGCCGCTGACCGCGCTCTTGGCATCGTTGCGCGAGGCGCCCATGACTTCGTCGTAGTCCTGCGTGAAGTAGAAGTCGTCGAGATAGTCTTCGAGCTGGCTGCGCTGCGGATTGAGGAAGCCTGAAATGAAGGCGCCCTCGCGGTATTTGAAATCGTGGATCCAGCCAGCGGAGATATCGTCGGCCTTGGGGTTGTAGGAGATTTCCCACACTTCCTTGACGTCCTTCAGCGCCGCGACGAAGCTCTGGCGCGGCGAGGCATCGTAGACGGCCGAGACGCGGGAACTGATCTTGCCGTCCTTGTCGGTGACCGGCAGGATTTTCTTCAGGTTGAGGTCGGCATCGAGAATGACCAAGCTGTGCGGCAGGTAGTTGGCCACCGCCACCCACTGGCCGTCGCCCGACACCGCGGCGTTGCGCGTGTTGATGCCGGCGCGCACCTCGGCGATGACCTTGAGGTTCCACAGGTCGAACTTGGTGATCCAGCCGTCGCGCGAGGCGAAGAAGACGTAGCGGCCGTCCGGCGTGAATTTCGGCCCACCGTGCAGGGCAAAGCGCGACGGGAAACGGTGGATCGGTTCGAGCTTGTCGCCGTCGAGGATCGACACATGGTGGTCGCCGGTTTCGACGACGACGAAGAGATTGAGCGGGTCGGCCTTGAACACCGGCTTGTCCGGCAGTTTGTTGGGTTCGTGGACGATGCGCGAGGCGGTGATTTCCGCCGCGCCCCAGGTCGGCATCGGCTGGATCGGGGTATAAACGTATTCGACCAGCGCCTTGACGTCGGCCGCCGACAACTGGCTGGCGAAGCCCAGCATCTGCGTTGCCGGGCGGCCGTTCAGGATCACTTGCTCGGCCTCGGTCTTCCGTAGACGGCCGAGATTTTCCGGGATCAGTGCCGGGCCGATACCGCCCAGCCGCGCCTCGCCGTGGCAGACGGCGCAATGCTCCCGGTAGGCGGCCGGCGCGTCGGCGGCCTGGGCCAGTTCGGCCATCGTCAGCAGGGAGCAGACGGCCAGGCCGGCCGGAATCAGGATGTTCCACTTGATCATGCGATTTCCTCGTCGGAAAGGTAGCAGCCCGGGTCTTCGGCCCAGGCATCGCCGGTCAGTTGCAGAGCACGGACGCGGGTGTTGCCGTTACAGATCGCCAGGTAGGCACAACGGCCGCAACGCCCCTTGACCGCGCGCGGATAGGCTTTCAGCCCGGCCATCAGCGGATCGGCGGTGTCCGGCCAGATTTGCGAAAACGGCCGTTCCTTGACGTTGCCCAGCGTGTGATGCCACCACATAGTGTCCGGATGCACGTTGCCGAGGTTATCGATATTGGCGACGTTCACCCCGGAGGAATTGCCGCCCCATTGGCGCAGCTTGGCTTCGACATGCGCCGCCCGCTCGGGAAAGCGGCGGCGTACCCAGTGCAGGAAGTAGACGCCGTCGGCATCGTTATTGCCGGTGGTGAATTCCTTCTCCAGTCCGCGTTGCCGGTATTCCCAGCAGGTCTCGAAGAGCAGGTTCATGGCCTGCCGGGTCAACTGGTGGCGAGCGTCGTCCCGGCGATTTTTGTTGCCGCGCCCGGCGTAGTTCAGGTGCGAGAAGTAGAAGCGGTCGATGCCTTCGTCCTCGACCAGTTTCAGCAGGCCCGGCAGATCGTGGGCATTGTCTTGGGTCATCGTGAAACGCACGCCGATCTTCAGGCCAAGATCGCGGCACAGGCGGATGCCGCGCAGCGAAGCATCGAAGGCGCCGTCCAGCCGGCGGAACTTGTCGTGCGTCGCGCCCAGGCCGTCGAGCGAGACGCCGACGTAGTTGAAGTCGCACTCGGCGATGCGCCCGATGTTGTCGTCGTCGATCAGCGTACCGTTCGACGAGAGGCCGACATAGAAGCCCATTCCCCTGGCCCGTTTGGCGATGTCGTAGATGTCCGGGTGCAGCAGCGGTTCACCGCCGGAAAGGATCAGCACCGGCACGCCGAAGGCTTTCAGGTCGTCCATCACCGCATACACCTGCCCGGTGCTCAGTTCGCCGGGGAAATGGGTGTCGGCGGAGATGGAATAGCAGTGCTTGCAGGTCAAGTTGCAGCGTCGGATCAGGTTCCAGATCACCACCGGCCCCGGCGGATTGCGCTTCGGGCCAAGCGGCGTTGGCGCGGCGATTTCCTGCATGTACTGGGAAATACGGAACATGGATTTCCTTGTCGTGGGATTGAACGTATTCAACGGCAGGGTAGCGCGGAACACCTTGATACGGGTCAACCACCGCCGGCCAAGCGGGGAGGGGATCTTGACATCAGCCATTATTTCGAGAATGCTGGAAATATGGAAACAATACATGCCGCCGAACGCTTGGCTGCCCTCGGCCACGAATCCCGTCTGGAAATCTTCCGTCTCTTGGTCCAGGCGGGTCCCGATGGCATCAACGCCAGTCTGATCGGAGAAACGCTGGGGCTTCCGCCGGCGACGTGTTCCTTCCACCTGGCGCATTTGACGCGCGTCGGACTCATCTGTGCCCGGCAGGAAAGCCGATTCATCTACTACTCTGCCGACTTCGGCGCCATGGACGACCTGATCGCGTTTCTCACTGCCAACTGCTGCAATGGCAATGCCTGTCTGCCCAAGACCGCTGCCGTGAACACCGTGGCTAAACGCCGCGCTCGCAAAGGGTGAGCCATCATGTCCGCACAATGTGAAATCACCGCAAAGTGTGCCGCCGGCGCATCGATGAGCGTCTTCGAGCGCTATCTGACTATCTGGGTGTTCCTCTGCATCGTCGCCGGCATCGTGTTGGGTCAGGCGATACCGGCACCGTTCCAGATGCTCGGCAAACTCGAAGTAGCACGGGTGAACATCCCGGTCGGGCTGCTGATCTGGATCATGATCA
This sequence comes from Azonexus sp., assembly GCA_031260295.1. Taxonomy (GTDB): domain Bacteria; phylum Pseudomonadota; class Gammaproteobacteria; order Burkholderiales; family Rhodocyclaceae; genus Azonexus. The sequence goes on from JAIRKE010000038.1 coordinate 5,210, forward strand.
TTCCGATGCTGGTGAAGGTCGATTTCAGTGCGCTACACGAGGTGAAGCAGCATGTGCGCGGTATCGGCGTCACGCTGTTCGTGAATTGGCTGGTCAAGCCGTTCTCGATGGCCTTCCTCGGCTGGCTGTTCATACGCAACCAGTTTGCGCCGCTGCTGCCAGCGGACCAGCTCGACAGCTACATCGCTGGCCTGATCCTGCTCGCCGCGGCGCCCTGTACGGCGATGGTCTTCGTCTGGAGTCGACTGACGAATGGCGATCCGCTATTCACGCTGTCACAGGTCGCGCTCAACGACACCATCATGGTGTTCGCCTTTGCACCTATCGTCGGCCTGCTGCTGGGCATTTCCGCGATCATCGTGCCGTGGGATACGCTGGTGACGTCGGTTGTGCTCTACATCGTGATTCCGCTGGCGCTGGCCCAGTTCTGGCGCAAGTCGCTGCTGGCGAAGGGACAGGCGCATTTCGCTGCGGCAATGGAGAAGATCGGTCCATGGTCAATCTCGGCACTGCTGGTCACGCTGGTGCTGCTGTTTGCCTTCCAGGGCAAGGCCATCATCGAGCAGCCGCTGGTGATCGCGCTGCTCGCGGTACCAATCCTGATCCAGGTCTTCTTCAATTCTGGCCTGGCCTACTGGCTAAACCGCACCGTCGGCGAAAAGCACAACGTCGCCTGCCCGTCGGCGCTGATCGGCGCATCCAATTTCTTTGAATTGGCGGTCGCGGTAGCCATCAGTCTGTTCGGTTTTGAGTCCGGCGCTGCGCTGGCGACGGTTGTTGGCGTGCTGGTCGAGGTGCCGGTAATGCTGCTGGTCGTGCGCGTTGTTAACGCCTCCAAGGGTTGGTACGAGCGGGGAGCCGCATGATGGACCGGGAAGAACTCCTGCGTCGCTTCCCGGCCCACCGCAGCAAGCTGGTGGCGGCGCTGGCACGGCTGGTCGGCGTCAGCGAAGCGGAAGATCTGGTGAATGAAACGCTGTTGCGGGCAATGGCAGCCGTCGAAGGTTTCCGTGGCGAGGCCGGGCTTGGCACTTGGCTGCACCGGATCGCGGTGAATCTTGCGTATGACCATTTACGGCGCCAAGGACACGACCCCGCCCTTCCGAACGGCGTTGGTGCCGATCTGCTCGATATCGCCGATGACGACAGTCCGGACGTTCTGGAGCAGCGCCAGATGTCGGCGTGCGTGCAGAAGATTCTGGCGGCCTTGCCGACAGCGCAGCGCCAACTGCTGATTCAGGCCGATGTGCTCGACCAGACCACAGCCGAGATAGCGAGGGATGCGGGCATTACGACCGGCAACGCCAAGATCCGGTTGCATCGGGCTCGCCGGAATCTCGAAATGGCGCTGGAAAACCATTGCGAGTTCCACCACCGTGACGGTGGCGTGCTGTGCTGCACGCCAAAGCCCAAAACCGCATGACGTGTATCCATGGGGATCGCTTGTTCGTCAAAGGGGTGTACCAATCCGGTACATCACATGGAGTCAATCATGTTGGATGAAAAAACCAAGGCACTGATCGCCGTCGGCGCCAGCATCACCGCCAACTGTCAGTCTTGCCTCGATACCCGCGCCGGCAAGGCGCGCGAACTGGGAATCGCGGACGCCGATATTCTGACGGCCATCGAGGTGGGCAAGATGGTGCGTACCGGCGCCGCGAAAAAGATGGACCAGTTTGTGGCGAGCGGAGGAGGAGCGCCGCAGCCGGCGACGGCTGGCGGTAGCTGCTGCTCCTGATAGCTCTCGGGCGCCGGACCCTGATGGTCCGGCGCTCAATCAACAACGAGAGAACGACAGGAGGCTTTTATGAAGAAGCTTGAAGTATTCGATCCCGCCATGTGCTGCTCCACCGGAGTCTGTGGCGTCGACGTCGATCCCGTGCTGGCCCAGTTTGCGGCTGACCTCAAATGGGTCGAAGAACAAGGCGTTTCCGTACAGCGGCACAACCTGGGGCAGGAGCCGCAGGCCTTCGCCGCGAATCCGGCGGTCGTGAAGGAAATGGAAGCCGGCATGGATCGCCTGCCGATCATCCTCGTTGACGGCCGGATCGTCTCGACCGGCATGTACCCGTCACGCCAGCAACTGGCCCAGAAGCTCGGGATTGTGGCTGCTGCACAGGAGGCATCACAGGCGAAGAAGGGTTGCTGTTCCCCGAAATCCGGGGGCTGCTGATGGCGCTCCCGGACATCACTACCCGCCACGCCTTCTTCACCGGCAAGGGCGGCGTTGGAAAAACTTCGCTGTCTTGTGCCACGGGACTCGCCCTGGCGGATGCCGGCAAGCGTGTGCTGATCGTCAGTACCGATCCGGCCTCCAATCTCGATGAGGTACTGGGCACACCGTTGGGGCTAATCCCGAGGGCCATCGATGGCGCTGCCAATCTCTTCGCGCTGAACATCGACCCAGAGGCCGCCGCTGCGGCCTATCGGGAACGCATGGTGGCCCCTTACCGGGGCGTACTGCCGGCGGCTGCCATCCAGAGTATGGAGGAACAATTCTCGGGCGCCTGTACCGTCGAGATTGCCGCCTTCGACGAATTCTCAAAACTCCTCGGCGATCCGGCGGCTACCCAGGCGTTCGATCACGTCATCTTTGATACGGCACCGACTGGTCACACGCTACGCTTGCTGACGCTGCCTTCCGCGTGGGACGAGTTCATTGCGTCCTCCACCGGTGGCGCGTCTTGCTTGGGACCGCTCGCCGGTCTGGAAAAGCAAAAGGCGCTGTATGCGGCCACGGTAAAGCGCCTCGCCGATCCGCAGGAAACGGCGGTCATCCTCGTGAGCCGCCCCGAAGTGTCGGCACTGAGGGAAGCCGAGCGTACCCGGGCGGAACTCGCCGAACTCGGCGTACGTAACATCCGTCTGGCCATCAACGGGATATTCAAGGCGGACAAACCGGGTGACACCATCGCGGATACCATGACGCGCCGGGCGGCCGAGGCGCTGGCAGCGATGCCAGGGAAACTTTCGGATCTGCCGCGGACGAGCACGCCGTTTCTGCCACGCGGGACCGTGGGACTCGATGCGTTGCGCATCATGGCTCATCCGGAAAAGGCAACGCCACCGAAGCAGACATCGATGCCGACACAGGCCTTGCCGCCCGGATTACGCGGACTGCTCGATGACATCGCCAAGAGCCGTCGCGGAGTCGTCATGACGATGGGCAAAGGCGGCGTCGGTAAGACCACGATTGCGGCCGCCATCGCCGTGGCCTTGGCGGAACTCGGCCATGAGGTCATTCTTTCGACGACTGATCCGGCGGCTCATGTCGGCGCAACCATCGAGGACGGCATACCGAACCTGCGGGTGACGCGCATCGATCCCGCCCTCGAAGTCCGGCAATACACCGAGGAAGTGTTGCGCAAGGCCGGTGACCAGCTCGACGCCACGGGACGTGCCATGCTCGAAGAGGATCTGCGCTCGCCTTGTACGGAGGAGATCGCCGTCTTTCGTGCCTTTGCCAGAACTGTCGATGAAGGCAAGGATGGCTTCGTCGTCCTTGATACTGCACCGACCGGACACACCATTCTGCTGCTCGACGCGGCCGAGGCCTATCACCGCGAAGTCATGCGCACGCAAGGCGACATGCCCGAATCGGTACGCCAACTGTTACCGCGGCTGCGCGACCCAGACTACACGCGCACGCTTATCGTGACGCTACCCGAAGCAACGCCCGTGCATGAGGCGGGGCGCTTGCAGGCCGATCTCGGTCGAGCGGGCATTACGCCGTATGCCTGGGTGATCAATCAATCGCTGCTCGCCAGCGGGACGGCCGATCCGCTGCTCTGCGAACGTGGGGGCTACGAATTGCCGTTCATCCGCCATGTCGCCGGTACGTCCACTGTTCGCTGTGCGCTGATTCCCTGGCTGCCGAACGCGCCTGTTGGCCGGGCGGGGCTGGCGGGTTTCGTCGATGCGTAAGCAATCCCGGCCGGGCCTTAAACTCGCACGCCCGAGCCTTCCGCTATACTCCCGCGATGCCTCATTTCCCCCTGCCAGCCGCCATCCCACCGCTCCCGACTCCGTGGCCAACCCCGGTCAGTGCCGCCCTGCAAGCCGACGAAACGATCCGGGCCTGGCTCGAAACCGATCTCGACGAACGCCTCCATTTTGCCCGCGGTCTGGTGCTGCTGACCGACCGCCGCCTGCTCGCCTGGAACACTGCCGACACTGTGGCGCAGACCTGGGAACTGGTGACCGGCCTCACCCTCGACCAGCACGACCACGCCGGCGTTGGCACGCTGGAATTGTTTGACAGCGCTGGCCGGCTGGCCTGCTGGCGCTATACCGTGGCGCGCAACCTGGCGGCGCTGCGCCTGATCGGTGAGTTCGACCTGCAACGCGACAGCCAGGTCAGCGGCCAGCTGGTGCAACGGCCGGCCGCTGAGTTGTGCCCGACCTGCCAGGCACCGATCCCGCCCGGCGAGGAGGAATGCCCGGTGTGCAACCGTGAGGCGGCAACGGCACCATCGACGTGGACACTATTCCGCCTGTGGCGCTTCGCCCAGCCGTACAAGGGGTCGTTGTTGCTCGGCTTCGTCCTGACGCTGGCGGCGACGGCGGCGACGCTGGTACCACCCTACCTGACCATGCCGCTGATGGACAACGTGCTGATTCCGTTCCAAAACGGCCGGCCGATCGACTGGCAATTGGTCACGCTGTATCTCAGCGGCCTGCTCGGCGCCGCGCTGCTGGCTTGGGTGCTCGGCTGGCTGCGCACCTTGATCCTGGCGCAGGTGTCGGAGCGCATGGGCCGCGATCTGCGTACCCAAACCTACGACCATTTGCTCGGCCTGTCGCTGGAATATTTCGGCGGCAAGCGTACCGGTGACCTGATGGCGCGCATCGGCAACGAAACGGACCGCATCAACATCTTCCTTTCGCTCGACCTGCTCAACTTCGCCACCGACGTGCTGATGATCGCCATGACCGCGGTCATCCTGTTCTCGATCAATCCGTGGCTGGCGCTGGTGACGCTGCTGCCGCTGCCGATCATCGGCTGGCTGATCCATATCGTCCGCGAAAAACTGCGCACCGGCTTCGAGAAAATCGATCGCGTCTGGGCCGAGGTCACCAATGTGCTGGCCGACACCATTCCGGGCATCCGCGTGGTCAAGGCTTTCGCCCAGGAAAAGCGCGAGGGCCAGCGTTTCCGCGTCGCCAACGAGCACAGCCTGGCGATGAACGACAAACTCAACCGTACCTGGTCGCTGTTCACCCCGACCATCACCCTGCTGACCGAAGTCGGCCTCCTGGTGGTGTGGATCTTCGGCATCTGGCAGATCGCCAAGGGCGACTCGACAGTCGGTGTGCTGACCGCCTTCCTTGCCTACATCGGCCGCTTCTACACGCGGCTGGACTCGATGAGCCGCATCGTCTCAGCAACGCAGCGCGCCGCTTCGTCGACCAAGCGCATTTTCGACATTCTCGACCACGTCTCCAGCGTGCCCGAGCCGACCCGGCCGGTGCATCTGGACCAAGTCACCGGCCGCATCGAGCTGAAGCAGGCCAGTTTCCGCTACGGCACGCGCGCCGTAACCAAGGATGTCGACCTGCTCATCCGGCCGGGCGAGATGATCGGCCTGGTCGGCCACAGCGGTTCCGGCAAATCGACGCTGGTCAACCTGATCTGCCGCTTCTACGACGTCACCGAGGGCCAGGTACTGATCGACGGCATCGACGTGCGCTCGGTGCCGGTCGCCGAATACCGCCGGCACATCGGCCTGGTGTTGCAAGAGCCTTTCCTGTTCTTCGGCACCATCGCCGACAACATCGCCTACGGCAAGCCCGAGGCGACGCGCGGCGAAATCATCGCCGCCGCCCGCGCCGCCCATGCTCACGAGTTCATCCTGCGCCTGCCGCATGGCTACGATTCGCTGGTCGGCGAGCGCGGCCAGGGCCTCTCGGGCGGCGAGCGCCAGCGTATCTCCATTGCCCGGGCGCTGCTGATCGACCCGCGCATCCTGATCCTCGACGAGGCCACCTCGGCGGTCGATACCGAGACCGAGAAGGAAATCCAGAAGGCGCTCGACAACCTGGTTAAGGGCCGCACCACGATCGCCATCGCCCACCGCCTGAGCACGCTCCGCAAGGCCGACCGGCTGGTGGTCATGGATCGCGGCCGCATCGTCGAGGTCGGCAGCCACGACCAGTTGATGGCTGCCGAAAGCCATTACTACAAGCTCTACCAGGCGCAGGCGCGTAATGTCGATACCGAGCCGGAACTGCCGCACACGCCCGAACTCGCCAAAGCCACGCCGGCCTGAGAAATCATCATGTCCACGCCAAACATCCAAGTACACCGCGACAGCCACGGCCGGCTGGTCATCATCGACGAGAACGGCGAACGTTTCGCGGCCGCCACCCCGGTCCGTGCCTTCCCCATCGCCGCGCCCGACGAGGGGCTGTCCCTGGTCAGCGCCGACGGCCACGAAATCGCCTGGATCGAGCGCTTGGCCGAGTTACCGGCGCCGGCCCGCGAATTGATCGAGGCGGAACTGGCGAGCCGCGAATTCGTGCCGGAGATCGCCCACATCCGCTCGGTGTCGAGCTTCGCCTGCCCCAGCACCTGGCAGGTAGATACCGATCGCGGCGCCAGCGAATTGGTTCTCAAGGGCGAGGAAGACATCCGCCGGCTGTCGCCGACCCGGCTGCTGATCGCCGACAGCCACGGCATCCAGTTCCTGATCCGCGACGTGACAACGCTCGATCGCCACAGCCGTAAGTTGCTCGACCGCTTCCTGTAACGGCGGTGGACGGCCTTTTTTCGCCGTGATGTCATCCACGGCCGAAGCAAAGCGTTAATAATTGGAAGCTGCCCTAGAGCAAGTTCGACGACGGAAACGGGCGATACCGACATGAGCCAAAAAAAAGACATCATTTTCCGAGAGAGTTTCTCCCTGCGCGGTCCGAGCATCTGGACCTACCCGCCGGTCATCGAAACCTGGATCGACATCGGCGAGCTCGAAGATTTTCCCTCGAACGAGATCCCCGGCCTCTACGAACGCCTGTCGGCCTGGCTGCCGTCGCTCGTCGAGCACCGCTGCAACTACGACGAGCGCGGCGGCTTCCTGCGCCGCCTTCAGGAAGGCACCTGGGCCGGCCACATCCTTGAGCACGTCGTCCTCGAATTGATGAGCCTGGCCGGCCTGCCCGACGGCTTTGGCCGCACCCGCGGGACGAGCCGGCGCGGCATTTACAAGCTGGTGATCAGCAATTTCCACGAGGGATGCACTCGCCTGGCCCTGGACATCGGCCGCGAACTGCTGCTGGCCGCCATCCACGACACGCCCTTCGACGTCGCCGAGGCAATCAAGCCCTTGCGCCGCCAGGTCGACCGCAAATACCTCGGCCCGTCCACCGCGGCCATCGTCCAGGCCGCCGAGGCACGCAAGATTCCCCATATCCGCCTGCTCGACGACGGCAATCTGGTGCAGCTCGGCTACGGTGCCGCGATGCGCCGCATCTGGACAGCCGAGAGCGACCGTACCAGCGCCATCGCCGAAACCATTTCACGCGACAAGGACCTGACCAAGGAACTGATTTCGGCGGTCGGCGTGCCGGTGCCGGAAGGGCGCGAAGTCAGCGATGCCGACGACGCCTGCGCCGCCGCCGAGGACATTGGCTACCCGGTGGTGGTCAAACCCACCGACGGCAACCACGGGCGCGGCGTCTTCATCGACCTGAGCACCGCGGAGGATGTCCGCAAGGCCTACGTCATCGCCGTCGAGGAAGGCTCCAGCGTCCTCGTCGAACGCTCCATCCAGGGCATCGAACACCGCCTGCTGGTCATCGGCGGCAAGCTGGTCGCCGCCAACCGTAGCGACTTCATCACCGTCACCGGCGATGGCTGGCAAACGGTGCAGCAACTGATCGACAGCCAGATCAACATCGACCCGCGGCGCGGTCACACTGAACTGCACCCGCTGTCGATCATCAAGATCGACGCCGCCGCCCGGATCGAACTCGAACGTCAGGGCCTGAGCGCCGACGCCGTGCCGACTGTCGGCCGCGAAGTGCTGATCCAGCGCAACGCCAACCACGCCTTCGATTGCACCGATGAGGTGCATCCCGCCAACGCCGCCATCGCTTCACTGGCCGCCCGCGTAGTCGGCCTCGACATCGCCGGCATCGATCTCGTCTGCCGCGACATCGGCGTGCCGCTGCCCGAGCAGAGCGGCGCCGTGGTTGAGGTCAACGCCGGCCCAAGCCTGCTGATGCACATCAAGCCGGGTATCGGTAAACCACGCCCGGTCGGCCAGGCCATCGTCGACAATCTGTTCGCCCGCAAGGAAAGCGGCCGCATCCCGGTGGTCGGCGTCGCCGGCTCGCGCGGCAAAACGCCGGTGGCGCGCATCGTCAGCCACTTCTTGTATCTATCCGGCAAACGTGTCGGCCTGGCTTGCAGCGACGGCCTGTTCCTCGGCCGCCGCCAGGTGCAGAAGAGCGACGCCGCCAACTGGGCCGGCGGCCGGCGTCTGTTGCTCAATCGCGGCATCGACGCGGCGGTGATCGAGAACGGCGGCCAGGTCATCCTCGGCGAGGGGCTGGCCTACGACCGTTGCCAAGTCGGCATCGTCACCAACGTGCTGCCCGCAGCCGAAGACCTGTCACGCTGGAACATCCAGCCGACCGGCGGCGAGTACTACACGACCTGGCGCTCGACTTACCGCACCCAGGTCGACGTCGTGCTGAAATCCGGCCATGCCGTGCTCAACGCCGCCGACCCATTGGTCGCCGAATTCGCCGAATTATGCGACGGCGAGGTCATCCTCTTCGCCGCCGACCCCGCCTGCCCGATGCTTGCCGCCCAACGCGATGCCGGCAAGCGTAGCGTCTACGTCAGCGACGGACGCATCTGCCTGAACGATGGTGGCAACGAAACCCGCCTGTGCCGCTTGGGCGACGTGCCGGCCATCGGTAAGGCCAAGAAGGCCGAAACCATCGCCAACGTACTGGCCGCCGTCGCCGCCGGCTGGGCACTGGGCCTGAGCCAAGAGGTCATCGTCACCGGCATCCGCACCTACGGCCTCGACCTGGTCGACCCCTTCACCCTGCTGCCGCAGCGGACGCTGAAGGCGGCGGGTGTTGCGGGCCGGGTTTGATAAACCAAGTCAGGCTAAATTCGGTGGAGACGTAGCAATGGGCATAGACGTTTTCGGTGTATTTCAGCAGCGCAAAGAAGGTCGCTGGTCTTATCTGAGTCGCTACTACGACGGACGACGTGGAACTTTGCGAGCATGGCTTGGCGTCGACTCCTACAGAGGAGCCCGGCGAACAGAGATCCCCCTCATCTTGCCGTTGCGCGGGTTACCGACCGATTTAGATTTAAATGAACCCGTTGGCACAAAAAGCACCATTGAAAACGTTATCGGGGAATGGGGTCACTCTTGGTTGATGGGAACGGAAATAATCAATTCAACCCTTCCTGTGGTCAACTTGAAAATATGGATACCACTCGATACGTACAACACATGGGACAAATCCTCCAACCCAGAAATTTGGAATGAACTAGATCCCGAATGGCAACAGGATGAAGACGTCCACTATTTCGCAACACCAGATCACATCAACGAAAACACATACCGTGTCATTGTTGAATACCCTTATGATTTTTCAAAAGACGTCGAATACTTCATAGATGAGGTACGTCAGCTAATAGCGCTACATGGCGAAGTGCGCTTTGTATATGGCTTTGCATGACATAGCCCCGTAGCCCGTAGATTGGGGTGAGCGTAGCGAAGCCCAACGTGATGCCCCAGATGTTGGGCTTCGCCTTCGGCTCACCCCAACCTACCCACTAATCACTCACCACACATAATTCATGGACGTTTCCCGCATCCGCGCCCTGCGCGGCCCCAACTTGTGGAGCCGCCATACTGCCATTCAGGCCATCGTCACCTGCACCGGTAGCGAATCGGCGATTGCCGACCTGCCCGGCTTCGAAAGCCGGTTGCGCGCCCGTTTTCCCGAACTGGGCGACCTGATTCCGGCCGATACGCTCGACACCGTGTCGATGGCCCATGCTCTCGAATTCGCCGCCCTCGGCCTGCAAGCCCAGGCTGGTTGCCCGGTGACCTACAGCCGCACGGCGCAGACCGTCGAACTGGGCGTTTACCAGGTGATCGTCGAGTACAGCGAGGAAGACGTCGGCCGGCTGGCCTTCGAACGCGCCGAGCAACTGTGCCGGGCGGCACTGGACGACACCCCTTTCGATCTCGACGCAACGCTCAAAGAATTACGCGATCTGGACGAGGAGATCCGCCCCGGCCCCTCGACCGGCGCCATCATCGCCGCCGCCCAGGCACGTAACATCCCGTTCCGCCGTCTGACCCAGGGCAGTCTGGTGCAGCTCGGCTGGGGCAGTAAGCAGCAGCGCATCCAGGCCGCGGAAACCAGCCTGACCAGCGCCATCGCCGAGTCGATCGCACAGGACAAGGAACTGACCAAGCAGTTGCTGCACGCCGCCGGTGTCGCCGTGCCGGTCGGCCGGCCGGTCGACGACGAGGACGATGCTTGGGTGGCCGCCCAAGAAATCGGCCTACCGGTGGTGGTCAAGCCGCAGGACGGCAACCAGGGCAAGGGCATCTCGGTCAACCTGACCAGCGAGGAACAGGTGCGCCATGCCTACCGCGTGGCTATCGACTTCCGCGACGACATCATGGTCGAGAAATACCTGCCCGGCCACGACTACCGCCTGCTGGTCATCGGCGACAAGCTGATCGCCGCCGCCCGGCGTGACCCACCGCTGGTCATCGGCGACGGCACACACACCGTCCGCGAGCTGGTCGACATCGTCAACAGCGATCCGCGCCGCTCCGACGGCCACGCCACCTCGCTGACCAAGATTCGCTTCGACGAGATCGCCCTCACCCGCCTGGCCGAGCAGGGCCACACCGCCGACTCGGTGCCGGAGCGCGGCGTGCGCGTCGTGCTGCGCAACAACGCCAATCTGTCGACCGGCGGCAGCGCCACCGACGTCACCGACAACGTGCACCCCGAACTCGCCGCCGCCGCCGTTGCCGCTGCCCAGACGGTCGGCCTCGACATCGCCGGCATCGACGTCGTCTGCGACACCATGCTGAAGCCGCTGGAGGACCAAGGCGGCGGCATCGTCGAGGTCAACGCCGCCCCCGGCCTGCGCATGCACCTCAGCCCCTCGTTCGGCAAGGGCCGCCCGGTCGGCGAAGCGATCATCGGCATGATGTATCCCGACGGTCCTGACGGCAAACCTGACAACGGCCGCATCCCGGTCGTCGCCGTCACCGGCACCAACGGCAAGACCACCACCAGCCGCCTGATCGGCCGCATCTTCGAACAGAACGGCTTGCGCGTCGGCATGACCAGCACCGACGGCATCTACGTGCACAACCGGCGCATCGACGACGGTGACTGCTCCGGCCCGCGTAGCGCCCGCAACGTGCTGGCCCACCCGGACGTCGACGCCGCCGTGCTGGAAACCGCGCGCGGCGGCCTGCTGCGCGAGGGGCTCGGCTTCGACATGTGCGACGTCGCCGTGGTCACCAACATCGGACTGGGTGACCACCTCGGCCTCAACTACATCACCACCGTGCACGATCTCGCGGTCATCAAGCGTGTCATCGTCGAGAACGTCGCCCCGACCGGCTCTGCCGTGCTCAACGCAGCCGACCCGGTGGTCACGGCAATGGCCCGCCACTGCCCGGGCGAGGTCATCTTTTTCACGCTCGACCCGGCGCACCCGGTGCTGGCCACCCACCGCGCCCAAGGCAAGCGCGTCGTCTATGCCGAGAAGGGCGACATCGTCTGCGGCGAAGGCCGCAAGAAGCACCGCATCGCACTCAGCCGCGTACCGCTGACGCGCAACGGCACGATCGGCTTCCAGATCGAGAACGTAATGGCCGCCGTCGCCACCGCCTGGGCGCTCGGCTACGACTGGGCGAGCATCGAGCAGGCACTGGCCGGCTTCGTCAGCGATGCGGCGACCGCACCTGGTCGTTTCAACGTCTTCGACTACCAGGGCGCGACGCTGATCGCCGACTATGGCCACAATCCGGATGCCATGCTGGCCTTGGTCAAGGCCGTCGAAAGCATGCCGGCGGCCCGCCGCGCGGTGGTCATCAGCGGCGCTGGCGACCGGCGCGATGAAGACATCCGCCAGCAGACGGAAATCCTCGGCGCCGCCTTCGACAACGTGATCCTCTACCAAGACGCCTGCCAGCGCGGCCGCGCCGACGGCGAGGTGATCACCCTGCTACGCGACGGCCTGGCCAACAGCAAGCGGGTCAAGCACGTCGAGGCCATCGATGGTGAGTTCGCCGCCATCGATACAGCCTTGCAGCACCTGCAAAAAGGCGACCTGTGCCTGGTTCTGATCGATCAAGTGGAGGAGGCGCTGGCCCACATCGCCCGACGTATCGGCGAGGCCGAAGCGACGGCGTCCTGCTCTTCACTGCAAAACTAATTCGCAGCCGACCTTTTTCGCTCCCAGCAGGGCAACCTGCAACGCACACCGCACGGGCACATTGCGATGGTGACATGCTCAGGGACTGATGTGACTCAAGCGTTGAGTCGCTCGCGCAAAAATTCGATGAAGCGTTGCGTCTTGGCCGGCAGCAGGCGGGTTTCGGTCAGGGCATGGACGGAGATCGGGGCGCCGTGCCACTCGGGCAGTACGCGGCGTAGTTGGCCGCTGGCCAGTTCGTCGGCGACGACTTGTTCTGGCATCAGCATCAGGCCCATGTCCAGCGTGGCCAGGCGGCGGATCATGCCAACGTTGTTGACCCTGAAGCGCCCGCTGGTTTGCACCGTGACGCTTTTCTTGCCGTGGTGCAAAGTCCACCCATCCGCGTTCACCACGCCCAGGCATTGATGCTGCTCCAGTTCGGCGGGCTGACGCGGCTCGCCGGCGCGCTCGAGGTAGCCGGGCGAGGCATACAGGTGGGGAGTGAGCGTGGTCAGTGTGCGCGTGATGAGTTGCGAATCCTCGGACCGGCCCATGCGGATCGCCACGTCAAACGGCTCGCTGACCAGATCGACCCGGCGCGGGCTGAGGTCGAACTCGAAGCTGATGCCCGGATACAGCTGCGCAAACTCCGCGATCAGCGGCGCCAGATAGCCCACGGCAAAGTCCACCGGTAGCGAGGCGCGCAGCACGCCACCGGGCTGGGCCAGCATTTCACCTAACTGCTCATGCGCCAGCCGCGCCTCATCGACGATGCGCTGGCAACGCTCGAAATAGATCCGCCCCGCCTCGGTCAGCTCGATCCTGCGCGTGGTGCGATGCAGCAGGCGCAACCCGATGGACCTTTCCAGCGCCCCGATGCGCCGCGACAGCGTCGAATTGGGCACCCCGGTCGCCTCAGCAGCACCACGGAAACCCTTGGCCTTGACGACCTCAACGAACAGGGCCATGTCATTGAGATGTTCCACCTGAATTGCTCCACATATGGATCAGTAATTTCGATTTTACTGTCTTTATCCCAAAATGATTAACAGGGATGATTGCCCGCACCCTCAACTCGATACGTGGAAAATCCTTATGAACAAGCAAACGGCCATGACCGTCAAACGCTACCACGCCGCCCTGGTCGCCCTGCATTGGCTACTGGCACTGCTGATGGTGGTGGAGCTTGGACTCGGCAGCACTTTTCTCAAACACACACCCAACGACATGCCAGAAAAGCTGCTGGCGCTGCGCAACCACATGGCCGCAGGCAATCTGATTCTGATCCTGACGCTGATACGACTGGCGGTACGGCTCAAGACGGCCCATCCACCCCCGGCGTATGGCACGCGCGTCGCGTGGAATCAGCTGACGGCGGCGGGGCACTACGCGCTTTATCTGCTGCCCGTGCTGGCGGCTGTAAGCGGGCTGGCGCTGGCCGTGCAGACGGATTTACCGCAGGTGGTATTCAAAGGGATCGGCCATCTGCCCGCCGATTTTTCAGGCCATGCCGCCCGCGCCGCGCATGGCCTGCTCGCCAAGCTGCTGATCGTACTCATCGCCGGCCATGCGCTGGCGGCGCTTTATCACCAGTTCGTCCGCAAGGACGGATTGCTGCGGCGCATGGGATTTAAACAAGGCTGAGAGAGAACCATGAAAAAGAACACACGCATTTCCTGGCCACCGGTTGATGCGCAAATGCTCGACCTGCGGAACCAAACGGCCATCGTAGTAGGTGGCACCGGCGGGTTGGGGCGCGCCATTGCGCAGCTTTTGGCGGCGCGTGGGGCGCGCGTCGTGGTAGTCGGCCAGACTTTCCGCGACACGGGTACGCTCGGCATCGAGTTCGTTCAGGCGGACTTGAGCCTGATGGCCGAGGCCGGGCGCGTCGCCAGGGCGCTGCCCGCCGAAGCGGCAGATTTTCTGATTTTCACCACCGGCATCTTCGCCGCACCGCAGCGCAAAGCCACCGCCGAAGGTATCGAGCAGGATTTGGCGGTGAGCTACCTGAACCGGCTGGTGATGCTGCGCGAGATGGCGCCGCAGCTGGGCAAAGCGCGGTCCGCTAGCGCGGCCAAGCCGCGCGTTTTCCTCTGGGGCTATCCGGGCACCGGCCAGATCGGCAACCCGGATGACCTGAACGCCGAGCACGCCTACAAGCCATTCGCGCAGCACATGAACACCGTCGCAGGCAATGAAATTCTGGTACTCGACGCGGCCCGGCGCTACCCACATCTGAACGTGTACGGCGTCAATCCAGGGCTGGTCAAAACCAATATCCGCAGCAACTTCCTAGGCCACCGCAAGTTCGTGTTTAGCCTACTGGAAGGCATCATCGGCCTGCTCACCCCGTCGCCCGCGCAATACGCCCGCCGCATGGCGCCGCTATTGGTCTCGCCCGCCATCGAACCGCACAGCGGCGCGCTGTTCGACAATAAAGCGCGTGCCATCCTGCCATCCGAAGGATTGACCGAGGCGCACATACGCAAATTCACCGCCGTGTCCGAAGCCCTGCTGGCCCGCGTGGGCATCGCTTTGTAGGTTCCCCGCCGGCCAGTGTTCGTTTCCGTTCGCGTCGTGCTGGCGGATACTAGCGAAGGCGGTTTGGCGCCATTTGCTGATCTTCATACCGGGCGCGGTTTTGCATTACCGCCACACCAGCCACAAAATACGCCCGCGTCAGGCGCTGAACCCGGCAGTTCAGATCCGCAGGCCGCTTTTCTTCAGGATGCGCGACGAGAACAGGATGTCGCGGCTGCGGCAACGCTCGCCGAGCAGGTCGGCGATGACCATGGCCTTGTCACGCACTTCGTCGCGCGTGCTGCCGTGCACCATGGCGAACAGGTTGTAGGGCCATTCCGGCAAGGCCCGCGGCCGGCGATAGCAGTGGGTAACGAACGCCAAGGCACCGACAGCGGCGCCGGCTTCGTCGATAGCCTCGTCTGGCACGTCCCACACCGTCATGCCGTTGGCCGTCCAGCCGATGGCGTAATGGTTGGGTACCGCGCCGATGCGACGGATGATCCCGGTGTCGAGCATGGCCGCCAGGCGGCGCATGGCTTCCTCGGGCGCGATGCCGAGGCGGCCGGCGATGGCGTGATAGGGCCGCGACACCAGCGGCAGGCCATCCTGCGTAGCGACGATCAGAGCGCGGTCGATGGCATCGATCATGCTCGCACACCCAGTTTCATTTCCACGAAATACTCGCGTTCCTTGGGAAAGTTGCGCACCTTCAGCCCGGTCGTCCGCTCGATGCGCGCGATCGCCTCGCCGATGCCGTCCGGCGTCTCGGTAGCCAGCACGAACCACATGTTCAGCGTATGCTCGCGCCGGTAGTTGTGGGCCACCTGCGGCAGCGCGTTGACCTGCGCCGCCACCTCCTCGTAGCGCCCTTCCGGCACCGCCAGCGCGGCCAGCGTAAAGGCACCGCCGATGCGCTCGATCTGGTACATCGGCCCGAAGCGGGTCAGCACGTGCCGGCTCAGCAACCGGTCCAGGCGCTGCAACAGTTCTTCCTCGCCAAGGCCAAGCTTGCCGGCGACTTCGGCATACGGTTCGGCACACAGCGGAAATTCCCCCTGCAATTCGTCAATCAAGCGCCGATCGACGGCGTCGAGTTCAGGCATAGTGAGCGCCTTGCTGCTTGTAGCGGGTCAGCGAGAAGAGGACGTCGTGCTGGCAGTCCTCCAGACCATGGCGGCGACGCAAGTCAGCGATGGTGGCCTCGACCTCGGCCCGCTCGCGGCCGTGGATCATGCAGAATAGGTTATATGGCCACTCCGGCAGCACCCGCGGCCGCCGGTAGCACAGCGTAACCGCCGGCTCCTCGGCCAGGGCGCGGCCGATTTCGCCGACCCGTTCGTCGGCGATGTCGTGCACCACCATGGCGTTGGCCCGGTAACCCAGTTCGCGATGGCGGACAACCACGCCGAAGCGCTTGATCGCACCGTCCTCCAGCCAGCGGCCGATACGTCCGAGAACCTCGGATTCGGAGGCGCCGATCCGCTCGGCGATCAGTGCGAAGGGGCGGATGAACAGCGGCAGACCTTCCTGCAACACCGAGACTAGGCGCCGCTCAGCCTCGTCGATCGGCGCCGCCGGTGCCACCCGATGGGCAGCGGCAACCTGCTTGCCCGGCTGGCCGTCGAGCGGGAAGCCGAGGTCGATATGAAATTCTTCGAGCAGGGGCAAGGCCAGCAGCGGATAACCGGCGGCCTGAACGATGGCATCGAGCGAGGCTTGCAGCCGCTCCTCGCTGCCGGCAGTGACGACGAACCACAGGTTATAGCGGTGCTCGCGCTCGTAGTTGTGATTGACCTCGGGAAAGCGGTTGATCGCCGCCGCCACCGCTTCCAGCCGCTCCGGCGGCACCGCCATGGCGGCCAGCGTCGAGGCCCCGATGCGCTTTGGGGCGAAAACGGCGCCGACGCGGGAAATTTTCCCTTCCCGGCGCAGCTTCTCCAGCGCTCCAAGCACCGCCTTTTCGGCGACGCCCAGACGCGCCGCCAGTTCGGCGAAAGGTGCCGAGCAGAGCGGGAAATCACGCTGGAATTCGTTGAGCAGGCGAAATTCGAAAGTGTTGTTCATCAGAAACCGATACGGGCAGCGCGCGTCGTGAAGAAAATGCCGGATGGGCTGTCGGCGGCGATTTCACCCACCCGCGTGAACTTAGCCGTGTCATAAATCAGAACTTTATTGTCGTCGCGGGCTGAAAGCCAGATATGCTCGCCGCGCGGCGTGAATTCCATGTGCAAGATACCCTTGCCCGGCTCGAAGCTATGCACCACCTTGCCGGCCAGGGTGTCGATGACGTCCATTTTAGCGTTGTCGGGGAAAGCGAAATTGACCCACACTTGGCGGCCATCCGGCTGGGCCATCACGAACACCGGCTGGCCGCGCACCGGAATGCGCCCGACTTCCTTCCAGGTGCCGACGTCGACCACCAGCACCTCGTGGCGGCCGACGGCCGGCAGATAGGCCCGTCCCTGCGCCACCGTCCAGCCGCGCAAGTGCGGCATCTTGAACACCGGCAGTTTCTCCTCGCCGCGGCCGTAATTCTCGAGAATCTTGCGCGTCCCTTTCTCCAGCTGCCAGAGGTCAAGCATGGCCACGCCATCCTCGCCGAACAGACCAGCCAGGAAGTAGCGGCCATCCGGCGTCACCAGCCCGTCGTAGGGCTGCTTGCCGGCCGGAAAGCGCTGCGTGCTCGGTCGGCGCGGATCGGAGAAGTCGGTGACCCAGATCTCGCCCGCCTCGAACAGCGCGTAAACAAATTTGTTGCCGGCCGTGTCGGCCAGACCGACGACCTTGGAAAACTGACCGGGCGCGTATTCGGCCGGCACCTCGGAGAGCAGTTCGAGCGTCGCGGCGTCAAAAGCCTTGATGCCGCCCGGCGCATAGTTCTGGGCGACGACGATGCGGCCGTCCTGCGAAATCGAACCGCCAATGGCGTTACCGGCCTGGATCACGCGATTGACGATGCGCGCTTCGAGCAGATCGACCTTGGTCAGCCCGCCATCGCGGCCGAAGATGTAGGCATAGCGCCCATCGCGGCTATAGACGACGGAGGCATGCGAGAGATCGCCGAGGCCGGCGATGCGTGCATAGGGTTGGCGCGTACTGGTATCAACCAGAGTCACATGGCCACTGGCGCGCTCGATGATCAGACCGAGATCGCCGGTGCCACGCGGTTGCGAGGTAGCGCAGGCGCTCAGCAGGACGGTGAGGAACAAACTCAGGATCAGTTTCATTGGGGTCATTTGGGGAACTCGCTCATGAGTTTTTCGACGATCCACATCGCCTCGGCTTCGCTGACGAATTGCTTCCACGGCGGCATCGGCGTGCCCGGCCGGCCGTAATAGATGGTTGCGACGAGACCCTCGGCCGGCTTGTCGCGCAGGTCGGCCGGCAGCAGCGGCGGCCCGAGGCCACCTTGCAGGGTCATGCCGTGGCAGGAACCGCAGTCCTGGCGCACCAGGTGCACCAGTTCCTTCTGCCGGGCCGGGCTCGGCTCGGTCTCGCCGGCCAGGACCGGCAAGGCCGCCAGCAACAGTAACGGCAGGAATCTACTCGCCAACAAGCACTTCTCCTTTCATTTCCGGGTGCGGGCCGCACTGATAGGCGTAGCGGCCCGGCAGGTCGAAACGGCGCTCCCAGTGTTCGTCTGGAAACAAGCGCTCGGATTCCAAACCGTTTTCGTCGGGAAACGCCACCGAATGGCTGGTGCGCTTCTCACCGTTGATCCAGCGCACGCTGTCGCCGACCTTGATGCTAACCGTCGGCGGCTCGAAGCGGTAGTTGACGATGTGTACTTCGACGACGGTCTGCGCCATCGCCGCCAGCGAAAAGAGCGCCAGCAGAACCGGCGCCCCCTTTGCGAACCGCCATCGGCGAAGCACGATGACAGCGGACGACATGGCGATGTTTATTGCTTGACCGCCTTGACGACGCCGTCCGTCCCCAGACCGATGGTCTCATCGAACGAGACATGGTGGAAACGACCGCCGGCATGATCGGCGTGGATGGCAACGCCAAAGGTAACGGCCTTGCCGGCGGCAAGCACGGCGTTGCCGGCCAGCTTGCGGGTGAAAGTCACGGTGTAGGTGTCGCCGGACTTGCTGCCCTCGGCCGTGGCACCGGCCTTGCCGCCTTCCATGTTGCGCTTGTCGGTGACGCTGCCGTCGAACGACTTGCCACTGCTGCGCCACTGCATCAGATCGAAGGCCCCCTCCTTGACGTACTTGGTCTTCTTGTCATCGGCACCGGGCATGGTGCGGGCATCCTGGTGGCAGGTAGCCCAACAACCAATCTGTTCACCCATCGGCACCTTGCCATTGGGGAACATGATGCTGGCCTTGACTTCGTTTTCCTTGTCCGACTTGTCGGCACCGCCAGTCGGGGCCTTGAAAGTCAGGCGGACGTACAGATTGGTGGCATCGTAGGCAGCCTGGACGCCGACTGTATAAGTACCCACCTTGGGCGCACCCTTGGGTTCCATCTCCTTGCTCAGCAGGCGCTTGACGTCGAGACTCAGCTTGCCGTCCTCGATATGGCAGCCAGCACAGGTTTCGCCCTTCTTCAGGCCGCTGGCGCCGCTGTGTTCACCTTTACCTTGGACCCATTCGAGCGGCGAAACACCGGGGTGGAAGACATGAATATCGGTCTTCGGCACCTTGCTCCAGTCCGGTGCGGCCAGGGCGGAGGAAGCACCAACGGCCATCAGGGCGCCGAACACGGCCAGAGATACGAAATTTCTTTTCATTGTGGTCATTCTCCACAGGAGTTGTCGGTTCCGGCGACAGGCGACGCCGGCGAATACGGTATTGACGCTGAATATACTACGGGGGCTTGCGCCCCCGTAGCTTTACGGCAGATCAAGAAATGCGCAGGTACATCAATAGATGTCGTGCTGCGTGTTGTAAACGTTGAACTTGCCGGTCGGGGTGATCATCTTCGGATCGGTGATCACCTTCTTGACCTTCAGCGTCGCATCGTCATAGACAACGATAGCCGAAGGGTCGGTCTTGCCGCCCCACAACGAAATCCACACTTCCTTGCCGTCAGCCGAGTATTCCGGATGCACGGCGCGCTTGACGGCCTTGGTCGGCGGCAGGCCGGAATCCTTGGCCACGTTCAAGATCGTCGGCGCCTTGGAGAGGTCGGTCATGTCCCAGACGGCGACCGATTCAGCCAGATCCTTGTCCGGGTTCTGCGGCGCATCAGCCCAGAAACGCTTGGAAGCCGGATGGGTCTTGACGAACAGGTTACCTGGCACATGCTTGAGCTCCTGCACGACCTTCCAGTTGTGCTGCTTGTACTGGGCAAACTTCGGATCGTCGGACGGCGTCGAGATCAGGGTCACGACGTCGGCGCCAAGGTGGCCGGTGGCCCAGACGGGACCGAATTTCGGATGCACGAAGTTGGCGCCGCGGCCCGGGTGCGGGATCTTGGCGGTATCGATCAGCGCCGCCAGCTTGCCTTCCTTGGTGTCGACCGCGGCGATCTTGTTCGAGGCATTGGCCGCGACCAGGAAGTAGCGCTTGGTGGCATCCCAGCCGCCATCATGCAGGAACTTGGCGGATTCGATGGTGGTCGTCTTCAGGTTCTCGATGTCGGAGTAATCGACCAACTGGATCATGCCGGTTTCCTTGATGTTGACCACCCATTCCGGCTTGATTTCGGAGGAGACGATCGAGGCCACGCGCGGTTCAGGATGGTATTCGCCATCAATGGTCATGCCGCGGGTCGAGACGATCTTCATCGGCTTCAGGGTTTCGCCTTCCATGATCACGTACTGGGGCGGCCAGTAGGAACCGGCGATGGCGTACTTGTCTTCATAGCCCTCGAACTTGGAAGTGTCCACCGAGCGGGCATCGAAGCCGACCTTCACCTCGGCCACGACCGCCGGTTTCTCCATCCACAGATCGATCAGGCTCAGGCGGCCATCGCGGCCGATCACGTACACATAGCGGCCCGACTTAGAGAGACGGGAAATATGAACGGCATAGCCGGTCTTGACGATGCTGCGGATTTCCTTGGTGTCGCCGTCGATCAGGGCAACTTCGCCGGTGTCGCGCAGGGTGACCGAGAAGAGATTCTTCAGGTTGATGTTGTTCATCTGCTTGGTCGGACGCTTCTCGACCGGCACGATGACCTTCCAGGTATCCATCATATCCTTGAAGCTGAATTCAGGCGGCACATCCGGGGTATTCTGGATGTATTTGGCCATCAGGGCGATTTCCTGCTTGGTCAGGATGTCGTCGAAGTTGACCATGCCGCCATCGGTGCCGTAGCCGATGATCTTTTCCAGACGGTTCTGGCCGAGGTTGAGCGTGCCGCCTTCGGTAACCTTGCCGTCTTTGTCCTTCTTCGACCAGTGCGGCTCGAGATTCTTGCCGGTGGCGCCCTTGCGCAGCACGCCGTGACAACCGGCGCAACGTTCGAAGTAAACCTTCTTGGCCTGCTCCTTCTCCGCCGCGCTCATCGACGGCCCCGCCGCTGCCTGAGCAAAGGCAGAGCCCATGGCCACGGTCATGGCCGACAAGGCCAGCATCCCCACTATGCTTCGTTTCATCTTTCCTCTCCTAGAACAAACAAAAATGCGTTCGACCCCAAACGCGATGACCGCAAGGTTGAACCGGCACGGATCATCCATCCTTGATCCCAATCAAGCTTTTACTGATTGAAAAACCACCATATTCAACGGCCTATAGTGCCGATTGACCAGTTAACTAGTTCTTTATGACTAGTTCGCTGCAATCTATGATTCGCCGCTATTGGCAGCCTTCGGGGAGGGCATTAGGATGGCCGGCGAGTTTCAGGGAGAAAACATGCAAGTCGCGAACACATTGGAAAAAGGCAAGGTCTGGCTGGTCGGCGCCGGTCCCGGCGATCTCGAACTACTGACGGTCAAGGCCGCCCGCCTGATAGCCAGCGCCGACGCGCTGGTCTACGACCACCTGGTCGGTCACGGCATCGTCGATCTGGCCCGTCCCGATGCCCGCCGCATCTATGTCGGCAAGGAAGCCTCGCGCCACACCCTGCCGCAGGAATTGATCAACGATCTGCTCGTCGACCTGGCCCGCCAAGGGCTGTCCGTCATTCGCCTCAAGGGCGGTGACCCCTTCATCTTCGGTCGCGGCGGCGAGGAGCTGGAAATCCTGGCCGCCTCCGGCATTCCCTTTGAAGTCGTTCCCGGCATTACCGCTGCTGCCGGCTGCGGCGCCTATTCCGGCTTTCCGCTGACGCACCGCGAACACGCCCAGGCCGTCACCTTCGTCACCGGCCATCTCAAGGACGGCACCGTCAATCTCGACTGGCCGGCCCTAGCTCGCCCCAACCATACCGTCGTCTTCTACATGGGTATCGGCGCCGCCGCCGACATCTGCCGCCAGATGATCGCCCACGGCCTGCCGGCGCAGACACCGGCCGCCGTCGTCCGCAACGGCACCCAAGCCGACCAGCAGACCTTGCTGGCCACGCTCGGCACACTACCGCAGTGCATCGCCGAGTCGGGCATCAAGCCGCCGGCGCTGATCGTCGTCGGCACCGTGGTCCGCCTGCACGAGAAACTCAACTGGTTCGAGCGGACGTGAAAGCGGCTTTGCTCCTACTCGCCGCGCTCGGCGCCGCCAGTTCCGCCCTGGCCTACACCAGCGCCGAGTTGCGCGGCGACTGCCAAGCCGCCGAGGCGCTGTACCAGGAACAACGCAGCAGCGATCCGTATGAAGCCATCCGCAGCACCCGCTGCATTGCCTATGTCGCCGGTTTCGTCGACGGCTACGCGATCAGCGATTACCTGGCCGAGAAGATCGGCGTCCGCCTCAATGCCTTCTGCCTGCCGCAGGATGACCATCTGTCGCAACGCCTGGTGCGCGCCGTACTCAACCAGCTCGAACGGCTGCCGGCGGACGACAGCAGCACCGCGACCATCATCGCCGGCGCGCTAGCGCGCAGCTTTCCATGCGCCGAGGCGCTTGAACCGCGCCAGTGATTCAGGGATAATCCGCGCTTCCTGTGCCGGGGTGGCGGAATCGGTAGACGCAGCGGATTCAAAATCCGCCGCCGCAAGGTGTAAGGGTTCGAGTCCCTTTCCCGGCACCAAAGAATAGTCCAAAGCAGTCCGATAAAGGCCGAAATCCCAAGTAATCACAAGGGTTTCGGCCTTTTTCTTATCCGTAGCAGTCCGGGTAAGTCCGTTGTAATCCGCGTTTTTTGATGGTACGTTTTTACATACGAGACCATCAACCGGAAACGGAGACCATCAATGGCGCTATCGGATGCCAAGGTTAGGACGGCCAAAGCCGGCCAGAAACCCTACAAACTCTCGGATGAAAGATGGCTGTTCCTTCTGGTCTCGCCGTCCGGTGGCAAGCTGTGGCGGGTGAGCTACCGCTTCGAGGGCAAGCAAAAGACGCTGGCGCTTGGCTCGTACCCTGAAATCACACTGGCCGATGCCCGCCACCGACGCGACGAAGCCCGCAAGATGCTGGCGAATGGCATTGACCCCGGCGCAGCGAAGAAGGCGCAGAAGGCGGCCAAGACCGAGCGGGCTGCCAATTCATTTGAAGTGATCTGCCGCGAATGGCTTGAATCCAGGCGAGATACCGTAGAGCCGGCACAAAGCAAAAAGACACTGGCCCGCATGGAGAAGGATGTTTTCCCGTGGATCGGCGGCAAGCCGATTGCCGACATCACCGCCCCCGACATCCTGGCCGTGCTACGGCGTACCGACGAACGGGGAGCACGCTACACGGCGCACCGGATGCGTAGCGAAATCAGCCGAGTCTTCCGCTACGCAGAATCCACCGGCCGGGCCGACCGTGATCCATGCCTGAGCTTGAAGGGGGCGATTCCTTCTGTGCGTACCGAGCACATGCCGGCCATCACGACCCCCAAGGAAGCAGGCGAAATGCTGCGGGCCTTCGATGGCTTCCGGGGAACCATGATCGTCAAGACAGCGCTGCTACTCGCCCCCCTGGTATTCGTCCGGCCCGGCGAGCTACGGCAAGCGGAATGGTCAGGCATCGATCTTGACCGAGCAGAGTGGCGCTACCACGTCAGCAAGACCAAGACCGAACACCTGGTGCCGCTGTCCCGGCAAGCCGTGGCCTTGCTGCGGGAACTGTACCCACTGACCGGCACCGGACGCTATGTGTTCCCCGGCCGCGATCCACAGAAGCCGATGAGCGATGCAGCGGTCAATGCCGCGCTACGGCGCATGGGCTTTGACACCAAAACCGAAATCACCGGCCACGGCTTCCGGGCGATGGCGCGGACGATCCTGCATGAAGAACTGCACCAGAAGCCGGAAGTGATCGAGCATCAACTGGCGCACAAGGTGCCGGACGTACTGGGGGCGGCGTACAACCGGACGAAGTTCATCAAGGAACGGGTGGCGATGATGCAAGCCTGGGCGGACTACCTTGACAAGCTGAAGGCGGGGGCGGATGTGATTCCGCTACGGCAGGCGACAGGCTGAGAGGTTTTGCCGCGCCTATCCCGACGGGGAGAAAACCGGGTCGCCCTTACCCGGCTGGCGTGGCATCCGAACAAGGGGGATGCGTGAAAGGGCGCGTGATGGATGAGAATTTACCGGCAACGGATATACCCGATTGGATGACCCCTTACCTGCACAAGGACACCCTTACCTTGCATGAGGCATCTTGTTTATGGGCCGTTATGCCGTTGAATCTGACGTACAAGGTGCAGAAAGAACGCTATGCAGAGCAAAGTGCGGCTATGGAAGGATGGGTAAGTCTGATTCAGGCTGCCTCCGAAAGAGGCGAAATCGAATACGTCCGGCCTATTGCGCCTCCGCAGCAGCCAAGGCAAGCGCCAAGGCAAGCAAATGACGGCCTTGGGTCGCCTGAGTGGCGACGTGAATGTTTTACAGGGGGTGGGCAGGCTCGCTTCACACCACCCCCTGTCCTTCGGTTCACGCTGGCCGCTCTGAGGGCGTATGCCGAATCAATCGGCGAGCGCCCGCTATTTCTGTTCCCTGAACATGTTGCGGCGACAGATCGGGCAATCGTAGAGAAACCCAAGGCACCCGCGCCAACTGAAAACACCTTGCTTGCGACTATCGCGGCGCTGCTGGCGGCATGGCCGGGCGGAAAACAGCCCACCGGAAAAGACCTTGAGAGGGCCGCACAATCTGTAGGTGTAAACATTTCTGATGACGCCATACGCAATGCGATGAAGCAAGCACGAGACATTTCTCCCAACTTTCCTGCGCCTAAATAGGCAACTCGCCCGCCTATTTAGGCCACCAAACCAGCCAGACAACTGAGGATGCGTCCGTCTTAACTAACAACAGGACGGACGCAAATGAGCCAACTCCCCGAAACCGGCTTCCTTCGCCTGCCGCAGATCATCGGCAACCCCAAGGCAAGCCCGCCCATTCCCCCGCTTATTCCGGTTAGCAAAAGCGCCTGGTGGCAAGGTTGCCGTACCGGCAAGTTCCCCAAGCCCGTCAGGTTTGGGGCGCGGATTACCGCCTGGCGCGTCGAGGACATTCGCGCCCTGATCGCTTCGCTGTGAGGGGTAGCGGTCATGAGCAGAATCGACAAATCGGGGGGCGTGAATGCCGAAAGCATGACGCTGGAGAGCGTTTTGGTAGCGACCGGCTATTCCAGGCCGGAGCTAATTGCCAGCATCACAACGGGGGCGTTTCCGCCGCCTACCGTTTTTAACGGCGATTGTTATGAGTGGTTGGTGGCCGACCTGCAAGGCTTTGCCTTCACTAAAAAGACGGAGCGCGTATGACAACCCCGGTTGGCGCATTTCTGCTGGCGCTCGAACAGGCCGGCTTGGCGATGCACGAGCCAATGGCAATCGCTGATGGCTCGCTGCACCGCTACCAGGTGGATGGTGACAAGTCGGGTTCGCGTAACGGCTGGTACGTGCTGCATCTGGATGAAAAGCCCTTCGGGGCTTTCGGTAGCTGGAAAACCGGGCAGTCTCTGACCTGGACGGCAGGCAAGCCGGAAAGCATGACAGCAGCCGAGCGCCTAGCCTTGACGCAGCGGATGGCCGCAACGCGGCGGGAACAGGCCGCCGAGCAGGCCAGGGTACACGCCGATGCGGCCAGCCGGGCGGCGCACTTGTGGGAACGGGCGAAGCCTGCTGACAACGCGTATCCCTACCTGGCCCGCAAGCAGGTTGCAGCCTTTGGCGTGCGGGATTTACGCGGGCAACTGGTAGTTCCCATGCGCGATGCCGATGGCCGCCTGTGGAGCCTGCAATTCATCGCCGCCGACGGGCGCAAAACCTTCCTGACCGGTGGCCGCAAACGTAGCTGTTATCACGCTATCGGAAGGCCGGCGGCGGCGCTGTGCATCTGCGAGGGCTACGCCACCGGGGCGACGATCTACCAGACGACCGGTCATGCGACAGCGGTTGCTTTTGATGCCGGCAATCTGCTGCCCGTCGCCGAAGCGTTGCGCGCCAAGTTCCCCCAGCTGGCCTTGGTGATCGCTGGCGACAACGATACTGAGACACCCGGCAATCCGGGTTTGACGGCGGCAACGGCGGCGGCGCGGGCGGTTGGCGCGGTGGTAGCCCTGCCACAGTTCGGGAGAGATGCTCATGTCTGATCGTTCCGACTTCAATGACCTGGCGCGGGAGGTCGGCGGCGGCGCGGTCGTGAAGACCATCGCGGCGGCCCTCGAATCCGCGCCAGCAAAGCGCCAAGGCGGCGAAGCGGCACCCGTCGTCAGCATCGCGGAAAACTGGCCTGACCCGATCCTGCCCGGTAAGGTGCCGGTGCCGGAGATTCCGGTCGACGTGTTGCCGACGTGGGTTAGAACCATGGCCGCTGCGGTGTCCGAATCGACCCAGACGCCGCCAGCGATGGCGGTCATGATGGCGCTGTCGGTACTGGCAACCTGCCTGCATCGCCGCTTCGAGGTTGCGCCCTGGGGCGAGGATGACGGCTACACGGAACCCCTGAGTCTTTGGACGCTGACGGCGCTACCCAGCGGTAGCCGCAAGACGGCGGTCATTGGCGCGCTGGCCGCGCCGCTGATCCATTGGGAAAAGCTCGAACGCGACCGGCTGCGGCTAGAAATCGCTCGTACTCATGCCGCGCGCCTGGTAGCCAAGAAGCGGATTGAGAAGCTGACCCGGGACGCGGTGAATGCCGAGAATGACCAAGACCGTGAGCGTATCCGCCAGATGATCGAGGACGAGGAAGCCGGTATGCCCGCCGAGGTGCGAGCGCCCAGGCTATTCACCGGCGATGTGACCGCCGAGCGATTGCAGGGGCTTTTGGTCGAACATGCAGAGCGCATGGCAGTGCTGAGTGACGAGGCCGGGATTTTTCTGATTATGGCCGGGATGTACTCGGGCGGCATGGCAAGCCTGGATGTGTTCCTGCAAGGCCATGCCGGGATGCCGATGCGGGTGGATCGGGCCGACCGCTGCGCCCATGTCGACCGGCCTGCCTTGACCTTTGGCCTGGCCTTGCAACCGGGCGTGCTGGCCGATGTGGCGAGCAGTCGGCGATTCAGGGATAGCGGGCTGCTGGCTCGCTTCCTCTATGCCATGCCAGAAAGCAATGTCGGCAGGCGCGACGTGCGGCGGCGCAGTTCTATTCCAAGCACCGTGCAGAGGGAATATGAAGCGTGCCTGCATAACCTGCTTGATGGACGTCAGTCGGTTGCCAGCAAGCCGCGCGTACTCGCCATGACTGACCCGGCGCGAGAGGCATGGCTTGATTTCGCTGCCGAGATCGAAACGCAGCAGGGCGAGCGCGGCGTGCTGGAATCCATTGCCGACTGGTCAAGCAAACTGCCCGGCGCGGCGGCGCGGATTGCGGCTCTGCTCGAACTGGCGGAAACCGGGGTGGCGGCGGAGAGTGTGAGTCTGGTTGCCACAGAGAACGCCATCCGCTTGTGCCGCCTGCTGATTGACCATGCCCATGCGGCCTTTGGTCTGCTGGGGGCCGATGCCATAGATGCCGATGCAGCGGCGATTGTGGGATGGTCGAAAGCTTCCGGTCTGTTGTCTTTCAACCGGCGGGACTGCCAAAGAGCAATGGAGGGTCGGTTTAGAACCGTTGCGCGCCTGGATAAAGCCTTGGAACGCTTGGTGCAGAGCGATGTTTCCCGCATAGATAAGATGCCAAACAAGGGCGCGCCGCCAACTACCATGATCCGCATGAACCCAAAGCTGTTTGTCGACTTTGTCTAGTTTGTCGCCATGAAACCTATTTTAATTAACTTTAACTTTATATTCAGTTACTTGCGCTCTATCTGGCTCCGACACACGACAAAGTCGACAAACTAGACAAACTGCACAAAAAATAAGCGTTTGTCGACTTTGTCGGGTTTGTCGTGTGTCTTTCCCGGCAATGTCCGGGGGCGGGTTGGTGCGGCCGCCCCCATAACGGATCAAATCAAGCTTGATCTGTACACCTGCTTGTCAAGTCTTCCGCCCCAGCAAAGGTACTCCTGGAGGGTCTGGGCGCGGGTAATTCGCACCCCGATTTTTCGCTGTTCTATGGTCTTCCTATAGGGGTTCCGCTTCCTGTTTCTTGATATTCAAAAATGACGACTCAAATTGACCTTGCCGTACATCTCGACCTATCAACCCGGCATGTCCGCACCCTGCAAGATGCTGGCGTATTTGAGCGTGGTGCGACTCTTGATGAGGCACGCATTGCCTACATTCGCCACTTGCGGGAGGTTGCCGCCGGCCGCAAATCAGAGGACGGCGGCCTTGATCTGATTCAGGAACGGGCGGCGCTGGCGCGGTCGCAGCGTGAAGGGATAGATATAAAAAACGCAGTGTTGCGAGGCGAGTACGCGCCGATTGAGTTGATCACCAAGGTGCTGTCGAACGCCAGCGCCGCCGTGGTGGAGCGGATGGACATGTTGCCGGCCAGGATGAGGAAGGAAATTCCCGGTTTGCCGCAGGAAGCATTCGGTGTCATCGATGCGGTCATCGTCTCGGCTCGAAATGAATGGGTGAGGGCGACCGTCGAATCCGCGCTATCCGAGGTACCGGAGATTGAAGAAGAGTCGTGACGGGTTGTGAAGCTGGCCTGCCGGCTGTCCGACCTGGTCAAGCGGCTATGAACAAATCCCCGACCTGCTGCGCCGCTGCGAAGGCTTCGCCCCCCTTGAGGATGATCCCGACCCGAGAACCGGCCGGGTCCGATGGCCGGGGCTTTGAACGAAAAAA
Source organism: Azonexus sp. (assembly GCA_031260295.1). Classification (GTDB taxonomy): domain Bacteria; phylum Pseudomonadota; class Gammaproteobacteria; order Burkholderiales; family Rhodocyclaceae; genus Azonexus. Next base: position 34,323 of record JAIRKE010000038.1, read on the forward strand.
ACCCGGCATGGTGCCGGGTTTGTGGGTTCTAGGTCGCCGCTAGCGCCTGATCGATTTGCTTGATCGGAATCTTGCCGAGCTTGTTGATAGTGAAAGTGCCATACCAGATCATCTTGCGCACGGTCGGCGCGCGGCAAGATGACGACTGGGCCGGTTGTAGCAATCATGCAGCCGCCTTCGCTTCCGCGATTACCTCAACCATATCATCCCGGCTTGCCAGTGCCATCAAGGCCCAAGTGCTTGCCGTTTTCATCAATTCGGCCAGCCCTTTGTACATTTCCGCTTCATCGGCCACCATCTTGACTTGCGCCACCGTCACGGCAAAGTCTCGATCCTCGATCACTTGCTGACACAGTTGTGCCCAAGGCTTTGTGAGCAGTGCCAGCGCGGCCCGACGGCCGCGCCGCTGGCTGTGCCAGGCGGCCTCTATTTCGTCCATATTTTCCATGGTTAACAACGGCCCTTGGGCTTCCATCTTGGCGAATAGCGCGTCTATTTCATCATTGGTCATGCTCATGCCACACCTCCCGCAAAGCTGAACGTCTGGCCGCGCACCGTGAGGCGCTGCACCGCTTCCACAGGGATCGAGCGGTAGCCGCCCTTCTCCATGTCGAACACGGTCAGCAGATTGCGATCCTTGGCGTCGTAGGCGGCATCCCCGCCTTTCAGATGCTTCGTGACGCCAAGCCGGCAGACCATGCGACGCAGGGTGCCGTCGGTACGCTTGATGAACTCGACGGCGAAGATTTGCCCATCCCGCACCATGGCGCGGAGATTGGCGCGATTGAACGCGGGGGCGGGTACAATTTTGGCAGTTGCCATGATTCGACCTCCAGAGGATTGGTGATGAGATGCCCGGCAGTGTTGGTAGCACCGGCCGGGCTTCGCTTTTTAAACTCCACTTCGGGCGGCAGGTGCTTGGGCTACTCGGCGTCCCCTTCTCATCCCTCACTGCCTTGATGTGACCTACCCGGCGGGTTCCAGACACTTTCGGCAGCCTGGTCGCCGTCAAAGCCCTCTGTGTTCTGCTGCGCCTTGCTTACCGACCTGGTGGCGGGAGCTTGGTGCATTGGCAGCGGCCAGATACCGGGGCTGCGGGCTTTGATTGGGTCGGATTGTGAAAGAGCGTTTTGTTTTGTGCTTCGTTAAACATACTATATCTCAAGATATATCTTATATCAAGGGGTGACAAGATATATTTCGAGATATGCTATGCTATATCTTTATGTGCTTCGGAGAATCCGATGGAAAGCAAGACACAACAGGCATTACGCCTGATGCGAGAAAAGGGTATGACGCCCTATGCCGCAGCAAAGGAGGCGGGGATTGTCCCCTCTGCTATCTATGCCGCAATCAAGCGCGAAGAAGCCAAAGGAACGATGGAAGCCTGCCCGTGCTGCGGATCGATGGTGCCAACCGAGCGGATCAACCGCGCTGTGTTGAAAAAGCCGGCCTGAATCTTGGGGCCGTGTGCGGTAGTGCCGGAACTGCCAGATGAAATCCGCCGAGGCGCATCATCCATACAGCGGGCCGCCAATATCACCGCCAAGTGGCTTGCCACGCCCGCTGGGCGATGATCGGGGGCGGCGCCTGCTATCCTGCCGGCTGTCCGACCAGGCGCTGGTGCCGACCTAGAACACCAAAGACCCGGCGCAATGCCGGGTTTTCTTTTCCAGCACCATCATTGTGCGGGTAGATTTGCGGGTATATCGGTTTTCGTGAAAACAGAAATCATTGCAGCACAATGGTTTTGGAGATTTGTTCGAGTCCCTTTCCCACTATGAAAGCCTGTGCCCAAGCGCAGGCTTTTTTGCTTTCAGCTGCCGAGAATAATGACCAGCACGACGCGGCGGTTCTGCGAGCGCCCTTCGTCGGTCTGATTGCTGGCTACCGGCGCCCGGCTGCCCAAACCACGTACCTCGATGTTGTCCGCCGGTATACCTGCGGCAACCAGGACATCGGCCACTGCCTGCGCCCGGCGCAGGGATAATTTATCGTTGTAGCTGGCGCTGCCGGTGGCGTCGGTATGGCCATCGACACGGACCGCCGGTATTTCCAGCTTGACCAGCATGCGGGCGATGCGCTCCACCGCTTCCCGTGCCTCCGGGACCAGCGCCGCTTCGTTCGCCCCGAACAGCAGTTTCTCCGAAGCGCTGAACTCCCAGCCCTCTTCCGATTCGACGAAGCCTTCCTGCTTGAGGGTAAGGGCCCTGATCTCCTCCGCCGACAGCTCCTTCGGCTTCTCCGGCGCCGTCTGGCAACCCGATAGGCCGAACACGGCCACCCACAGAGCAAACAGGAAACACAATTTTCTTATCAAGATAACTCTCCTCGAAAATTCAACTCACGCCCCTAGGAGGCGACAGAATAAACGCCGCGACCGGCGCGTTTCGACTCGTACATGGCCTCGTCGGCCCTTTTCAGCAAACCCGCCGCATCGGTCGCATGATCCGGGAAGAAGGCGATGCCGATGCTCAATGATATGTTCAGCGTCTCACCCGAGGGCAGTTTGATCGGTTGGACCACACTCTCCAGCATGCTGCCGGCGATCCGCCTGGCCTGCCCCAGATCGCCCAGCGGCAACAACAGAACGGCGAATTCGTCGCCGCCCAGGCGGGCGACCAGGTCGTCTTCCCGGACCTTGGCGCGCAAACGTCTGGCGATGGTACGCAACACGATGTCACCGACCTCATGCCCGAATTGGTCGTTGATCGACTTGAAGCGATCAGCGTCGATGAAGAAGAGCGCGGCATGTTCGCCGTTGTCGCGCATCATATCCAGCGCCTGACCGAGGCGCGCCTCGAAATGCGCGCGATTGGCCAGCCCGGTCAGCGGATCGTGGTTGGCTTGGTGAGCAAGCGTTTCATTGTGGCTGTGCATTTGCTCCTGCCAGGAAGCCAGTTCGGCCAACAATGCATTGAAATCGTCGCCGAGGCTCTTTAGCTCGGCGATCGCCGCCGGCTCGACACGCACCCCGAACCGCCGTTCGCGCCTCGCCACGGCCGTGACGGCCGCCAGATGGCGCAAGGGCTGGACGATCTCCATGCTGGCCCGCCGGGACAGGCGCAGGGCGACGACACCGCACAGAATCAATGTAATCAATCCGCAAACCAGCGCGACCAACACGAACGCCGCCAGATCGCGCCCCGATCCCTGCAATTCCACGACACCGATCTCGCGGCCATCGTGGTGGATGGCCTCAATAGCCGGCCGAGCAAAAAAAATACGGGCCACCAGTTTCTCCAGCGCCCCCCAGCCTTCGTTCTCCTTCGCCTGCCAGCGGACAACTTCCTCGCCGTCGCGGTCAAACACAGTGGCAACGGAAACCGGTCGATTGGCGACCATCTGCTCCAGCGCCTCGGCCGCTGCGTCACGGTCGCCAAAGACCACCGCCGCCTCGACCGCGTAGGCCACCGAGCGTGCCGATAACGCAAGATTGTCCAGCATGTAGAAGCGTAGCGCGATCATGCTCAGCGCGAACAACGAGACGCCGGCCAGCAGTACCGCGGTCAGCACGACGCGCAGATTCTCGCGATGCAGCACGCTGGCCAGCGTCGGCACTTGGGTCTGCCCATTGGTCATCCTGCTCATCCCCCGCCTTGCCTCCGACGCACCAATTGCAGCACCTTCGGGCTGATCCGGATGCCGCTGCGCGAGATCGCGTCGAGATTGGCCAGCAGTCCGACTTCACTGCCTTGCACGGCCAGGCAGAACATGCTGGGCTCGGCGCATACGCTGTCGCCCTCGCTGATCGTCAGGGCCGGCTTGCCGACGGCCTCGGCCAGCAGTTTGCTACGCAGCGCCGGCGTCACGCCGCCGATGTAGAGCACATCGCAATCCGTGGCCCAGCTCGCCTCATCGCCGGTCAGGTTGCGTACACTGACTGGATGATTCGTTGCCTGAGTCAGGTTTT
>JAIRKE010000049.1 GCA_031260295.1 Azonexus sp.
CTCAATTGGTAGAGCAACGGTTTCCAAAACCGTAGGTCGGGGGTTCGATTCCCTCCGCCCCTGCCACTCTTTATAAAGATCGTGAGCGTCATGGCTGACAAGATCAAGTTTGCGCTGGCTGTGCTGATTCTGGCGGCTGGCGTGGCTGGTTTCTACCTGCTCGCCGAGCAGGCGATGATTTTGCGTGTCCTGGCGGTCCTCGCCGGATTCGTTCTGGCTGCCGTGGTGGCCTGGAGGACTGAGCCCGGTCAGCGTTTCTTCGTGTTCGCCAACGAAGCCGTGATCGAGGCCAAGAAAGTGGTCTGGCCGACGCGTCGGGAAACGATGCAGATGACCGGTGTGGTGTTCGCCTTCGTCGTCGTGATGGCCCTGTTCCTGTACCTGACCGACAAGAGCTTGGAGTGGGTGTTGTACGACCTCGTTCTGGGCTGGAAGAAATCATGAGTAAACGCTGGTACGTCGTGCATGCCTATTCCGGTTTCGAGAAGAGCGTGATGCGCGCCATTCAGGAGCGTGTCAACCGCCTCGAAATGCAGGATAAATTTGGCCGCATCCTGGTGCCGGTCGAAGAGGTTGTTGAAATGAAGGGCGGTCAGAAGGCCATTTCCGAGCGCAAGTTCTTCCCCGGCTACGTGCTGGTGGAAATGGAAATGGACGACGATTCCTGGCATCTGGTGAAAAATACGCCGAAGGTCACCGGTTTCGTCGGCGGCACTGCCACCAAGCCGACGCCGATTTCCGAGAAGGAAGTCGACAAGATCATGCAGCAGATGCAGGAGGGCGTCGAAAAGCCACGGCCCAAGGTGTTGTTCGAGACCGGCGAAGTGGTGCGCGTCAAGGAAGGCCCATTCACCGATTTCCACGGCTCGGTCGAGGACGTCAATTACGACAAGAGCCGCCTGCGCGTGTCGGTCACCATCTTTGGCCGCGCCACGCCGGTGGAACTGGAATTCGGCCAGGTCGAAAAGGCCTGACCTGTTGCAAGGGCCAGCCGAAGGCCTTGTGTTTCGGCAAGAGGAGCGTCAGTAGCGGGGTTTTGACCCGGTAAAAGCGCGTTACCACTCATCATTCAGGAGTAATCATGGCCAAGAAAATTATTGGCTACATCAAGCTGCAAGTGCCTGCGGGCAAAGCCAACCCGTCGCCGCCGATCGGTCCCGCCCTCGGTCAGCGCGGTTTGAACATCATGGAATTCTGCAAGGCCTTCAATGCCCAAACCCAGGGCATGGAGCCGGGCTTGCCGATTCCCGTCGTGATCACCGCCTTCGCGGACAAGTCCTTCACCTTCGTGATGAAGACGCCGCCGGCGACGATCCTGATCAAGAAGGCGGCCGGCATCAAGTCCGGTTCGGCCAAGCCGCATACCGACAAGGTCGGTAAGATCACCCGCGCCCAGGCCGAAGAAATCGCCAAGGCCAAGCAGCCCGACCTGACGGCTGCCGATCTGGAAGCGGCAGTTCGTACCATCGCCGGCTCCGCCCGCTCGATGGGCATCACGGTGGAGGGTCTGTAACCATGGCCAAGCTCACGAAAAAACAAAAGGCCCAGCAGGGCAAGATCGTCGCCCAGAAGCTTTATCCGGTGCAGGAAGCCCTGACGCTGGCCAAGGAAACCGCGACCGCCAAGTTCGACGAGTCGATCGACGTTGCCGTCAATCTCGGCGTCGATGCGCGCAAGTCTGATCAGGTTGTCCGCGGCTCGGTCGTGCTGCCGGCTGGTACCGGCAAGTCAGTGCGCGTCGCCGTCTTCGCCCAGGGCGATAAGGCTGAGGCCGCCAAGGCTGCCGGTGCCGAAGTCGTTGGTTTCGACGATCTGGCTGCCGACGTCAAGGCCGGCAAGCTCGATTTCGACGTGGTCATCGCCACGCCGGACGCCATGAAGGTGGTCGGCCAGCTCGGCCAGATTCTCGGTCCGCGCGGTCTGATGCCGAACCCGAAGGTTGGCACCGTGACCATGGATGTCGCTACCGCCGTCAAGAACGCCAAGGCCGGTCAGGTCCAGTACCGCACCGACAAGGCCGGCATCATTCATGCCACGATTGGTCGCGCTTCCTTCACAGTCGAAAGCCTGGAGCAGAACCTGAAGGCGCTGATCGATGCGTTGAATAAGGCCAAGCCGGCTTCTTCCAAGGGTCAGTACCTGCGGAAGGTGGCCGTGGCCGCCACCATGGGCCCCGGCGTGCGCGTCGATCAGGCGACGCTGGTTGGCTGATAACAGAACTTTGGGCCGTTGCCGGTCGCCTTGGTGGCTGGTGGCGGATCGTCAAAGACCGCAGGTGCTCTTCGGAGCTTAATGGCGCAAGCATCCTGCGTAGACGGTGTCCCAGAACAAGATTTTTTGCTGACCGGCGACGGGCGGCACAGCTTCTGGTTCAGGTCGCCGTAGGTGCGGCGGAGAATTTTCTCCGCCGTGTTGATGACTTGAAAGGAGGAAAGGCTCGTGAGCCTCAATCTGAATGAAAAGAAAGCCGTCGTGGCTGAGGTGTCGGCACAGGTGGCCAATGCCCAGACGATCGCGCTTGCCGAATACCGCGGCATTGAGGTCGGTGACCTCACCGTGCTGCGCAAGAAGGCGCGCGAGTCTGGTGTTTACCTGCGCGTGCTGAAAAACACCCTGGTGCGTCGCGCCGTGGATGGCACCCCGTTTGCCGGCTTGGCCGAGCACATGGTGGGTCCGCTGATTTACAGCGTGTCCACCGACCCGGTGGCTGCCGCGAAGGTGCTCCACGACTTCGCCAAGACCAACGACAAGTTGGTCCTCAAGGCCGGTTCCTATTCCGGCAAGGTGCTCGACAAAGCCGGTGTGCAGGCGCTTGCCTCCATCCCGAGCCGCGAAGAGTTGCTCTCCAAGCTGCTGTTTGTCATGCAGGCTCCGGTGTCTGGCTTTGCCCGTGCCCTGGGCGCGCTGGCCGCGCAGCGCGAAGCCGCCGCCGCTTGATCCTTACGCATACGAACTGATTTAGGAGTTTATTGAAATGGCTATTAGCAAAGAAGACATCCTGGAAGCCGTCGGCTCCATGACCGTGATGGACCTGAATGACTTGGTCAAGGCATTCGAAGAGAAGTTTGGCGTTTCCGCCGCTGCCGTTGCCGTTGCCGGCCCGGCTGGTGGTGGCGCTGCTGCCGCTGCCGAAGAGCAGACCGAGTTCACCGTTGTCCTGGCTGCCGCCGGCGACAAGAAGGTTGAAGTCATCAAGGTCGTCCGTGCCGTTACCGGCTTGGGCCTGAAGGAAGCCAAGGACTTGGTCGACGGCGCGCCGAAGCCGGTCAAGGAAGGCATCGCCAAGGCCGACGCCGAGGCGCTCAAGAAGCAACTGGAAGACGCTGGCGCCAAGGTCGAGGTCAAGTAAGCGACCGATGTGTTACAGGCTGGCGGCTTGTCCGCCAGCCTTTTTGTGTTTTGTACTACAGGTTTTACCGGGCCCCAAAAAACGAACTTGGATAAAACCCAAAATCGCGCCAACCGGCAAACGCAAACGCTGCTTTCCTCCGTCCCGCCAGGGAGGAGAGCGTGTTTGCGTTTGCCTGTTTCGACAGGTTCGATGTTTGACTTTACCCTCACGGAGTTACCATGACTTACTCCTTCACCGAGAAGAAACGCATCCGCAAGAGCTTTGCCAAGCGCGCCAACGTCTTGGATGTGCCCTTCCTGCTTGCGACCCAGCTTGAATCCTTCATGGCTTTCCTGCAGGCCGACGTTCCTGCTGAAAAGCGCAAGAATGAAGGGCTGCAAGCAGCGTTTACCTCGATCTTCCCGATCGTTTCGCATTCCGGCAACGCCCGCCTGGAATTCGTCAGCTACATGCTCGGCGAGCCGGCGTTCGACGTCACCGAGTGCCAGCAACGCGGCCTGACCTTTGCCTCGTCGCTGCGCGCCCGTGTCCGCCTGGTCATCATGGACCGCGATGCGCCGGATACGGTGAAGGAAGTCAAGGAGCAGGAAGTCTACATGGGCGAGATCCCGCTGATGACGACCAATGGTTCCTTCGTCATCAACGGTACCGAACGCGTCATCGTTTCCCAGTTGCACCGCTCGCCGGGCGTCTTTTTCGAGCATGACCGCGGCAAGACGCACAGTTCCGGCAAGCTGCTGTTTTCGGCGCGCGTGATTCCCTACCGCGGCTCCTGGCTGGATTTTGAGTTCGATCCGAAGGACACCCTGTTCTTCCGCGTCGACCGCCGGCGCAAGATGCCGGTCACCGCGCTGCTCAAGGCCATCGGTATGAGCGCCGAGGAAATCCTGGCCGAATTCTTCGATTTCGATACCTTCCTGCTGAACAAGGATGGTGTCCAGTTTACCTTGGTGCCCGAGCGCCTGCGCGGCGAAGTGGCTCGCTTCGATTTCGTCGCCGCGGACGGCAAGGTCATCGTCGCCAAGGACAAGCGCATCACCGCCAAACATGTTCGCGATATCAGTGCCGCCGGCCTGAAGCAGACCGCCGTGCCGGAAGACTTCATCCTCGGCCGCGTCATCGCCCGCAACATCGTCGATACGGCGACCGGCGAAATCGTCGCCAACGCCAACGACGAAATCACTGAAACCCTGCTGGCCAAGCTGCGCGAAGCCGGCATCGCTACCGTCGAAACGCTGTACACCAACGATCTCGACCGTGGTGCCTTCATCTCCAATACCCTGCGCGCCGACGACACTGCCTCGCGCCAAGCGGCACGCATCGCCATCTATCGGATGATGCGTCCGGGCGAGCCGCCGACCGAGGAAGCCGTCGAAATCCTGTTCAACGGCCTGTTCTATTCCGATGAGCGCTACGACCTGTCGGGTGTCGGCCGGATGAAGTTCAACCGCCGCCTGGGTCGTCCCGACGTCATCGAATACAAGGTTACGTTGAAGGGCCTCGCCTCGCGCGCCGAAGCTGCTCTGCGCAACCTGGCCGACGCTTCCGGCTTCGCGCTGACCGCTGTCCAGGACCTGGTCGGCTTGCTGCCCTACGGCGCCCGCGCCATGATCGAGAACGTCACCCTGGCCGAGGCCGAGGCCCTGGTGGCCAAGGTCAAGCCGCTTGGCGCCAACGTCGAGGTGCGTGAGCAACTGACGCTGTCGCCGCGCGACATCGTCGCCGTCATCAAGATTCTGGTCGATCTGCGCAACGGCCGCGGCGACATCGACGATATCGATCACTTGGGTAACCGGCGCGTGCGCTCGGTCGGCGAACTGGCCGAGAACCAGTTCCGCGCCGGTCTGGTGCGTGTCGAACGCGCCGTCAAGGAGCGTCTGAGCCAGGCCGAGTCGGATAACCTGATGCCGCACGACCTGATCAACGCCAAGCCGATCAGCGCCGCGATCAAAGAGTTCTTCGGTTCCAGCCAGTTGTCGCAGTTCATGGACCAGACCAATCCGCTGTCGGAAATCACCCACAAGCGGCGCGTCTCGGCCCTCGGTCCGGGCGGTCTGACCCGCGAGCGGGCCGGCTTCGAAGTGCGTGACGTGCATCCGACCCACTATGGCCGCGTGTGCCCGATCGAAACGCCGGAAGGACCGAACATCGGCCTGATCAACTCGCTGGCCCTGTTTGCCCGCGTCAATAGCTACGGCTTCATCGAGACCGCCTACCGCAAGGTGATCGATGGCCAGGTGAGCAACGACATCGAGTACCTGTCTGCCATCGAGGAAGGCAACTACGTGGTCGCCCAGGCCAACGCCGCGCTCGACGGTGGCAACCGCTTTACCGACGATCTGGTGACCTGCCGAGAGAAAGGCGAGACCATTCTTGCCGAGCCGTCCCGCGTCCAGTACATGGACGTGGCGCCGGGCCAGATCGTTTCCGTCGCTGCCTCGCTGATTCCCTTCCTTGAGCATGACGACGCCAACCGCGCGCTGATGGGCGCCAACATGCAGCGCCAGGCCGTGCCCTGCCTGCGTCCGGAGAAGCCGCTGGTCGGTACCGGCATCGAGCGCACTGTCGCCGTCGACTCCGGCACCGCCGTCGTCGCGCTGCGCGGCGGCAAGGTCGACTACGTCGATGCTGGCCGCGTCGTGGTTCGTGTCAACGACGACGAGACGGTCGCCGGCGAGGTCGGTGTCGACATCTACAACCTGATCAAGTACACCCGTTCCAACCAGAACACCAACATCAACCAGCGGCCGATGGTCAAGGTCGGTGACGTCATCGCCAAGGGCGATGTGGTCGCCGACGGCGCTTCGACCGACAAGGGCGAACTGGCGCTCGGTCAGAACATGCTGATCGCCTTCATGCCGTGGAACGGCTACAACTTCGAAGACTCGATCCTGATTTCCGAGCGCGTCGTTGCCGAGGACCGCTATACCTCGATCCACATCGAGGAACTGACGGTCGTCGCCCGCGACACCAAGCTCGGGCCCGAGGAAATCACCCGCGACATCGCCTCGTTGGGCGAAGTCCAACTCTCCCGCCTCGATGATTCCGGCATCGTCTACATCGGCGCCGAGGTTGCAGCCGGCGACGTGCTGGTCGGCAAGGTGACGCCCAAGGGCGAAACCCAACTGACGCCGGAAGAGAAGCTGTTGCGCGCCATCTTTGGCGAGAAGGCTTCCGACGTGAAGGACACCTCGTTGCGCGTGCCGTCCGGTATCGCCGGTACCGTCATCGACGTGCAGGTGTTCACCCGCGAGGGCATCGAGCGTGACAAGCGTGCGCAGTCGATCATCGACGAGCACCTGCGCCATTACAAGCTCGACCTCGCCGACCAGATGCGCATCGTCGAGCGCGATGCCTTCGAGCGCGTCGGCCGCCTGATTCTCGGCAAGAAGGCCAATGGCGGGCCGAAGAAGCTGGCCAAGGGGACGACCATCGACCAGGCCTACCTGGACAGCATGGACCCGCACCACTGGTTCGATATCCGCCTGGCCGACGACGACGTTGCCTTCCAGCTCGAACAGGTCAAGGACGGCCTCGAACAGGCGCGCAAGGACTTCGACGTGGCCTTCGAGGCTAAGCGTAAGAAGTTGACGCAGGGCGACGAACTGCCGCCGGGCGTGCAGAAGATGGTCAAGGTCTATGTCGCCGTCAAGCGCCGCTTGCAGCCCGGTGACAAGATGGCCGGCCGCCACGGCAACAAGGGTGTCGTTTCGCTGATCCTGCCGGTCGAGGACATGCCGCACATGGCTGACGGTACGCCGGTCGACATCGTGCTCAACCCGCTCGGCGTGCCGTCGCGGATGAACGTCGGTCAGATTCTCGAAGTTCACCTCGGCTTGGCCGCCAAGGGCCTTGGCTACAAGATTGGCAACATGCTGCGTGCCCAAGCCAGCGTCAAGGAAGTGCGCGGTTTCCTCGATACTGTGTACAACTCCAGCGGTAAGTCCGAGAACCTCGGCTCCCTGTCCGATGGCGAAGTGATGGAAATGGCCGGCAACCTGACCGCCGGCGTGCCCTTCGCGACGCCGGTGTTCGACGGTGCCGAGGAAAAGGAAATCAAGGCCATGCTGAAGCTGGCCGGTATGCCTGAATCGGGCCAGATGACCCTGTTCGACGGCCGCACCGGCGAAGCTTTCGAGCGTTCGGTGACGGTCGGCTACATGCATTACCTGAAGCTGCACCATCTGGTCGACGACAAGATGCACGCCCGCTCGACCGGCCCGTACTCCCTGGTTACCCAGCAACCGCTGGGCGGCAAGGCGCAGTTCGGCGGCCAGCGCTTCGGCGAAATGGAAGTGTGGGCGCTGGAAGCCTACGGCGCGTCCTACGTGCTGCAGGAAATGCTGACCGTCAAGTCCGACGACGTGAATGGTCGTACCAAGGTGTACGAGAACATCGTCAAGGGCGAGCACCGCATCGATGCCGGCATGCCGGAATCGTTCAACGTGTTGGTCAAGGAAATTCGTTCGCTAGCGATCGACATCGATCTGGAACGTTACTGATTTAGGGCCGGGAGTTAAAACCATGAAAGCATTGCTCGATCTGTTCAAGCAGGTAACCGCCGAAGAGGAATTCGACGCGATTACCATTGGCCTGGCCTCGCCCGAAAAGATCCGTTCCTGGTCCTACGGTGAAGTCAAGAAGCCGGAAACCATCAACTACCGCACCTTCAAGCCGGAGCGCGACGGCCTGTTCTGCGCCAAGATCTTCGGCCCGATCAAGGATTACGAGTGCCTGTGCGGCAAGTACAAGCGTCTCAAGCACCGTGGCGTGATCTGCGAGAAGTGCGGCGTCGAGGTGACGCAGGCCAAGGTCCGCCGCGACCGCATGGGCCACATTGAACTGGCCTCGCCGGTCGCCCATATCTGGTTCCTCAAGTCGCTGCCGTCGCGCCTGGGCATGGTGCTCGACATGACGCTGCGCGACATTGAGCGCGTGCTGTACTTCGAAGCCTACGTTGTCACCGATCCGGGCATGGTCAGTAACCTCCAGCGTGCCCAACTGCTCACCGAAGAGCAGTACCTGGAGATGATGGAAGAGCACGGTGACGAATTCACCGCCTTCATGGGCGCCGAGGGCATTCGCGACCTGCTGCGCAATCTCGACATCAATACCGAGGTCGAGAGCCTGCGCGCCGAACTCGAAGTCACCGGCTCGGAAGCCAAGAACAAGAAGCTGGCCAAGCGCCTGAAAATTCTCGAGGGCTTCCAGAAATCTGGCATCAAGCCGGACTGGATGGTGCTCGAAGTGCTGCCCGTGTTGCCGCCGGACCTGCGTCCGTTGGTGCCGCTGGACGGTGGCCGCTTCGCCACCTCCGACCTGAATGACTTGTACCGCCGTGTCATCAACCGTAACAACCGTTTGAAGCGCCTGCTCGAACTGAAGGCGCCGGAAATCATCGTGCGCAACGAAAAGCGCATGCTGCAGGAAGCCGTCGACTCGCTGCTCGACAACGGCCGCCGCGGCAAGGCCATGACCGGCGCCAACAAGCGGCCGCTGAAGTCGCTGGCCGACATGATTAAGGGTAAAGGCGGCCGTTTCCGCCAGAACCTGCTTGGCAAGCGCGTCGACTACTCCGGCCGTTCGGTCATCGTGGTCGGTCCGCAACTGAAGCTGCATCAGTGCGGTTTGCCCAAGCTGATGGCGCTGGAACTGTTCAAGCCCTTCATCTTCCATAAGCTGGAAGTGCTCGGCTACGCCACCACCATCAAGCAGGCCAAGAAAATGGTTGAAGGCCAGGAGCCGGTGGTGTGGGACATCCTGGAAGACGTCATCCGCGAACACCCGGTCATGCTGAACCGGGCGCCGACCCTGCACCGTCTGGGCATCCAGGCTTTCGAGCCGACCCTGATCGAAGGCAAGGCCATCCAGCTGCATCCGCTCGTCTGTGCTGCTTTCAACGCCGACTTCGACGGCGACCAGATGGCCGTCCACGTGCCGCTGTCGCTGGAAGCGCAGATGGAGGCGCGGACCCTGATGTTGGCTTCGAACAACGTGCTGTCGCCGGCCAACGGCCAGCCGATCATCGTGCCGTCGCAGGACATCGTGCTCGGCCTGTACTACGCCACCCGCGAGAAGATCAACGGCAAGGGTGAAGGCATGTACTTTGCCGATGTCGCCGAGATCGAGCGTGCCATGGCCGCCAAGGAGCTCGACATCCAGGCCCGCATCTCGGTGCGCCTGAAGCAGTACGAGGCGGGCGCCGGCGTCGACGAGTGGATCGAGAAGTCGGTGCGCGTCGAGACTACCGCCGGCCGCGCGTTGCTTTCCAAGATTCTGCCCAAGGGCCTGCCGTTCAAGGTCATCGACCGGGCGTTGAAGAAGAAGGAAATCTCCAAGCTGATCGACGAGTCCTTCCGTCGCTGCGGCCTCAAGGAAACCGTCGTCTTCGCCGACAAGCTGATGCAGAACGGTTATGCGTTGGCGACCCGCGCCGGCATCTCCTTCTGCTCCGACGACATGCGCGTGCCGGCCAAGAAGGTCGAGATCATCGCTGCCGCCGAAGCCGAAGTGAAGGAAATCGAGACCCAGTACACCAATGGTCTGGTCACCCAGGGCGAGCGTTACAACAAGGTCGTCGACATCTGGGGTCGTACCGGCGACCAGGTGGCCAAGGTGATGATGGACGAACTCGGTCACGAGGATGCCATCGACCGCCATGGCAAGAAGGTCAAGCAGGAGTCGTTCAATTCCATCTACATGATGGCTGACTCCGGCGCGCGCGGCTCGGCCGCCCAGATCCGCCAGCTGGCAGGCATGCGCGGCCTGATGGCCAAGCCGGATGGCTCGATTATCGAGACGCCGATCACGACAAATTTCCGCGAAGGTCTGAACGTTCTCCAGTACTTTATCTCGACCCACGGTGCTCGTAAGGGTCTGGCCGACACCGCGCTGAAGACTGCCAACTCCGGCTACCTGACCCGCCGCCTGGTCGACGTCACGCAGGATCTGGTGATCACCGAGGACGATTGCGGTACGCCGAACGGCTTCGTGGTCAAGGCTCTGGTCGAGGGCGGCGAAGTCATCGAGCCGCTACGCGAGCGGATTCTCGGCCGTGTCACCATCGACGATCTGGTCGACCCGGAAACCCAGGAAACGGTCATCTTCGGCGGCACCATGCTCGACGAGGATCTGGTCGACCTGATCGACAAGCTGGGCATCGACGAAGTCAAGGTCCGCACTCCGCTTACCTGCGATACCCGCTACGGCCTGTGCGCCAAGTGCTACGGCCGCGATCTCGGCCGCGGCATGCTGGTCAATGCCGGCGAATCGGTTGGCGTCATCGCCGCCCAGTCGATCGGTGAACCGGGCACACAGCTGACCATGCGGACCTTCCACGTCGGCGGCGCCGCCTCCCGGGCCGCCGTTGCCTCGCAAGTCGAAGCCAAGTCGGCCGGTACCATCCGCTATACCAGTAACATGCGCTACGTTACCAGCGCCAAGGACGAGAAGGTGGTCATTTCCCGTTCCGGCGAAGTGCTGATCACCGACGACCACGGCCGCGAACGTGAGCGCCATAAGGTGCCGTACGGCGCCATGCTGCTGGCTGACGAAGGCAAGGCGGTCAAGGCCGGCGCCAAGCTGGCCACCTGGGATCCGCATACCCGTCCGATCGTTGCTGAGTACGCCGGTACCGTGAAATTCGAGAATGTCGAGGAAGGCGTCACCGTCGCCAAGCAGGTCGACGATGTGACCGGCCTGTCCACCCTCGTCGTGATCGACCACAAGCGCGGCGGCAAGGCGGCGAGCAAGGGCCTGCGCCCGGTCGTCAGGTTGCTCGACGAGGCCGGCCAGGAAGTGAAAGTCCACGGCAGCGACCACTCGGTCTCCATCGCTTTCCAGGTCGGCTCGATCATCTCGGTGGCCGACGGCCAGCCGGTCGGCGTCGGCGACGTGCTCGCCCGCATGCCGCAGGAATCGGCCAAGACCCGCGACATTACCGGCGGTCTGCCGCGCGTTGCCGAGTTGTTCGAAGCACGCACGCCGAAGGACGCGTCGGTGCTGGCCGAATTCACCGGCACCATTTCCTTCGGTAAGGACACCAAGGGCAAGCAGCGTCTGATCATTACTGATCTCGACGGCGCCGCCCACGAGTACCTGATTCCGAAAGACAAGCATGTGCTGGTGCACGATGGCCAGGTGGTCAACAAGGGCGAGAAGATCGTCGAAGGCTTGCCCGATCCGCACGACATCCTGCGTCTGCAGGGCATCGAGGCGCTGGCCCGCTACATCACCGACGAAGTGCAGGACGTCTATCGCTTGCAGGGCGTCAAGATCAACGACAAGCACATCGAAGTGATCGTCCGCCAGATGTTGCGCCGGGTGGCCATCGTCGAGCCGGGCGACAGCAAGTTCATCAAGTCGGAGCAGGTCGAGCGTGCCGAGTTGCTGGCCGAGAACGACCGAGTGGTCGCTGAGGGCAAGCTGCCGGCGACCTTCGAGAACATGCTGCTGGGTATCACCAAGGCCTCGCTGTCGACCGATTCCTTCATTTCCGCGGCGTCCTTCCAGGAAACCACCCGCGTGCTCACCGAGGCGGCCATCATGGGCAAGCGCGACGAGCTGCGCGGCCTCAAGGAAAACGTCATCGTCGGCCGTCTCATTCCGGCCGGCACCGGCCTCGCCCACCACCGCAGCCGCAAGGCGCAGGCGCTGGGCGAAGACCAGGCCGCCGACCGGGAAATCGAGCCGGTCGTCGCCGAGTCGACGGAGCAGGAGGCGGATCAGGGCTTGTAAGTTGTACGCAACCCCCATGTCGCGTTGACATGAGGGTTGATCAACCATAAAATCTATGGTCTTTGTCGGCGGAGGCTAATCATTGTCTTCGCTATGGATAACAAAATCGCCGTCGTGCCGCTTGTCCGGGCCCGGCCGTTGAAGGATTTCGATATGCCGACTATCAACCAGCTCGTGCGCAAGCCGCGCGTTGCCGAGGTTACCAAGAGCAAGGTGCCTGCTCTGGAAAAGTGCCCGCAGAAGCGCGGCGTTTGCACCCGCGTTTACACCACCACCCCGAAGAAGCCGAACTCCGCGCTGCGCAAGGTCTGCAAGGTTCGCCTGACGAACGGCTTCGAGGTCATTTCCTACATCGGCGGCGAAGGCCACAACTTGCAGGAGCACTCCGTGGTCCTGCTCCGTGGTGGTCGTGTCAAGGACTTGCCCGGTGTGCGTTACCACACGGTGCGCGGCTCCCTCGATACCCAGGGCGTCAAAGATCGTAAGCAGGCCCGTTCCAAGTACGGTGCCAAGCGTCCGAAGGCTGCCTGATTTTTTCAGCGGCTTGAGTAAGTGACCGTCCCGTTGGGCGGTCGGGAGAGGCCGGGAGGGTGTTGCCTTAGGGTTGCCCCTTATCCGGCTTTTCAACTGAATCGTGTTAAGTAGAGGTCAATATGCCCCGTCGTCGTGAAGTACCGAAGCGCGACATTCTGCCGGATCCGAAGTTCGGCAATGTCGAAGTCTCCAAGTTCATCAACGCCATCATGCAGAGCGGCAAGAAGTCGGTTGCCGAGCGCATCGTCTATGGCGCTTTCGGCATCATCTCCAGCAAGTCCGGCAAGGATCCGCTGGAAGTGTTTACTGCCGCCATGGGCAATGTGCGCCCGATGGTCGAAGTGAAGTCCCGCCGCGTCGGCGGTGCCAACTACCAGGTGCCGGTCGAAGTCCGTCCGGCCCGCCGCGCCGCGCTGGCCATGCGCTGGCTGCGCGAATCTGCGCGCAAGCGTTCCGAGAAGTCCATGGGCCAGCGTCTCGCCGCCGAAATGCTGGAGGCTGCTGAAAACCGCGGTGGCGCCGTGAAGAAGCGTGACGAAGTGCATCGCATGGCCGAAGCCAACAAGGCTTTTGCCCATTTCCGCTTCTAATTCGCAAAGGACGCTAACGTGGCCCGTAAAACCCCCATTGAGCGCTACCGTAATATCGGTATCAGCGCCCACATCGACGCCGGCAAGACGACGACGACCGAGCGCATCCTATTCTACACCGGCGTCAATCACAAGCTCGGCGAAGTGCATGACGGCGCGGCGACGACGGACTGGATGGAGCAGGAGCAGGAGCGCGGCATCACCATCACCTCGGCGGCCGTGACCTGTTTCTGGAAGGGCATGGATCTGTCGCTGCCCGAGCATCGCTTCAACATCATCGACACCCCGGGGCACGTGGACTTCACCATCGAAGTCGAGCGTTCCATGCGCGTGCTCGATGGCGCTTGCATGGTCTATTGCGCCGTTGGCGGCGTCCAGCCGCAGTCGGAAACCGTCTGGCGTCAGGCCAACAAGTACAAGGTGCCGCGTCTGGCTTTCGTCAACAAAATGGACCGTACCGGCGCGAATTTCTTCAAAGTCTACGAGCAGTTGCGCCTGCGTCTGAAGGCTAATCCTGTGCCGGTCGTGATTCCGATTGGCGCCGAGGATAGCTTCAAGGGCGTCGTTGATCTGCTCAAGATGAAAGCGATCATCTGGGACGATGCCTCGCAGGGGATGAAGTTCGAGTATCAGGATATTCCGGCTGAACTGGCGGCGGATGCGCAAAAGTGGCGCGAGAACATGATCGAAGCAGCCGCCGAGGCCAGCGAAGACTTGATGAACAAATACCTCGAAGCGGGCGATCTTCCCGAGGCTGACATCAAGCAGGGCCTGCGCGCGCGCACCATCGCCACCGAAATCCAGCCCATGCTGTGCGGCACCGCCTTCAAGAACAAGGGCGTGCAGCGCATGCTGGACGCCGTGATCGAATATTTGCCCTCGCCGGTGGATATTCCGCCGGTCGATGGCGTCGATGACGACAACAAGGAAGTGCAGCGCAAGGCGGACGACAATGAGCAATTTTCCGCGCTCGCCTTCAAGATGATGGACGACAAGTACGTCGGCAACCTGACCTTCGTGCGTGTGTATTCGGGCGTGTTGTCCAAGGGCGATACCGTTTATAACTCCGTCAAGGGCAAGAAGGAGCGCATCGGTCGTATCGTGCAGATGAGCGCCAACGACCGCGAGGAAATCGAGGAAATCCGCGCCGGCGACATCGCCGCCTGTATCGGCCTGGCCGATGTGTCGACCGGTGAAACGCTGTGCGACGCGGCCAAGCCCATCGTGCTGGAGCGCATGGTGTTCCCGGAGCCGGTGATCCACGTCGCGGTCGAGCCGAAAACCAAGGCCGACCAGGAGAAAATGGGCATCGCGCTGGGTCGTCTCGCCCGCGAAGATCCCTCCTTCCGCGTGCGCACGGACGAAGAATCCGGCCAGACCATCATTTCTGGCATGGGCGAGTTGCACCTCGAAATCATCGTCGACCGCATGAAGCGTGAATTCAACGTCGATGCCGCCGTCGGCGCGCCGCAGGTGGCCTACCGCGAATGCATCAAGAAGGCGGTCGAGCAGGAAGGCAAGTTCGTCAAGCAGTCCGGCGGCCGCGGCCAGTTCGGCCACGTCTGGCTCAAGATCGAGCCGAACGAAGCCGGCAAGGGCTACGAGTTTGTCGACGCCATCAAGGGTGGCGTCGTACCGCGCGAATACATCCCGGCGGTCGATAAGGGCTTGCAGGATGCCATCACCAGCGGCGTACTGGCCGGCTTCCCGGTCGTGGATATCAAGTTCACGCTGTTCGATGGTTCCTATCACGATGTCGACTCGAACGAAAACGCCTTCCGCATGGCCGCCTCGATGGCCTTCAAGGATGGCATGAGGAAGGCCAGCCCGACCCTGCTCGAGCCGATGATGGCGGTCGAGGTCGAAACGCCGGAAGACTACATGGGCAACGTGATGGGCGATCTGTCCTCGCGTCGCGGCATGGTCCAGGGTATGGAGGACCAGATTGGCGGCATCAAAGTGATCAAGGCCGAAGTGCCGCTGTCCGAGATGTTCGGCTACGCTACCTCGCTGCGTTCGCTGTCGCAGGGGCGCGCTACCTACTCGATGGAATTCAAACACTATACCGAGGCGCCGAAGAACGTCGCCGAGGCTGTCATTAACAAGAAGTAACCCGTCTTATTGGAGAACCGATAATGGCTAAGGAAAAATTTGAACGTACCAAGCCGCACGTGAACGTTGGGACGATTGGACACGTTGACCACGGCAAGACGACGCTGACGGCGGCGATCACGACGGTGCTGGCAGCCAAGT
>JAIRKE010000068.1 GCA_031260295.1 Azonexus sp.
GAGCCGTGGCCGCATCCTGTGGCTGGCGATGCGCTGCTGCGCCGCCGGGAGCTTTCAAGGCCCGTGATGATCTGCCGCCGCTGCTTTGGTTTCTGGCGGAATCGGTACGTCATGCCCGAGCGCTGGCCTAGGTAAGCGGCGAAGCCAGTGCCACATTGCGCCTTCGCCAGACAATGGCAAAGACCGCCGGATAACCGCCCCCGACACCCGGCGCAATGCCGGGTTTGTCCGATACAGTCCATTCCCAGCGACATTTTTTTTGTGTGTAGATTTGTGAGTATCTTGGTTTTTGTGAAAACAAAGATCGTTTCAGAACAACGGTTTTGTCGATTTGTTCGAGTCACGTCTCGACCAGAAAGCCATGAAAGCCTGCGCCAGTCGCAGGCTTTTTTCTTTTCAGTTGCCGAGCACGACCAGCACGACGCGGCGATTTTGGGCGCGTTCTTCGGCGGTTTGATTGCCGGCGACTGGCGCCCGGCTGCCGAGGCCGCGCACGCTGATGCCGCTGGCCGGCATACCGGCGGCGACGAGGGCGTCGGCGACCGCCTGCGCCCGGCGCAGGGACAACTGGTCGTTGTAGGCGGCGCTGCCGGTGGCGTCGGTATGGCCATCGACACGCACGGCGGAGATATCCAGGCGGATGAACATGCGCGCCATGCGCCCCACGGCTTCCTGGGCGCTGGGCATCAGCGCGGCTTCGTTGGCCCCGAACAACAATTTTTCCGAGGTGCTGAATTCCCAGCCGTCGTCGGATTTGACGAAACCTTCCTGCTTGAGGGCGGCGGCCCGCTCCGCCGCCGGATCGGATTTTGGCTCCGGCGGCGGGGTCTGGCAACCCGACAGGCCGAACAGGACGAGCCACAGAGCGAATAACAGGGATAATTGACGACGCATCACGATACCTCCTCTATCAGTTTGACTCACGCTCCGCTGGGGGAGCGATGGAATAAATGCCGCGACCGGCGCGTTTCGATTCATACATGGCTTCGTCGGCCTTTTTCAGCAGGCCCGCCGCATCGCTGGCGTGATCCGGGAACAGGGCGATGCCGATGCTCAACGAGACGGTCAGCAGCATGTCGGAGGGCAGTTTGAGCGGCTCGCTCATGCTGTCGAGCATGTTGCCGGCGATTCGCTCGGCTTGTGACAGGTCGTTCAAGGGATAGAGCAGCACGGCGAATTCGTCGCCGCCGATGCGGGCGACCAGGTCGCCCTCCCGCACCTTGGCGTGCAGACGCCTGGCGATGGTGCACAGAACGAGGTCGCCGACCTCATGCCCCAACTCGTCGTTGATCGCCTTGAAGCGGTCGGCGTCGATGAAAAACAGGGCGGCATGGCCGCCGTTGCCGCGCATGGCGGCCAGCGCCTGATCGAGGCGCGTTTCAAAATAGGTCCGATTGGCGAGATCGGTCAGGGAGTCGTGATTGGCCTGGTGGGCGAGGATTTCGGTGTGGTTGCGCATTTGCTCCTGCCAGGAAGCCAGTTCGGCCAGCAGGGCGTTGAAGTCGTCGCCCAGGCTCCTCAATTCGGCAATCGCCGCCGGCTCGACGCGCGCGCCGAAGCGCCGCTCGCGCCGCGCCGCGGCGGTAACGGAGGCGAGGTGGCGCAGGGGATCGACGATCTCGACGCTGGCACGCCGGGACAGATGCCAGGCAACGACGCCGCACAGCACCAGGGAAATGAGGCCGCACAGCAGCACGACCACGATGAACACCGCCAGATCGTGTCCTGAGCTTTCCAGCTTGACGCTGCCGATCTCTTTGCCGTTGTGGTGAATCGGCTCAACGGCGGGCTGGTCGAGAAAAATACCGGCGACCAGTTTTTCCAGCGATCCCCAGCCGTCGTTTTCCTCGGCCCGCCAGCGGGCGATTTCGCTGCCGTCGTGGTCGAATACATAGGCAGCGGAAACCGGCTGGTTGGCGACCATCTGATTGAGTTCCTCGGCGGCCGCGTCGCGGTCGTCGAAGACCACCGCCGCCTCGACCGCATAGGCCACGGAACGCGCCGACAGCTTGAGGTTGTCGAGCATGTAGGGGCGCAGCGCCATGACGCTGAAGGCGAACAGCGAGATACCCGCGAGCAGCACCGCAATCAGCGCGATGTACAGATTCGAGCGGTGCAGGACGCTGGCCATGGACGGCACCGCGGTTTGTTTCTTGATCATCGCTCTCATTTCTCGCCCTTCCGGTCCTGCTTCCGGTGCACCAGTTGCAATACCCTGGGGTTGATCTTGACGGCGCTGCGCGAAATGGCGTCGAGGTTGGCCAGGAGGCTGACGTCACCACCTTGCACGGTCAGGCAGAACATGCTGGAACTGGCGCAAACGCCGTCGCCCTCGCTGATGGTCAAAACCGGCTGGCCGATGGCTTCGGCCAGCAGGCTGCCGCGCCGATCCGGCGTCATGCCGCCGAGATAGAGCACATCGCAGTTCGTGACCCAGTTGCTTTCGCCAAACGTCAGCTTGCGCACGCTGACCGGATCGCTGGTCGATTGGCCCAGGATTTTCCATCCGTCATACAAATAGGCCACCTCGCCCGCGGTGCAGAACTGATAGGTATCAACCGGCGTCGGCCAGTGCGCGTAGCTCAGGATGCCGGCAACGACGCGGGCGACATGCTTGGCGACATCGGCATTGGGTTCGGCGGGCGACACATCGACAGCGGCGAAAGCGCCGAGCAAGATCAGGGCAACAGGGACGAATCGACGATGCACAAGGGCTTCCGGATAAAGCAAACGTTAGGGCAGCGTGGGCACGGCCTGGAAACGACCGCTTGCTTATATTAACAATTATGCCGATCTAGTTCAAATT